>NZ_BDMA01000012.1:0-157330 GCF_002003485.1 Metapseudomonas resinovorans
GCCATTACCCAGGCGGACTTCGTCCTGGCGGGCTGAGGAGGCAGTCGAAACTGCGCTGAGCTGGTAGTCCAAAAGGTGTGGGGCGGTCGCCCTACACCTTTTGAGTCGGCAAACGGAAGTAGGAGAGCGACAAGCGGAAGGTGGAACTGAGTTATTGCGCGGAGCAGGTCATCACCACTGAAAGACCTTCCCCCTCCAACTTCCATCTGCACCACCAGCAAACCATCGCGATAGTAGTAGGCAACTGGCACATACATCGCGGGGCGAGTCAATCCTCGGTGTTGATACCAGCAACCCATTGTGGTTTGTGACCCGCTCCTGCAAGCCGATGGCGAGGGGGCATGCCCTCGCCTCCTATGTCGCTTGCTGCGACATACTCACGTCCGATACGCACGAGAGTGGTAGGGGCGAAATGCATAGAACTGTCAGGTGCTCGACCCAGGGGACAGACGACCTGCGGTCGGCACCATGGTGCGCACGGACTAGCGTCGCCGTATGCCCGGCAAGCCAGCCTGACGCACCAAGCGCGACGCAGTGCAACTGGCGATGTCGAAACGCACGCGCCTGAGCTGCTTTCACGCCTTCACTACCCCGTCGTGCTCGCGGAAAGCGAACGGGTCGATCAGCAGGATTGCGGCAGATCGCCTCGACCTCAAGACGGTCACGGTACTGATCGATAAATACCAGCAGGATTGGGTGCGGCGGTCGAGCGCCACTTGGGAAGATACGCGCTGGCCAGGCGCGGAATCTCGTTCGCCTTGCGCAGCTCGCCATGCTCCCGTTCCAGCACCTTGATGCTCTCACGCTCTTCGGTATTTAGGCTTGGACGTTGACGGTTGTCGGTCTGATGGCGGCTAATCGAGTCGTGCAGCGTTTGTGCCGCGCAACCGATTTGCAAGGGCAATGGCCTCGATGGTCGCCCATTCAGAGGACGTCCTTCAGGTGCTTCTGAACCCTGTGTACGGTATGTTCCAAGACTTCGGCGGAGTAGGTCGTGGTCTTTCTGATGGCCTCATCTCAAGAGTGAGGCCTCCACGAAACCTGGGGCAATTCAACGACCTCGGCATCGCGATGCTTTAGCCCAATACCAATCGCGAAGCTGCAGAAGATCTCGCATGCCTTGCGACTGTCAAGGCTTGTAATGTCGTGGTGACTTGGCAAAATGTAGCAGCTTTTGCCCTATCACGTAGCGATTTCAGACTGCCAGCTGTGCTGTGTTGCCAATTCATTTGAATTTGTAGAGATGGATCTACTTGTGACTGATAATTCCTACCTTCGCGGCGCGCACAGAAATGATGAAATTGATCTGGTCGAACTTCTGCACGGCCTCTGGGGGCAACGGTGGTTGATTGCGCTGGTGACCATTCTGGTAACTACATGCGCTGCCGGATATGCCTTTCTTAGCAAGCCTGTGTACGAGTCTCGAACCTATTTTTTGCAGCCATCGCTGAGCAGTATTGCAGGGCTTAATCTGGGGCGCAGAGAGAGCGGGCTTGAGCTATTCACTGAGCATGGAGTCTATGCGGTATTTACCCGTAACCTGCAGGCAGAAGAAAGCATCCGTCGCTTCTTCAAGATGGTCTATTTGCCCTCGCTAAATGAAGAAGATCGCCAAGGATCGCAGGATCGACTTTACGAGCGCTTTCGTAAGGCTTTCAGCATCAGGGCACAGGATAAGGTTCAGCCAGATCGTTATTCACTGGTGGTGGAAAGCCACGACCCGGCTCTGGCTGTCGAGTGGGCCAGGCGCTATATCGATGAGGTAAGCAAGCAATCGCGCGATGAGGTTCTGGGGAACGCCCGTCGCGAGATCGAAGTGATTGGCTCTGGCCTTCAGCAGCAAATCAAATCCTTGCGGATTGCTGCCAAGACTCGTCGAGAAGACCGAATCACTCAGCTGAAAGAGGCGCTGAAAGTGGCTGAGGCGATAGGGCTGGAGAATCCGCCTGTCATCAGTGGACAAGACGCAGAACAAATTTCCGCATTCATGGCGGGTGGTCTGACATATATGCGTGGTGCTAAGGCGCTGCGGGCAGAGCTGAAGGGACTGGAAGGGCGTACTTCGGATGACCCCTTCATCCCCGAGCTGCGTAATCTCGAGGAAGCATACGACCGATTTACCAGCATGCAGGCAGATCCCGCAAAGGTTACCGTTTTCCGTCAAGATGGTGAGATCGAAATTCCTGATGACCCCATCAAGCCCAAGAGAGCATTGATTCTGGTGCTCGGTGCTGTTCTTGGCGGCATGATTGGTATTTTTATCGCTCTGATTCGTCTGATGCTCAAAAAACGTTCAGTCGCAGTCTAGGCGCCCCAGCAAGAGGGCTTTCCCTGAAAATCAGGATAAAAAGCCCGCAGCTAGAGTTGTGGATAGTGAATCAGCAGTAAAGGAGCAGGCTCAATGCCACATTCTGGCATCCTGCAACATAGCGCCAAGGACGACGTGATTGGCTCCTGCCATCAACCCCTGATCGATGCCCAGCAGAGCCTGCTGATCGATTCTGGTCTGTTTCAGAACGCGGAACCTCCGCTCACGGCAGATCCGGTGTCGATTGCCTAGCCACCGCGTTCCCCTGGATACGGTCACGGTACTTATCGCCACCCTTGTCCGCATTGGCCACTTCAGGCCTATGCCCTTTGGGATAAAAAGGCGTTAAAGCAAGTCAAGCGACGCCCCGGCCCGCTGGGCTTCGAGCAGTCGCTAACCGGCGACAGCCATCAAGCGCATGTGACGATGGTTCTCCATCAGGCGGAAATTGCTCGTCCGGTCATCGTTGTTGGAGGGGAACCAATTGCGCAGCAGCGGTCGAATCGTCAATCATCTGAAAGCCATGCAGCATGGCCTGGGCTCCTAGGCTACGCCCCAAGCGGCGGTTATGTGGAGCTGGACGAATAATGCTATGACATCTGGGCTCAATCCATCCCTCGGCGGCTATTCGCTCCATGCGGACGAGAAAGGTCCTAGTGAATTTTATTGCGCGAATGGCGTCGGGCGTGCGAATTGTGGTAAGGACATGCGCAGGAAAAAGTTCGTAGATGCTGTTCTCCCAAGCTAGGTAAGAGGGCAGTTGATATTCCGAATAAGCAAGCAACGATAAGAAAAAAGTAAATGAGAATTTTTGTTGCAGGTGGAGCTGATTTTATTGGATCCGCAGCCATTCGTCACATCATTCGCAACACCTGCGATAGCGTGGTCAATCTGGACAAGCTTACCTATGCTGGCAACTTCGAGTCACAGGCCGCGGTCAATGGCAGCGAGCGCTATGTCTTCGAGCAGGTCGGTGACCGTATCGAAGTCGAGCGGGTGTTCCGCGAGTACCAGCCGGATACGGTGCATCTGGCTGCGGAAAGCCACGTGGACGGCTCCATCGACGGTCCTGCGGCGTTCATCGAGACCAATCTAGTTGGCACCGACACCTTGTTGGGCGTAACCCGCCAGTACTGGCAAAGCTTGGACGAAACTGGCCAAGCCTTTCGTTTCCGCCATATCTCCACCGACGAGGTGTATAGCGATCTGGAAAACTCAGAAGATCTGTTCGCAGAAACCTCGCCTTACGTACCCGGCTCGCCGTACTCAGTCAGTAAGGCCAGTTCTGACCATCTAGTGTGCGCTCGTCGTCATTACGTACGGGCTGCCCACGCTGGTCACAAACTGTTCGAACAACTACGGCCTGTAGCACTTCCCCGAAAAGCTGATTCCACTGATGATCCTCAACACCCTAGAAGGCAAGCCACTGCCAATCCAGGGGGGCAACCAAGCCGACAAGCGTGCCATCTCCATCGAGGAAATGCCGCTCAAGCCCAAATTCCATTAAGCCGTCACCGGCTTGTACTTCTACGGCAACGATTTAGTGCAAATTATCAAACAGGTGAAACCCTCCGCACGTGGCGAGTTAGAAATTACCGCAGCCAATCAGGCCTATCTGGAGCGTCAACGACCTTCATTTCGAGCTACTCGGTTGTGGTTTTGCCTGGTGTACTAGCAGCCACGAAAGCCTGCTGGAAGCCTCACATTTCATTGAAACCATTGAGCGGCGCCAGGGCTGCAAGGTAACCTGCCAGGAGGAAATTGCATTCAATAATGGTTGGTTGTCTTCGGCAACTCTCGAGAGGGCGGGACGTTGTTTTAGTAACGCGTTATGGTCGATCTAATTTATCTTTTATTGGGAGTAGAAGGATTCTCTCATGGCATATTTATCTAGAGATATCCTTGAGCAAATGGGCTTCAAGCGCCTCGGTAAGAATGTTCATATCAGCGATAAAGCCAGTATCTATAATTCTGATCAGATGGAAATTGGGGATAATTCGAGAATTGATGATTTCTGTGTTATCTCGGGAAAGATAAGAATCGGAAGCTTCAATCATATCACTCCCATGTGTCTGGTCGCAGGTGGTGAGCCGGGAGTCTATTTCGAAGATTTTTGTACGCTTGCTTATGGTGTGAAGGTGTTCTCCCAGTCAGACGATTACAGTGGCGAAACTTTGACAAATTCGTTGGTGGACAGAAAATATAAAAAAGAGAAATTTGAAAGCGTATATCTCGGTAAGCATGTCATCGTTGGAGCAGGCTCTATCGTATTTCCCGGCGTCAAGCTGGCGGAAGGTTGTGCTGTTGGCGCAATGACATTGATAAACCGCAGCACCCAACCATGGGGGATTTATACCGGAAACCCGGCTCGGCGGATAAAAGAACGCAAAAAAGACTTGCTTGAACTTGAACCTAAATTTCTAGAAGAATTCTACAAATGATTCCATTCAACAAGCCTCCTTATACGGGCAATGAAGATAAATATGTTATTGCGGCCATGCGCAGCTCTAAGATGTCAGGCGATGGCGAGTTTACTCGGCTCTGCCAACATTGGTTTGAAGAGCAGCTGGGTTGTCGAAAAGCACTACTGACACCATCCTGCACTCAAGCATTGGAGATGGCAGCCATACTGCTTGATATCCAGCCTGGTGACGAAGTCATCATGCCAAGTTACACCTTCGTCAGTACTGCCAATGCTTTCGTATTGCGCGGAGCCAAAATCGTTTTTGTAGATATTCGTCCTGATACAATGAATATTGATGAAAGCCTGATTGAAGCTGCTATTACTGCGAAAACCAAAGCAATTGTTCCTGTGCACTATGCCGGCGTCGGTTGTGAAATGGATATGATCATGAGCATCGCTAACCGTCACGGTTTGTTTGTGATTGAAGACGCAGCACAAGGGATGATGTCCACTTACAAAGGTCGTCCTTTAGGCTCTATCGGCCACATGGCCGCATATAGTTTTCATGAAACTAAAAACTACACCAGTGGTGGTGAAGGTGGCCTCCTGATCATAAATGATGAGCGGTTTGTTGCTCGCGCGGAAATCATCCGTGAAAAAGGAACCAATCGCAGCCAGTTTTTTCGCGGTATGGTTGACAAATATACATGGGTAGACATTGGAAGTAGCTATTTACCCTCCGAAATACAAGCCGCCTATCTCTACGGCCAGCTTCAGAGTGCAAAAGATATAAACGCCAACCGGCTGGTAATCTGGAACAGTTATCAAAAGGCTTTTTCCGTTCTCAGTGAAAAGATAGAAACTCCTTCCATTCCTGCGGATTGCGAGCATAACGCTCATATGTATTACATAAAGCTCTCCGGGCTCGAGGCCAGAACTCGTTTTCTTGAAACATTAAAAAATGAATCGGTGATGGCAGCATTCCATTATGTACCGCTTCACTCATCACCGTTCGGAAAGTCGCTAGGGAAGTTTTCGGGCGCTGATCAGTATACGACCAAGGAAAGTGAGAGACTGGTTCGTTTACCCTTATGGTTTGGTTTGAGTAAGCAAGAAGAATCACGCATCATAGAAACCGTCTCGAATGCAATAAGATAAATTTGAGATCTGATGAAAGCCATTCGCAGTGCGTTACTAACTAGCTCTGCCCATCTTTCTAAATTACTGGTGGGCTTTATCCTTCTAAAATTCATCGCGCTATATTTGGGCGCTGAAGGGCTGGGCACTCTGGGGCACTTTATGAGTGCGGTGACTATAGTCACCCTGTTGGCTGGCGGAGGGGTCGTTAATGGCATCATAAAGTATGTGTCGGAGTATCGGACCCAGTCACGTAGGTTGCTAGGTTTTATTTCGGCAGCGACTACTTATTCGTGTTCATTTGCCGTAATAGTGCTCGTTGGGGGCGTGGCTTTTTCAAAGCCTATTTCAGGGTTTCTGTTCGGCTCGGCGGGTTTTTACTGGGTAGTTATGCTTTTGGCTGTTGCACAGTTAGGATTTGCTTTTACCAATATGGTTACAGGGGTCTGCAATGGATTAAGAGACACTAAGACGTACGCCAAGATACAGATGATTGGCAATCTTGCTGCGCTACCGGTGGCTTGGATCTTAGTGGCGAACTATGGGGTTGCAGGCGCTGCAATTGCGATAGTTTCCGTTTTCTTTATTGGTGTATTTCCTGCGTGGTATTTTTTCCGTGTTTCTCCTTTTTTTGGGCGGATATCCTTTGCGGCGATAAATGGAGATGATTTCAAAAAACTTTCGTCGTTCACATTGATGTTGGCGACCAGCGCTCTTGCTTTTCCCATCGTCGAGATAATCGTGCGCGAGTTTTTGATACGTCAAAGCGGCTATGCCGAAGCTGGTATATGGCAAGGTGCGATAAAGCTTTCTAGTGCGTATCTGGGTTTTTTTGGCGTGTTCTTGGCATATTACTTCATGCCTTTGATATCGGCCGAGAAAGACAAGCAGGTGATCAGGCATCATGTGATGCGATTTATGCTGCTGATAATGGGGCTGTTTTTTATTGGCGCGGTAACTCTCTATGGAGGGCGAAGCTTCATTGTTCCCTTGCTATTGTCGAAGGAGTTTATCCCGCTTGAAAGTTTGATCATCTATCAGCTCATTGGAGATTTCTTCAAGATATCAGCTTACGTCATCGGGTTCGTTGGAGTGGCAAAGGCGGCGACTAAGGTTTATGTTGGTGCCGAAATTCTTCAAAGCATCTTGTTTTTAGGATTGGCCGTGCTGCTTGGCTCCTCCCTGGGTGGAGCGAAAGGGGTTTTCATTGGTTATATGTTGGCCTACGCTTTCTATTTTATTGTGTGCGTTTGCTTTTTTGTTTCTTGGGTGCGGAAGTAGATTGTGATTCGCTTAGGTGAGATGAAGAAGATCTATTGATGAGTATGCTGCCGTTCTACCTGACCTTTGCGTGTATCTCCGTTCTTAGCTTATTCGACTTTGCGGCTGGCCTGCGAGCATATAAGATTTTTTGCTTTTGGTTTATGGTTTTGTTTCTTGTTTTGCTCGCTTCTTTTAGGAGTGTTGGGGTCGGAAGTGATGATCAGGCATATATGGCAATTTTTTCGAGTGTCCCTTCGCTTCTTGAGTGCGAGGGTGTTTTTTGTGGTTATAAGTACTCAGAATATAATGTAGAGTTCGGTTTTTTCTGGTTGTTGTCCCTGCTTTCGGTTTTTGGTACTGCTCAGTATTGGCTGTTTGCTCCAATAGCCTTTCTGTCGGTTTATTTAAATCTGAAAAGTATTCGGTCGTTCTCGCCATATGTTGGGGCTTCTTCTCTAATTTACTTCAGTCATTTCTTTCTGGCGAAGGAGATGAATGCTATTCGTGTTGGCCTCGCTTCGGCTATACTTTTTTATGCAGCCTTTCTCTTGACGCGGCGTCGTTATTTTTTTGCTTTTCTTTTATTTTTGATGGCTGGTTCGATTCATATTTCCTCGATTTTCTTTCTCATCCCTGTGGCAGTTTACTTAATTGCACCTGGTAGGTTAGTTCTTGTTTCTTCAGCATTTTTTCTTTTGTTGTTTTCATGGTTTTTCGACTTAAAGGTGTTCTTCAATCATTTTTCCGATCTAGGTTTTGTTGGTGATAAGATTCAGCTTTATTTGAGCGCTGAAGCATATAGCTATGCGTTGCCGGTTTTTGATATTGTAAATTCTCGGAATTTATTAATTGTTTTTACTGGTCTTCTGTATTGGGATAGATTGTCATCTCGCTATGAGTGGTTCAATGTTTCATTTTACTTCTTTTATAGTGCGACATTCTTTCGGATTGTTTGCGGTGATTTTGCTATTCTTGCTGGGCGTGGCTACTCTACTATATCGATGTTTGAGTATGTCCTCATTCCTTTCCTTGTATTCGGTTTGCTGGGGTGCAGGGTGGCGTATCTCATCGTTTGTTTGTATGCACTTTTAACCCTTTGGCTTAATCTGACGATTAATTCTGGCTGGAGTGGTGGCGTTGAGTTTTTTTATGATCTTGTATGATTTTCTCTGAGGTATTTTGTGAAAAGAGTTCTATTCGTTCTTGGAGGTTTGGCAATAGGTGGAGTTGAGACCTATATTGTCCGGTTGGCCAAAGAGTTGAGTGCTAGGGAAGAGCAGGTTGATGTTTTAATTCTCTCAAGCCAATATGATGCTGGGCTGATGTCTGAACTTTCAAAATGCGCCAATGTATTTGTGTACGAGAAGGCTCCTTTTTTTAAGGCTTCAAACTGGATCAACGCCTTCCTCCCTTTGAGATGGGAGAATAACAGGGCCTACTATGATGTTGTTCATGTGGTTGACTTGTTGACACTTGGCTATGTCTACTTGAATAGAGATGTAATCAGATTTGGGGCGCTTAGTATTGGTATCTACCACTCGATGGAAATGTCTTGGTGGCGGGAACGGGGTGCCTATTTTAGGCAGAAACTGCTTGAATTGTATGACAAGAATGTCGATTTGACTTTGTTTCCCAGCGAGAGTATCGCGTTCAGGGCTGCTCAGTTGACGGGCACTGATTTTGATCGGCTGGATATTGTGCCGCTTGGAATTGATCTTTCTAAATATAGCGGAATGGCGCCGTCCAAAACTTCAAGGAAAATTGTTTCTATAGGTAGGCTGGTTGATTTTAAGGTTTATAACAGGCATATGATTTCTCAGCTTCCAGCGATTCGTGAGCTTGCGGAGTTTGAGTACTATATATATGGCGAGGGTCCGGAGCGGGCATCTCTCGAGGCGCATGCGGTTGAGTGTAATGTTGCGGAGCATGTGCACTTCATGGGCGAGGTTAAGTATGACGATTTGCCGAATGTCTTGAATGGTGCATTCTGCTTCGTAGGTTCCGGGACAACTATTATTGAGGCCGCTGCTGCAGGGATTCCGTCGATTGTGGGAATTGAATCGATCAAGATGCCCATGACGTGCGGATTATTTTCTGATGTGGATGGATATTCTTATAATGAAGAATCCGCTACGACTAAGAGGATTTCGATTTTTAATGCATTTAATGAGCTTTTCCAGTTGAGCGAGGCTGAGTATGCGGATGTTGAAAGGGCTCATCGCCTAAAGTCATCCTGTTTCGATATTAAAAATACAGCCACGGGTTTCTTGGAAAAGTCGAATCGGCTGCCGGATTTCAGCTATTCATTCAATCGGTGGCGGGCACTGATTTCATTCGTCGCCGCTATTCTCCGTTTTGGTCCGGGGGCGCTCAAATCAAGATTTGATAGCGTGAAATAGAAAATATGAGTTTAAGAATAGCTTTGGTCTCCCAGTATTTCTGGCCTGAATCATTCCTTATAAATGATATGGTCAAGATTCTGGTTGCGCAAGGTCACTATGTAGAGGTCTTTACAGGTAAACCCAATTATCCTGATGGTCAAGTTTATGAGGGTTATGCTGCGGAAGGTTGCGCAGCTGAGTCTTTTGGACCGGGGGTTGTGGTACATCGTGTGCCGCTCCGTCCTCGCGGGAGTGGTGGCGCTAAAAATTTATTGTTGAATTATTTGTCATTTGTGCTGAGTGGTCTGTTGTTCTTTCCGCGAACGCTGAAGGACCGTTCGTTTGACGTGGTATTTGTTTTCGCACCTTCTCCCATTACCTCCGTCATTCCTGCCATTTATCTGAAGTGGCGGCTTAAGGCGCACCTTGCTGTGTGGGTGCAAGATCTTTGGCCCGAAAGTCTTAGCGCCACGGGTTTTATACACAATCCTTTCTTGTTGAGAGTTGTTGGCTGGGTTGTGCGTGGGATTTATGCATGCACAGATAGCTTGCTGGTGCAGTCTAGGGCCTTCCGTGCGCCGGTTGCGCGCTATGCCCGGGCGGACAAAGTTATTTATTATCCCAATTCGCACCAAGATGTTCCCCTCCACCCTGCGGAGACTACGCAAGTTCCCAAGGAATTACTTACCGAATTGGAGCGCGGTTTTTGTCTGGTTTTTGCCGGTAATCTGGGTACGGCGCAATCGGTGGAG
Source organism: Metapseudomonas resinovorans (assembly GCF_002003485.1). Classification (GTDB taxonomy): domain Bacteria; phylum Pseudomonadota; class Gammaproteobacteria; order Pseudomonadales; family Pseudomonadaceae; genus Metapseudomonas; species Metapseudomonas resinovorans_D. The sequence goes on from NZ_BDMA01000012.1 coordinate 10,246, forward strand.
ACTCTTTTGCAGGTGGCTGTACGACTCCAGCATCTACCAGACTGCAAGCTGATATTGGTGGGTAGTGGTAGCATGCTTGGCTGGCTTGAAGAGCAAAAAGCGCTGAAAGGGCTAGACAATCTTGTTCTTGCTGGACGTTTTCCACCTGCGGAGATGCCGCAGTTTTTTAGTCGGGCAGCAGGCCTGTTGGTTACCCTTAAGGCCGATGAGATCTTCAGCTACACAATTCCAAGCAAGGTGCAGGCTTATCTTGCTTCTGGCCGCCCAATAATTGCTTCCCTTGATGGCGAGGGTGCTCGGATCATTGAGGAAGCCGGTGCAGGGTTTTCCTGTCGAGCGGAGGATGCTGAGGGAATGTCACGCTGTATTGAGAGACTCTATCGTATGCCATTTACTGAGCGTGAGCGACTTGGGCGAGCGGGGCGTGAGTATTTCCTTGAGCACTTTGAAATGAACAGGCAATGCCAGCGTTTGGGAGAAATCCTCAAGGCAAGGGTCAGCGAGAGTAGAGGGCAATCAAAATGAATATTTTAATATTAGGCGTAACCGGTATGTTGGGAAGGGCCGTTTTCAAACGGTTCTCGGCTGTTCCTAGTTATAGGGTATGGGGTACATTACGTAGTGCCGAGAGTTTGCGATATTTCTCCTCGCAGGCTCGTGACTGTTTGCTGCCAAACATTGATGTGCTTGATCAGGACTCACTGGTAACTGCATTCGAGCGAGCCAGGCCGGATGTGGTTATCAACTGTGTTGGGCTCATCAAGCAGCTAGCTGATTCCAAAGATCCTCTTTCTGCTCTGCCGATTAACGCGATGTTACCGCACCGCTTGGCAAAGTTGTGTGCACTGGCAAGAGCACGCTTGATTCATATTAGTACGGATTGCGTATTTTCGGGGCGTACGGGTATGTATACAGAAACAGATGTTTCTGACGCAGAGGATCTCTATGGTAAGTCCAAATTTATTGGCGAACTGTATGATCATCCCCATGCGATCACGCTGCGTACTTCAATTATTGGCCACGAAATGGGCAGAAACAGTTCGCTAATCGATTGGTTTCTTGGTCAGAGCGGAGCGATCAAGGGATATAAAAAGGCCATTTTTTCTGGCTTACCTACTGCTGAACTGGCTCGGGTGATGAGTGACTATGTGATTCCCGCTAGTGGGCTGCATGGGCTTTATAATGTGTCGGTTGATCCAATTGACAAGTTTTCTTTACTTAAGCTAGTGGCCGACGTGTATGGAAAGAAGATTGATATAATTGCTGATGAGGAGGTGCGGATTGACCGGTCGCTTGACTCGTCTCGATTCCGCCATGCAACTGGTTATGTGCCGCCAGCGTGGCCGGAGTTGGTCAAAATGATGCACGATCAGCGCTAATCTTTTATTTTTGGATTTGGTGAGTGCTTATGTTTGATGAAAAAATTTTGATGATTACCGGTGGCACTGGTTCGTTCGGCAACACGGTGCTGAAGCGCTTTCTCGATACCAACGTCAAGGAAATTCGGGTATTTAGCCGGGATGAAAAAAAGCAGGAAGATATGCGTATCGCTTTGTCAAATGACAAGGTGAAGTTCTTCATCGGTGATGTTCGTGACTATGACAGCGTTTCGCAGGCCATGGTCGGTGTTGACTACATTTTCCATGCCGCAGCATTGAAGCAGGTGCCTTCCTGTGAGTTTTACCCTATGGAAGCTGTGAGGACCAACGTGATCGGTACGGAAAACGTGCTTAACGCCGCTATTGCTACGGGTGTGAAGCGCGTGGTGGTGCTCAGTACGGACAAGGCTGTGTACCCGATCAATGCCATGGGTATTTCCAAGGCGATGGCGGAAAAGCTCATGGTGGCTAAATCGCGAATGATTCCAGAGACGGGGCCAGTTATCTGCGCGACCCGTTACGGTAACGTAATGGCTTCACGCGGCTCGGTGATTCCGCTGTTCATTGGCCAACTTAAAGCCGGCGAGGCCCTTACCGTCACTGATCCGAACATGACGCGCTTCCTTATGTCTCTAGAAGACTCGGTCGATCTCGTGCTGCATGCGTTCGAGCATGCTGAGCAGGGGGACATCTTTGTACAAAAGGCTCCGGCTTCTACGGTGGCGGACTTGGCCCAGGCGCTCAAAGAGCTGTTTTCCCGCGAAAACCCTGTGAAGGTGATTGGCACACGCCATGGTGAGAAGCTTTATGAGTCACTGATTTCTCGCGAGGAAATGGCCAAGGCAGAAGATATGGGGCGTTATTATCGGATTCCAGCGGATAACCGGGACCTCAACTACAAAAAGTTCTTCGTTGAAGGAGAGCAGCATATTTCCGAGTTGGATGACTACACTTCGCATAATACGGAGCGCCTGGATACTCAGGGCGTTAAGGACGTTCTGTTGAAGTTGGATTACATCCGGGAGGAGCTCAATGCTTAAGGTAATGACGCTGGTCGGTACCCGCCCGGAACTGATCAAGATGAGCCGTGTAATCGCGGAGCTGGACAAGCAGGTGCAGCATATACTTGTGCACTCTGGTCAGAACTACGATTACGAGCTGAATCAAGTATTTTTCGATGATCTGGAAATCCGCAAACCAGATCATTTTCTGGGGGCGGCTGGTGAAACAGCGGCTAAGACCATTGCCGAAGTGATTTCCAAAGCTGACGAAGTCTTCGAGCTGGAAAAGCCGGACGCGCTTTTGCTGTATGGCGATACCAACACCTGTCTAGCGGTAATTGCTGCCAAACGGCGCAAGATTCCGGTGTTCCATATGGAGGCGGGAAACAGATGCTTTGACCAGCGTGTGCCGGAGGAGCTGAACCGGAAGGTGCTCGACCATTTGAGTGACATCAATATGGTCCTGACCGAGCATGCACGCCGATATTTGATCGCCGAGGGTATCCGCCCGGAAACCATCATCAAGACGGGCTCGCATATGGAGGAGGTGCTGGACTACTACATGCCGCGAATCCGAGCGTCTGATGTGGTGGTACGGGAAGAGCTGGAGGAGGATAAGTTCTTCATCGTCAGCGCTCATCGAGAAGAGAACGTCGACACACCGGATAACCTGCGGGATTTGTTGGCAACCCTGCGCGCGCTGGCCAGCACCTATCAGTACCCGATCATCGTTTCGACTCACCCACGCACGCGTAAGCGTCTTGAGGCCTTGGGGGAGTCGCTTGAGCATCCGCTCATTCGCTTCGTCAAACCCTTCGGTTTGTTGGATTACATCAAGCTGCAAATGTCGGCCTTCTGTGTTCTGTCCGACAGTGGCACCATCACAGAAGAGGCTTCGCTGTTGAACCTGCCGGCGATCACCATTCGTAATGCCCACGAACGCCCAGAGGGGATGGATGAAGGCACGCTGATTATGAGCGGTTTGAAGGTAGAGGGTGTCCTGGATGCGGTGCGTGTGGTGACCAGTCAGCATGATCGTGCTCGTCGGGTGATGCCAGTGGTGCGGGATTACCAGGCAGGCCCGGTATCGAAGCAGGTCGTCAGGGTAGTGCTCAGCTACACCGACTACATCAATCGCACTGTCTGGTCAAAAGACTAAGTGTTCCCGAGGTAAAGAGATGCGTGTTTTGTTGACCGGTGCCACCGGCTTTGTCGGCCGGGGATTGCTGGAACGGATGTCGGCTCAGGTCAATCTGGAGCTGGTCGCGGCGGTGCGTGGTAGGCCAGTACCAGGGCTTCCCGAGCATGTTGAGACCCTGCAAATTGCAGGGCTTGACGCTGATACCGACTGGCGAAAGGCATTGGATGGAGTCGAAGTGGTCATTCACAGTGCCGCTCGTGTTCACGTTATGCATGATGCGGCGTCTGATCCACTTGCCGCGTTTCGCAACGTCAACGTAGAAGGCACATTGAGCCTTGCTCGCCAAGCCGAAAAGGCGGGCGTACGTCGCTTCATTTTCATTAGCTCGATCAAGGTCAACGGCGAAGGCACGCCAGTTGGCATGCCCTATATCGCAGATGCTCAACCGGCGCCGGTGGACCATTACGGCATTTCCAAGATGGAAGCTGAGCAGGGTTTACGTGCTATTGCAGCCGAAACCGAGCTGGAGATCGTGATTATCCGTCCCACGCTGGTGTATGGGCCGGGTGTGAAAGCCAATTTCTTGAGCATGATGCGCTGGTTGCACAAGGGCGTGCCTTTGCCTTTGGGGGCTATTCATAACCGGCGCAGCTTGGTTGCCTTGGACAATTTGGTCGATCTGATCATGACCTGCATCGATCACCCCGCCGCAGTGAACCAAACCTTTCTGGTTAGCGATGGCGAGGATATCTCGACTACCGAGTTGTTGCGTAGAATGGGTGCCGCTCTTGGCAAACCGGCCCGTTTGTTGCCAGTGCCAAGTTGGGTGCTGGAAGTGGGAGCGGCGATGCTGGGCAAGCGGGCTCTATCCCAGCGGTTGTGTGGCTCGCTACAAGTTGATATCAGCAAGACACGAGAGTTGTTGGGTTGGGTGCCGCCAATCAGTGTCGATGTAGCGCTGCGTAAAACGGCGGAGAACTTTCTGGAACATCAAGCTCAATGAGTATCTGGTGGCTACTACCGGCCATGGCCGGCGTTTCTCTTTTCCTGACGGGTGCCCTGCGCCGTTATGCCTTGGCGCGCAGTTTGATGGATATCCCCAACGGACGCAGTTCGCACTCGGTGCCCACGCCACGCGGCGGAGGGGTGGCCATTGTGGTCAGCTTTCTGGCGGTGCTTCCGCTGTTAGCGTTAGGCGGTGTGTTGGACTGGTCAGTGATGTGGGCGCTGATAGGGGCGGGTGCCTGGATCGCTTTGGTGGGGTTTCTCGATGACCACGGGCATATCGCGGCACGCTGGCGCTTATTAGCGCATTTCATCGGAGCTGGTTGGGCTTTGGGATGGCTGGAAGGTTTTCCACCGCTGGTGATTTTCGGCTTCGGTCTGGAGTTGGGATGGCTAGGCTATGGCCTCGCGGCGTTTTACCTTGTTTGGCTGCTCAATTTGTACAACTTCATGGATGGCATTGATGGTATCGCCAGTGTGGAGGCAATTTGCGTATGCCTGGGTGGCGCGCTGCTTTATCTGCTGCTAGGCAAGGGAGTCATGGCACTGGCGCCTTTGTCGCTGGCAGTGGCGGTGGTGGGCTTCCTGTTCTGGAACTTCCCGCCGGCGCGCATCTTCATGGGTGATGCCGGTAGTGGCTTTCTCGGTATTGCACTAGGTGTGCTCTCGCTGCAAGCGGCCTGGGTAGCGCCCCAGTTGCTATGGGGTTGGTTGATTCTTCTGGGGGTGTTTATCGTCGATGCCACGTGGACACTGCTTCGCCGCTTGCAGCGGGGCGAAAAGGTGTACGAGGCACACCGCAGCCATGCTTACCAGTACGCATCGCGTCAATTTGGCAAACACTTGCCGGTGACGCTGGCGGTGGCTGTGCTGAATCTTTTCTGGCTGCTGCCGATTGCGCTTTGGGTCGGGTTAGGTGGAGTGGATGGCGCGCTGGGATTGCTATTGGCTTACCTACCATTGGTGTGGTTGGCGGTAAAGTTCAAGGCTGGTGAACGGGAGTAGAGTCACCCCTCACCTTGCGCTCCTCTTCAGACTAGCAGTGAAAGGTGGCGTTCGTTGCCGCGCACTACGAATGTCAATAGTGAGTAGGATGGCTTCGTTAAAGGGGCACAATTTTACTCTGCGTTGATTCCAGGTCGGGTTGGCCGGGTGTTTGGCGCTGAGTATTAACTGCGTTGCGGCAGGTCCGCTTATTGGGTTGTTGAAGACTTCGAGGACGCACTAGTGTTAAGGGCTGCTGATAGGTTACGCAAAGGTTTGTTACGGCTACCGCGTCGCTACAAGCGCTTGTTGCAGGTGATCACTGATGTGGTGCTGGTGTGGGGCGCTTTGTGGCTGGCGTTTGTCGTGCGCCTGGGCACTGACAATCTGATTCATCCTTGGGGAGGGCACCTCTGGCTGTTCGTGGCCGCCCCGCTGATTGCTATCCCACTATTCGTGCGATTCGGTATGTACCGGGCGGTAATGCGCTACTTTGGCAATGATGCGTTGCTCGCTATTGCCAAGGCTGTCACGCTGTCAGCCTTGTTTCTCTCCCTGGCGGTATATTGGTACCGCGATGCAACAGTCGTTGTGCCTCGCTCGCTGGTATTCAATTACTGGTGGCTGAGCTTGGTGATAATCGGCGGTTTACGTTTGGGAATGCGCCAGTACTTTATGGGTGATTGGTTTTCAGCCAGCCACGCGATACCGTTTATGGGCCGCGACGACGGTTTACCTAAGGTGGCCATCTATGGTGCTGGGGCTGCTGGAAATCAGTTAGTGGGAGCCCTGCGTATGGGGCGTGCGATGCGTCCGGTGGCTTTCATAGACGATGACAGCAACATTGCTAATCGGGTTATTGCCGGGCTACGGGTGTTCAAGCCTAAGCATATTCAGCAGATGATCGAAGAAACAGGGGCACAGGAAATATTGTTGGCAATCCCCTCCGCTTCTCGCGGACGCCGACGTGAGGTGTTAGTGCATCTTGAGCAGTTCCCACTGCATGTACGCAGTGTGCCGGGCTTTATGGATTTGGCTAGCGGGCGAGTGAAGGTCGATGACATCCAGGAAGTGGATATCACTGACTTGCTCGGACGTGATTCGGTTCCTCCGCAACAGGAGTTGTTCGAGCGTTGTATTCGTGGTCAGACTGTTATGGTGACCGGCGCTGGAGGCTCGATCGGGTCTGAGTTGTGTCGGCAGATCATGGCGAGTGAGCCCACAACTCTGCTGTTGTTCGAGCACAGCGAATTCAATTTGTACAGCATTCATGCCGAACTTGAGCAAAGAATCGAGCGCGAGTCTTTGCCGCTACGGCTGGTTCCGATTCTCGGCTCCATCCGCAATCCAGATCGACTGCAGGACATCATGAAGACATGGCAGGTAGACACGGTCTACCATGCTGCTGCGTACAAGCATGTGCCAATGGTGGAGCACAACATTGCCGAAGGCGTGCTTAATAACGTCATGGGCACTCTCCACACTGCTCAGTCTGCAGTAAGGGCCGGCGTCCAGCACTTCGTGTTGATTTCTACCGACAAAGCGGTGCGGCCGACCAACGTGATGGGCAGTACCAAACGTCTGGCAGAGATGATTTTGCAGGCGTTGAGCCGAGAGTCGGGACCGGTATTGTTTGCAGACAAGGATGCAGTCCATCACGTTAACAAGACTCGCTTCACCATGGTGCGATTTGGAAACGTGCTGGGCTCTTCTGGATCGGTGATTCCAAGGTTCTATGCACAAATTCGTCGCGGCGGTCCGGTTACGGTTACGCATCCCAATATCACACGCTACTTCATGACCATTCCCGAGGCCGCACAGTTGGTGATTCAAGCCGGCTCGATGGGGCAGGGAGGGGATGTGTTCGTGCTCGATATGGGTGAGCCGGTGAAAATTCTCGAGTTGGCGGAGAAAATGATTCATCTTTCGGGCCTCAGTGTGAGAACGGAGAAGAGTCCGCACGGTGATATTGCAATCGAGTTCAGTGGCCTGCGCCCTGGCGAGAAACTGTATGAAGAGTTGTTGATCGGCGATAACGTTAGCCCAACCAATCACCCAATGATTATGCGGGCCAACGAGGAGCATTTAAGCTGGGACTCACTTAAGGCAGTGCTGACAGCATTGCTCGAAGCTGTTCAGCAGGACGATTACGCTAAAGTGCGTCAACTGCTACGGGAGACCGTTAGTGGTTATACCCCGGAAGGGGAAATTGTCGACTGGATACATCAACAGCGTCGGACTGAGCCATGATTTTTGGACGTTTAGAAGGTTGATGTAACTCCGAACAGATCATGAATCAGCGGCGACTGCTAACCAAATCGCTTGGTTAGCCCAGTCTTTTGCGACAGGTTTACCGAAAGCCAGGGCTCTTGCCCTGGTTTTTTGTATATGTACCGGACTCGAATCAGCCAGCAGTTTTCAATGCGAAATTCATCGATTCAAAAAATCGAGCAAGGTGATCAGTTGCGCAGTTTGCTTGACCACGCTGTGGAACCGTGCCTTTACGTATTTGAACTTGCGCCTGATACTCCGAAATGGATGCCCCGCCCTGAATAGGCTTTATCCCGTTGCCGTTGTTTTCGGAGCTTGCTTGGATGGCAAGAATTCTGCCTATATACAGAGATGCATCATCTTCCTCCCCCCCTCCCACCCCTCCTGCCTAGCCCTACTGCGATAAAAACCCGGAGAATCCTTCGACCCCAGGTGGGTTGTTGCGGCGCTTGATATTTCAAACAGCCGGTGCGTATTTTGTACAAGCCGCCATCCAGAGCGGCCGTAGTGCACAAGGACAACAATCATGACTACCAAAGTCCGCAGTCCGCTCGCCGAGCGCCTGGCCGGGGTTGAAGAAATCGAGTGCGTCACCCCCGACCTGAACGGTGTGATGCGCGGCAAGGTGATGACGGGGGAGGGCTTCCTCTCGGGGCGGCGTCTGCAACTGGCGCGAGGCGTGTTGCTGCAATGCATCATGGGCGGCTATCCGCCTGCCCGCTTCTATGGCAGCGACGATGGTGACCTGGCCCTGGTCGCGGAGCCGAGCCAGGTGCATTGCCTGCCCTGGAGCGAGCGTTCGCGCGCCTTGGCGATCTGCGACGCCCAGGAGTTGGATGGCCGCCCGTCCGGGCTGTCGACCCGGGGGCTGCTGCGAAAGGTGGTGGAGCGTTATGCGAGCTACGGCTGGAAGCCCGTGGTGGCGACCGAGCTGGAGTTCTTCGTCTTTGCTCCCAACCCCGATCCGACCCAGGCCTTCCTGCCGCCGATAGGCCTGGATGGTCGTCGCGAGGATGGCTGCTCGGCTTTCAGTGTGTCGTCCAACAACGGATTGCGGCCGTTCTTCGAAGAGGTTTATCGCGGCATGGAAGCCTTCGGCATGCCTCGCGACACCTTCATGCACGAAATGGGCGTCAGCCAATTCGAGATCAATTTCCTGCATGGCGATCCGCTGCTCCTGGCAGACCAGACATTCCTGTTCAAGCATCTGCTCAAGGAAGTCGCGCTCAAGCACGGTATCCAGGTGGTGTGCATGGCCAAGCCGTTGGCGCGCACGCCGGGTAGTTCGATGCATATCCATCAGAGCGTGGTGACGCTCGACGGCGAACAGAACATCTTCACTGACGCCAATGGCGAGGCGACCCCGGCCTTTACTCACTTCATCGGCGGGCAGCAGGCGGCCGTGGGAGATTTCACCGCGCTGTTCGCGCCCAACGTGAACTCCTATCAGCGCCTCTGTCACCCCTATGCCTCGCCCAACAACGCCTGCTGGTCCCATGACAACCGTGCAGCGGGCCTGCGCATTCCGGCCAGCGCGCCAGTGGCGAGGAGGGTGGAGAACCGTTTGCCCGGCGCCGATGCGAATCCCTATCTGGCCATCGCTGCCAGCCTGGCGGCCGGGCTTTACGGAGTGGAACGACAGCTGCAACCGAGCGCTCCCATTCAGGGCGAGTTCGAAGCTCCCGACGAGTTGTTGTTGCCCTGTACCCTGCATGCCGCTATCGAGCGTCTGAAACGCAGCGATCTGGCACGTGAACTGTTCGGCAACGAGTTCATCGAAGGCTACATTGCTACGAAGACGATGGAGCTCTGCAGCTTCTTCGATGAGATCACCCCTTGGGAACGGCGCGTCCTCGCGGCCCAGGTCTGATCGCCCCAGGGCCGCCTTTCCGGGTGGCCCTCCCTGTACAAGAAGCCGCCTGGAGCGTCGATGCATCGGATCTGGAAGTCGTTTCGCGCACTGTATTTCGCCACCCTGCTCATGCTGATCGGCTCCGGCCTACTCAGTACCTACCTCGGCCTTCGCCTGGCTGCGGACAAGGTCGATGGGCTCTGGGTCGGCGCCCTGATGGCGGCCAACTATTTCGGCCTGATCCTTGGCGGCAAGCTGGGGCACCGGCTGATTGCCCGGGTCGGGCATATCCGCGCCTACGTGGCCTGCGCCGGCGTGGTGACGGCGGCCGTGCTCGGGCATGGTCTGATCGACTTCCTGCCGGCCTGGCTGTTCATGCGGATGCTGGTGGGGCTGGGGATGATGTGCCAGTACATGGTGATCGAGAGCTGGCTCACCGAGCAGGCCGACGCGAGCCAGCGCGGGCAGGTGTTCGCCGGTTACATGGTCGCCTCCTACCTGGGCCTGGTGCTTGGGCAACTGGTGCTGGTGCTGCACCCGGGCCTCGGACCGGAGCTGCTGATGCTCGTGGCCATGTGTTTCGCGCTGTGCCTGGTGCCGGTGGCGTTGACCCGCAAGTTGCACCCGGCGCCGCTGCATCCGGCACCGCTGGAACCGCGTTTCTTCATCAATCGTGTGCCGCAGTCCATGACCACTGTGCTGGTTTCCGGCCTGGTGATCGGTTCCTTCTACGGTCTGGCGCCGCTCTATGCCACGGCCCAGGGGCTGCCGATCAACCAGGTGGGCCTGTTCATGGGGAGCTGCATCCTGGCCGGGCTTCTCGTGCAGTGGCCGTTGGGCTGGTTGTCGGACCGCCATGATCGCGCGGTGCTGATTCGCAGCACGGCGGGCTTGCTCGCGGTGTCGGCCCTGCCCCTGGCGATCATGCCCGCAGCACCGCTGGAGGTGCTGTTCCCGGTCGGCTTCCTGGTCTGCCTGCTGCAGTTCAGCCTCTACCCACTCGCAGTGGCTTTCTCCAATGACCATATAGAAGCCGAGCGAAGGGTGTCTCTGACCGCCATGCTGCTGATCACCTTCGGTGTAGGGGCGAGCATCGGTCCGCTGTTGACCGGCGCCCTGATGAAGCTGTTGGGGCCGAACATGCTCTACGCGTTCGTGTGCTTCTGCGCCACGGTGTTGGTCCTTCGGGTTCGACCGGATGCGGTCACCGGGTTGCACCGGGTCGACGAGGCGCCGCTGCACCATGTGCCGACGCCAGACAACATGATCAGTTCTCCCTTGGTGGCGGCCCTCGACCCCCGCGTCGATGAAAAAGCGGTGCACGACCAGATGCAGAACGGCGAAGTTCCGCCGCCCGAGCCGTCGCCCGAGGAGATGCCGGAGCAACCGCAGCCCGATAAGTAGTGGCCCAACGCCACACACCTTTTGCCCAATTATCGACGAGTGCGCCTACCCGAGCTTCAAGCCCAAGCCTGCCTTGGGACTTCAAGGAGGATCTGGTGATGTCGTTGAGCATATCCCTGCATCTGCTGGCCAGCGCTCCGCAGGCCGGCAAGCACCACCCCCGCCTGGTTCCGGAGTTGGGCGAGGAGGGGGTCAGCCAGTTGCATCGGCAATTGGTGGCACGCGTACTCAACCTACCGCCACTGGGCTTCAGTGAGCGGATCTTCTGGATCGAGGATGGGCCGGACGAGGCCCTTGAAGCTCTGGCCGAGGACAACGACTGGATGGTCGTCGGCCAGCCAGTGGGTGACCTGGGGGAGCGAATGCGGCGTATCGCTGCCTTGGGACTTTCCGAAAACGATGCAGTGGTACTCATCGGTCAGCATTGTCCGATGCTGGATGCCGATTACCTGTCCGCGGCCTGCGAGGCACTGCATGAGCATCAGGCAGTTCTGGGGCCGACTGAAGATGGCCGCTATGGCCTGCTCGGTCTGCGACGTGTCGATCCGCGCCTATTCGAAGCCATGCCTTGGGGCAGTGACCAGGTGCTGGCCTTGACCTGTGAGCGACTGCAACAACTGGATTGGCAGCATGGGCTGCTGCCGTCGCTCTGGGTGATGGACAGTCCCGAGCATTTGCCGCGCCTGGGGCGGCTGGGATTCAAGCTCGGGGTCGTCTGAGACAGAAAAGGCCGGACGTGGAAAACAGCGACCGGCGATTGTGCGTTCCGAACCGAATGCTAGAAGAGTTCGTCCTTCTCGAAGCGACGCGCTTCACGCTGCAGTTGGTAGACGAAGCGTTCGACGTTGCGCTGCACCATCCCACTCATGTTGTGGAAGCGAATGCCGGCGAAGCTCATGCCGAGCTTCTCGTCGAAATGCAGATGGCGCAGCTCCACGGGAGTGGTAATGGGGCCGATGGGCATCCTGGCGCTGAAGCGCTCATAGACCTGTCCGGCTTGCAGGCGACCGCTGAGGTCTCCTTCGAAGCGCAGTTTGCAGCCGGTGGCCGAGATATCCAGCATCACGCCCTTGATCGCTGACGACAGCTTGTCACCGTCCAGTTCGATGGGGACTAACTGACTCTGCTTAAGGGGGGCGCGAAAGGCATTGCGGCGCTGGTGGTAGGTCACCTCATCAGGCAGCGGGCACCAGTAGCAGCGACCTCCCTCGAACTCGCCGATCGTGGCTGCTTGCTGGGCATCCCAGGCGATTCGCACGCCCTCGTGGAAGCCTTCGACACGGAAGGTTTCGCCATTCTTCAGGAAGCGTTCGCCGTCATTCGGGATCAATTCGTCGAGGGCGATCAGGCCACGGTCGCGGTCCACTTCAATCAGGTAACTCTGGAAGCGCTGGTTCCGGTCGTGGAAGGTGACGATCAGCGGATCGTGATGCTGCTGCAACAGACGAAGGTTGGCCAGGATCTCTACCGGTGCCTTGAGCACCTTGGGGGGTTGAGGGCCGTTGACTTCGTGGAATGGGTTGGACACAGTCCAGGTCTCTCCGAACACAAACGCGGGTTACACAAAGAGTAGTGGCATCATGCCTCTATCTTTGTGCCTTTCTTGTAATGGCTTGTCAGGCCTGGCTGAGCGGGCGCTGCTGGCCGATTCTAGCGGCCGCACCGCGGCTGTCATAGAGGCTGGGCGTGTCGCCGCCACGGAGGATGCCGAGCATACTGCCGATCGTCGCCCGATTGGCGCGGATCAGTCGGCCATTGCGCTCGTTGGTCGTCCTGCAGCGCTCCAGCAGCTCACCCAGTTCGTCACTGCGATCAAGCAGTTCCTGGCCCAGAGGGGAGCGCTCGGCGAGTTGCTGCAAGCCGGCGCGATCGGCGCTCAGTTGCAGGCTGGCCAGCAACTGGCTGCGCTGGCGGCCATGCTGGTCGAGTTGGGCAAGGAGGGGCTGCTTGTCGGCGAGCAGTTTCTCGAGGCGGACGAGGTCGCGCTCACCCAGAACCTGGAATTCTTCGTCCATCAGCTCAAGCAAACGCTTGGCGTGGCCGATATCGTCGGAGAACAGCTGAAGCAGGTTGGTGTCGTGCATACGCGCTCTGGGGCTTTAGCGTCCAAGTTCCCCAGCGCCGCCCGTGGACTAGCGCTGGGATTCGAAGTTCAGCAGCTTGCTGGCCACGCGCTTGCTGTCGACTTGATAAGAGCCGTCGGCAATGGCCTGCTTGAGCTTTTCCACGCGCTCCTTGTCCACAACGGGCAGGTCGCGCAGTTGTTCGCCGGCTTTCTGCAGCACTTGAGCTTCGCTGCTCAGTTGCACGGATTCGCCGCTTTTGGCAGCTGGAGCCTGCTCGCCGGTGTTCTGGGTCGAAGCAGTCTGGCCGCAGGTGACGGTTTCGCTCTTGCCGGCCTGGGTGCTGCCGGTACGCCCTGAACTGGCGGGCGTGGGACCGTTATTGAGCCGGTTGAAGTCGATAACCATGATGCTGAACCTCGGACGCTATTTGGACGCTTACCGTTTTATCGGCCCTGTCCGGGATAACTTTAGAAAATTCTTTCGTACCGGCTGAGTTTAGGAAATCAGCCCTGTCCGGCGCCAGCGGAATCATGCCTACATATCGACCTGAACCTGGCCTGGTCCCTTTACACGGGCCTTGATCACGCGGCCGGAACTCAGGTTGCGTACCCGTATCTGCTCACCCGGCGCGCCCTTGCTCATGGCTTCGCCGGGCATTCGTACATTGATGGTCGAGCCGACGGCGCTGATCACGACCTGGTCGCCCTTGCTCACCACCTCGGCCTGTTCCAGGTGCAAGGGCGCCAGCACCTGATCGGAAACCAGCGAACGTGTGGTCTTCTGGCCGATGATCTGCCCCGGATCGCTCAGAAAACCCTGATTCAATGTGCCGACATCACGTTCGGCCAGGGCCACATCCTGATGAGTGATAGGGACGCCGCGACGCAGTGCCCGCGTAACCACCACCACTTCGCGATAGAGCTTCACCTGGGCGGGAACGAACACCGTCCAGGGCGAGCTGCCTTCACAACTGACGCGCACCGTGACACGTCCCAACGGCTGGGCAGGGCTTTCCAGCTTGGCCGTCAAATCCCTGTCGCATTCAGCCAGTCGCAGGCGGGGATCGAGCCGGTTGACCTGGATTTCACTGCGACCCTGGATATTGCCGCGCTGCAGATATTCTTCGACGGTGAACTCAAGAAAGCCTTCGGCCGTGCCGATAAGTATCTCAGGCGACGTCACAGTCGCACTCGACGCCGGACTGTAGCCGAGACAACACAAAGCGGGTAAAACAGCCGCAAGTGTAATGCGGCGTTTTGCCATCAGGCGTCGGAAAAGCGTCATCATGGTGTTCATGCAAACTTAGAAGCAAGGCTCGTGCCGCCTGCTAGGCTGAAGCGGGCGCTCATCGACTTGTAATAGGAGTCTGGTCATGGCCGGTGTTTTGGATTCGGTTAACCAGCGTACTCAACTGGTCGGGCAGAACCGCCTGGAGCTGCTGTTGTTCCGTCTCGACGGGCCGCAGCTGTACGGGATCAACGTGTTCAAGGTGAAGGAGGTGCTGCAGTGCCCCCGCCTCACCCTGATGCCCAAGTCCAGTCCGGTCGTACGCGGGGTCGCCAATATCCGTGGGGGTACCATTCCAATTCTCGACCTGTCCATGGCGACCGGGCGCAGAGGCCTCGATGACCTGAAGAACAGCTTCGTCATCATCACGGAATACAACACCAAGGTGCAGGGTTTCCTGGTGCGCTCGGTGGAACGCATCGTCAACATGAACTGGGAGGAGATCCATCCGCCACCCAAGGGCACCGGTCGTGACCATTACCTGACGGCGGTCACTCGGGTCGACAAGCAGTTGGTGGAGATCATCGACGTCGAGAAGATCCTCGCTGAAGTGGCGCCAACCTCCGAAGTGGTGTCCGAAGGCGTGATCGACATCGACACCCAGAGCAAAGCCGTCAGCAAGCGGGTCCTGATCGTCGACGACTCTTCCGTCGCGCGCAAACAGGTGATCCGCTGCCTGGAAACCGTTGGCGTCGAGGTCAAGGCGTTGAACGACGGACGCGAGGCCTACAACTACCTGCGCGAGTTGGTGGAGGAGGGCAAGGCGCCGGAACAGGAACTGCTGATGATCGTTTCCGACATCGAGATGCCGGAGATGGACGGCTATACCCTGACGGCTGAGATCCGCAACGATCCGCGCATGCAGAAATTACATATCCTCCTGCATACTTCGCTTTCGGGTGTGTTCAACCAGGCGATGGTGAAGAAGGTCGGGGCGGATGACTTCCTCGCCAAGTTCAAGCCGGATGACCTGGCCGCGCGAGTCGTGGAACGCATCAAGGTAACGGACGGGGGCTGATTCGGCCCCCTGACACGGAAACAGATCGGTGAGGCGCCCTTAGTGTCTTCAGGCAATGTGGAGTTCGAGCAGTTCCGGGTGTTCCTGGAAAAGACCTGCGGCATCCTGCTGGGCAGCAACAAGCAGTATCTGGTCTCCAGTCGGCTGAACAAGCTGATGGAGCAGAACGGCATCAAGACGTTGGGTGAGCTCACCCAGCGCATCCAGGGTTTTTCCCGTGGCGGCCTGCGCGAGCAGGTCATCGATGCCATGACCACCAACGAAACCCTGTGGTTTCGGGATACCTATCCCTTCGAAGTGCTGAAAAACCGGGTCCTGCCCGAGCTGATCAAGGCCAATCCGAACCAGCCGCTGCGCATCTGGTCGGCGGCCAGCTCGTCGGGACAGGAGCCTTTCTCCATTTCCATGACGCTCGACGAGTACGAGAAGGTCAACCTCGGCCAGCTCAAGGCCGGCGCGCGAATCGTCGCCACGGACCTGTCCAGCTCGATGCTCACGGCCTGCCGTTCCGGCGAGTACGACAGCCTGGCCATGGGGCGAGGCCTCTCGCAGGACCGCCTGGTACGTTACTTCGACCCGAAAGGGCCGGGGCGTTGGGCGGTCAAGCCGGCCATCCGCAGCCGCGTGGAGTTTCGTCCGCTGAACCTGCTGGACAGCTATGCCGCGCTCGGCAAGTTCGACATCGTCTTCTGCCGCAACGTGCTGATCTACTTCTCCGCCGAAGTGAAGAAGGACATCCTCACCCGCATCCACGCCACCCTGAAACCGGGCGGCTACCTGTTCCTCGGCGCGTCCGAGGCGCTGAACGGCCTGCCTGACCTCTACCAGATGGTCCAATGCAGTCCGGGGATCATCTACAAGGTGAAATGAAGAAGGGAGGCCAATGGCCTCCCTTCTTCAGTCACTCATGTAGGAGCCAGCTTGCTGGCGAACAGTCCTTGCATACGGCATTCGCGAGCAAGAACTAGGCGTCCCCCTCGCTCCTACACCAGGGTCAGTTTCACGTTGATATTGCCGCGCGTGGCGTTGGAGTAAGGGCAGACGATATGCGCCTCGTCCACCAGCTCCTTGGCGACCTGCTTGTCCAGCCCGGGCAGGGAAATCTTCAGTTCGACTTCGATGCCGAAACCTGTCGGCAGGGTGCCGATGCCCACGGCGCCTTCTATGGAGGTGTCCTCGCTCAGCGTGATCTTTTCCTTGCCGGCGACGAACTTGATGGCGCCAAGGAAGCACGCCGAATAACCCGCCGCGAAAAGCTGCTCGGGGTTGGTGCCGTCGCCGCCAGGGCCGCCCAGTTCCTTGGGAGTCGTCAGCTTCACATCCAGCACGCCATCCGAGGACACGGCACGGCCTTCACGACCACCGTAGGCTTCGGCGTGGGCGGTATACAGGGCTTTCTCGATGGGCATGGCGCGTCTCCGGTTGGGGGAAGAGACAAGCAAGCCTAGTCAAAGGATGCGACCTGCCCACTGCCGTTTGACCGAAAAGGTCGTGCGTCAGGTTGTCAGCCAGTCGATGAACAGGGCGAACAGTTCGGCCTGGGAGCTGATTTCCAGCTTGGTATAGAGATTCTTGCGGTGCATGCGCACGGTTTCCGGGGAGATTTCCAGCACCTTGGCGCTGGATTTGGCCGAGTGTCCGCGCAGCAGCAGGTGGGCGATTTCCCGTTCGCGTTCGGTCAGGCGATCGCTGCCGAAGTTCATGAAGGCCTCGCGTATCTGCTGGTTCAGCGCCGCAGCCGGTGCCGTGTGCATGGGGGCAGGTCCATGGCCATCGAGGCAGCGCACCAGTCCGCCGCGCTCGTCGAACTGACGCATCAGTTCGCGCACCAGCGGGTGCGCCGTCCGTAACAGCGCAAGTTCTTCCTGGCTGAAGCGTGCCCCACTGCGGCCCTGGTACACGCAGAGGGACACCTTGCGTTGGCCACCTAAGTCGACGATGAAATGGGCGTCTTCCACCGAGCCGCATTTGAGGTAGTTGGTGCGGTAGTACTCGCTGCTGAAGAAGTCGTCCGGAGCGATTTCCGAGAGGTGGTAGAAGCCTTCGGCCAAGCCGTTCTCCATGGCGAGACAGAAGGGGTCCAGCAGGTAGCCGCGAGCGTAGTAGCGCTCGATCAGCGCCTCGCGATATTCGGTGGGAATACCGCACTGGTAGAGCGGTCGCGGCGCCAACCCCTTGCACTCCAGGCCCAGCAGCACCGATTCGATGGGCACCAGGCTTCGCAGTGCATCGATCAGGTGCTCGCAGAACGAAGGCTCCGCGACGCTGGCCATGGCGCGAGCCAGCCCCGCATGCCAGGCATGCAGGGTGGCCGGGGTGGTGCTGTCGGGAGTCGCGTTGGTCATGTCCAGCAGTCTACTGGTGCCGTCCAATAGCGAACAGACTCCCTCAACTGCCCGCATAGTCGCCACTTCGTTTGAGGTCAGCGGCGGTTTCGAGGATGGCCTCGCGCAGCGTGTCGACGATCTCGTCCACCTGGGCGCGGGTGATGGTCAGCGGCGGCGACATCACGTTCAGGTGCACGATGGGCCGTACCAGCAATCCGCGCTTCTGCGCCCGCAGGTGGATCTGTTCGCCGATGTTCAGCTCATCGGGGAACAGGGTCTTGCTGGCCTTGTCGGCGACGAACTCGACGCAGGCCATCAACTTCTTGCAGCGCACGCTGCCCACCAGCGGCAGGTCCGCGAGCGTATGCAGGCGTTCCTCCAGGTAAGCACCCACCTCGTCCACATGCGCCAGCAGGTTTTCCCGCTGGATGATCTCGATGTTCTTCAGCGCGCTGACGCAGCTCACCGGGTGCCCGCTGTAGGTGAAACCATGGCTGAAACAGCGACCCTTGCCCGGCTCGCCGATTACTTGCCAGATGCGCTCGGAGAAGATGCAGGCGCCCAGCGGCAGGTAGCCGGACGTCAGGCCCTTGGCGGTGGTGATGATGTCCGGCACCACGCCGAACACCTCTTCCGAGGCGAAGAAAGCGCCCAGGCGGCCGAAGGAGGTCACCACCTCGTCGGAGATGTAGAGCACGTCATGGCGCTGGCAGACCTCCCACATGCGCTTGTGGTAGCCGGCCGGCGGGATGATCACGCCACCCGAACCCATGATCGGCTCGGCGAAGAATGCACCCACCCGGTCCGCGCCCAGGGTGAGGATCTTGTCCTCGAACTCGTTGACCAGGAACTCCAGGAACTGCGCCTCATCCATGCCCGCTGGCGCCCGGTAGGGGTTGGGGCAGGAGATGTGGTGGATGCGGTCCTTGAGGAAGTCGAACTCCGCCGGACGATCCGCCGCCTTGCCGCCCAGGGACATGGTGAGGAAGGTGGAGCCGTGGTAGGCGTTGATGCGGGTGATGACGTGTTTCTTTTCCGGCTTGCCGCGGCAGTTCTGGTAGTACTGCACCAGGCGGTAAGCGGTATCCACGGCCGTGGAGCCGCCGGTGGTGAGGAACACATGATTGAGGTCGCCCGGCGCCAGTTCGGCCAGCTTTTCGCACAGCTCGATGGCCTTGACGTTAGCCATGTCGCAGAAGGGGTTGGAGTAGGCCAGTTGGCGCACCTGCTCGGCGATGGCTTCGGCCATTTCTTCACGGCCGAGGCCGATGTTGGTGCACCACATGCCGCCCACAGCGTCCAGGTAGCGGTTGCCAGCGGTGTCGTAGATATAGGCACCACTGCCGGCCGCGATGTTCAACGCGCCATTTTCCCGGTGGTCGTCGAAGACGTGGTAACCGTGCATGTAATGCGCCTTGTCGGCGGCCACCAGGCGCTCATCGTCGAACTGGGCGAAGAAGTCGGTGTTTGGGGTGTTCATGGTCTTTACCTCGGGTCCATCTCTACTGGGCAGTTCAATTCATTTGCCGGTCTTGACCGCATTCCAGGTGCGGGTGATCAGGCGCATGGCCTTCTGCGGCTGGGTTTTCTGGGTGAAGAGCCGGGCGCGGGTCGCGTCGTCGGGGTAGATCGCCGGGTCGTTGCGCACCTCGGCCGCTACCAGCGGTGTGGCAGCCTTGTTGCTATTGGCGTAGCGGATGTAGTCGGTGACCTGGGCGATCACCTTCGGCTGCAGCATGTATTCGATGAACTTGTGCGCGTTCTCCACATGGGGCGCGTCCTTGGGGATGTAGAAGTCATCGAACCAGATCAGCGAGCCCTCCTTGGGAATGAAGTAGTCCAGCTTCACCTTGGCGCCGGCTTCCGTGGCACGAGTCTGGGCCGTGGCGTAATCGCCGGACCAGGTCATGGCGATGCACTGATCGCCGTTGGCCAGACCGTTGAGGTAGCTCATGGAGTCGAACTTGCGAATGTAGGGACGCACCTTCATCAGCAGGTCCTGGGCGGCCTTGAGGTCCTCGGGCTCCGCGCTATTCGGGTCACGACCCAGGTATGCCAGCGCCAGCGGGAGCACATCAGTGGGGGAGTCGATCAGGGTCACGCCGCAGTCGGCGAAGCGCGACACGATTTCGGGGTCGAAGACCATCGCCAGGGAGCCGATCGGGGCATCGGGCATGCGCGCCTTGATCATGTCGACGTTGTAGGTGATCCCGTTGCTGCCCCAGGTGTAGGGCGCCGAGTAGGTCACGCCCGGATCGAAGTGTTCCAGGCTGGCCAGGACCTGCGGGTCGAGGTTGCCCCAGCTGGGCAGGCGGCTCTTGTCCAGCGGCTGGAAAACACCCGCCTTGAGCAGTGGCGGCACCAGGGCGGCGTTGAGCACCACCAGGTCGTAGCCGGAGCGGCCGGGCAGCAACTTGCCTTGCACGGTCTCGTAGGAGTCGAAGGTGTCGTAGACGACCTTGATCCCGGTGGCCTTTTCGAACTCGGCGAGGGTGTGCTCGCCCATGTAGTCCGACCAGTTGTACAGGCGCAGGGTGTTGCTGTCGTCCGCCGGGCTCAGGGCCGGTAACAGGATGAGCGTCGTGCCGAGTGCTGCGACCAGGGTCTTGCGCATATCGGTTCACCTCTATTGTTGTTATCGAATCGCCTCGCTACCTACTGTGTGCCCCTTGGGCGATAGCGGCCATAACCCGAACGGGTAGGTGGGGGCGGCGCCCTCCTGTACAGTCGTTCAGAACCTGTCCATGATCTGCTGCGCATCGCGAGAGCATGAACAGGCTCTACTAATCGCCGGACCATCAAAGGAGTTTTCGGCATGACAACCCAGGATGTGCGCTACTCCCGCCTGGACCCCGAGTTGCGCAAGGCGCACCTGATCGAAGCGACCCTCATTTGCCTCAAACGCCATGGTTTCCAAGGCGCATCCATTCGCAAGATCTGCGCCGAGGCTGGCGTGTCGGTGGGGCTGATCAACCATCACTACGCAAGCAAGGATGAACTGGTCGCCGAGGCGTACCTGGCCGTCACCGGGCGGGTGATGAAGCTCCTGCGCGACGCCATCGACGATGCTCCGTCCAGCCCACGGCCGCGACTGTCGGCATTCTTCCAGGCGTCCTTCAGCGCAGAACTGCTGGACCCCCAACTGCTGGAAGCCTGGCTCGCCTTCTGGGGAGCGGTGAAGACCGCCCAGGCCATCAACCTGGCGCACGATCAGTCCTACGGCGAGTACCGGGCCATCCTGGCCAAGGTGCTCACCGAACTGGCGCTTGAGGAAGGCTGGCAGGGTTTCGACGCCGAGCTCGCCGCGATCAGCCTCAGCGCCTTGCTCGATGGGCTTTGGCTGGAATCCGGATTGAACCCGCAGACCTTCACGCCCGCACAAGGTGCGCAGATCTGCGAAGCCTGGGTAGACGGTCTCCAGGCTGGCGGCATGCAGCGTTTCCTGCGTCCCGTCGGCGCCTGTTGATCGATCGTTCAGCGGGCGATAACCTCCAGCCACTCCAACAATAAAAGCGCCCCGCCAAGCAGCGGCGGCGGAGGGCATTTGCAATGGCTCCCAGTGTGCTGATCGTCGACGACGATCCGCTGATCCGTGAACTGCTCCAGTCCTACCTCGCCCAGGAGGGCTACCAGGTGCGTTGCGCCAGCACCGCCGAACAGGCCGAAGCCTCGCTGGCGGAAAGCCCGGTCGATCTGGTGATGCTCGACATCCGCCTGCCCGGCAAGGATGGCCTGACCCTCACCCGCGAGCTGCGCGTGCGCTCCGAGGTCGGCATCATCCTCATCACCGGCCGCAACGACGAAGTCGATCGCATCGTTGGCCTTGAGTGCGGCGCCGACGACTATGTGGTCAAACCCCTGAATCCCCGTGAGCTCGTGTCCCGCGCCAAGAACCTGGTGCGCCGGGTACGTCATGCCCAGCAACCGGCCGCCGTCGCCCCTGCCGCTCAGCTCAAACGTTTCGCCGGCTGGATGCTGGACAATGACCGCCGCCGCCTGATCGACCAGGACGGCAGCGAAACCCTGCTCACCCATGGCGAATTCCAGTTGCTCAGCGTCTTCCTGCGCAATGCCGGGCACACCCTCAGCCGCGACCAGTTGATGGACCAGATCCGCAACCGCGAATGGCTGCCCAACGACCGTTCCATCGATGTGCTGGTAGGGCGGCTGCGGCGAAAGCTGCGCGATGATCCTGCCGAGCCTCAGCTGATCATCACCATCCACGGCGCGGGCTACCTGTTCACCGCCACGGCCAGCACCGCTTGAATCCATGGTACGTGTCGTTCTGCTGGCGCTGATCATCCTCTGCAGCACCGTCCAGGCCTCACCTGCGGTGCGCTACTGCGATTACCCGGTCTATCCGCCGATTTCCTGGAGTGACGGCAAGCAGGTACGCGGCCTGGCGCCGACCGTGGTCAAGGCAGTGTTCGCCAGGCTCGGCCTGGACGTGGAAGTGGTGGTGCTTGGCAACTGGAAACGCTGCCTGATGGATGCCGCGCAAGGGCGGGTAGACGTGGTGCTGGCCTATCGCACGCCCGAACGCGAGGCCACGCTGGCTTTCGCCGAAGTGCCGGTGCTGCGCGAGGAGGTGGCGGTGTTCTACAACCGCCAGCACCCGCTCCAGGTGGACAGGCTGGAGGACCTCAAGGGTTATCGCGGCGGCCTGTTGTTCGGTGAAAGCTACGGCGACGCCTTCGACCAGATCGTCGCCCGCGCCGGCAATATCGAGTGGGTTTCCGACAGCAGCCAGAACTTCGGCAAGCTGATCCGCGGGCGCATCGATTTCATCCCCTACGAGCGGCGCACTGGCCTGCTGTACATCGAACACCTGCCCGGCGGTGACGACCTCCGTGCGCTGCCCCTGACCCTGGCCGTCGACCACCTGCGCCTGGCGGTGTCCCGGCATTCGCCCCTCGCCGCGCGCATGGCGGAGATCGACGCCGAGTTGCAGCGCCTGGCGGACGGCGGCGAGATCGAGCGCTGGCTGGCCGAGAGCGAAGCCGCCTACCGCGACATGATCGTCCAGCCGGAGTCCAGGCCATGACCGCATCGAAACCTGCCAGCGGCCTGCTGCGCCGGCTGTTGCTGTTCATCCTGCTGTTCAGCCTGTGCTTCACCCTCGTCGCCAGCGCGGTGCAGCTGCACCTGGAATACCGCCGCGAAATGCGCGACATCGAAGCGCGCCTGGAGCTGATCCGTGTCGGCTACCTGGCTAGCTTCGAGCGCAGCCTCTGGGACCTCAACCAGGAGCAGCTGAAGATGCAGCTCCGCGGCCTGGCGGACTTCCCCGACATCTCCCGGGTGCGCCTGACCAGTGCCGATTTCGACCTGCAGGAAGGTGTCAGTGAGCCCGCCGGCCCGCAGCGTCGCGCGAGCTTTCCACTGTCCTACCAGCCGCCCAGCGGTGAGCGGCGCCAACTCGGCGAACTGGAAGTCGTAGTCGACCTCGGTGCTGTCTACCAGCGCCTCTATGCCACCGGTCTTACCAGCCTTCTGTGGATGGGGATCTTCCTCTGCGGCCTCGCCGTGGCGCTTTCCTGGTTGTTCCACCGCTTGGTCACCCGTCACCTGCAGGTGATGGCCGACTTCGCCCGCCGAGTCGGCGCCGGCGACTGGTACGAGGCGTTGCGCCTCGATCGGCGGCCCGGCCGTGGCGCCGATGAAATCGACACGGTCGCGCAGGCCCTGGATGACATGCGCCAGGCGATCCTCGACGACATCCAGCGCCGCGAGGAAGACCGCGCTGCCCTGCAAGGCATGGTGGAGCGACGCACCGCCAGCCTGCAGCGGGCCAAGGAAGACGCCGAATCCGCCAACCTGGCCAAGTCGCGTTTCCTCGCCACCATGAGCCATGAAATCCGCACGCCGCTCAACGGCATCCTCGGCATGGCTGAACTGTTGCGGGGTGCTTCGCTGGACGAGCGCGACGGCAAGCGCCTGGAAGCCCTGCACAAGGCCGCTGAAGGCTTGCTGGCGATCCTTAACGAGGTGCTCTATTTCGCCCGTCTGGAAGAAGGGGAGGGTCGGCCGGAACTGGTCGACTTCTCCCTGCCGGCGCTGGTGGATCAGGTACTGACCCTGCTGGAACCGCGGGCCAGTGCCAACGGCACCATCCTGCGTACGCGTATCGACTCGCGGGTACAGGGCCGCTGCCACGGTGCCGAGCAATTCCTGCGTCAGGTGCTGAGCAACCTGCTGGCCAACGCGGTGAAGTTCACCGAAGAAGGGGAGATTCTCGTCGAGGTGCAATTGCTGGAGGCTCGGGAGGCGGGGCAGCGCCTGCGCATCAGCGTCACCGACGATGGGATCGGCATCGCCCCGGAACTGCAGGCGAAGATCTTCGAACGCTTCACCCAGGCCAGCGAAGCCGTGGCTCAACGCTACGGTGGAACCGGCCTGGGACTGGCCATCAGCAAGCGTCTGGTGGAGTTGATGGGCGGGCGGATCGGCGTCGAGAGCGTGGAAGGCGAGGGCAGTTGCTTCTGGTTCGAACTCGAACTGGGGGCTGCGCGAAACGAGCCTTCCGTCCCGAATGTCGTTCCTCTGGAAGAGCCGCTGGATGTGCTGGTGGTGGAGGACGTAGCACTCAACCGCGAGGTGGTGTCCGGGTTACTGGAGCGCGACGGCCATCGGGTCACCCTGGCCGAAGACGCCGAACCGGCACTGCAGCTGTGCCGGCAGCGGCGCTTCGACCTGATCCTGCTCGACCTGCACCTTCCCGGCATGTCCGGCACCGACCTGTGCCGGCTGATCCGTGCCGACGAGCAAGGCGCCAACCGCAGTAGCCGCATCCTTGCCTTCACCGCCAGCCTGCAGCCGGCACTGGTGCGCAGTTGCCTGGACGCTGGCATGCAAGGCGCGCTGGCCAAACCGCTGAAGCTCGATGACCTGCGCCGGGCACTGGCCGGGCAGGGGGCGACGCAGGAAGGCGATGGCGCGGCCGAATTGTTGGACCGGCAACTGCTGGATACCCATCGTGGCTTGCTCGGCGAGCAGAAGGTCCAGGGGCTGCTGGTCATGTTGCGGCGCATGCTCGATGAACATCGCGCGGGCCTGCTGGAAGCCCTGGCCGCCCAGGACTGCGCCGAAGTCGGGCACCTTTCCCACCGGCTCGCGGGCAGCAGCGAATCCCTTGGCCTGCGGGCCCTGGCCGCGTGTTTGAGGGAGCTGGAAAGCGTGGCGCTGGCCGGGGATGCCAACGCTTTGCAGGCGCTGAAGCCGCGCCTCGAAGAGCTGCTGGTGCGTTCGACGGCGGTGCTGGACGCGCAGCTGCAAGGCGCTTCGTAAGAATCGAACAAATTCCTTACGACTTTTTACAACTTCGATCCCCACGTACAACGGGGTCTTACAAGTCCTTCCAATAATCGGTCCGAACCGCGTCCAACGCGGTCCTCGTGGCCTATTGGAGACAAGAATAATGACCCGCAAAGCCCACCTGTCCCGTCACCTCCATCTGGAGGTGCGTCATGTCTGAAGAGCGCATCCAGCTCACCCGCGCGCTGAAAAGCCGCCACATCTTCATGCTGTCCCTGGGTGGCGTGATCGGCACCGGCCTGTTCATGGGCTCGGGCGTCACCATCAACCAGGGTGGCCCGGCCGGCGCCGTGCTGGCCTATCTGGTGGCCGGCGTGCTGATGTACCTGGTGATGGTCTGCCTGGGCGAACTCTCGGTGCAGATGCCGGTATCCGGCTCCTTCCAGGCTCATGCCACCCGTTACATCGGTCCCGGTACCGGCTTCATGATCGGCTGGGTCTACTGGATGAGCTGGGCCACCACCGTCGGCCTGGAATTCACCGCCGCCGGCATGCTCATGACGCGCTGGTTCCCCGAGGTGCCCATCTGGTACTGGTCGGCGCTGTTCGTGGTGGTGCTGTTCTCCCTCAACGCCCTGGCTACTCGCGCCTTCGGCGAGGCGGAGTACTGGTTCTCCGGAATCAAGGTGGCGGCCATCCTCGGCTTCATCATCGTTGGCCTCCTGGCAATCTTCGGCGGCCTGCCGCTGGCGAGCGGCGAACCGGCCCCGATGTTCTCCAACCTGGTCGGCGACAGCCTGTTCCCCAACGGCCTTTCCGCGGTGTTCGCCGTGATGATGGCGGTGGTCTATGCCTTCCAGGGTTGCGAAATCATGGGCGTGGCCGCCGGTGAGACGGATCAGCCGGAAAAGAGCATCCCGCGCGCGGTGCGCAACGTGGTGTTTCGCGTACTGATCTTCTACGTGCTGGCCATCGTCGTGCTTTCGGCCATCGTGCCGTGGCAGGAAGCAGGCCTGATGGAAAGCCCCTTCGTTCAGGTGTTCGACATGGTCGGCATTCCCTTTGCCGCCGACCTGATGAACTTCGTCATCCTCACCGCCATCCTCTCGGTGGGCAACTCGGGTCTCTACGCTTCCACCCGCATTCTCTGGGCCATGTCCAAGACCGGGATGGCACCGCGCAGCCTGACAACACTCAGCAAGCGCGGTGTACCGCTGCGTGCCCTGAGCATCACCTTGTGCTTCGCGCTGCTGTCGCTGCTGACCAGCGTGGTGGCTGCCGACACGCTGTTCATGGTGCTGATGGCCATCAGCGGCATGGCTGGCACCGTGACCTGGATCGTCATCGCCCTGGCCCAGTACCGCTTCCGTCGCGAGCACTACAAGGCGGGCGGTACCGTCCAGGACCTCAAGTACGCGGCGCCGCTGTATCCCATCCTGCCGCTGGCCTGCATCCTGCTGTGCAGCTCGCTGTTCGTCTTCCTGGCACTGGACCCGACGCAGCGCCCGTCGCTCTACTGGGGCTTCGGCTTCGTCGGTGTCTGCTACGCCGTCTACTTCTTCCTGCAGTTCAAGCGTCAACGCCAGGCGATGGTCGCACCTGCGGTGTAACACCAGCGCGAACGTCCGGGGTCAGGCCTGCGGCCTGATTGGCGAATGAATTCGCCCCTACAGAAAGCGTGCAAGTCTTCAACTCCACACTGACTGCCCCCTCTCCCTTTGGGGCGAAG
Source organism: Metapseudomonas resinovorans (assembly GCF_002003485.1). GTDB lineage: Bacteria > Pseudomonadota > Gammaproteobacteria > Pseudomonadales > Pseudomonadaceae > Metapseudomonas > Metapseudomonas resinovorans_D. The sequence goes on from NZ_BDMA01000012.1 coordinate 36,964, forward strand.
AGGCACGCCTTCGGAAGCACTGCTTTCGGTGCCGATGAGCGCCAGATCGCGAAGCGATCTGGCCGGGGCGCAGAGCGGGGTTGGGGTGAGGGCGGCCAATCCTCCGCTCGAGATTCTTGCCCGGCTTGCGTCGGTTCCGAGTTGTTCAAAGATGTAACAAGCGGCGTTTCAACTCCGCTTTCATTCGAATAAATTGCATTAAAAACAAACACTTAAGTATGTGTCGCGGCGTTACATACCCCATTTGGGCAGGATTGCCGCCTTCCTGAACACTCGTTTAGGATCATTCCGAATTCCTCATCACCAATCACAACAAGACGAGGGTTGCGATGACCACCTTGCTCAGCCAGGTCGAAGCCGGTGTCGCCCGGATCACCCTGAACCGCCCCCAACAGCGCAATGCGCTGGATATTCCCACCCTGAACGCCCTGCTCGAACTACTAGCGGCCCATGAGGCCGATTCGGCCGTGCGTGTTGTGCTGCTGACCGGCGAAGGTCGCAGTTTCTGTGCCGGTGCGGACCTCGCCGAATGGGCCGAAGCCGAAGCCCGGGGCGAACTGGAAACCTATGGCTGGACCGAAGCCGCCCACGCCCTGATGTCGCGGCTGCATGGCTTGGCCAAACCCACCATCGCCGTCATCAATGGCACTGCTGTCGGTGCGGGAATGGACCTGGCGCTGTGCTGCGATTTCCGCATTGCCGGCGCCTCGGCGCGCTTCAAGGCCGGTTACACCGGCATGGCCTACTCGCCGGACGCGGGGGCCAGTTGGCATCTGCCACGCCTGATCGGTGGCGAGCAGGCCAAGCGTTTGCTGTTCCTCGACGAACTCTGGAATGCCGAACGGGCCCTCTCCGCAGGACTGGTGGGTGAAGTCTGCGCTGACGAGCAACTGCAGGCCGCCGCAGGTGAGTTGGCTGCGCGCCTGGCTGTTGGTCCCACCTTCGCCTTTGCCCAGGCCAAGGCGCTGATTCGCGATGGCGCCAGCCGCAGCCTCGCCCAGCAACTGGAAGCCGAACAGGCCGCCGGGTTGCTCTGTGGCCGCAGCGAAGACGCCGCCGAAGCGCTGCGCGCCGTGGCCGAGAAACGTTCCCCTCAATTCAAAGGCCGCTAAGCGCGGGCAGGTGACTCCCATGGATTTCAAACTGACCCAGGAACAGGAAATGCTCGTCGAGGCGGTAAAGAGCTTCGTCGAGAAGGAACTGCTGCCCTATGAAGAGGAAGTGGACCGCGCCGACGCCGTGTCCCCGGAGCTGGCCGCGCAAATTCGCGGCAAGGCGCTGGCTGCTGGTTTCTATGCCTTCAACATGCCGGAAGAAGTCGGTGGCGGCGGGCTCGACTACCTGTCCCAGGCGCTGGTCGAGCGCGAGCTGTCCAAGGTGTCCTGGGCGCTGCACGTGTTCGTTGCGCGTCCCTCGAAAATCCTCATGGCCTGCAAGGGTGAGCAGATCGAGCGGTACCTGCTGCCCAGCATCCAGGGCGAGAAGATCGATTGTTTCGCCCTGACCGAACCGGGCGCCGGCTCCGACGCCAACTCCATCAAGACCCGCGCGGTGCGCGATGGCGATGATTTCGTCCTGAACGGTGCCAAGCACTTCATCAGCCATGCCGGCCACGCCGACTTCGCCATCGTCTTCGCCGTCACCGACACCTACGAACACAACGGCAAGAAGCGCAATGCCGTCACCGCTTTCCTGGTGGACAAAGGCACCGCCGGCATGACCGTGCGCCGTGGCCCCCGCTGTGTCAGCAACAAGGGCTACCACACCTACGAAATCTTCTTCGATGACTGCCGCGTGCCTGCCTCCAAGGTCCTTGGGGAGGTGGACAAGGGCTGGGAAGTGGCCAACGCCTGGCTCACCGCCGGCCGCGTGATGGTCGCGGCCAACTGCGTCGGACAGGCGCAGCGCGCACTCGATCTGTCGCTGCAATGGGCCGCCGACCGCAAGCAGTTCGGCCAACCCATCGGCACCTACCAGGGCATCTCTTTCAAGCTCGCTGACATGGCCACGCAGATTCGCGCGGCCGAGCTGATGACCCTGCACACCGCCTGGAAGATGGACCAGGGCAGCATGACCGACGGCGAAGCCGGCATGGCCAAGCTCTTCGCCAGCGAAGTGCTGGGCAAGGTGGCCGATGAGACGGTGCAGATCTTCGGCGGCATGGGGTTGATGGACGAAGGCCCGGTGGAGCGCATTTGGCGCAACGCGCGGATCGAGCGCATCTGGGAAGGCACTTCGGAAATCCAGCGTCACATCATTTCCCGCGAACTGCTGCGGCCGCTGCTGCGCTGACGCTTTCGTTCCCCTCTCCCTCGGGGAGAGGGGCTAGGGGTGAGGGAAATCCCGGCAAATCCTATTCCGAGATCCAACATGAATCGAGATAACCTCAAGCGCCTGCTGGCGCCCAAGCACCTCGCCTTCATCGGTGGTCGCAGCATGGCCCGTGCGCTCAAGCGCTGCGCCGAAGGCGGCTTCGCCGGCCAGATGTGGCTGGTCAATCCACAGCACGCTGAACTGGAAGGCGTGCCCTGTGTGGCCAGCGTCGCCGACCTGCCGTGTGGGCCGGACGCGGTGTTCATTGCCACCAACCGTGAACAGACGCTGGACAGCGTCGCTGCCCTGGCCGCCAAGGGCGCTGGCGGCGCCATTTGCTACGCCTCCGGCTTCGCTGAAACCGGCGCCGAGGGCCAGACCCTGCAGGCGCAGTTGCTGGCGGCGGCTGGTGACATGGCGCTGCTCGGACCCAACTGCTACGGCCTGCTGGACTACCTCCACGGCGCCGCCCTCTGGCCGGTGGCCCACGGCGGCCAGCTGGTGGAGAGGGGCGTGGCGGTGCTGACCCAGAGCGGCAACTTCGCCTACAACCTGTCCATGAGCGACCGCTCCCTGCCGGTGGCCTACATGGCCTCGGTAGGCAACCAGGCTCAACTGGGCGTGGCCGAGCTGATGGATGTGCTGCTGGACGAACCCCGTGTCACCGCCATCGGCCTGCACCTTGAAGGATTGAAAAACGTACCGGGCTTCGCCCGTGCGGCGCACAAGGCGTTGGAGAAGGGCATCCCGATCATCGCCCTGAAGACCGGCGTATCGCAGATCGGCGCAGAACTCGCCCTCAGCCATACCAGCTCCCTGGCCGGCTCCGATGCCCTGTACGACAGCCTCTTCGAGCGCCTTGGGGTGATCCGTGTCAGCGGCCCGGTGAGCTTCATGGAGACCCTCAAGGCCGCTGCCTGCGGCAAATTGCCAACCGGCCCCGGCCTGATCGCCCTGGCCTGCTCCGGCGGCGATGCGGGTCTGATCGCCGACTACGCCGAAGCCAACCGCCTGCAACTGCCGAAGCTCGACGACGGCCAACGCCACGAGCTGGCGCAGGTCCTGCCGGGCTACGCCAATATCGCCAACCCGCTGGATTTCACCACCGCCATCTGGGGTGATTCTGACGCCCTCGCGCGCATGCTCGATAGCGCCATGGGCAGCCCCGCCGACGCCGCGCTGCTGGTGCTCGACTACCCAGGTGAAGCCACCGGTGAGCGCCCGCAGTGCGACCTGCTGCTGGAGCTTTACTGCGACGCACTGGCACGCCACGGCAAGACTGGTTTCATCGCTTCGGCCTTGCCCGAACTGCTCCCGCCCCATGCCCGTGAATACCTGCATGCCCGTGGCGTAGCCGCCCTGCAAGGGGTGGAAGATGGTCTGGCAGCCTGGGGCCGCATCGCCAGTTACCGGCAGCGCCGCGAACAATTGCTGGCCCGCGGCGAATCGGCCCTGGTGCCCCTGAGCCCAGCTCCGGTGCAAGAGGGAGAACTGCTCGACGAGTGGCAATCCAAACAGGCCCTGCGCACCTTTGGTCTGCCGGTTCCGCAAGCACTGCTCAGTACGCCGGAGCGTGCCGTGGAGGATGCCGGCCAGCTTGGCTACCCGCTGGTGCTCAAGGCCGTCAGCGCCCAGTTGCCACACAAGACCGAGGCCGGCGCTGTGGCCCTCAACCTGCGTGATGCCGAAGCGCTGCAACGGGCCCTGGGCGAAATGCGGCAACGCATTGCCGCCTATGCGCCCGGCGTGGCGTTCGACCAGGTACTGCTCGAACGCATGGCCACACCGCCACTTGCGGAGCTGATCGTGGGAGTAAAGCGTGAGGAAGGTTTTGGTCTGGCCCTGGTGATTGGCGCCGGCGGCATTCTCGTCGAGCTGCTCAAGGACAGCCGCAGCCTGCTGCTGCCCACCAACGATGCGGCGATTCGCGACGCCCTGCTAAGCCTGCGCAGCGCGCCGCTGCTCACCGGTTTCCGCGGCCGACCGACGGCCGACCTGGACGCGCTGGTGGTAGCCATTCGCGCTGTGGCGGATTACGCCTGCGAGAACGCCGGACGCTTGTTGGAGCTGGACGTGAACCCACTGCTGGTCGGTGCCGACGGTGCCGTGGCGGTGGATGCGCTGATTCGGTTGGGTAAATGACGCTCTTGTAGGAGCCAGCTTGCTGGCGAAAGTCCGGCACACGACCGTTCGCGAGCAGAGCTCGCTCCTACAGGTCTTGGCATCGATTCGAGGAGACACCTCATGCAACACCAGAACACTCTCACCGGCGGCCAGGCCCTGGTTCGCCTTCTGGCCAATTACGGCGTGGACACCGTGTTCGGCATTCCCGGCGTGCACACCCTGGAGTTGTATCGCGGCCTCCCCGGCAGCGGAATCCGGCATGTGCTGACCCGCCACGAGCAGGGCGCCGGCTTCATGGCTGATGGCTATGCACGGGTCAGCGGCAAGCCCGGCGTCTGTTTCATCATCACCGGCCCGGGCGTGACCAACGCGGCTACCCCCATCGGCCAGGCCTACGCCGATTCGATCCCGATGCTGGTCATCTCCAGCGTCAACCACACGGCGAGCCTCGGCAAAGGCTGGGGCTGCCTGCACGAAACTCAGGACCAGCGCGCCATTACCGCCCCCATCACCGCGTTCTCCGCCGTGGCCCTGACCCCGGAAGATCTGCCTGAGCTGGTGGCGCGCGCCTATGCCGTGTTCGATGGCGAGCGTCCGCGTCCGGTGCATATCTCGGTTCCGCTCGATGTGCTGGCCGCCCCGGTCGCGCGGGACTGGACCGCCGAGGTGGTACGCCGCCCAAGCCGTGGCCTGCCGGATGTCGGGTCACTGGATGCAGCCGCCAAACGTCTGGCCACGGCCAAGCGGCCGATGATCCTCGCGGGCGGTGGCGCCTTGGGGGCTGCGGATGTCCTGCAGGCACTCAGTGAGCGGCTGGCTGCTCCCGTGTTCACCAGCGTGGCCGGCAAGGGGCTGTTGCCGCCGGACGCTCCGCTCAACGCCGGAGCCAGTCTCTGCGTGGCGCCGGGTTGGGAGATGATCGCCGAGGCCGACCTGGTGCTGGCCGTGGGTACCGAAATGGCTGATACGGACTTCTGGCGTGAACGACTGCCGCTGACCGGCGAGCTGATCCGAATCGATGTCGACCCGCGCAAGTTCAACGATTTCTACCCCTGCTCTGTGGCGCTCAAGGGCGATGCCCGCCAGACCCTTGAGGTGCTGCTGCAGCACCTGCCGGAAACGAGCAGGGCAGGGGAGGCATCCGCCGCCCGTGTCGCCCGGCTGCGTGGGGACATCCGCAACGGCCATGCGCCGCTGCAGACCATTCACCAAGCGATTCTCGACCGCATTGCCGCCACGCTGCCGGCCGATGCGTTCATCAGCACCGACATGACCCAGCTGGCCTACACCGGCAACTACGCCTTCGCCAGCCGGGCGCCACGCAGCTGGCTGCACCCGACGGGCTACGGCACCCTCGGCTATGGCCTGCCGGCCGGCATCGGCGCCAAGTTCGGCGCACCGTCGCGGCCCGGCCTGGTGCTGGTTGGGGATGGCGGTTTCCTCTACACCGCGCAGGAGCTGGCGACCGCCACGGAGGAGCTCGACAGCCCGCTGGTGGTGCTGCTGTGGAACAACGACGCCCTGGGCCAGATCCGTGACGACATGCTGGCCCTGGATATCGAGCCGGTGGGCGTGCTGCCGCGCAACCCGGATTTTGCCGGCCTGGCCCGAGCCTTCGGCTGCACGGTGAAGCAGCCCCGCAGCCTCGACGAACTGGAAGGCGACCTGCGCGCAGGCTTCAACCACCCCGGCGTCACCCTGATCGAACTGAAACACGCCTGCGCTCATTGAGCGCAGGCCGAGGAGATAACCATGCGCTTTTCCGACCTCACCCAACGTATCGCCGGCGACGGCGCGGCAGCCTGGAACATTCACTACCGTGCGTTGGACCGCCAGGCCCGCGGTGACGACATTCTCCTGCTGTCAGTGGGCGATCCCGACTTCGACACGCCGCAGCCCATCGTGCAGGCCGCCATCGACAGCCTGCTCAACGGCAACACGCACTACTCCGACGTGCGCGGCAAGGCCACCCTGCGCCAGCGCATCGCCGCCTGGCACAACCGACGCAGTGGGCAGAACGTCGGCACGGACGAAGTGGTGGTATTGGCCGGGGCGCAGTGCGCGTTGTTCTGCGTTGTGCAGTGCCTGCTCAATCCGGGTGACGAGGTCATCGTCGCCGAGCCCATGTACGTCACCTACGAAGCCGTGTTCGGCGCGTGCGGCGCGAAAGTGATCCCGGTGCCGGTACGTTCGGAGAACGGTTTCCGCATCCAGGCGGAGGACGTGGCTGCCGCGATCACTCCGCGCACCCGTGCCCTGGCCTTGAACAGCCCGCACAACCCATCCGGTGCCAGCCTGCCGCGCCGCACCTGGGAAGCGCTGGCTGAGCTCTGCATTGCCCACGATCTCTGGATGATCTCCGACGAGGTCTACAGCGAACTGCTTTTCGAGGGCGAGCACATCAGTCCGGCGAGCCTGCCGGGGATGGCAGAGCGCACCGCCACCATCAACAGCCTGTCCAAGTCCCACGCCATGACCGGTTGGCGGGTGGGTTGGGTCGTAGGCTCGAAGGAGCTGTCCGGGCACCTGGAAAACCTCGCCCTGTGCATGCTCTACGGCTCGCCTGACTTCGTACAGGACGCCGCCTGCGTCGCACTGGATGCTCGCCTGCCCGAGCTGGAAGCCATGCGCGAGGCCTATCGGCAGCGGCGCGACCTGGTCTGCGCGAGCCTGGAAGGCTGCCCCGGCTTGCGTGCGCTGAAACCGGACGGCGGCATGTTCGTGATGGTGGATATCCGTCCGACGGGCCTGTCCGCCCAGGACTTCGCCGACCGGCTGCTGGACAACCATGGCGTGTCGGTACTGGCGGGTGAAGCGTTCGGCCCCAGCGCGGCCGGCCATATCCGTCTGGGGCTGGTGCTGGGCAGTGAGCCGCTGCAAGAGGCCTGTCGGCGCATCGCCCGTTGTGCAGCTGAACTGATTGATCAACCAGAAATTGCGTGAATGAAGGTTTGCGTTAGGCGGCGAATCCCTGACTATCGGGCCTCGCCGCCATCTGCGACCTACGGACCGTGCCATAAGGAACACCCATGAAGATTCTGATCGTCCATGCCCATCCTGAGTCGCAGTCGTTCTGCAGCGCCTTGCGCGATCTCGCAGTGGAAACCCTGCAAGGGCAGGGGCATGAAGTCCGCCAGTCCGACCTCCACGCATTGGAGTGGAACCCGGTCGCCAGCGCCGCTGATTTCAGCGAGCGGCAGAACCCGGATTACCTGGTCTACGCCCTGGAGCAGCGCGAAGGCGTGAAGGGCGGCAAGATTGCACCGGACATCCAGCGCGAACTCGACAAGTTGCTCTGGGCCGACCTGCTGATCCTCAACTTCCCGCTCTACTGGTTCTCGGTGCCGGCCATTCTCAAGGGCTGGATCGACCGGGTACTGGTATCCGGCGTCTGCTACGGCGGCAAGCGCTTCTACGACCAGGGCGGCCTGGCCGGCAAGAAGGCGCTGGTCACCCTGACCCTGGGCGGCCGCGAGCACATGTTCGGTGAAGGCGCCATTCATGGCCCGCTGGAAGACATGCTGCGGCCGCTGCTGCGTGGCACTTTGGCCTATGTCGGCCTGGACGTGCTGCCGCCCTTCGTGGCGTGGCACGTGCCCTACATCAGCAACGACGCTCGCCAGGATTTCCTGCGTGCCTATCAGGATCGATTGCAGGGGCTGGCTCAGGACGTACCGCTAGCGTTTCCACGGCTGGACCAGTTCGACGACAGGTTGTATCCACTGGCTCGATGAGTGCACCAAGGCCGCCCAAGGGCGGCCTTCTTGTTTTCCGGTGAGAGCCGATGCATTTGAACTTGGGAAACCACCTCCTGTGAATCACCGGGCTAGCAGGATGAAGCCGATCCCGTAGGGTGCGCCGTGCGCACCGGCGGTTGGACGTGGTGCCGAAGCCGATCCCGGAATCGGTGCGCGCAGCGCACCCTACGGGCCTAACTCGGCGGAAGGGGAAGGCCTCGTGCACGAGGGGTACCTCAATTCGTACCCCCCCGCCAAAGCGGCAACCAGCGGCAACCAGCCCTTGCCGCTTTGCCGCCCGGCCAGCGGCCATTGCCGCTTTTTGCCGCCCTTAATTTCTCCAAGCTACTGAAACTAAAGGGAAAATAGTTTTGGCACGGCCTTTGCTGAATGTCAGGCAAGCAAACCAGATTGCCACTGGCAAAGGTTCCGGACATGAGCATCAGCTTCGAAAAGGCCCTCGGCATCCATCAGCAAGCCCTCAGCTTCCGCGCTCAGCGTGGCGAGGTGCTGGCCAACAACATCGCCAACGCCGATACCCCGAACTACAAGGCTCGTGACCTGGACTTCGCCAGCGTGCTGGCTCAGCAGTCGGAGAAAGCCGCCCACGGCAGCTTCCAGGCCGCCCGTACCAATGAGCGCCACATGGTCGCCGAAGGTTTCGACATGGCTGATGCCTCGCTGAAGTACCGCATTCCGTTCCAGGCGGCGGTCGACCAGAACACCGTCGACGCCCAGCTCGAACAGTCGAACTACACCGAGAACGCCATGCAGTTCCAGGCCAGCTTCACCTTCCTCAACAGCAAGTTCAAAGGGCTGATCAACGCCCTGCGCGGCGAATAACGGAGAGCCAAGCCATGTCACTGTCCAGCATCTTCAATATCGCCGGCACCGGCATGAGTGCCCAGAACACTCGGCTCAACACCATCTCCAGCAACATCGCCAACGCCGAAACCGTTTCCTCCAGCCTCGACCAGACCTACCGCGCCCGCCACCCGGTGTTCGCCACCATGTTCCAGGACAGCCTGGGCAATGGCGACCGCGGCTCGCTGTTCGCCGACCAGGATCAGTCCGGCGCCGGCGTCCAGGTACTCGGCGTGATCGAGGACCAGAGCACCCTGACCCCGCGCTACGAGCCGAACCACCCGGCGGCCAACGCGGATGGCTACGTGTACTACCCCAATGTGAACGTGGTCGAAGAGATGGCCGACATGATTTCCGCCAGCCGGTCCTTCCAGACCAACGTGGAAATGATGAACACCGCCAAACAGATGATGCAGAAAGTGCTGACCCTGGGTCAGTGATAGCGCGCGAGGGAACAGCATGAGTGTCAGCAACGTAGCGTCCACCGATGGCCAGTCGTTTCTCGACCAGTACGCCATCAAGAACGAAGCCAAGAGCAAGGACCTCGGCAAGAACGAGTTCCTGGAACTGCTGGTCGCCCAGTTGAACAACCAGGACCCGCTGTCTCCCCAGGAGAACGGCGAGTTCATCGCCCAGCTGGCACAGTTCAGCCAGGTGGAAGGCATTGAGAAGCTCAACTCCAGCATGGGTTCGCTGCTGTCCGGCTACCAATCTTCCCAGGCACTGCAAGCCTCGTCCTTGGTGGGCCGCAAGGTGATCGTGCCGAGCGAGAAGGCGGTGGTGGACACCAGTGAAACCTTCAAGGCCAGCGCCAACCTGCCCATTTCCAGCAGCAACGTCTGGGTCAACGTCTACGACAGCGCCGGCACCCTGGTGAACCGCGTCAACCTTGGCGAGCAGCCTGCGGGCAGCGTGAGCTTCATGTGGGACGGCAAGGACTCCAGCGGCAAGGTCATGCCGCCCGGCACCTACAAGTTCGAAGCTCAGGCCCAGTACGGCGGTGAGACCAAGGCCCTCTACACCATGCTGCCGGCCAACGTTGACAGCGTCACCCTCGGCCAGAACGGCGGCGAACTGATGCTCAACCTCGCGGGCATCGGCAGCGTCGGTCTCTCCAAGGTCCAGGTCATCGGTCAGTAACTTCCCGGTTCAGAGCGCCGGGAAGCACCGGCAAAGGAGATAGAAATGGCGTTCAACATCGGTCTCAGCGGCCTGCGTGCAGCGACCAGCGACCTCAACGTCACCGGTAATAACATTGCCAACGCCGGTACCGCCGGCTTCAAGCAGTCCCGTGCGGAATTCGCCGACGTCTATGCCGCTTCGGTGCTGGGTACCGGCAAGAACCCGCAGGGTAGCGGCGTGCTGCTGGGCGACGTGTCCCAGCTGTTCAACCAGGGCAACATCAACTACACGCAGAACGCCCTGGACCTGGCCATCAACGGCAACGGTTTCTTCCAGACCAGCAACAACGGCGAGGTCAGCTACACCCGCGCCGGCTACTTCGGGACCGACCGCAGCGGCTACATCGTCAACAACTTCGGTTACCGCCTGCAGGGCTACGGCATCGACGGTAACGGCAATGTGCAGAATGGCGTGGTCAGCGACCTGCAGGTCCAGACGTCCAACCAGGCACCCAAGGCCACCACCGAGGTCGCCCAGAAGTTCAACCTGAACTCCACCACCAAGGCGCCGACCAACACCCCGTTCGACCCGAGCGATCCGACGACCTACACCTCGTCCACCTCGGTCAACATCTATGACTCCCAGGGCAATGCCCACGTCATGACCCAGTACTTCATCAATAACTCGGACCCGGCCGCGACACCGCCGGTGACCAACAACTGGACCATGGCCGTGCTGGTGGATGGCCGCAATCCGTCCAACCCGACCAGCACCGACCCGCACACCACCAACCTGTTGTTCAATGCCGACGGCAGCCTGAACACCGCCGGCATGGCGGCGGGTGGCGAGCTGAACTACGACCCGGCCACCGGGCTGATGAATCTGGATGACTGGGTGCCCGCCGTATCCGATGGCGGCACGCCGGCCAACTGGTCGGCCAACGGCGCCACCGCCGACGCCGGCGGCATCAGCGTCGATATCCGCGGCTCCACCCAGTACTCCAGCGCCTTCGCGGTGAACAGCATCAGCCAGGACGGCTACACCACCGGGCAGTTGGCGGGCCTGGAAATCGACGATACCGGTGTGATCTTTGCGCGCTACACCAACGGCCAGTCCAAGGTGCAGGGCCAGGTGATCCTCGCCAGTTTCGCGAACGTCCAGGGCCTGACCCCGGTCGGCAAGACCGGCTGGGTGCAATCGTTCGAGTCCGGTGAGCCCATAGTCGGTACGCCACGTTCCGGCACCCTGGGTGCTCTCCAGGCGGGCGCCCTCGAAGACTCCAACGTCGAGCTGTCGGACCAACTGGTGAACCTGATCGTCGCCCAGCGCAACTACCAGGCGAACGCCAAGACCATCCAGACAGAAGACGCCGTAACCCAGACCATCATCAATCTCCGCTGATAGTTCGTAGGGTGCGCCGCGCGCACCGATACCGGCGTTGGGGGTAATGTCTTTGCCAAGGCATTGCTTCGCCCCGGTGCGCATGGCGCACCCTACAGTCCGCGTAGCCTGGTAGCTCGGTGGGGTGGGTCTCGCCCCGCCAGCGGAGCCCGATTACCGGACTCCATGCGGCAAATCCCCTTGCCGCTGGCGGCATCCCCTCGCCGCCAGCGCTTTGACAAGGCCCTGCAAAGGGCCTTTTTCTTTTCTGAAAAATCCTTTTATTTCAATTGCTTGCTTGTGAATTTCGAGGTTGGCATGCGGCTTGCTGGATAGCTTGCACAGCGCCAAGGGCGGCAACGCCCACTCGGAGAAATTCATGGACAAGATGCTTTATGTCGCAATGAGCGGAGCCAGCCAGAACAGCCTGGCTCAGCGTGCTCATGCCAACAACCTGGCGAACATTTCGACTTCCGGTTTCCGCCGCGATTTCGAGCAAGCGCGTTCCATGCCGGTGTTCGGCGACAGCTTCCCGTCGCGGGTCTATGCCATGACCGAGCGCCCCGGCACTGACTTCACTCCCGGCGCCCTGCAGGAAACCGGCCGTGACCTGGATGTCGCCGTGGAAGGGGAGGGTTGGGTTGCGGTTCAGGCCCCCGACGGCAGCGAAGCCTATGTGCGCACCGCCAGCCTGCAGATCGATGCCCTTGGCCAGCTCCGCACCGGCAATGGTTTGCCGGTCATGGGCAATGCCGGTCCCATTGCCATTCCGCCGGAGCAGAAAGTCGAGATCGGCCAGGACGGCACCATCAGCATCCGTGCCCTGGGCGAGGCGCCCAACGTGGTGGCCGAGGTGGACCGCATCAAGCTGGTCAACCCAGATCCCAAGCAGCTGGAGAAGGGCGCCGACGGCCTGATCCGCGTCAAGGACCCGCTGCAGCCGGTGCAGGCCGACGCCAATGTCCGCGTGACTTCCGGCTTCATTGAAGCCAGCAACGTCAACGCCGTGGAAGAGATGACCGCGATCCTGTCGCTGTCCCGCCAGTTCGAGCTTTCCGTGAAGATGATGCGTACCGCCGAAGACAATTCTTCGGCAATGGCGCGGGTCTTGCAGCTCAGCTAATCACCAGTACGCGGCGCCATGTTTCCGGCGCCCGAGGAGAAGAAAATGCTTCCGGCACTCTGGGTCAGCAAAACCGGCCTGTCCGCCCAGGACATGAACCTGACCACCATTTCCAACAACCTGGCGAACGTTTCGACCACGGGCTTCAAGCGCGACCGCGCCGAGTTCGAGGACCTGCTGTACCAGATCCGTCGTCAGCCGGGTGGCCAGACCAGCCAGGACAGCGAACTGCCCACCGGCCTGCAGCTGGGTACCGGTGTGCGCATCGCCGGCACCCAGAAGATTTTCACCCAGGGCAGCCTGCAAACCACCGAGCAGCCGCTGGACATGGCCATCAACGGTCGCGGCTTCTTCCAGGTGCTGATGCCCGATGGCACCGTCGCCTACACCCGTGACGGCAGCTTCCACTTGAACTCCGACGGCCAGATCGTCACCTCTCAGGGCTTCGCCCTGGAGCCGGCCATCGTCCTGCCCGCCGAAGTGCAGACCTTCACCGTGGGCGAAGACGGCACTGTCTCCGTGACCACCACCGGCAACCCCGCTGCCCAGATCATCGGCAATATCCAGACCGCCGACTTCGTCAACTACGGCGGCCTGCAATCCATCGGCAACAACCTGTACCTGGAGACCGCCGCCAGTGGCGCGCCGCAGGTCGGTACTCCGGGCCTGACCGGTCTGGGCGTGGTGCAGCAGAACACCCTGGAAAACTCCAACGTCAGCGTGGTCGAGGAGCTGGTGAACATGATCACCACCCAGCGCGCCTACGAGATGAACTCCAAGGTCATCTCCACCGCTGACCAGATGCTCGCTTTCGTCACGCAGAACCTGTAACGCCCTGAGGTAGTTGTCATGAACCGGCTGATCATTCTCCTCCCGCTGCTCGGCATCACCCTGATCCAGGGCTGTGTGCAACCTGCGCCGCGACCGAACGATCCCTACTACGCGCCCGTGCTGCCGCGCACTCCGCTGCCTGCCGCACAGAGCAACGGCGCCATCTACCAGGCCGGTTTCGAGACCAACCTCTACGACGACCGCAAGGCCTATCGCGTGGGTGACATCATCACCATCACCCTCAACGAGCGTACCCAGGCCAGCAAGAACGCCAACTCGCAGATCCAGAAGGACAGCAACGCCAACATCGGCCTGACCTCGCTCTTCGGTGGCGGCGTGTCGGTGAACAACCCGAACGGCGGCCTCAATCCGCTGGATGCCGCGCGCCTGTCCCTGGACGCCGAATACAACGCGACCCGCGATACCAAGGGTGATTCCAAGGCGGGGCAGAGCAACAGTCTGTCCGGTTCCGTCACCGTCACCGTGTCCGAAGTGCTGCCCAACGGCATCCTCGCGGTCCGCGGCGAGAAGTGGCTGACCCTGAACACCGGCGATGAGCTGGTGCGCATTGCCGGCATGGTCCGCGCCGATGACATCGGCACCGATAACACCGTGCCGTCCACTCGCGTAGCCGATGCACGCATCACCTATTCCGGCACCGGCGCCTTCGCCGACGCCAGCCAGCCGGGCTGGTTCGACCGGTTCTTCATGAGCCCGCTGTTCCCGTTCTGATGAGGCCGACCATGAAGCGACTGATCACTGCCCTCTGCCTGCTGCTCGTTGCCGGCCTGGCCCAGGCCGAGCGCCTGAAGGACCTGGCGAGCATCCAGGGCGTGCGGACCAACCAACTGATCGGCTACGGCCTGGTAGTCGGCCTGAACGGCTCGGGTGACCAGACCACCCAGACGCCGTTCACCCTGCAGACCTTCAACAACATGCTGGCGCAGTTCGGCATCAAGGTGCCGGCCAACGTCGGTAACGTGCAGCTGAAGAACGTCGCGGCCGTGTCCATCCACGCCGACCTGCCGCCCTTCGCCAAGCCGGGCCAGACCATCGACGTGACCGTTTCCTCCATCGGCAACGCCAAGAGCCTGCGCGGCGGCAGCCTGCTGATGTCGCCGCTCAAAGGTATCGACGGCAACGTCTACGCCATCGCCCAGGGCAACCTGGTGGTGGGCGGATTCGACGCCGAGGGCAGCGACGGTTCCAAGATCACTGTCAACGTTCCGTCCTCCGGGCGCATTCCGTCCGGCGCCACCGTGGAACGCCCGGTGCCGAGCGGCTTCGAGCAGGGCAGCTTCCTCACCCTGAACCTCAACCGCCCGGACTTCACCACGGCGAAGAACATCGTCGACAAGCTCAATGAATTGCTCGGCCCGGGCGTCGCCCAGGCGGTCGATGGTGGTTCGGTACGGGTCAGTGCGCCGCTGGACCCGGGCCAGCGCGTGGATTACCTGTCGGTGATCGAGAACCTGGAGATCGAAGCGGGCCAGGCTGTGGCCAAGGTCATCATCAACTCGCGTACCGGGACCATCGTCATTGGCCAGAACGTGAAGGTGCAGCCAGCCGCCGTAACACACGGCAGCCTGACCGTGACCATCACCGAAGACCCTATCGTCAGCCAGCCGGAAGCCTTCTCCGGTGGCCAGACTGCGGTAGTACCGCGCTCCAAGGTCAATGCCGACGAAGAAGCCAAGCCGATGTTCAAGTTCGGTCCCGGTACCACCCTCGACGAAATCGTGCGTGCTGTTAACCAGGTGGGCGCTGCGCCGTCCGACCTGATGGCCATCCTCGAAGCGCTGAAGCAGGCCGGCGCCCTGCAAGCCGACCTGATCGTGATTTAAGGGAAAGCGATGAACGCGAAATTCTCCGCAGGTCTCGCCAGCGGTTCCAAGGTGGACAGCGGCGCCTACACCGACCTGAACCGGCTCAGCCAGTTCAAGGCCGGCAAGGATCGCGACAGCGAGGCCAATATCCGCAAGGTGGCCCAGGAGTTCGAGTCTCTGTTCCTCAACGAGATGATGAAATCCATGCGCCAGGCGGGTGAAGCCTTCGCCGAAGGCAACTACCTGAACAGCAACGAGACCAAGACCTACCAGGAAATGCACGACCAGCAGCTGGCCGTGACCCTGTCCAAGCAGGGCGGCGTCGGCCTGGCCGATGTGCTGACCCGGCAGTTGTCCAAGACCAACAAGTCGACGGGGCCGAATCCCTTTGCCCAGGTGCAATCCGGCGTCCAGGCCAACTGGCCGGCGCAGGGCAGCGAGCAGGTGGCGAAGGCCGAATCCTCGGGCTTTGCGGAACGTGACGACTCCAAGCTGCTCAATCAGCGCCGCCTGGCACTCCCCGGCAAGCTGAGCGATCGCCAGGCGGCGGGCATCGTGCCGTCGCCCGAACAGCTGGCCGGCACCTCGCTGGCCGGCAAGGACTGGTCCCCGGCGCAGGCCTACGCCGCGCCTGAGCGCGAAGTGGTCGGTGCCGAGGCAGCGGAAAGCGCCAAGGGTACGGGCAAGCGCGCCTTCGCTTCGCGCAACGAGTTCATCGACACCCTGCTGCCGATGGCCGAGAAGGCCGCCGAGCGAATCGGCGTCGACCCCCGTTACCTGGTGGCCCAGGCAGCGCTGGAAACCGGCTGGGGCAAGTCGATCATCCGCGAAGGCGATGGCACCAGCAGTCACAACCTGTTCGGCATCAAGGCCCACAAGAGCTGGGACGGCGATTCCGCGCGGGTCATGACCACCGAGTACAAGGGCGGCAAGGCGGTCAAGGAAGCGGCATCGTTCCGTTCCTACAACTCCTTCGAGCAGAGCTTCCACGACTACGTGAGCTTCCTGGAGAACAACGACCGCTACGACAAGGCGCTGAATTCCTCCGAGAACTCCGAGCAGTTCGTTCGCGAGCTGCAGAAGGCCGGTTACGCCACCGACCCCCAATACGCCCGCAAGATTTCCCAGATCGCCCGCGGTATGCAGGTTTACCAGGCCGTTGCTGCAGTCGACAGCACGACCACCAGGATATGAGGCTTGAGTCATGGCTGACTTACTGAACATTGGCCTGTCGGGACTGCGCGTGAGCCAGACACAGCTCACCGTCACCGGCCACAACATCTCCAACGTCAATACGCCCGGCTTCACCCGGCAGAGCGCGACGCAGTCCACGACCCTGCCGCAGTTCTCCGGCTCGGGTTATATCGGCAGCGGCGTGACCCTGACGGATATCCGCCGCAGCTACAGCGAATTCCTCACTGCGCAGCTGCGCAACACCACTTCGCTGAGCAGCGATGTGGATGCCTACAAGAGCCAGATCGACCAGCTCGACTCGCTGTTGTCCGGCACCACCACCGGCATCACGCCGTCGCTGAAGAGCTTCTTCGCGGCCATGCAGACTGCCGCCGAGGACCCTGCCAATATGCCGGCGCGGCAGCTGGTGCTGTCCGAGGCCGAAGGGCTGGCGCGCCGCTTCAATACCGTATACGACCGGCTGAGCGCGCAGAACGACTCGCTGAACAAGCAGATGTCGTCGGTGGCGGACCAGGTGAACCGCCTGGCCGGCTCCATCGCCAGCCTCAATGACGCCATCGCCGTCGCCTCTTCCAACGGCCAGGTGCCCAACGACCTGCTGGACTCCCGCGAGGAAGCGATCCGTCAGCTTTCCACCTATGTGGGCGTCAGCGTGGTGCCGCAGAGCGACGGCACCCAGAGCATCTTCGTCGGCACCGGCCAGCCGCTGGTGGTGGGTAGCTCCGCCAACCGCCTGGAAGCGGTGCCTGGCAAGGGCGACCCCAGCCGATTCGAACTGGAGTTCGTCAGCGGCGATTCCCGCCAGGGCGTCACCACGCTGCTCAGCGGTGGCGAACTGGGCGGCCTGATCCGCTACCGCAGCGAGACCCTGGACGCCAGCCTGAACACCCTGGGACGCCTGGCCATGTCCATCAGCGACCAGGTCAACACCCAGCTCGGCCAGGGCCTGGACCTGAAGGGGAAAGTCGGCGCGGCGCTGTTCGGCAACTACAACGACCCGGCCCTGGCGGCACTGCGGGTCAAGGCGTTCGCCGGCAACAGCAATGCCCAGCCCGCGCTGAACATCACCAATACCAGCCTGCTCAACACCAGCGACTACCAGATGGAGTACGACGCCACGGCGACGCCGCCTTATACGGTGCGCCGCCTGAGCGACAACCAGCAGATGGTGGTCAGCGACAGCACCCCGTCGGGCACCCTGACCATCACGGACAGCGCGGGCCGCAACCAGGGCTTCCAGATCGCCCTCGGCGTGCCGCCGCCTACCACGGGTGACAAGTTCGTGCTCCAGCCGACGCGCACCGGCGCCAAGGACATCAGCGCGGTGCTGGACCAGGCCGACCAGTTGGCCTTCGCTGCCCCTCTGCATTCGGAAGCGAATGTGCAGAACAAGGGCACCGGCGCCATCGGCCAGCCCAACATCACCAATACGCTGAACCCCATGAGCCAGGCGCACCTGGCGGCGATCTCGTCCATCACCATGAACTACACCGCTGGCACGCCGGGAAGTCTGAGCTTCTCCGGCCTGCCGCCTGGCGTGACCATCAGCCAGCCGCCGTCGGGAACCTTGAGCGTGACCCCGGGGCAGACCAATCAGCTGAGCTACACCGTGTCGGTCACCACCGGTACTCCGGCCACGACTCAGGAGTACCAGATCACCCAGAGCTTCAGTGGACGCGCGGAAACCGGCGACACTTTCAGTCTCGCTCTGAGCACCAACGGTGTCTCCGACAACCGTAACGCGCTCAAACTGGTGGATTTGCAGACCAAGGCTGCCGTCGGCGTGGACGCCCTGGCGGGTGGCAGCGGCTCCAGCTTCTCCGACAGCTACGGTGACCTCGTGGAGCGGGTAGGCACCCTGACCGCCCAGGCGCGGGTGGACAGCGAAGCCAGCACGGCGATCCTCAAGCAGGCCACGGACAACCGCGACTCCCTCTCGGCAGTGAGCCTGGATGAAGAGGCGGCCAACCTGATCAAGTTCGAGCAGTACTACAACGCCTCGTCGCAAGTCATTCAAGTTGCCCGAAGCCTGTTCGATACCTTGATGAGCACCTTCCGCTAACGGAGCCCGCCATGCGCATTTCCACCATCCAGCAATACAACAATGGCGTGTCGGGCCTGCAGCGGAACTACGCGAACGTCACCCGCACCCAGGAACAGATCAGTACCGGCAACCGCATCCTCACGCCGGCGGACGACCCCGTGGCCTCGGTGCGACTCCTGCAACTGGACCAGCAGCAGGGTGTACTGGATCAGTACGCCTCCAACCTGACGGCGGCCAAGAACAGCCTGACCCAGGAAGAGGTGACGCTGAATTCGGTCAACACCGTGCTCCAGCGCGTGCGCGAGCTGGCGGGAGAGGCGGGCAACGGCGCCCTCAGCGCGGAAGATCGCAAGTCCATCGCCGCCGAGCTGCGTGAGCGCGAAGACGAACTGCTTGGCCTGATGAACACCCGCAACGCGCGAGGCGAGTACATTTTCTCGGGCTTCCAAGGCAAGACCCAGCCCTTCGTGCGCAACGCTGACGGCAGCTACAGCTACGAGGGCGATGAAGGCCAGCGCAAGTTGCAAGTGGCGAGCTCCCTGCAGGTTCCCATCAGCGACAACGGCAAGCGCATTTTCGAGAACGTCATCAATGCTGGGCGGCTGGACAGCGCCGTGACCAACAGCCCCGCCGGCTCCACGCTGAGCCCCTCGGCGCCGTTGGTGCAGGACGAAGTGGCCTTTACCGGCAACCCGCCTTTCCCCGATGCCGGCGTACAGATCGTCTTCGGCAACCCCGACGCCAACAGCTACGAGATCTTCGAGCAGGGCACCACCACGCCGGTGCTTGGTAGCGGCGCCATCGACACGGATGGCACCACCGACGATAAGGTGGTGTTCCGTGGCGTCAGCATCAAGTTCGACGGCGTTCCCGTAGGCGGCGAGACCGTCGAGGTGACCGCCCAGCCGAACCAGCAAAAGCAGGGCATCCTCGACACCATCGCGAACCTGCGCATGGCGCTTGAGAACGCTCCCGATACACCGGCTGGCAACAATGTTGTCCGCGATTCTATTGCCGAAGCCCTGACCAACCTGGACAACGGTATGACCGTGGTCGACTCGGTGCGTGGCGACATCGGCGCTCGCCTGAACGTGGTCGAATCCACCCTGACCGACAACGAAGACGTGACCCTGGTGAACCAGTCCATACAGGCCGACCTGCGGGAACTGGATTACGCCGAGGCGCTGTCGCGGCTATCGTTCCAGTCGGTCATCCTGGAGGCCTCTCAGCAGAGCTACGTGAAAATCGCAGGCCTCAGTCTGTTCAACAAGCTGGGGTAGGGCGACCACGCCGTCGGTCCGCTTCGCCATCCTGAATAGCCCCGTACACCGGGGCTTTTCTCATTTTCAGCGGTTGTTGGCTGGTATTCTGCCGCGTCGTTCTCATGAGTACGATGCGGACGATTACATCCGCGACTACGAGGAGTTCATCTCGCTGTCGGCCGAGCGGGGGCAAGTGCATGATTCGCGCTGCCTACATGTTTCCGTGCGCTCGACCTCGGGCGCATTCCCACCCTCCTGGCTCGCCGACGGTCGCTGAAACATCCTGCCGATGCATCAGACAAGGCTCCGCCCAGTGTTAGGCCTTGCTGCTTTTGACGGCAGGGGAGAGCGACACTCAAGTTTCCCAGTACCGCGCCGAAAGCCTTGTTGGGAGGTGGATGTTGGCAAAGTGGGCTCTGGGTCAAGATTTTTTTAGCGCGACCCCTAAAGCTTCCTCCGACACCGCCGATACGAATTACGAATGCGAACTTTAAGGGTGCCTGGGCACTGCCCACCCAAGGTCGCACGCTCAGGCAAACACGCAGTCCTCGGAGGACACCACCATGGCTTTGACCGTCAATACCAACATTGCGTCCCTCAATACCCAGCGCAACTTGAACAATTCGTCCAACGCGCTGAGTAACTCCATGCAGCGTCTGTCCACCGGTCTGCGTATCAATAGTGCCAAGGACGACGCTGCCGGCCTGCAGATTTCGAATCGTCTCAGCAGCCAGATCAATGGCCTGGGTGTGGCTGTGCGCAACGCCAACGACGGTATCTCTTTGGCGCAGACGGCTGAAGGCGCCCTGCAGCAGTCCACTAATATCCTGCAGCGCATGCGTGACCTGTCGCTGCAATCCGCCAACGGTTCCAACTCGACCAGTGAGCGCCAGGCTCTCAATGATGAAGTCAAGCAACTGAAAGACGAGTTGAATCGTATTGCCGACACCACCACGTTCGGTGGTCAGAAACTGCTGGATGGCAGTTTTGGCACTAAGAAGTTCCAGGTGGGTTCAAATGCCAACGAAACCATTGGCGTTACTGTGAACGGTTCGGGTGCTGCGAAGGTCGGCGCTGACAAGTTCAACCTGGCAGGCACCGGTACGGGCAAGGTTCTCGCGTCCGCTGCCGCTGCTACTCCGGCAGCTGCCGCGATTGGTGGTACCGCTGCAACTCTGACCATCACCGGCGCCAACGGCCAGGCTAAAACTACTGCGAACATTGGTGCGGGTTCTGCCAAAGGAGCTGCGGATGCTATCAACCTCCTTTCCGAAGACACTGGCGTTTCCGCTGATGCGCGGACTCAGGTTGAAATGTCGGGTGTTGGAGTAGGTAACGTTTCTTTCACTCTCACTGGTAATACCGGAGCTGGCAACAGCGCTACGATCAGCGCCATTGTGACCGACGCGAATGACATCTCGGCTGTGGCTAACGCAATCAATGCCCAGAGCTCGAAGACTGGTATTACGGCGACTCTGACTTCTAACAACGCTAAGCTCGAGCTTTCCAGTGAGGCCGGTGACGATATCGTCATTACCAGCTTCAACAACAGTGGTACGGACAAGTCCATTGATCTTCGGTCAGTAAGCTTCGACGGAAAGACCTACTCCGGTGCAGTAGCGATTACTGGCGCATCTGCAACTGATACTGCGCGCGTTCAAGGGAATGTGCAGTTGCAATCCAGCGGAGCTTTCCAGGTCACAGGTACCGGAGCTGAATCCGCTACTCTGGTGGCTGCTGTCGCAACTCCTTATGTTTCGACGCTGGACAAGGTGTCCGATGTGGATATTAGTTCCGCTCTGGGGGCTCAGAACGCCATTTCGGTGATCGATGCTGCTATCGCATCGATCGATAAGAACCGGGCGTCCCTCGGTGCCGTGCAGAACCGCTTCGAGAACACCATCTCCAACCTGCAGAACATCGGCGAAAACGTTTCGGCCGCCCGTAGCCGTATCCAAGACGCCGACTTTGCCGCTGAAACGGCCACCATGACCAAGAACCAGGTGCTGCAACAGGCCGGCACCGCGATCCTTGCCCAGGCCAACCAGCTGCCGCAGGCAGTGCTGAGCCTGCTCCGCTAAACGCTGAGCCGGTTAGTGCCTCACAACGGGGGGAAGCGCTTGCGCTTCTCCCCGTCTTGCCATGAGAGGTGAAGAAATGGACGTAATCAGTGTGAGCGGATCGCCTGTGGGCTCCGGGCTCCGGTTAGTCGGCGGCGACACGGCCAAAGGCGTCGAAGTGGGCGTGCGAGGCATGGAGGGGGGGACGCCGATGAACGAGATGAAGGAGGAATCGGCGTCCTCGGGCTTGGTGGAGAAGGCGGTTTCGACCATCGAAGCTTTCACCCAGAGCATCAGCCGCAACCTGAGCTTCAAGTTGGATGACTCTACTGGACGGGTCGTCGTGACCGTGAGCGATACCGCTTCCGGTGAAGTGATTCGCCAGATTCCCTCCGAGGAGGCCTTGCGCTTGGCTGAAAGTCTTGAAGAGGCGCGCAGCTTGCTGTTCAAGGCGGAAGCCTAAGTTCGTTCCAGGCAAGGCGGCACGAATCTTGACTGCAGTGTGCCCGTGACGGCGAAACGCCAATGAACTGACGAGGTAGAGGGAAATGGCATCGACAACCATCAGCGGCTTGAACTCCGGGCTGAATATCCCGTCGATCGTGGAGAGCCTGGTCGCCGCGGAAAAGGGGCCCAAGGAAGCGCAACTCAATCGTCTGGAAAAGGCCACCACGGCGAAGATCACCGGCGTCGGGCAGCTCAAGAGTGCGATTGCCGACCTGCAGACCATCCTCAAGGACATGAACAAAGCGGAGCTTTTCCAGAAGCGCACCGCAACATCGTCCGACACCAAGCTGGTCACCGCTTCGGCGACCAAGGATGCCCTGGCAGGTACCTACAAGATCGATGTCGAGCGCCTGGCCACCTCCAGCAAGGTGGCGACGGCAACCATCAGCGGCGGTTCCTCCGCCACCTTCGCCAGCGGCGGAGCCCTGACCGTCAAGCTGGGCGACACTGACCTCGCACCGGTCAACATCGCAGCGAATGCCTCGCTCAAAGACATCCGTGACGCCATCAATACCCAGCTCAAGGATCAGGGCGTCAGTGCCAATATCGTCACCGATTCTTCCACAGTCCCGGCGACCTCTCGCCTCATGCTGTCCTCCACCAAGACCGGCAGCGATGCCAATCTGGGCATGACAGGGACCGGTGATCTGGCTGCGCTGAACATCGCCCAGTACGACCCGGACAGTGGTACCCCGCCCGTGGCGAATGTTCATCTCTCCGTCGCGGCCAACGCCAAATTCAGCATCGACGGCCTGGCCATGGAGAACGCAAACAACAGTATCGCGGACTACATCGAGGGCGTGACGATCAATCTGGTCGGACCCACCGAGGCTGGCAAACCGATCACTCTGACCGTGGATCAGGACAAGTCCAGCATCACCAGCAACATCAAGAAGTTCGTCGATGCCTACAACAAGCTGATTACCACGACCTCGTCGCTGACTGCGGTGTCCGCAGTGGGCGAGGACAAGGCGCCGGTTACTGGGGTACTGGTGGGTGATGCCAGTGTGCGTACGTTACTATCGGCAGCACGCAATGAGCTGGCCAATGCCTCGGGTGACGGGGACATTCGCATCCTCGCTGATCTGGGTATCACTACCCAGAAAGACGGCACCCTGAAGATCGACGACACCAAGCTGGGTAAGGCGCTCAATGAGAACTTCGAGTCCGTCGCCACCTTCTTCACTGGTGACACTGGATTGATGAACCGCCTCAATGCCAAGCTCGATCCCTATGCCCGGACCGGCGGGGTACTTGAGCAGCGCCTGAGTGGTCTGAACGGCACCATCAATTCAGTGGATGACCAGCGCGAAGCGCTCAACCGCCGGGTCGAGCAACTGCAAACCCGTCTGCTGGCTCAGTTCAACGCCATGGACAGCCTGGTTGGTCAGCTCAACCAGACCAGCAGTCGTCTGGAACAAGCATTCAAGAGCCTCCCTGGCCTGGTGAAAAGCTAATGAACACTCCGATCGATACCTACAAGCAGGTCATGGCTTCTCCAGACGTCTCGCCTTATCAGGTTGTGCAAATGTTGCTTGGCGGGGCTCTTGAGCGCGTGTCGCTTGCACGACTGGCGCAGCGAGAAGGTAATGCCGAGATTCGTGGTCTGGCCGTGGGCAGCACGCTTAGCATCATTGCTGCATTGCAGACCGGTCTGGATAAGGAGTCGGGCGGGGAAATCGCTGAGAACCTGGACGCGTTGTATGACTACATGACGCGCCGGCTTGCTGGTGTGGCCCTCGACAAGACCCCCCGGCGCCTGGATGAAGTCGAGGCCTTGCTCTGCGAGATCAAGTTGGCCTGGGATGCGATTGGGCCGGATGAAAACCGCGAGATAGATGCAGTTCCTGGCTAAAGCTTTGAGTTGGCTGGCCGATACCTAAGGTATCCAGTCAGACATCAAGGCAAAACACCATGAACGCGATGGCGGCCCTCAAGCAATACCAGTCCGTGAACACCCAGGCCCAAGCCGTGGATGCCAGCCCCCATCGGCTGATCCAGATGCTCATGGAAGGCGGTCTGACTCGCCTGGCCCAGGCTCACGGTGCCATCGAACGTGGGCAGCTGGCGCAAAAAGGTGAGCTGATCGGCAAGGCAATCGCTATCATCGGCGGCCTGCGTGATGGCCTGAACTTCGAGCAGGGCGGCGATATCGCGGCCAATCTCGATTCACTCTACGAGTACATGGTGTCCCGCCTGCTCGAAGCGAACCTGAAAAGCGACGCTGCGCTGGTGGACGAAGTGGCAGGGCTGCTGCGTAACGTGAAAACCGGATGGGATGGCATCGCCCAGTGATGCCGTCCGGGTTGGCCAGGAGAATTCCAATGAATGCATCAGTCCAGCGTCTTGAAGTAACCGGCAGCGCGTTGCGCGATGCCTTGGCTCGCCAGGACTGGGCAGCCATCGGTGAGTTGGACCAGCTCTGCCGCCAGGCGGTCGACGACGCCATGGTCGATGCCGTGGACGATGGCGAAGTACTCGGCGCTCGTCTGGAGGAACTGCTGTCGCTCTATCGCGAGCTGGTGGAAATCTGCCAGGCCGAGCAGCGACGCATTGCCGGGGAACTGGTGCAGATCAATCAGGCCCAGCAAGGGGCCAAGGTGTACAAGCTGTTCGGCTGATGGCCGGGCAGTTCCTATCTGCCACTAGTTCGATATTGCTCTGACAACCGCTTAGCCATTCCGTCGGCTCAACCAAAAAAAGCACGCCATAAAATTGACTCGGCAAGGGTTTTTCACTTTACTAGTGGCCAATTGCCGGTCAAACCCGCCTTTGGGAAGCACCGTCTGTCCATACGTCGCGAAACGCGGCGTTCAGCCCATAAAAGCAAGAACCAGACAATGTGGCGTGAAACCAAGATTCTGCTGATCGACGACAATAGCGATCGCCGCCGCGACTTCGCGGTGATCCTGAATTTCCTCGGGGAAGAGTACCTGGACTGTGCCAGCCACGACTGGCGCGATGTGACCGGTCCCCTGAACTCCAGCCGCGACGTCCTTTGCGTCATGTTGGGCGAGACGAGTGCCAAGGGCGGCGCGCTCGAACTGGTCAAGCAGTTGCTGGCGTGGGACGAGTTCCTGCCGGTCCTGCTGATTGGCGACCAGATCCAGATGGACTGGCCGGAAGACCTCCGCCGCCGCTTGCTGACCAACCTGGAGATGCCGCCCAGCTACAACAAGCTGCTCGACTCCCTGCATCGCGCCCAGGTCTATCGTGAAATGTACGACCACGCCCGCGAGCGTGGCCGCCAGCGCGAACCCAACCTGTTCCGCAGCCTGGTGGGCACCAGCCGTGCCATCCAGCAGGTCCGGCAGATGATGCAGCAGGTAGCCGATACCGACGCCAGCGTGCTGATCCTCGGTGAGTCCGGCACCGGCAAGGAAGTGGTTGCGCGCAACCTTCACTACCATTCCAAGCGTCGCGAAGCCCCATTCGTCCCGGTCAACTGCGGCGCCATTCCGGCGGAACTGCTGGAAAGCGAACTGTTCGGCCATGAAAAGGGTGCCTTCACCGGCGCCATCACCAGCCGGGCAGGGCGCTTCGAGCTCGCCAACGGCGGCACCCTGTTCCTCGACGAGATCGGCGACATGCCGTTGCCGATGCAGGTCAAACTGCTGCGCGTGCTGCAGGAACGCACCTTCGAGCGCGTGGGCAGCAACAAGACCCAGAACGTCGATGTGCGCATCATTGCCGCTACCCACAAGAATCTCGAGCAGATGATCGAGGCGGGCAGTTTCCGCGAAGATCTCTACTACCGCCTCAACGTCTTCCCCATCGAAATGGCTCCTTTGCGTGAGCGGGTGGAAGACATTCCGCTGCTGATCAACGAACTCATCTCGCGCATGGAGCACGAGAAGCGCGGTTCGATCCGCTTCAACTCGGCCGCCATCATGTCCCTGTGCAACCACGACTGGCCGGGCAACGTCCGCGAGCTCGCCAACCTTGTGGAGCGCATGGCGATCATGCATCCCTACGGCGTCATCGGCGTCAGCGAACTGCCGAAGAAGTTCCGCCATGTGGATGACGAGGACGAGCAGCTCAAGGCCAGCCTGCGCGAGGAAATCGAAGAGCGTTCGGCCATCGGCGCCGGCCTGCCCGGCGTCGCTTCGCCGGCGCTGCTGCCGCCGGAAGGCCTGGATCTCAAGGACTACCTCGGCAACCTGGAGCAGGGGCTGATCCAGCAGGCGCTGGACGATGCGTCCGGCGTAGTGGCCCGCGCCGCCGAGCGCCTGCGTATCCGCCGCACCACCCTGGTGGAGAAGATGCGCAAGTACGGCATGAGCCGCCGCGACGAGGAATTGGCGGAAGAATAATTCCGATTTTCCCAAGTCCTTGTTTTTAAAGGGCTAAATTTTAGGCACGAGTATTGCTACCTCTCCCTCGACCGACCGTCTGCTGACGGTCGATGGAGCGAGAGACGAGCAATGAGCCACGCAGTACCCCCCGCACAGAATCCGGAAAACGCCCCCGCTGAACAGTCCAGTCGCGCTGGTCTCGAACAGGCGTTCGCGCTGTTCAATCAGATGTCGACCCAGCTCAGCGAGTCTTACAGCATGCTGGAGGCGCGCGTCACCGAGCTGAAGGGCCAACTGGCCCTGGTCAGTGCCCAGCGCATGCAGGAGCTGGCGGAAAAGGAACGCCTGGCGAACCGCCTGCAGAGCCTGCTCGACTTGCTGCCGGGTGGCGTCATCGTGATCGATGGACAGGGCGTGGTGCGTGAAGCCAATCCCGTGGCGCGCAATCTCCTTGGCCAGCCTTTGGTGGGGATGCTCTGGCGCGAAGTGATCGCCCGCAATTTTGCCCCCCGTGAAGACGATGGCCATGAAATCTCCCTCAAGGATGGCCGCCGTGTTTCCATCGCCACTCGCTCCCTGAATGCCGAACCCGGCCAGTTGGTGCTGCTCACGGACCTGACGGAAACCCGTCGTCTGCAGGACCAGCTGTCCCGCCATGAACGCCTTTCCGCCCTGGGGCGCATGGTCGCCTCCCTGGCCCACCAGATTCGCACGCCCCTTTCCGCGGCCTTGCTCTATGCCAGTCACCTGACCCAGCAGGTCTTGCCGACGGACCAGCAGCAACGCTTCGCCGGGCGCCTCAAGGAACGCCTGCACGAGCTGGAGCACCAGGTCCGCGACATGCTGGTGTTCGCGCGCGGCGAGTTGCCATTGCCGGACCGACTGACGCCTTCTGCCGTGTTTTCCGCCTTGCGCGCCTCGGCTGAATCCCATGTGGAAGGCAAGGAGGTGCGCTGGCAGTGCGACCTCACCGGCGGCGAAGTGCTGTGCAATCGCGACACCCTTGTAGGCGCGATGCTCAATTTGATCGAGAACGCCAACCAGGCTGCGGGTCGCGACCTGCGTCTGAAGGTGCATCTCTATCGCCGTGGCGGCGATCTGCGCCTGTCCATCAGTGACAACGGCCCAGGCATCGACGCCACGACCCTGGCGCGCCTCGGGGAACCCTTCTTCACCACCAAGACCACCGGCACCGGCCTCGGGCTGGCCGTGGTCAAGGCGGTGGCGCGTGCCCACCAGGGCGAGCTGAAACTGCGCTCGCGGCCCGGTCGCGGCACTTGCGCCACCCTGGTCCTGCCGCTGATTCCCGCGGCGCAGTCGGTTACACAGGAGTAAAGGACGATGACTGCCAAAATTCTGCTGGTCGAAGATGACCGCGCCCTGCGCGAGGCCCTGGCGGACACCCTGCTGATCGGTGGCTACGACTTCCGTGCCGTGGACTGCGCCGAAACCGCGCTGGTAGCACTGGGCGAAGAGTCCTTCGGCCTGATGGTGAGCGACGTCAACATGCCCGGCATGGACGGTCACCAGTTGCTCGCCATCGTTCGTCAGCGTTTCCCGCAGCTTCCGGTGCTGCTGATGACCGCATTCGGCGCAGTGGAGCGGGCAGTGGACGCCATGCGTCAGGGCGCCGCCGATTACCTGGTGAAACCGTTCGAACCCAACACGCTGCTGGACCTCGTGGCGCGTCATGCCCTTGGCCGCGTGACTCAGGTCACCCGTGATGGCCCGGTAGCCCTGGAGCCCGCCAGCCGTCAGTTGCTGGAGCTGGCCGCGCGCGTGGCGCGCAGTGATTCGACCGTCCTCATTTCCGGCGAGTCCGGCACCGGCAAGGAGGTGCTGGCGCAGTACATTCACCAGCAGTCGACCCGCGCCACCGGTCCCTTCATCGCCATCAACTGTGCGGCGA
This sequence comes from Metapseudomonas resinovorans, assembly GCF_002003485.1. Classification (GTDB taxonomy): domain Bacteria; phylum Pseudomonadota; class Gammaproteobacteria; order Pseudomonadales; family Pseudomonadaceae; genus Metapseudomonas; species Metapseudomonas resinovorans_D. The sequence goes on from NZ_BDMA01000012.1 coordinate 65,555, forward strand.
TTCCGGACAACATGCTCGAAGCCACTCTCTTTGGTCACGAGAAGGGTGCCTTCACCGGAGCTATCGCCAGTGCACCTGGCAAGTTTGAGATGGCCGACGGTGGCACCATCCTGCTCGACGAGATTTCCGAAATGCCCCTGGGCCTGCAGGCCAAGCTGCTGCGGGTGTTGCAGGAACGCGAAGTGGAAAGGGTTGGCGCGCGCCGGCCGATCAGCCTGGATATCCGCGTGCTGGCCACCACCAACCGTGACCTCGCCGGTGAAGTGGCGGCGGGGCGCTTCCGTGAAGACCTCTATTACCGCCTTTCGGTTTTCCCGCTGGCCTGGCGCCCGTTGCGGGAGCGTCCGGCGGACATCCTGCCACTGGCCGAGCGCCTGCTCGCCAAGCACGTCAAAAAAATGAATCACGCCGCCGTGCGCTTCTCCGCCGAAGCCCATGGAGCGCTGCTGGCCCATGGCTGGCCGGGCAACGTACGTGAACTGGACAACGCCGTGCAGCGCGCGCTGATCCTGCAGCAGGGCGGGACTATTCAGCCCCACGACCTGTGCCTGACTGCTCCCATCGGCATGGCCATCGCCCCGGCCGTGTCGACGCTGGCATCCGTGCCGCTTTCCGCGCCCGTGGTTGCGCTGCCGGTAGCCGCCATGCCGGCCGAGGCGCCAAGCGCGCTGGGTGATGACCTGCGCCGCCACGAGTTCCAGATGATCATCGATACCCTGCGTTCTGAACGTGGCCGTCGCAAGGAGGCCGCCGAGCGCCTTGGCATCAGCCCTCGCACCCTGCGCTACAAGCTGGCGCAGATGCGCGATGCCGGAATGGATGTCGAGGCGTACCTCTACGCCAGCTGAAGCTGAAGCTTTTTTGTAGGAGCGAGCTCTGCTCGCGAACAGTCCGCGCGCGATATTTCGCGAGCAGAGCTCGCTCCTACAAGTTCATATCTCCTCGCAAAACCCCTTTCCTGAGCTTTTGGCACCCTTGTTGCAGATACCCCTTCATCGGACCGCGTAGCGTCAAAAAAACGCGGCAGTTGGAGGAATGAGATGAGCCAGGGTGTTGAATTCAATCGCCTGATGTTGGAAATGCGAGCCATGCAGATGGATGCAATGGCCCGTGCCAAACCTGCCCCTGTGGCAGCTCCCGAGGCCAGTGTGCCGAGCTTCGCCGACATGCTTGGCAAGGCGGTCAACAAGGTTGCGGAAACCCAGAAAGTTTCCACTGACATGGCCACCGCATTCGAGGTCGGGCAGAAGGGCGTCGACCTCACCGACGTGATGATCGCTTCGCAGAAAGCCAGCGTTTCCTTCGAGGCCATGACCCAGGTGCGTAACAAGCTGGTCCAGGCCTACCAAGACATCATGCAGATGCCGGTTTGAGGACGGATTGAGAAATGGCTGAAGCCGCTGTTGCAAAGGTTCCCGCCAAGGCAGATGCGCCGGATGCACAGGGAGAGAAGAAGCCGCTGTTCGGCCTGTCCTTCCTGGATAACCTCTCGCAGATGAGCATGCTGCGTCAGGTCGGCCTCCTGGTCGGCCTGGCCGCCAGTGTCGCCATCGGCTTCGCCGTGGTTCTCTGGTCGCAGCAGCCGGACTACCGCCCGCTGTACGGCAGCCTGTCCGGGATGGACGCCAACCAGGTGGTGGAAGCCCTGGGCGCGGCCGATATCCCATACAAGATCGAGCCCAACTCCGGCGCCCTGCTGGTCAAGTCCGACGACCTGGCCCGTGCCCGTATGAAGCTGGCTGCTGCCGGCGTCGCGCCGAGCGACAACACCGTCGGCTTCGAGATCCTCGACAAGGAACAGGGGCTGGGTACCAGCCAGTTCATGGAGGCCACCCGCTACCGCCGGGGCCTGGAAGGCGAGCTGGCGCGCACCATTTCCAGTCTGAACAACGTCAAGGGTGCGCGTGTGCACCTGGCCATTCCGAAGAGTTCGGTGTTCGTCCGCGACGAGCGCAAGCCGACCGCTTCGGTACTGGTCGAACTCTATCCGGGGCGCTCCCTGGAGCCGAGCCAGGTGATGGCGATCGTCAACTTGGTGGCGACCAGCGTGCCGGAGTTGGAGAAATCCCAAGTCACCGTCGTCGACCAGAAAGGCAATCTGCTGTCCGACCAGCAGGAACTGTCCGAGCTGACCATGGCTGGCAAGCAGTTCGACTACACCCGCCGCATGGAAACCCTCTATACCCAGCGTGTGCACAGCATCCTGCAGCCGGTGTTGGGTAACGGCCGCTACAAGGCGGAAGTGTCTGCGGACGTGGACTTCAGCGCGGTGGAATCCACCTCCGAAATGTACAACCCGGATCAGCCGGCCCTGCGCAGCGAGCAGAAGCTCGCCGAGGAGCGCCAGAACAACGGCGGTCCGCAAGGCGTGCCGGGGGCACTGTCCAACCAGCCGCCGGCACCGGGTGCCGCACCTCAGCAGGCCACCAGTACCGCACCGGCCGGCGTACAGCCGGGGCAGCCGCTGCTGGATGACAACGGCCAGCAGATCATCGACCCGGCCACCGGCAAGCCGATGCTCGCACCGTACCCGACCGACAAGCGCGACCAGACCACCCGCAACTTCGAGCTGGACCGTTCCATCAGCTACACCAAGCAGCAGCAGGGCCGCCTGCGCCGGCTTTCCGTCGCAGTGGTGCTGGACGATCAGGTGAAGGTCGACGCGACGACCGGTGAAACCACGCGAGTGCCGTGGACCGCCGACGAGATTGCCCGCTTCACCCGCCTGGTGCAGGACTCGGTCGGCTACGACGCCAGCCGTGGCGATAGCGTCAGCGTGATCAACACCGCCTTCATGAACGACAACGGCGAAGAAGTCATCGAGATTCCCTTCTACACCCAACCCTGGTTCTGGGATGTGGTGAAACAGGTGCTCGGTGTGCTCTTCATCCTGGTGCTGGTGTTCGGCGTGTTGCGTCCGGTGCTGAACAACATCAGTGGAACCAGCAAATCCAGGGAACTCGAAGGTGGTCGCGGCGGCGACGCCGACCTCGGTGAGATGGGGCTGTCCGGCGAGCTGTCGGATGACCGCGTCAGCCTGGGTGGACCGCAAAGCATCCTGCTGCCGAGCCCGAGCGACGGGTATGATGCGCAGCTCAACGCCATCAAGAGCCTGGTGGCCGAAGATCCTGGCCGTGTGGCCCTGGTAGTCAAAGAGTGGATCAACGCCGATGAGTGATACCCGCGCGCCCGCCAAGCTGAACAAGGTCGACAAGGCCGCCATTCTGCTGCTGTCCCTGGGCGAGACCGATGCCGCCCAGGTGCTCCGTCACATGGGGCCGAAGGAAGTGCAGCGAGTCGGCGTCGCCATGGCGCAGATGCGCAACATCCACCGCGAGCAGGTGGAGCAGGTGATGAGCGAGTTCGTCGAGATCGTCGGCGACCAGACCAGCCTGGGCGTCGGCGCCGATGGCTATATCCGCAAGATGCTCACCCAGGCCCTGGGCGAGGACAAGGCCAACAACCTGATCGACCGCATCCTGCTGGGCGGCAGCACCAGCGGCCTGGACAGCCTGAAATGGATGGAGCCGCGTGCCGTGGCCGACGTCATCCGCTACGAGCACCCGCAGATCCAGGCCATCGTGGTCGCTTACCTGGACCCGGACCAGGCGGCCGAAGTGCTCAGCCACTTCGATCACAAGGTTCGCCTGGACATCGTCCTGCGCGTTTCGTCGCTCAACACCGTGCAACCGTCCGCGCTCAAGGAACTCAATCTGATTCTCGAGAAGCAGTTCGCCGGCAATGCCAGCACCACCCGCACCGCCATGGGCGGGGTGAAGCGCGCGGCGGACATCATGAACTTCCTCGACAGCTCGGTCGAAGGCCAGCTGATGGACTCCATCCGCGAAGTGGACGAAGACCTCTCGACCCAGATCGAAGACCTCATGTTCGTCTTCGACAACCTGGCCGATGTCGACGACCGCGGCATCCAGGCGCTGTTGCGCGAAGTGTCCTCCGACGTGCTGGTGCTGGCCCTCAAGGGCTCGGACGAGGCGATCAAGGAGAAGGTCTTCAAGAACATGTCCAAGCGCGCGGCCGAACTGCTGCGCGACGACCTGGAAGCCAAGGGGCCGGTGCGTGTCAGCGACGTCGAGTCGGCGCAGAAGGAAATCCTCACCATCGCCCGCCGTATGGCCGAAGCCGGGGAAATCGTCCTCGGCGGCAAGGGCGGCGAAGAAATGATCTGAGGCGCCCATGGCCAACAAGGATTCGGCAAGCGAACTGATCCGCGCCAAGGACGTCAACGTCTTCGATCGCTGGTCGCTGCCTAGTTTCGACCCGGACGCCCCGCAACCGGCCGAGCCGGAAGAGCCGGTTACCGCAGAGGTACCTGCGCCCGAGCCTGAACCGCAGATCGAGGACGTGCCGGTCGAGGAGGTCAAGCCGCTGACGCTGGACGAACTCGAGGCCATCCGCCAGGACGCCTACAACGAAGGCTTCGGCACCGGCGAGCGCGACGGTTTCCACGCCGGCCAGCTCAAGGCCCGCCAGGAAGCCGAGGCTGCCGTGAATGCCCGCCTGGCCCAGCTCGACACGCTGATGGCCCAGTTGCTGGACCCGATCGCCGAGCAGGACCGGCAGATCGAGGAATCCCTGGTTCACCTCACCAGCCTGATCACCCGCCAGGTGATCCAGCGCGAACTGCTCATGGATTCCGGACAGATCCGCCATGTGCTGCGCGAAGCGCTGAAGCTGCTGCCCATGGGCGCCGACAATGTGCGCATTCACATCAACCCGCAGGACTTCGAACAGGTGAAGGCCCTGCGTGAGCGCCATGAAGAAAGCTGGCGCATTCTCGAAGACGAATCGCTGGAGCCAGGCGGCTGCCGCGTCGAGACCGAGCATTCGCGCATCGACGCCAGCATCGAGACGCGCCTGAACCAGGCCATGAAGCAGCTCTTCGAGCAGCAGCGCGAACAGAAGGTCCATCCGCCGTCGGCCGATCTGGTGGTCGACCTGGATTCGCCGGACAGCCTCGACCATGCGTATTGAGCGCGCCAGCTTCGCCAAGCGACTGGCGGGATATAACGACGTCATCGATCTGCCCGCGCAACCCACGGTGGAAGGCCGCCTGCTGCGCATGGTGGGCCTCACCCTGGAGGCCGAAGGGCTGCGCGCGCCGGTGGGAAGCCGCTGCCTGGTGATCAACGACGACAGCTACCACCCGGTACAGGTGGAAGCCGAAGTGATGGGCTTTTCCGGTAGCAAGATCTATCTGATGCCGGTGGGCAGCCTCTCCGGCATTGCCCCGGGCGCTCGCGTGGTGCCGCTGCCGGATACGGGCCGCCTGCCCATGGGGATGTCCATGCTCGGCCGCGTGCTGGATGGCGCCGGTCGCGCCCTGGACGGCAAGGGCGGCATGAAGGCCGAAGACTGGGTGCCGATGGACGGCCCCACCATCAACCCACTCAAGCGCCACCCCATCAGCGAACCGCTGGATGTGGGCATTCGCTCCATCAACTCGTTGCTCACCGTCGGGCGTGGCCAGCGGCTCGGCCTGTTCGCCGGTACCGGCGTGGGTAAGTCGGTGCTGCTGGGCATGATGACCCGCTTCACCGAAGCGGAAATCATCGTCGTTGGCCTGATCGGCGAACGGGGCCGCGAGGTGAAGGAGTTCATCGAGCATATCCTCGGTGAGGAAGGCCTCAAACGCTCCGTGGTGGTGGCATCCCCGGCGGACGATGCGCCGCTGATGCGCCTGCGGGCCGCCATGTACTGCACCCGAATCGCCGAGTACTTCCGCGACAAGGGCAAGAACGTTCTGCTGTTAATGGATTCCCTGACCCGTTTCGCCCAGGCCCAGCGCGAGATAGCCCTGGCCATTGGCGAACCGCCGGCCACCAAGGGCTACCCGCCGTCGGTGTTCGCCAAGCTGCCGAAGCTGGTGGAACGTGCCGGCAATGCGGAGCAGGGAGGCGGCTCCATCACGGCCTTCTACACCGTGCTTTCCGAAGGCGACGACCAGCAGGACCCCATTGCGGACTCCGCGCGCGGCGTGCTCGACGGCCACTTCGTGCTGTCCCGTCGCCTGGCCGAGGAGGGCCATTACCCGGCCATCGATATCGAGGCGTCCATCAGCCGGGTCATGCCCCAGGTGGTCAGCCCGGAGCATATGAAGATGGCCCAGCGCTTCAAGCAGCTGTGGTCGCGCTACCAGCAGAGCCGCGACCTGATCAGCGTCGGCGCCTACGTCGCTGGCGGTGATCCCGACACCGATCTGGCCATCGCTCGCCAGCCGACCATGAGCGCCTTCCTGCGCCAGGGCCTGGACGAGAGCGAGAGCCTTCCCCAGAGCGCCCAGCGACTTGCGGCCGCCCTGGGCATCCAGGGCTGATAGCGCATGTCGCAAAATCGTGCGGCGCGCCTGGCGCCGGTGGTCGAGATGGCCGCGCGCGCCGAGCGAGAGGCGGCGCGCATGCTCGGTCGCTGCCAGGCTCAGGCCACCCAGGCGGAAATGAAGCTGGGCGAGCTGGAGCGCTATCGCTCCGACTACCAGCAGCAATGGATCGAGGAAGGACGGCGCGGTGTTTCCGGCCAATGGCTGATGAACTACCAGCGCTTCCTGTCGCAGCTCGAGTCCGCCATCGGTCAGCAGTTGCAGAGCGTCAAATGGCACCGCGACAACCTCGACAAGGCCCGCGCCGCCTGGCAGCAGCGCTACGCGCGCCTCGAGGGGCTGCGCAGGCTGGTGCAGCGCTACCTCGACGAAGCCCGTGCGGCCGAAGACAAGCGCGAGCAGAAGCTGCTGGACGAACTGGCCCAGCGCTTGCCGGCCAGAGACCTGTAGGGGCGAATTCATTTCCGGTAGGGTGCGCCGTGCGCACCGGCGCTTTGACGGGGTGCCGAAGCTGATCCCGGAATCGGTGCGCGCAGCGCACCCTACGGTCCAGACCAAGCTAAAGAGGTCGGCCCTGGATTTCCCCAGTAGGGTGCGCCGTGCGCACCGGCGGTTTGACCTGGCGTCGAAGTTGATCCAGAAGTCGGTGCGCACAGCGCACCCTACGGTCCAGACCGAGCCAGTCACGAGTAGTCGCCAGAGCCCCGGTGCGCGCAGCACACCCTACGCCGGCGAGCGAATGCATTCTTCAACGCGTCATCTCAGAACCATAAATTCTCCCGGCTCGCCGCTTTCCAGTTGCCGTGCCTGAAGGTGGGTGCTAAATCTTCACCATTCCGAACTTGAACAAGGAGCTTTGCATGGCCATCACCTCGATGCCCTCCGACGATGGGCAGGAGCTGACCATCACTATCCAGGGACGTTTCGATTTCGGCGCCCACCAGGAATTCCGCGACGCCTACGAGCGCGTCAATTTCACCCCCAAGCGCTACGTCGTGGATCTCAAGGGCACCACCTATCTCGACAGCTCTGCCCTCGGCATGCTGTTGCTGCTGCGTGACCACGCCGGTGGCGAGCGTGCCCAGATCCGCCTTGCCAACTGCAACCCCGACGTCCGCAAGATCCTCGCCATTTCCAACTTCGAACAACTGTTCCAGATCGCCTGAGGCCCGTTGCCATGCCGTCGCCGCTGACGATCCTGATAGCCGAGGACAACGCGGCGGACAGGCTGCTGCTGTCCACCATTGTCAGCCGCCAGGGCCACCGCGCCCTGACCGCCGCCAATGGCCGCGAGGCCGTGGCGCTGTTCCAGCAGGAGCAGCCGCAACTGGTACTGATGGATGCCCTGATGCCGGTGATGGATGGCTTCGAAGCCGCCCGCCGGATCAAGCAGCTGGCTGGCGAAGCGCTGGTGCCGATCATCTTCCTCACCTCCCTCACCGAGAACGAGGCATTGGTGCGCTGCCTGGAGGCGGGCGGCGATGACTTCCTCGCCAAGCCCTACAACCGCGTCATCCTCGAAGCCAAGATCAAGGCGCTCGACCGCCTGCGCCGCCTGCAGGACACGGTACTGCAGCAGCGTGACCTGATCGCCCGGCACAACGAGCACCTGGTCACCGAACAGCGGGTGGCCAAGGCGGTATTCGACAAGGTCGCGCACTCGGGCTGCCTGAGCGCGCCGAACATCCGCTACCTGCAATCGCCCTACGCGCTCTTCAATGGCGACTTGCTGCTGGCGGCCTACAAGCCCTCCGGCGGCATGCATGTGCTGCTTGGCGACTTCACTGGCCATGGCCTGCCAGCGGCCATTGGCGCGATGCCCCTGGCCGAGGTGTTCTACGGCATGACCGCCAAGGGTTATGCCATGGCGGACATCCTGCGGGAGATGAATGCCAAGCTGAAACGCATCCTGCCGGTTGGCGTGTTCTGCTGTGCCACCTTCCTCAACCTGAGTTTCCAGCGGCGTCTGGTCGAGGTGTGGAATGGCGGTCTTCCTGAGGGCTACCTGCGTCGCGCTGATAGTGGCGAGCTGGTGCCGCTGGTGTCGCGCCACCTGCCGCTGGGGGTGCTTGACCAGGGCAGCTTCAATGCGCATTTCGAGTCCTACCCCATCGAAACCGGCGACCGCATCTTCCTGGTCTCTGATGGCGTGCTGGAAACTCGCAATGACAGTGACGAAACCTTCGGTGACCAGCGCTTGCGCGAGGTTTTCGATGCCAATGGCGACGGCAACCGCCTGTTCGACGAAATCCAACTGGCGCTGAGCGCCTTCCGCGGTCATGCCCAGGACGACGTCAGCATGATCGAAGTGCGCATGCTCGATGACTCCAACGAACGCGCCAAACTGGCCTTCACCGACAGTGGCCAGGCCAGCCCGCTGGACTGGTCGGCATCCTTCGAGTTTCGCGCCCAGACACTCAAGCGCTTCAATCCGTTGCCGTTCCTCCTGCAGCTTCTGCTGGAAGTCCAGGGGTTGCGCGACCAGGGCGGTGCGCTCTACACGGTGCTGGCCGAGCTCTATTCCAATGCGCTGGAGCATGGTGTGCTGGGGCTGGATTCGTCCCTCAAGCGCAATGCCGAAGGCTTCGCCCGCTACTACCGCGAGCGCAGCGAGCGCCTTGCCGCGCTGGAAGACGGCTACGTGCGCTTCAATCTGCAGCTGGTCCCGGAAGGCCGGGGAGGGCGGTTGCTGGTGCATGTGGAGGACAGCGGCCAGGGCTTCGAACTGGGCTCTGTCCTGGCGCGTGAACCACTCACGGAAGGTCTCTGTGGTCGGGGCCTGACGCTGATCAGGCAGCTCGCTGCGAGCTGTGAGCCCGCCGAGGATGGCAAGGGCATCTGCGTCGAATTCCGCTGGCCCGTTAAGGCATAATTTTCTGACGTTCAGTGAAGGGAGCGACGGAGTTGTCCGATATCCATCTCGACCATTCAGTGCTGTCCGCCCTGCGGGATGTCATGGAGGACGAGTTCCCCGTGTTGCTGGATACCTTTCTGGCTGACTCGGCGGAGCGGCTGCGACAGATCCGCCAGGCCCATGCAGCAGCCGATAGCCAGGCCCTGCGCCTGGCTGCCCACAGCTTCAAGGGCAGCTGCAGCAACATGGGGGCCCTCGAGCTGGCGGGCCTGTGCAAGCAACTGGAAGACATGGCCCGTCGTGACCAGCTTTCCGATGCACCTGGCGTCATCCTGCTGATTGAACAGGAGTTCCTCGTCGTCCGTGATCTGCTGCAGGAAGCACGTCGCGGCCTGCCGCACTGATCACGGCTTACGCTCGCTGCCCATGTTGGCCCATCCCTTGCACTCCCACTGGCACGAACCAACCCGAGCGGAGAGTGCCCATGCCCGTTGCCCCCGATCTGCTTCTTCAGGCCCGGCCTGAAGTGAAGCCGAAAGCACCGGCCGCAAAAGCCCCGGAAAAACCGGCGGAAACCAACAAGGGCGAGGCTCCCAGCTTCGCCCAGATGTACGCGAAAGAGCGTCAGGCCAAGGCTGCGGAGCGCAGCGAGGCGGCTGCGAAACAGGCCAGGGACAAGGCGGACGAGGCGGCAAACCAGGACCAGCCGGCGGCAGATCCTGCCGCCAGCCCGCCTGCCGTTGCCGATAGCGGCAAGCCGTTGCCGGCCGAGGAAGGCGGTGAATCCCAGGAGAAAGCGGACGAGTCGGCAATGGACCCGATGCTGCTCTTGGCGATGACCGGCCAACTGCCGGCTGATGCCGTGCCGGTGGAGGCAGATGGCGCCGCTGAAGCGCTGCCGGCTGTGACGGCTCAGGTGACCAGCAGTGCCCCGGCGACCCTGAGCGAAGCCAGTCTTGATCCAGACCTTGACCAGCTCAACGGCGTGCCAGCGGTGAAGATGGCGCTGGAGCAGAGCGCCCAGGCCGCCCAGCAAGCGCAGAGTGCCGCCACCCAGGCGGCGCAGGCCGCACCCACCGCCGACCAGGACTTCGCCGATGCCCTGGCCGCCTTCGCCGACAAGCCGCTTGAGGCGGGTGAGGGCAAACTGGACAAGGCGCTGTCTTCCACTGATCTCTCGGTGGAGCTGACGGAAGGCCTTGGCGAAAACAAAGGTGAAGTGCGCAACGAACTACTGGCCAGCCGTCTCAACGCGCTGAGCCAGGCCGTCAGCCAGCAGACTGCCCAGGCCCAGCGTGCGCCGGCACTGGTCCCTGGACAGCCGGTTGCCATGCAGCAGGGTGGCTGGAGTGAGGCGGTCGTGGACCGGGTGATGTGGTTGTCGAGCCAGAACCTCAAGTCCGCGGAAATTCAGCTCGATCCCCAGGAACTGGGAAGACTCGAGGTCCGGGTTCACATGACCCCGGATCAAACCCAGGTGACCTTCGCCAGCGCCAACGCCAACGTTCGCGATGCGCTGGAAGGGCAGATGCACCGCCTGCGCGACATGTTCGCCCAGCAGGGCATGAGCCAGCCCGACGTAAACGTGTCCGACCAGTCGCTCAACCGCGGTTGGCAGGGGCAAGGTGGCGACGGTGAGCGGCGCTCCGGCGGCGGGCGTGGCTTTGGCGGTGGCCGCGACGAGGAGATCAGCGTGAGCCACAGCGAGATCCGTCCAACCAGTTCCGGCGCGGGGCGCGGGTTGGTGGATTTCTACGTCTGACTTCGCTTCCCTCTCCCCCGCCCCCTCTCCCTGAAGCGGAGAGGGGGCGGGGGAGAGGGCGTTCCACTCGCGCCAAGATTTCCGCCAACCCCTCGTGACAGTCGCCCCCCGACACTGGTATATCCGCAGCCCTGAAGCATTTGCCTGAACCGCCGGTTGGCCGGCGAGCTGGCATAACACTTGCTCACTCCCCAGGAAAAGGCGGGTTTTCCCCGCTCGGCGACGGATTATTGGCATGGCGAAGAAAGAAGCGAAGGCCCCGGCAGAGGGCGCTGTGGCAGGCGGCAAGAGCAAGCTGAAGCTCATCATCCTGGGCGTCGTGGCGTTGTTGCTGGCGATCGGCCTGTCGGTCGGCGCTACCTGGTTCTTCCTCAGTCGCGGCGACAAGTCCGCCGAGCCGACCAAGGAACAAGCCGCCGCGGAAGCACCCACCAAACAGCCCGCCATCTACCAGGACCTCGCTCCAGCCTTCGTGGTCAACTTCAGCCAGAACGGTCGCCAGCGCTACATGCAGGTGAGCGTTGCGCTCATGGCCCGTGACCAGGCCCAGGTGGATGCGCTCAAGGTGCACATGCCGGTGCTGCGCAACAAGCTGGTCATGCTGTTCTCCAGCCAGAGCTTCGACAGCCTGGTTACGCCCGTGGGCAAGGAAATGCTGCGTCAGCAAGCCACCGCTGCCGTGCAGGAGCTGGCCAAGCAGGAAACCGGGGCGATAACCGTCGAGCAAGTGCTCTTCACCAACTTCGTACTGCAGTAGGCAAGGTACAACCATGGCCGTTCAAGACCTGCTGTCCCAGGATGAAATCGACGCGCTGCTGCACGGCGTCGACGATGGCCTGGTTGAAACCGAAACCGACGCGGACCCTACCAGTGTCAAAAGCTATGACCTGACCAGCCAGGACCGCATCGTCCGGGGGCGCATGCCGACCCTGGAAATGATCAACGAGCGCTTCGCCCGCTATACCCGCATCAGCATGTTCAACCTCCTGCGTCGCTCCGCCGACGTGGCGGTCGGCGGCGTGCAGGTGATGAAGTTCGGCGAGTACGTGCATTCGCTCTATGTGCCCACCAGCCTCAACCTGGTGAAGATGAAGCCACTGCGCGGCACCTCGCTGTTCATCCTCGACGCCAAACTGGTGTTCAAGCTGGTGGACAACTTCTTCGGTGGCGACGGCCGTCACGCCAAGATCGAGGGTCGCGAGTTCACGCCTACCGAACTGCGTGTCGTGCGCATGGTCCTGGACCAGGCCTTCGTCGACCTGGCCGAGGCCTGGCATGCGGTGATGGACGTGAACTTCGAGTACATCAACTCCGAAGTGAACCCGGCTCTGGCCAACATCGTCAGCCCCAGTGAAGTGGTGGTCGTATCCACCTTCCACATCGAACTGGATGGCGGTGGTGGGGACCTGCACATCACCATGCCCTATTCGATGATCGAGCCGATCCGCGAGATGCTCGACGCCGGCTTCCAGTCCGATGTCGACGACCAGGACGAACGCTGGATCAAGGCACTGCGCGAGGACATTCTCGACGTCAGCGTACCGGTGGCCGCCACCGTGGTGCGCCGCCAGCTCAAATTGCGGGACATCCTGCACATGCAGCCGGGCGATGTGATCCCGGTGGAGATGCCCGAGCACATGATCATGCGCGCCAATGGCGTGCCGGCCTTCAAGGCCAAGCTGGGGTCGCACAAGGGCAACCTGTCCCTGCAGATCCTCGAACCGATCGAACGCCAGCGCTGATTGCGCGTTTCCCACGAATTCAGAGCCAGCCGAGGTCAAGCGATGGCAAACGATATGGACACCACCCCAGAAGAACAGGCCCTGGCCGATGAGTGGGCTGCGGCACTGGCCGAGGCCGGTGACGCTTCCCAGGACGATATCGATGCGCTGATGAACCAGGGCTCCTCCGCCCCCAGTTCTCCACGCGCGCCCATGGAAGAGTTCGGCAGCGTACCCAAGGCCAGCGGTCCGGTCACTCTCGACGGCCCGAACCTGGATGTGATCCTGGATATCCCGGTGTCCATTTCCATGGAAGTGGGCAATACCGACATCACCATCCGCAACCTGCTGCAGCTCAATCAGGGCTCGGTGATCGAGCTTGACCGCCTGGCCGGCGAACCGCTGGACGTGCTGGTCAACGGCACGCTGATCGCCCATGGCGAAGTGGTGGTGGTCAACGAGAAGTTCGGTATCCGGCTGACCGATGTGATCAGCCCGAGCGAACGCATCAAGAAGCTGCGCTGAGACCATGCGCCGTTTTCTTCTTGCCGGGCTGTTTCTGCTGCCCCTCGGCGGCTTCGCCGCTGAAACCGCGGTAACCACGCCACCTCCCGCTGCAGCGGCCGCCCAGGCTGGCAGCGGCATGGCTGCGCAGCTGGGGCAACTGGCCATTGGCCTGTTGCTGGTGGTGGGGCTGATCTTTGTGCTCGCCTGGCTGCTGCGCCGGGTGCAGCAGCTGGGTCCACGAAGCGGCCAGGTGATCAAGCTGGTGGCCAGTCAGGCCCTCGGCCCGCGTGACCGACTGGTGCTGGTCCAAGTGGGCGGTGAGCAGATCCTGCTCGGCATCAGCGCCGGCCGCATCACGCCGCTGCATGTGCTGAAAGAGCCCGTGCAACAGGCTGACGGCCAGACCGCCAGCCCGGAATTCGCCCAACGACTGATGGAACTGCTCGGCAAGGACAAGCACTGATGCCCCGCCTCCTCATCGCGCTGCTGCTGGTATTGGCCGCGCCCCTGGCGCTTGGCGCCGACAATCCGCTGTCGGTTCCCGCCATCACCCTGTCCACCAACCCCGAAGGACAGCAGGAATACTCGGTAAGCCTGCAGATCCTGCTGATCATGACGGCGCTGAGCTTCATCCCGGCGTTCGTCATGCTGATGACCAGCTTCACCCGGATCATCATCGTCTTCTCCATCCTGCGCCAGGCGCTGGGTTTGCAGCAGACGCCGTCGAACCAGATCCTCATTGGCCTGGCCTTGTTCCTGACGATGTTCATCATGGCGCCGGTGTTCGACCAGGTGAATCGCGAGGCGCTGCAGCCCTATCTCAACGAGCAGATGACGGCCCAGGATGCGATCGCCAAGGCCGAAGTGCCGATCAAGAACTTCATGCTGGCGCAGACCCGCGCCAGCGACCTCGACCTGTTCATGCGGCTGTCCAAGCGCACCGACATCCCCAGCCCGGATGCCGCGCCGCTGACCATCCTGGTGCCGGCCTTCGTCACCTCCGAGCTGAAGACCGCATTCCAGATCGGCTTCATGATCTTCATCCCGTTCCTGATCATCGACCTGGTGGTGGCCAGCGTGCTGATGGCGATGGGCATGATGATGCTCTCGCCCCTGATCATCTCCCTGCCGTTCAAGATCATGCTCTTCGTCCTGGTGGATGGCTGGGCATTGATCATCGGCACCCTTGCCGGCAGTTTCGGCGGCGTCTAGGAGAGTTGCGATGACTCCGGAAGTTGCAGTCGACCTGTTCCGCGAGGCGCTCTGGCTGACCTGCCTGATCGTCGCCATCCTGGTGGTGCCGAGCCTGGTGGTCGGCCTGATCGTCGCCATGTTCCAGGCCGCTACGCAGATCAACGAACAGACGCTGAGCTTCCTGCCGCGCCTGCTGGTGATGCTGCTCACCCTGATCTGGGCCGGCCCCTGGCTCACTCGCCAACTGATGGAGTACATCCAGACGCTCTATCAGAACATCCCGATGCTGATCGGCTGACCATGCTCGAACTCAGCGACGCACAGATCGGCGGCTGGGTCGGCAGCTTCGTGCTGCCACTGTTCCGCATTGCCGCGCTGCTGATGACCATGCCGATCATCGGCACCCAGCTCGTGCCGACGCGGGTTCGCCTGTACCTGGCGCTGGCGATCGCCGTAGTACTGGTGCCGACCTTGCCGCCCATGCCGCAGGTGGACGCGATCAACCTCGGCAACATCCTTCTGATTGGCGAGCAAATCCTGATCGGAGCCTTGCTCGGTTTCGTGCTGCAACTGTTTTTCCACGCCTTCGTGGTGGCGGGGCAGATCATCTCGATGCAGATGGGCCTGGGTTTCGCCTCCATGGTCGACCCCACCAATGGCGTTTCGGTACCGGTGCTTGGCCAGTTCTACCTGATGCTGGTGACCCTGCTGTTCCTCTCCATGAACGGCCATCTGGTGGTGTTCGAGATTCTTGCCGAAAGCTTCGTCACCCTACCGGTGGGGGGCGGGTTGCTGACCAACCATCATTGGGAAGTCGCCGGCAAGCTTGGCTGGGTGATGGGCGCTGGCTTGCTGCTGTCGCTGCCGGCGATCACCGCGTTGCTGGTGGTCAACCTGGCATTTGGCGTGATGACCCGTGCAGCGCCGCAGCTGAACATCTTCTCCATCGGCTTCCCGCTGACGCTGGCGCTGGGCCTGGTGATCGTCTGGATCGGCATGGCCGACATCCTCAGCCAGTACCAGGTACTGGCCGGCGACGCACTGCAGCTCATGCGTGAGCTGGCGAGGGCGCGATGAACACTTCATCTAATGGCGCTTGTCCTGCTGGAAAACGTAGGCGAGGCAGCCAAGACAAGGCGAAACGCAGCGAAGCGAAGTAACAGCCGAAGGCTGGCCCGCAGGGCGAGTGAAACGAGTAGGACGGCCGAAAAAAGCGGAGTTTACGACTGTAAATGAGCATTTTTGAGGCCGTCTTCAACGCAGTATTGGCAACGCAGGTAGTTTTCCGTGGCAGAGAGTGAGAGTGGGGCCGATAAGAGCGAAGAACCCACAAGTAAACGGTTGCAGGAAGCCCGCGACAAGGGCCAGATCGCCCGTTCCCGGGAGCTCAATACCCTGGCCGTGACCCTGGCTGGCGCGGGTGGCCTCCTCGCAACCGGTGGCGGCATGGCCGACATGCTGATGAAGCTGATGCACAGCAACTTCGACCTGCCGCGCGCCGTGCTGATGGATGAGCGCAGCATGGGGTTGTTCCTGCTCACCTCGGGCAAGATGGCGCTGGACGCCGTGTTGCCCTTGCTGATCACCCTGCTGGTCGTTTCCATTGTCGGCCCGATTTCCCTGGGTGGCTGGCTGTTCTCGACCGAATCGCTGATGCCCAAGTTCAGCCGCATGAATCCGCTTTCCGGGCTCAAACGGATGTTCTCGCTGCACGCGTTGGCGGAGTTGCTCAAGGCGCTGGCCAAGTTCGCGCTCATCCTGCTGGTGGCGCTCGCGGTGCTCAATTCCGACCGTGACGATCTTCTCGCCATCGCCCATGAGCCGCTGGACATGGCCATCCTGCACAGCGTCCAGGTGGTGGGTTGGAGCGCGGTCTGGCTCGCCTGTGGCCTGATCCTCATCGCCGCCGTGGACGTGCCTTTCCAGCTCTGGGACAACAAGCAGAAGCTGATGATGACCAAGCAGGAAGTGCGCGACGAGTACAAGGACTCCGAGGGCAAGCCCGAGGTCAAGTCGCGAATCCGCCGACTCCAGCGCGAAATGGCCGAGCGGCGCATGATGGCGGCCGTGCCCCAGGCCGACGTGGTCATCACCAACCCGACCCACTTTGCCGTGGCGCTCAAGTACGACGCCGAAAAGGGCGGCGCGCCGATGCTGCTGGCCAAGGGTAATGACTTCACCGCACTGAAGATCCGCGAGATCGCCCAGGAGAGCCAGATCACCGTGCTGGAATCCCCGGCACTGGCGCGGGCGGTGTACTACTCCACCGAGCTGGACCAGGAAATCCCGGCCGGCCTCTACCTGGCGGTTGCCCAGGTCCTCGCCTACGTCTATCAGCTCAAGCAGTTCCGCGCCGGCCGCGGCAAACGCCCGGCGCCGTTGAGCAACCTGCCCATTCCGCCGGATTTGCGGCGCGACGAGTGATTCACCGCACGGGCGATGCTTCTCTGTGGGGGGGGGGCGAATTCATTTGAACTTGGGAAACCACGTCCTGAGGACGTGGTCATGAGTCATCGGCTCTGCCTGTGACGATTCGAATGCTCGGGCTAGCAGGATGAGGCCGATTGGGTAGGGTGCGCCGTGCGCACCAGCGGTTTGGGCCTGATGCCGAGGCTGGGCCTGAAGTCGGTGCGCACAGCGCACCCTACGGTCCAGACCTAGCTAAAGAGATCGGCCTTTTGCAACGGACGGATTCGCCCCTACAGGCCATTCCCCGAATTAATCCTTTTCGATCAACCCCTTAACGAAGTTGGAAAGCTTCTTGCACAAAGGGGATCGAGACGCCGTCTGGCGTCAAAAGATTGGATGTGCGGAGCGATGCTTCGCGAAAGGGGTAGGGGAGTAGCAGTGGATCGTACGCAACTGATCGGCAATGTCCGCAGTAACCTGATCGGCATGGGCCGTGGCAACCTCGGGGTGCCGCTGCTGGTGCTGGTGATGCTGGGCATGATGACCCTGCCGGTGCCGCCGTTCCTGCTGGACGTCTTCTTCACCTTCAACATCGCCCTGTCCATCGTTGTCCTGCTGGTGTCCGTGTACGCCTTGCGCCCGCTGGACTTCGCCGTCTTCCCCACCATCCTGCTGGTAGCGACCTTGTTGCGCCTGGCGCTGAACGTCGCATCCACCCGCGTGGTGCTGCTTCACGGCCAGGACGGTCACGATGCCGCGGGCAAGGTGATCCAGGCCTTCGGCGACGTGGTGGTGGGCGGCAACTACGTGGTCGGTGCCGTGGTCTTCGCGATCCTGATGATCATCAACTTCGTGGTGGTCACCAAGGGTGCCGGACGTATCTCCGAAGTGAGCGCGCGTTTCACCCTGGACGCCATGCCCGGCAAGCAGATGGCCATCGACGCCGATCTCAACGCCGGCCTCATCGACCAGGCTGAAGCCAAGAAGCGCCGCTCCGAAGTTTCCCAGGAAGCCGACTTCTACGGCTCCATGGACGGTGCGAGCAAGTTCGTGCGCGGCGACGCCATCGCCGGCCTGCTGATCCTCTTCATCAACCTCATTGGCGGCATGGCCATCGGCATGCTGCAGCATGGCCTGAGCTTCAGCGACGCCGGCCGCATCTACTCGCTGCTGACCATCGGCGACGGCCTGGTGGCGCAGATTCCGTCGCTGCTGCTGTCCACTGCGGCGGCCATCATGGTGACCCGCGTGTCCTCGTCCGAAGACATGGGGCAGCAGGTCAATCGCCAGATGTTCGCCTCGCCCAAGGCGCTGGCCGTGTCCGCCACCATCCTCATCGCCATGGGCCTGGTGCCGGGCATGCCGCATGTCTCCTTCATCGGCCTGGGCCTCGTAGCTGCCGGTGGTGCCTGGTGGATCTGGCATCGGCAGAAGCAGGTCAAGGAGCAGGCGGTGCAGGAGGAGCAGCGTCAGCAGGAATTGCTGCCGGCTCAACGTGCACAGGAAACCAAGGAGCTCGGCTGGGACGACGTGACCCCGGTGGATCTCGTGGGTCTGGAAGTGGGCTACCGCCTGATTCCGCTGGTAGACCGTAACCAGGGCGGCCAGTTGTTGGCGCGGATCAAGGGCGTACGCAAGAAGCTGTCCCAGGAGATGGGCTTCCTGATGCCCTCGGTGCATATTCGCGACAACCTCGACCTGCTGCCCAACGCCTATCGCTTGACGCTGATGGGCGTCAGCGTGGCCGAGGCGGAGGTCTATCCGGACCGCGAACTGGCGATCAACCCCGGCCAGGTGTTCGGCACCCTCAATGGCGTCGCCGCCAAGGATCCGGCGTTCGGCCTGGAGGCGGTGTGGATCGACGCCAGCCAACGTGATCAGGCGCAGTCGCTCGGCTACACCGTGGTCGATGCCGGCACCGTGGTTGCCACTCACCTGAATCAGGTGCTGCACAAGCACGCCCACGAGTTGCTCGGCCATGAAGAAGTCCAGCAACTGATGCAGAACCTGGCCAAGAGCTCGCCACGCCTGGCCGAAGAGCTGGTACCGGGCATGGTGTCGCTGTCGACCCTGCTCAAGGTGCTCCAGGCCCTGCTGCAAGAGCAGGTGCCAGTGCGTGACATCCGCACCATCGCCGAAGCCATCGCTAACATCGCGCCGAAGAGTCAAGATCCCGCCGCGCTGGTCGCGGCGGTCCGTGTCTCGCTGGCTCGCGCAATCGTGCAAAGCATTGTGGGACTAGAGCCGGAGCTGCCTGTGATCACTCTGGAACCCAGGTTGGAACAGATATTGCTGAATAGCCTGCAGAAGGCCGGACAAGGTTCGGAAGATGGCGTTCTCCTCGAACCCGGAATGGCCGAGAAGCTGCAACGTTCCCTGGTGGAAGCGGCGCAGCGCCAGGAAATGCTCGGCAAGCAGGCGATCCTGCTGGTGGCCGGGCCGATCCGGGCGATGATGTCGCGCTTCGCAAGGCTCGCCGTGCCAACCATGCACGTACTGGCCTACCAGGAAATACCGGACAACAAGCAGGTCACCATAGTTGCGACTGTGGGGCAGAACTAACCGAGGTCAACGGCCATGCAGGTCAAACGTTTCTTCGCCGCCGATATGCGTCAAGCCATGAAGCTGGTGCGTGATGAACTGGGCGCGGATGCCGCCATCATCGGTAACCGCCGTGTCGCCGGCGGTGTCGAGCTGACCGCGGCGCTGGACTACCCGATGCCGGCAGCGGCCCCGAGCAGGCCGAACCCGGCCCTCGAGGCGGAGCTGCGCAAGACCCAGGCGCGCATCGCCGAAGCCCAGGCTGAGTTGACCACCCGTGCCCAGGCCGACGCCGGCAAGGACCGTCAATTGTTCGCCGGGGAGCCCCTGACCGCCATCGAGTCGGAGCTGCCGGAATCCGCCCTGGCCGCTGCCATGAATCGCCCTCGCGCTGTACCCCGTGCGATCGAGCCTGTCAGCGCGCCCCAGCCCGCTGCCGTGGATCAGGCTGCCCTGGATGCCATGCGCTTCGAACTGAGTGGCCTGCGTGAGCTGATCGAAGTGCAACTCGGCTCCATCGCCTGGGGCCAGATGCAGAGTCGCCGCCCGCAGCAGGCCAGCCTCTGGCGTCGCCTGCAACGCATGGGCCTGCCGGCTGAACTGGCCCGTGCCCTGTTGGACAAGGTGGCCAAGGTCAGCGAGCCGCGCCAGGCCTGGCGCATGCTGCTGGCGCACCTGGCCCACGCCATTCGCACCCCGCAGATCGAACCGATGGAAGAGGGTGGCGTGATAGCCCTGGTCGGCCCGGCCGGCATGGGCAAGACCACCACCCTGGCCAAGATGGCCGCCCGCTACGTGCTCAAGTACGGCGCGCAAAACGTCGCCCTGGTGAGCATGGACAGCTTCCGCATCGGCGCCCAGGAGCAGATCAAGACCCTGGGCCGAATCCTCAATGTGCCGGTGACCCTGGTCGATCCGGGCCAGTCCCTGACCCAGGCCATCGCGCCTCTGGTCCGCAAGCGCGTGGTGCTGATCGATACCGCCGGTCTGCCGGTGAATGATCCGGCTCTGACCATGCAGCTCGAAGCGCTGGCCAGCCGGGCGATAAACGCGAAGAATTACCTGGTGATGGCGGCCACCAGCCAGAGCCAGGTGCTCAAGGCTGCCTATCACAGCTACAAGCGTTGCGGCCTGGTCGGTTGCATCATCACCAAGGCGGACGAAGCGGCCAGCCTGGGCGAGGTTTTGGGGCTGGCTATCGGCCAGCATCTCCCGGTAGCCTATCTGGCCGACGGCCCGCGAATCCCGGATGATCTGCAGGTTCCCCGCAACCACCAGCTGGTGAGTCGTGCGGTCAGCCTCCAGGCTCCGGAGGACCCGAGTGAAGAAGCCATGGCCGATCTGTTCGCCGGGCTTTACCAGAATCCGGCGCGACGCGCCGGTTGAAGAATTGTGAGCCGCCCCGCGTGGGGCGGTGCTGGACCGCCAAACTGGCCCCTAAGGCAAGGTATTTGAAATGGGTAGTATGCATCCCGTACAGGTGATCGCGGTGACCGGCGGCAAGGGCGGCGTTGGCAAGACCAACGTGTCCGTCAACCTCTCGCTGGCCCTGGCCGATCTCGGCCGCCGCGTCATGTTGTTGGACGCCGACCTCGGCCTGGCCAACGTCGACGTCCTGCTCGGCCTTACCGCCAAGCGCACCCTGGCCGATGTGATCAATGGCGAATGCGACCTGCGCGACGTGCTGTTGCAGGGGCCGGGGGGCATTCGCATCGTCCCGGCCGCCTCCGGCACCCAGAGCATGGTGCAGCTTTCGCCCATGCAGCACGCTGGCCTGATCCAGGCTTTCAGCGAGATCAGCGACAACCTCGACGTGCTGGTGATCGACACCGCCGCCGGCATCGGCGATTCGGTGGTCAGCTTCGTCCGTGCCGCCCAGGAAGTGATAGTGGTGGTCTGCGACGAACCCACCTCGATCACCGACGCCTACGCGTTGATCAAACTGCTCAACCGCGACTACGGCATGAGCCGCTTCCGCGTGCTGGCCAACATGGCCCACAGCCCGCAGGAAGGGCGCAACCTGTTCGCCAAGCTGACCAAGGTTACCGACCGTTTCCTCGATGTTGCCCTGCAGTACGTGGGCGCCGTCCCCTATGACGAATCGGTGCGCAAGGCCGTGCAGAAGCAACGCGCGGTCTATGAAGCCTTCCCGCGTTCGAAGTGCTCCCTGGCGTTCAAGGCCATCGCACAGAAGGTCGACAGCTGGCCGCTGCCGGCCAATCCGCGGGGCCACCTGGAGTTCTTCGTCGAGCGGCTGGTCCGGCAGCAGTCCGCGGAAACCCCTGTATGACACCCGCCACGGGGCTGCGTATGTACGGCAAGGCACAGGCAAGGGATTCGCAACATCTGTTGATTGAACGCTACGCCCCCCTGGTCAAGCGTATTGCCTATCACCTGCTCGCGCGCCTTCCGGCCAGCGTTCAGGTGGAAGACCTCATGCAGTCCGGGATGATTGGCTTGCTCGAAGCCTCGAAGAAATACGATGGCAGCAAGGGTGCCAGTTTCGAAACCTACGCCGGCATCCGCATCCGCGGGGCCATGCTCGACGAGGTCCGCAAGGGCGACTGGGCGCCGCGTTCGGTGCACCGCAACGCGCGCATGGTGAGTGACGCGATCCGCACCATCGAGGCCCGAACTGGTCGCGACGCTAAAGATCAGGAAGTTGCTGCCGAACTTGGATTGAGTCTCGAAGACTACTACGGCATCCTGAGCGACACCTTGGGCAGCCGCCTGTTCAGCTTCGACGACCTGTTGCAGGACGGCGAGCAGGGCGGTGTGCACGAGGACGCCGGTGTCACCCAATTCTCGCCTTCCCATGATCTGGAAGAAGACCGTTTCCAGGCCGCGCTGGCTGATGCCATCGCGAACCTGCCGGAGCGTGAGCGCCTGGTGCTGGCGCTGTATTACGACGAAGAACTGAACTTGAAGGAAATCGGTGAAGTGCTGGGGGTCAGCGAATCACGCGTCAGCCAGTTGCATAGCCAGTGCGCGGCACGCCTGCGCGCGCGGCTCGGCGAGTGGCGCGCGCGCTGAACGGTACACCGCTTTCAGATTTGGATGGCGTCCCCGGCAAGAGGGGCGTTTGAGACTGTACGGAGGTCGACTTGGACAAGAACATGAAAATCCTCATCGTTGATGATTTCTCGACGATGAGACGCATCATCAAGAACCTCTTGCGCGACTTGGGATTCACCAATACCGCTGAAGCGGACGACGGCACCACCGCCCTGCCGATGCTGCACAGCGGCAACTTCGACTTCCTCGTGACCGACTGGAACATGCCTGGCATGACCGGTATCGACCTGCTGCGCGCGGTACGCGCCGATGAGCGCCTGAAACACCTGCCGGTGCTGATGGTGACTGCCGAGGCCAAGCGCGACCAGATCATCGAAGCGGCCCAGGCCGGTGTGAACGGCTATGTGGTCAAGCCTTTCACTGCCCAGGTGCTGAAAGAAAAAATCGAGAAGATCTTCGAGCGGGTCAACGGCTGAATGTCAGCCGCGAGGGCACCATGGACCAGAAAGAACACCTGCTGGGAGACTTCGAGTCGACCCTGAAAGACCGTGCGCGAGAACTGGTGGACAGCCTCGAAAAAGGCAACTTCACCGATGCCGTGCAACTCATCCACGAACTCAATCACGTCCGTGATCGCGGCCTCTACCAGGAAGTCGGCAAGCTCACCCGTGAGCTGCACAACGCCATCGTCAACTTCCAGATCGACCCGCACCTGCCCCATGCCAAGGAGATGTCGCAGATCGCCGATGCGACCGACCGCCTTTCCTATGTGGTGCAGATGACCGAAAAGGCCGCCAACCGCACCATGGACCTGGTGGAGGAAAGCGCACCGCTGCTCAACGGCCTGAGCGACGAAGCCCAGAAGCTGGGTGAGGAATGGGGCCGCTTCATGCGTCGGGAAATCGGCGCGGACGGATTCCGTGACCTGGCCCGTCGCATCGAGAAATTCCTCGCCCGCAGCCAGCGTGACACCGATGCGCTCTCCGGGAAGCTCAACGACATCCTGCTCGCACAGGACTACCAGGACCTCACCGGCCAGGTGATCAAACGCGTCACGCAACTGGTCACCGAAGTGGAGAGCAACCTGGTCAAGCTGGTGATGATGGCCAGCCAGGTCGATCGCTACGCCGGCATCGAGCACGACCACGCTGCGCTACGCGCAGAGCTGGAAGAACAAAAAAATCCTTCCAGGGGTGAAGGTCCGCAGATCCATGCCGATATACGTGAGGACGTGGTGTCCGGACAGGACGACGTCGACGATCTGCTATCCAGCCTTGGGTTTTAGGGAGCACTCCGCTTATGAGCTTCGACGCCGATGAAGAAATCCTCCAGGACTTCCTGGTAGAGGCCGGCGAGATTCTGGAGCAATTGTCCGAGCAGCTGGTCGAGCTGGAAAGCCGCCCGGACGACATGGACCTGCTCAACGCGATTTTCCGTGGTTTCCATACCGTGAAAGGTGGCGCTGGCTTCCTCCAGCTCAACGCTCTGGTGGAGTGCTGCCATATCGCCGAGAACGTCTTCGACATCCTGCGCAAGGGCGAACGCCGCGTGGATGCCGAACTGATGGACGTGGTGCTGCAGGCGCTGGACACGGTCAATGAAATGTTCCGCGAAGTGCGTGAGCGCAGTGAACCGACGCCCGCAACTGCGGAACTGCTGGCTGCCTTGTCGCGCCTGGCCGAACCTGGCGGTGCGGAGCCCGTGGCCGCTGCTCCGGCAGTTCCGGCTCCGGTGATCGCCGAGCCTGCTCCCGTCGAAGCGAACGCCGATATCACCGACAGCGAGTTCGAGCAGTTGCTCGACGCGCTGGGCGAAAACGCTGGTGGCGCCGCCCAGCCAGTCGCTGCCACGGCCGATGAAATCACCGACGACGAATTCGAAGCACTGCTCGACCAACTGCACGGCAAGGGCAAATTCGTGGCTGTAGCGGAGCCGGAAGCCGCCGTAGCAGCCAACGCTCCGGTGAGCGCCCTGGCCACTGCTGGCGGTGGCGAGGAAATCTCCGACGACGAATTCGAAGACCTGCTCGACCAGTTGCATGGCAAGGGCAAGTTCAATGGCGCCACTGAAGTGGCAGCCATCGTCCCGCCCGCGCCCGTCGTGCTGGACGCCCCGGTCACTGGCGGTGGTGAAAACATTACCGACGACGAATTCGAAGCGCTGCTCGACCAACTGCACGGCAAGGGCAAGTTCAACGGCGCCGCCGAAGAGCCGGTCGCCGTTGCCGCTATCAGCCGTCCCGCACCCGTTGCTGCTCCTGCTCCGGCTGCCAGGCCTGCCGCCAAGGCCGAACCGGCCCCGGCGCCCCGTCAGCCCGCCGCACCGGCAGCCGCTGGCAATGGCGCTGCGGGTCCTGCAGTGGTCAGCGAAGCGGAAACCACCGTTCGGGTGGATACCGCGCGCCTGGACGAAATCATGAACATGGTCGGTGAGCTGGTGCTGGTGCGTAACCGTCTGGTACGCCTGGGTTCCAACAGCGGCGACGAGTCCATGGCCAAGGCCGTGTCCAACCTGGACGTGGTCACTGCCGACCTGCAGACCGCGGTGATGAAGACGCGGATGCAGCCGATCAAGAAAGTCTTCGGCCGTTTCCCGCGCCTGGTTCGTGACCTGGCGCGAAACCTGAAGAAGGAAATCAACCTCGAGCTGGTGGGCGAGGAAACCGACCTGGACAAGAACCTGGTGGAGGCCCTGGCCGATCCGCTGGTCCACCTGGTTCGCAATGCCGTCGACCACGGTATCGAATCGCCCGATGAGCGCGAGGCCGCTGGCAAGCCGCGCACTGGCCGGGTAGTCCTCTCTGCCGAACAGGAAGGCGACCACATCCTCCTGATGATCACTGACGACGGCAAGGGCATGGATGCAGCCGTGCTACGTGCCAAGGCGGTGGAGAAAGGGCTGCTGGACAAGGATGCCGCCGAGCGACTGACCGAGCTGGAGTGCTACAACCTGATCTTCGCCCCGGGCTTCTCGACCAAGACCGAGATTTCCGATGTGTCCGGCCGCGGCGTCGGCATGGATGTGGTGAAGACCAAGATCTCCCAGCTCAACGGCACGGTGAACGTGTTCTCGCAGAAGGGCGCGGGCTCGAAGATCGTCATCAAGGTCCCGCTGACCCTGGCGATCATGCCGACGCTGATGGTGATGCTGGGCAACCAGGCCTTCGCCTTCCCGCTGGTCAACGTCAACGAGATCTTCCACCTCGACCTGTCGCGCACCAACGTGGTGGATGGCCAGGAAGTGGTGATCGTCCGCGACAAGGCACTTCCGCTCTTCTACCTCAAGCGCTGGCTGGTGCGTGATGCAGCGGTCGAGGAGCAAGGGGAGGGCCATGTTGTGATCCTCTCCGTGGGCACCCAGCGCATCGGCTTCGTGGTCGACCAGTTGGTGGGCCAGGAAGAAGTGGTGATCAAGCCGCTCGGCAAGATGCTCCAGGGAACGCCAGGCATGTCCGGTGCCACCATCACCGGTGACGGCCGTATCGCACTGATCCTCGACGTGCCGAGCATGCTCAAGCATTACGCACGCCGTGGTTGATCTGGGGCGGCCGGGAACGGCCGCCCGCTAGGAGCTTTATTCTTATGGCAGTCAAGGTTCTGGTGGTGGATGACTCCGGGTTCTTCCGCCGCCGTGTCTCGGAAATCCTTTCTTCCGACCCCAATATCCAGGTGGTGGGCACTGCCACCAATGGCCGCGAAGCCATTGACCAGGCGCTGGCGCTCAAGCCCGATGTCATCACCATGGACTACGAGATGCCGATGATGGACGGCATCACCGCAGTGCGGCACATCATGCAGCGCTGCCCGACGCCGGTCCTGATGTTTTCCTCGCTGACCCACGAAGGCGCCCGCGTCACCCTCGACGCCCTGGATGCCGGCGCGGTGGATTTCCTGCCGAAGAATTTCGAGGACATCTCGCGCACCCCCGAAAAGGTCAAGCAGCTGCTCTGCGAGAAGGTGCACAGCATCGCGCGCAGCAACCGCCGCTACAGCAGTTTCAGTGCTCCCGCGCATCCGACTCATTCGACCCCGGCACCGACCGCCAGCATCCCGGCACGTCCCGCTCATGCGCCAGCGCAGCCGAGCCATGCCGCACCGGCAGCACCGATCGCGTCCGCTGCCCCAAAGCGTAAGGCCTACCGGCTGGTGGCGATCGGCACCTCCACCGGCGGGCCGGTTGCCCTGCAACGCGTGCTCACCCAGCTGCCGGCCAATTTCCCGGCGCCGCTGGTGCTGGTCCAGCACATGCCGGCGGCCTTCACCAAGGCCTTCGCCGAGCGCCTGGACAAGCTCTGCCGGATTACCGTCAAGGAAGCCGAGGATGGCGATGTGCTGCGTCCCGGCCTGGCCCTGTTGGCCCCCGGCGGCAAGCAGATGATGGTCGACACCCGTGGTGTGGTGCGCATCCTGCCCGGAGACGAGCGCCTGAACTACAAGCCCTGTGTGGACATCACCTTCGGCTCGGCGGCCAAGTCCTACAATGACAAGGTCCTGGCGGTGGTGCTGACCGGCATGGGTGCCGATGGCCGTGAAGGTGCGCGCCTGCTCAAGCAGGCCGGCAGCCAGGTCTGGGCCCAGGATGAAGCCAGCTGTGTGATCTACGGCATGCCCATGGCGGTGGTGAAGGCCAATCTGGCCGATGCCGTGTATGGCCTGGACGATATCGGCCGCCATCTGGTCGAGGCGTGCATGTGATGGAGAAACCCAGGTAATGGATGTACTGAGCCTCATCGGGGTAATCCTGGCCTTCGTCGCCATCATTGGCGGCAACTACCTCGAAGGCGGTCACGCCGCGGCCCTGCTCAATGGACCAGCGGCGCTCATCGTTCTGGGCGGCACCCTGGGCGCGGCATTCCTGCAGACGCCCATGAGCATCTTCAAGCGCTCGCTGGTCATCTTCCGCTGGATTCTCTTCCCGCCCCAGGTGGACCTCGCCGGTGGTATCACCCGCGTGGTGAACTGGAGCATGACCGCGCGCAAGGAGGGTCTGCTGGGCCTGGAGCCAGTCGCCGACAGCGAACCCGATCCCTTCGCTCGAAAGGGCCTGCAGCTGCTGGTGGACGGTGCCGAGCCGGAATCCATCCGTAGCATCCTCGAGGTCGATCTCTTCACCCAGGAGGGACGGGACCTGCAAGCGGCCAAGGTGTTCGAGAGCATGGGGGGCTACGCGCCGACCATCGGCATCATCGGCGCCGTCATGGGCCTGATCCACGTGATGGGCAACCTGGCCGATCCCAGCCAACTGGGTGGCGGCATCGCGGTAGCCTTCGTCGCCACCATCTACGGCGTCGGCTTCGCCAACCTGCTGCTTCTGCCTATCGGCAACAAGCTGAAATCCATCGCCATACGCCAGTCGCGTTACCGCGAAATGCTCCTGGAAGGCATTCTCTCCATCGCCGAAGGCGAGAACCCTCGATCGATCGAACTCAAGCTGCAAGGCTTCATGGATTGAGGAGCGGCCCATGGCACGCAGGCGGCATCAGGAAGAGCATGAGAATCACGAACGCTGGCTGGTGTCCTACGCGGACTTCATCACCCTGCTGTTCGCTTTTTTCGTGGTGATGTACTCCATCTCCTCGATCAACGAAGGCAAGTACAAGATCCTTTCGGAATCCCTGGTCGGCGTGTTCAACCAGCCGGACCGTTCGATCAAGGCGATTCCGGTGGGCGAGGAGAAGCCGCGCACCACCGAACCCGACCGCAGCATGGTGGAGGAGAGTGAGCGCAGCCAGACGGCCATCGACGATCCGGGTTCCGATCCGCTGCAGGAGATCGCCCAGAGCGTGCGCGACGCCTTCGGCGACCTGATCAAGTCCGAACAGTTGAATGTGCGCGGCAACGAACTCTGGGTGGAGATCGAGATGAACTCCAGCCTGCTGTTTCCCAGTGGCGATGCTGTTCCCAATGACGTTGCCTTCACCCTGATCGAGAAGGTTGCCAGGATTCTGGCGCCCTACGACAACCCGGTCCACGTCGAAGGTTTCACCGACAACATGCCCATTGCCACCTCGCAGTTCCCGTCCAACTGGGAGCTGTCCACGGCGCGCGCCGCCAGCATCGTGCGCATGCTCGCCATGGACGGTCTGGCACCGCGTAGGTTGGCGGCGGTGGGCTATGGCGAGTTCCAGCCGGTCGCGGATAACGCCACGGCTGAAGGGCGTGCGCGCAATCGGCGCGTGGTGCTGGTGATTTCCCGAAACCTCGATGTGCGCCGCAGTGTCAGTGGCGTCGGTAGCGCCAATGCCAAGCCAGATGCCGCGCTGCAGAGGGCTGGCACGCAACCTGCACCAGCAGCCCCAGCACAGGCCCCGGCAGCGGGTGCCGTCAATTCCCCGTCACCTGCTCCCTAGGGCAGGTTGAGAGTCTCGGTGCATCAGCGCAGCCGGGAGGATGAAGAAGATGAGAGTCTGGGCAGTAGCCAACCAAAAAGGTGGAGTCGGCAAGACCACCACATCCATCGCCCTGGCGGGTCTGCTGGCTGATGCCGGCAAGCGCGTCGTGGTGGTTGACCTCGACCCCCACGGGTCGATGACCAGCTATTTCGGGCATGACCCGGACACGCTGGAACACAGCTGCTTCGACCTGTTCCTGAACCAGGGTGGTGTACCCGACGGCCTGCCGCGCGAGCTGCTGCTGCAGACCAGCCACGAACGCATTTCCCTGCTGCCATCCAGCACGGCGCTTGCGACCCTCGAGCGCCAGTCGCCCGGGCAGAATGGCCTCGGCCTGGTGATCGCCAAGAGCCTGGCGCAACTCTGGCAGCAGTTCGACCACGCCATCATCGACAGCCCGCCGCTGCTCGGCGTGCTGATGGTCAACGCTCTGGCGGCCAGCCAGCAGTTGGTGATCCCGGTGCAGACCGAGTTCCTTGCGGTGAAGGGGCTGGAGCGCATGGTCAGCACGCTGAGCATGGTCAACCGCTCGCGCAAGCAGGCGCTGCCCTACACCATCGTGCCGACGCTGTTCGACCGCCGCACCCAGGCATCGCTCAATACCCTCAAGGTGCTGCGCAACAACTACCCGGAAACCCTCTGGCAGGCTTACATTCCGGTGGATACCCGTCTGCGGGATGCCAGCCGCGCCGGCGTCACACCGTCGCAGTACGATGGCAACAGCCGGGGCGTGATCGCCTACCGGGCGTTGCTCAAGCACCTGCTCAACCAGCAACTGGCCGCCCAGGTGGCCTGATGCGTTGCAATGTCGACCGCTGGAACTCAAGTGAAGTGCGCCGCCTGCCGATAGGCTCTACAGATCAATCCCGTGGGTTTCCAACATGAGTCGTCCCCTCGCCACCGCCACCCGCCCACAACTGGCCCTGCAGTCCTACCTGGATGCCTTGCTGCATGAGGCTTCGGTCGAGCTGGCCGAAAGCATCAGCCGGGAAGAGTTCGAAGCCGCGGTGCTGGAAGAGCAGGTACGTGACGCACGCCTGATTCACGTGCTGGAAGCTGCGGCCGAGCCGCCGGCGGCTCCGGTCCTGGTTGTATCTGAGCCGGAAGTTGAGCCGCTGCTGGTCCTGGAGCCGGAAGTCTTCATGCCGGCTGCGGTCGTGGCCGAGCCGGAGCCCGTGCTGGCGCGCGTTGAACCGCTGGTGGAACTCGGTATGCCGGGCACGCTGCAGTCCGATGTTCCCGCGCTTGTCGCCGGTGGGCGTCCTGCATGGGGCGAGGAACCCTTCGAGTGCCTGCTGTTCGATGTCGCCGGCCTGACGCTGGCCGTTCCGCTGGTATCCCTTGGCTCCATCTACCCGCTGGCCGGGCAGGAGCTGACGCCGTTGTTCGGGCAGCCGGACTGGTTCCTCGGCATACTGCCGTGCCAGGCGGGCAACCTGAAAGTGCTGGATACCGCGCGCTGGGTCATGCCCGAACGCTACCGCGACGATTTCCGCGAGGGCCTGCAATACGTGATTTCGGTGCAGGGCTACGAGTGGGGGCTGGCGGTTCATCAGGTCAGCCGCTCCATCCGCCTGGACCCGAACGAAATCAAATGGCGCAGCCAGCGTAGCCAAAGGCCCTGGCTGGCCGGTACCGTGATCGAACACATGTGTGCGCTGCTGGACGTCTCGGCCCTTGCCGAGCTGATCGCCAGCGGCGCCACCAAGCGCATGACACTGAATTGAAAGGTGCCTCCGTGCCGTACGGAGCGCCATGAACACAACAGCGGGTCAACCCGCGAACGCCGCCCAGGGTGGCTCAAGAGAGGCTAGGGAACATGAAGAAATCGTCCGCTCAAGGTGCCGAAGATCCCATCCTGCAATGGGTGACTTTCCGCCTGGACAATGAAACCTACGGCATCAACGTAATGCAGGTACAGGAAGTTCTGCGTTACACCGAAATCGCGCCGGTGCCGGGGGCGCCGAGCTACGTGCTGGGCATCATCAACCTGCGTGGCAATGTGGTGACGGTGATCGACACCCGCCAGCGTTTCGGCCTCGGCCCGGCACCGGTGACCGACAACACCCGTATCGTCATCATCGAAGCGGACAAGCAGGTGGTGGGCATCCTGGTCGACAGCGTGGCCGAGGTCGTCTACCTGCGGCAGTCGGAGATCGAGACTGCACCCAACGTCGGTAACGACGAATCCGCCAAGTTCATCCAGGGCGTCTGCAACAAGAACGGCGAACTGCTGATCCTCGTCGAGCTGGACAAGATGATGAGCGAGGAAGAGTGGTCCGAGCTGGAGAGCATCTGAGTTGATCTGGGTTGCACTGCTCGCGGTGGTCCTGGCCCTGGCCTGCATTAGTCTGGGCTGGACGTGCTACTGGCTGGCCAAGCGCCTGCGCCAGGAAGTGGAGGCGCAAGCCAAGCGCGACGCAGTGCGCGACCAGAAACTCAAGGAGCTGGGGCGCCGCCTCGAAGCCTATTTCGACGGCAGCGTACGTATGGGCGAAGACCTCCAGGAGCTTCGCCGCGTGGTCGCTCCCTTGCCGGACAAGCTGAGCCGCATGGAGCAGCGTGACCCCACCAGCCTGTCTTTCTCCCAGGCGGCGCGCCTGGTCGGTCTCGGCGCCAGCGTCGACGACCTCACCCATTCCTGCGGCCTGACCAAGGCCGAAGCCGAACTGGTGAGCAGGCTGCACCAGGCCCGCAAGGATCACGACTGAGTTCGCCGGACCGTAGGCTCATTCCCCTCCAGCCGGTTACCGGCTCACCCGTACCTCCAGTGCCACGCCGCCAACCGGCTTGCCATTCTCCCGCTGCAACAGATCGATGGTGAAGCGCGAACCGCGCTTCGCCGTACTCGGTACCTGGATACGCAGGCCGACACGTAGCGCCTCCGAGGGTCGCAGCAAGACGGGCAATTGCGCGCGTTCGCCCTGTGCCCAGGGCAGCTCCAGCGCCCCCGGAAATTGCTCGATCAGCCGCTCCGGTGCATGGCTGGTGAGCACTGCTGTGCTTGAGTGTGTTCCGTCGCTGAGATCACCGCAGGAGCAATCCAGGCGCGTGGTGTCCTGCAATCGAGGAGCCGTGGGCAATGCCAGGGCGTTGCTTCGTAATCCGGGCGCGAGGGCACGTTTATCCAGAATCAGGCTCGCCGCCAGGCCTTCCAGGCCCTTTGGCCGGACCAGTTCAAGCTGCACGGTCAGCGCGCGCCGAGGCCGCAGGTTGATGGCCAGCATCGGCAACACGATCCAGGCGTTCGGCGCCAGGTCGACCACCGTCAGGTTCTTTTGCGCCAGGTTGTTCTGCTCCCAGACGTGACGCCCGGCCTGCGGGCGATCGAAGCGGGCGAAGACGCTGGCCAGCAGGCAGGGATGGCTGCCGACGGGCGGAATCGCCGAGCGGGGCAAGCGTGCCTTGATGATGCGGCTTTCCCCGGGCCCCAGGTCGAAGGCGGCGGCCGCCGTGACGGCAGGCAGGAAGTCGGCGGGGTAGGTGAACTGGCTGCCGGCGTACTGTTTGACGTTGAAGCTGACCACCAGATGGCGCGCAATGGCCGTGGCACTGCGATTGCGCACACGGGCGTGGATCCAGTTGTCCTGGCCGTATTCCAGGTTCTGGTGCTCCAGTCCATCGTCGTCACGATTGCGTATCCAGAGATCGGGCGAGTCCCAGAAGCGGCCGGGCCAATCGTTGCCGCCGGGGTCGGCAGCGTCGTCACGCAGCCAGAGGTCCGGCACGGGCGATGGGTCGGCGAAGCCATAAACGAAGCGATGGAATGCATCCACGCAGTCGGGCTGCCCCGTGCTCGCCAGCAGATGGCATTCGAGGTCCTCGCTGCGTACCGGGCGGGTGTGACGAGCCAAGTAGAAGGCGCGCATCTGGTCACGCAGGGCTGCCGCCCCGGTCAGTGCCGCGATGCCTTTCCAGAGTCGTTCGCCGGCGCCATAGGCATCGAGATGGGTGACCCGCACCCAGGGATTGCGCGGACACAGGGCCAGGGCAGGCGCACTGAAGTCGAAGGGCTGAACACCCCCGGCTCCGTTGCCGTGGTAGACCGTCCAGGCCTCGTCGAACCAGGCGTCGGGCTGGCTCGCCGGCTTCAGGCCGCGCGCCCACCAGCTGTGGAATGCCTCATGGCGCAACGCACCGGTGCCGCTGGTGGTGCCGCCGTCGTACTCCATGCCGCCCTGATGGATGAAGGCGGTGAAGCGTCCTCCATGCAGGTAGCGTCCGGAGCTGTTCTCGTTGTCCACGAGAAAGCCGGCGATGGCGCTAGCCTGGGCCGCGATATCCACCGGGCTGCTGCTGAGCTTCCAGGCGGTCACGGTCACTGCACTGCCCGAGACCGGAAGCAGGGTGTCGAAGGTGGCGCTCTGCAGGCTATCGGCTGGTCGCAGCTCGAGCAGCGGTGAGAAGGCCGTGCTGCGCGCAGGAAAGGTGATGCGCCAGTGGTTGCTACCCAGTGGGCTGATCGTGCCGTTGCTGATGGGGGTATGGGCCACGGGCGTGTTCAGCAGTTGCAATTCCAGGTCCAGTTCGAACTGGTCGTAGATGAGGTTGGCCGGGACGAACGCCTCCAGGTAGCGTCCCGCGCCCAGGTCGGTGAAGCCGAAGTTGAACACCAGTTTCGGGCCGGCGCTCCAGGTGACCTGCGGCTGATAGGAGCCGGCGGTGGAGGCCTGGGGCAGGCCAACCACGTAGGTCAGGCGCAGGCTGTGGAGGCTGCCGGCCTCCAGCACACGGGCCAGCACCCGCAGGCTGGCATGTGCGCCGCCGCCGAAGTCGTGTGCGGCTATCTCGGCCAGCGGGATGGGGGTGCCATCCAGCCAGGCTCCGGTGGGTGTCTGGCGGAGGTCGAAGATGGGGCAGCCGGCATTGACGCCCAGGCGAAACTCCAGGGTCGCATCGCCGCTGGCTTGCTGGGTCGCCGCATCGAACCGCAGCGCGGCGTCGATTCGCACGATGTCCAGCGGAACTGCCCAGAGGCCGTCCACCAGGCGGGGCGGTGGCGCCAGGTCGAGGTTGCTGCCGACGATGTCAGCCAGGGGCGGCAAGCGCTCGAGCAAGCCGGCGAGGTTGGCCACGCACTCACCATCGCCGGGCAGGCAGGCGCCGCCATTGCGCTTGAGGATCGCGCGCCAGCCAAAACTGCGCGCGGCAAGCACGTCCGCGGCTGATTCGCTGATGAAGATGGCGCGTTCGCTGGCCGCGTCATGCCCCGCCTTGAGCAGGGCCAGGTCGAAGATGGGCTGCGCCGGTTTGCCGACGTTGCCCGGAATTTCGGTGGACAGTGTGATCAGCCCGGGCTCGATGTAACGGGCCAACCGCAATGCTTCCATCTGTGACTGGATGGAGGCGACGCTGGTGCCGGCCGCTTGATTGCTCAGCAGGCCCAGGCGATAACCGCGCGCCTTGAGGATCTGCAGACAGTCCAGGGTGTCGGCATAGCGCTGGCGTATGCCGCCGATGGTGGTGACCAGGGTGTCGCCCAGGTCGAAGAAGACCGTAGTGGGGTAGGGGCCTGGCATATCGCCCTCCTGGCAATGATTCAGGTCGGCGACTCAGACGATGCGGTGATAGGTGACCGCGTTGCCGGAGGCGTCGGTGATGGTGAGGGTGTCGCGATCCAGTTCGTAGCTGTAGGTGACGATGGCGTCATTGGCGGTGGACAGCGCGAGCTGCCCCGGTGTCCGGGTTGCCCAGGTGCCGCCGTCCCACCAGGTGAAAGCGCCGGGGGGATCAGCCTGGCCGGCATAGAGTCCGTCGGCCGCGAAGCGCAGGTAGCCGGCATAGCCGGTTGCACCGGCGTCCGCGGAACTCCGATGCCATTGGCCGACCAGTCGCAGGTCCGCTTCCGTCATTTTCGTGGCTCCTTGGTGAACCGCTTGGGGGGCGCCGGCCGGGGCCGGCGCTCCACCTTTCTGCAGCGCGTTACTTCGCGCGTACCAGCGTGGCCGACTTGGACTTGCCCTTGAGTGCCTTGGCCAGGTCCTTGGTGGCCGCACCGCCGGCGTCGTCGATCAGCGCAGCCAGCTTGCTGCGCTCGGCGTCGCTCATCACGGCATCGTCTTCGAGCAAGGCCACCGCAGCCTTGACGTCAGGCTTGCGCTTGAGGAAACGACGCGCCAGACGCTTGGCTGCGACAGCGGCGAAGTGCGGCCGCAGCACCGCAGAGCCGAGTGCCGCGTCCAGCGCGTCCAGGCCGTCGCCCAGATGGTCGCCGCCCAGGGCCAGCACCAGGTGCAGGTCGGGAGTGGCGAGCACCTTGTGCGCCGCTTCGGCGTGGCGGGCATCCACCGCTGCGGTGACCATCACGGTCGAGCTACCGGCCGCGTGGGCAACCATGCCGTCGATTTCCCAGTGCACTTCGACCCGGACTTCATGGATTCCGGGCACGCCGAAGAGAGCGCCCTCGGCCCCCCGTAGAAGGGTCATGGAGTCTTCCAGACGCTCGCCGGGCTGGAGCACCCGGAACGGACGATCCTCGATGCAGTGCACCAGAGTCCGGAAGCTGCGCACGCTGCCGGCCGGATCGGTGACGGTGCCACTGACGAAGTCGCTCTTCAGGCTCAGGGTTGCCGGCACCCGGACCGGCTGGTCGCCCTGGTTGACCAGGGCTACGCCGACGCGCACCGGGGCTCCCAGCGGCACTTCTCCGAGCAGCGGTGCGACCTCCACGGCCAGCCCGAAGACCTCGGCTTCGAGGTCGGTCGGGGTGATGCTCGGGGTACTGGTGGAGGCACCACCGAAGGCCACCGAGCCTGGGCGCACGAAGGGATCGGGGTAGTGACGCAACTGCTTGAGGTTGTCCGGGTTGAAGGACCACTGGATGTTGCTGGGGAAAGGCGTCGCAGGCGTACCGGCGGAAGCGATGACATCGCTGGTGCACATGAAACCGTGGTCGGCGAAGTTGTGGTAGAGGCCCATGGCGTGCCCCAGTTCATGGACCGCGGTGCGGAAGTATGGAGCCGCCGCCGTGCCGAAGCGCTGGCCGCTGACCGTGCCCCAGCCAGCGGCGATGGTCCAGTGCGAAGCGATGCCGATACCTTCGCGGGGAACGTTGTTGGAGTCGGTTCCGCTGGCGTCATACATGATCCCGCGCGGCGTAGAGTCGATGTTCTTCACCGCGAGGATGTGGTAGCGCCATTCGCTGTCGAGGTTCACTACCGCACGGCGTGCCAGCATCGCCGCGTGCATCTCGGCGTCGGTCCACGAATTGCCCGAGGGTTCGGCGACATTGGTATCGCTGAGGTTCACCGCGGTCTGCCAGCCGACGGCGTCCATCACGGTCGCCCAGGTGTGGCCGATACCGCTGTTGGTGGGGCGTTCGGAGCCGGACACCGTGTCGATCTCGACGCTGCAGCGGCGGAAGTAGGCCGATAGCCAGCCCATGGTGAGGCGTCCGACCACCGTGTTGGCAGCGTTCTTCACATCCCCTTCTGCGTAGTCGGAGGACGAGGGATAGCCGGCTGGTGCGATCATTCGCGTCATCTGCGCGGTGAGGGTGGACTCCAGCGCCCAGCTGTTCGGGGCGGTGAACCGGTATAGCTGGAAGCTGAGGCCGAAGCTGTTGCCGAGGTAGAAGTACTCGGGCAGCGCGGTGACCCGGACGTAGTAGCGGTAGCGCGAGCGCGCCAGGATGGGGATGCCCGAAGCGGGATTGGGGCCGGCAAGGAGGATCGGCTTGAGCGGCAGGTCGTGGGTGACTATTGGCTGCCCCTGGAGGACCGGGAAGGGCAAGGGGATGGGAATCGGCAGGAAGATCACCGGTCGCTGGTAGAGGTCGCCGCTGGCGGTGCGGCCGTCGCTGTGGCTCTCCACGCGCAGGGTCCCGTCGTAGGACACCAGCGGTGCACCGCTCGGTTTGTAGTTCAGCAACCAGCACCCGGCGCGCACGCTGCGGATGGGCGGCAGGGTGAGGCGGCCCGGTATGGCCAGGGGCAGGTTGGGGTTGAGCGTGGTGGTGGAGGGCGTGGGACCGTCTTCCTGCGTCGGCGGGATCAGGTCGGGCATGGGAGGGATGTTGTTTTGATCTGGCAGGTTGGACACGTTGAACACTCCTATTCAACAAGGGGCGCACCCTGCCCGTGGAATCCAGCTTGCACGCGAGCGACTGCACATCCGGTACGGTGCCCTTGATGTTGTCTCCTTCGATGAGGTCGGGTCATGCATGGCGACAATCGCATGACGTCAAAAGTATGGGTCGGAG
The DNA here is from genome assembly GCF_002003485.1 of Metapseudomonas resinovorans. GTDB lineage: Bacteria > Pseudomonadota > Gammaproteobacteria > Pseudomonadales > Pseudomonadaceae > Metapseudomonas > Metapseudomonas resinovorans_D. The sequence continues at coordinate 102,486 of NZ_BDMA01000012.1, forward strand.
GCGGCGTCTGTAAAACGCCACTCATCGCCTGAAACCCGCTTGGTACGCGGGTTCCAGCAATTTCGAAGTTGTCCGGCGGTGGGTTAGCGCGGCGGGTTCTTAGCCTGTCGTCGGGCGGTTCCGCGCAGGTCGGTTCCAGGCGGGCGGACTGGCCTAAGCTGAAATTCCGGGGCTTCTCTCCGGGGAGGTCCGCCGATGCGTCTACTTCCAGTTCTGTTGTTATGCCTGGTGTCCTGTCTGCAAGCCCAGGAAGCCCCCATGGAAGTAGAGGGCGCAATGACGGTCAATGTGTTGCAAGCACGTTACCTGTACGAGCGCGGCGCGATCTTCATCGATATCCGACCCACGCGCGAGTGGACCTGGGGCCATATCCATGGCGCCCTGCACCTCGACCTGCTCGATCGCTTCAGCGATCTGGCCCAGCCGCAATGGCCACGGCAGATTCCCCTGGTGATCTATTGCGACAGCGAGGTCTGCCCCCATGGCGCCCAGGCGGTGAAGATGGCCGTGAGCTGGGGCTATCGGCAGGTCTTCTATTTCCGCGAAGGCTATTTCGCCTGGCAGTTGCAGGATTTCCCCCAGGGCAAGGGATTGGCGGGTGAGCGCCTGGTGCTCAGTGACCCGGAGCGTTGAGCAGGGGCAGGGCAGGGGTGGCGTCGCGTTCAGCGTCAGGGTCGAAGCCGTCCGGGCATTTGCCCTTCAGGTACCAGGCGAACGCGATGATCTCGGCGATGGTGCGGTAGAGCGGCTCGGGGATCGCATCGCCCAGTTCCAGGCGGGCCAGCAGACGCACCAGGTCGGCGTTCTCGTAGATGGGCACTTCGTACTCGCGGGCAATGGCGAGGATGGCTTCGGCCAGCTCGTCGTCGCCCTTGGCGGTCAGGTTGGGGGCGCTGGTGCCGTCGTAGGAGAGGGCAATGGCCTGGCGCGGTTTCTTGCTCATTCCGGCTTCCTTGCAAATGTGCAGCGCGAAGGCAAGCGAGCAGCGACGAGACAGTACGAACCGTACGGCGAGGAGTCGGGTGCGCAGCCGACAAAGCTGAACGCATGCAACGGAGTTGGAATCATGCGGTTTCGTCTACCCAGCGTTGTTCGAGTGTCGTGCGGTGGCCACGTGGTGGCTGGCCCTGGATGCAGGCCAGTTCTCCAACAGTGAGGCCCGCCGCCTGCAGGCGCTCACGCAGGTTCGGCAGTTCGCGGCCTATCAATCCGGCGGTGTCGGCACGCTCCGCCCACAGCTGACTGGACAGGCTGCCCTGTGCCAGTTGTGCCTGCACCTGCAAGGGGCCGAGGGGGTCCAGATCGAAGGCCAGTTCGACACGCCAGAGGCTTTCCTTGCGCTCGTTCTTTTCCTGTCGGCCTTCCTGCTCCTGCTGCAGTTTGAGCTGCAGCGGGACGATGTCCTGCTGGTTACGCATCGGCACTTCGAGCTGCCAGGTGGTCAGCAGGTTGCCCTCGGGCGTCACCTGGGTCTGGGCGAGGCTGGAGAGCTGGTGCGTCTGCAGTCGGGAAACGGCGGCGGCGGCCAGTTTGAGCAGGGTTTCCAGGTCGCCTTCTTCCTCGGCGGACTGCGCCAGGCGCGACGGCAAGGGGAAACTCAACGCCTGCTGACGGGCACTGGCCTGGCCGAGGGTGCCCAGGGCATTGCGAATGAAGGCCGGAAGGGCCTGGGCCATGGCGTTGCTGGTGCCGGTGGTCGGCAGGCTGGTCGCGGTGGGCAAAGCCGGCAGCAGCTGGGCGACCAGGCGTAGCAGGTTGGCCTTGAAGTCCTGGGACAGGGAGCCGGCCTGGCCAGCCAGAAGCCGCGCCTCCAGCAGGGCGCCGCTGTTTTCCAGGGCAGCAGCCAGGACCTTGGGGTCGCCCAGCTGGCGGATGTCGGGCAGGGCGCCTAGCAGTTTGTCCATGGCCGCTCGAAGGTTTTCCGGCAGGTTGTCCCGGCCGGTGTTCTGCAGCGCGCCGATCAAGGCGTCGAGGGACCCCTGGCGGCTTTGTTGCCCGGCCAGTTGCTGGGTGAGTTCGAGCTGGTCCAGTTGTGCGGCCAGAGGCAGGAACTGCAGCATCTGGCTGCCCTGGACCTGGGCGCTGAGCAGGCTGCCGATGGCCAGCGGGCGCGGGCTTTCGATGCTCAGCTGACTACCGGCCAGCGGTGTGTTGAGTACATTGACCAGCACCTTGTAGACCGCCGCCTGGGCCTTGCTCTGGGCGGCCAGCTCGCTGGACACGACCTTGCCCTGGACCAGGGTGCCCACCGGGAGCAGATCGAGGTCGAGGCTGCCGAGGGCGCGCTCACCCCCTTTCAGTGCCATGGCCAGGCGGGTATCCGACAGTGCAGTGATGTTGAGCAGGCTTCCCTGGGCCAGAGGGCGCGTGCTGCTGGCTTCCAGGGTGGTCTGGGTGCCGTTGGCCAGGGTCAGCTTGAGCAGCAGTTGGAAACTCTGCGCGGTTTCCTTGAGGGCGATCACTTCGGCGTCGGCGCTTTCGCCGGCGGCCAGCAGTCCGTCCAGGGGCTGGAGCAGTTTGAGCGCCATGTCCGCCGCGTTCTGCACGGGGCGGGAGACGGGCTGGCTGGGCGGGAGAGGGCGCGCGCCGCTGATCTCGGTCATGAAGGGGTTACAACCTGTCGAAAAAGCTGGCTTCGGGGGTGAGAGATGGCATGTATAATGCCGCCCCGTCCGGGCCGGCCGCGAGCCTTGGGGTTCTCCAGTATAGCGGCCGGCACCTTCCTGACTTGAATACATCCCGGGTACCCATGCCGTGACCAGTCCCTATCTCGAGACCGTGGCCCTCGCCTGCGAGCGGGATTGGCGCCTGCTGTTCGAGCGGCTGGACCTGCAGTTGTCCCGTGGCGAGATGCTCCAGGTCGCCGGCCCCAATGGCAGCGGCAAGACCAGCCTGCTGCGTCTGCTCTGCGGTCTGATGCAGCCCACCGCGGGGGAAGTTCGCCTGAACGGCAAGGCGTTGGCCAGCCAGCGCAGCGAACTGGCGCGCAACCTCCTGTGGATTGGCCATGCCGCTGGGATCAAGGGACTGCTGACCCCCGAGGAAAACCTGCGCTGGCTATGTGCCTTGCACCAGCCCGCCGAGCGCGACGCCATCTGGCAGGCACTGGAGGCCGTGGGCCTGCGCGGTTTCGAGGATGTGCCCTGCCACACCCTGTCCGCCGGCCAGCAGCGCCGTGTCGCCCTGGCACGTCTGTACCTGGATGCGCCGCCCCTGTGGATTCTCGATGAACCCTTCACTGCCCTCGACAAGCAGGGCGTCTCCCAGCTCGAAGCGCATCTTGCGGCGCACTGTGAGCAGGGCGGCCTGGTTGTCTTCACCACCCACCACACCATGGGTCAGGTGCCCGCCGGTTATCGCGAACTTGACCTGGGGCAGCGCCGCGCATGAGTAACGTCTTCACCCTGCTGGTCGCCCGCGAAGCACGCCTGCTGGTACGCCGTCCGGCGGAATTGGCCAACCCGCTGGTGTTCTTCGCCATAGTGGTCGCATTGTTCCCGCTGGCCGTCGGTCCCGAGACCCAATTGTTGCAAAGCCTTTCTCCCGGCCTGGTCTGGGTAGCGGCCCTGCTTGCAGTGCTGCTCTCGCTGGACGGGCTTTTCCGCAGTGATTTCGAAGACGGCTCCCTCGAACAGTGGGTCGTTTCGCCGCACCCCCTGCCGCTTCTTGTCCTGGCCAAGGTGCTGGCACACTGGCTTTTTTCCGGATTGGCCCTCGTCCTGCTGGCGCCGCTGCTGGCGCTGATGCTCGGTTTGCCTGCGCGTTGCCTGCCGGTGCTGTTGCTCTCGCTGCTGCTCGGTACCCCGGTCTTGAGCCTGCTGGGCGCCGTTGGCGCCGCACTGACCGTAGGGCTCAAGCGCGGCGGCCTGCTGCTGGCGCTGCTGATCCTGCCGCTGTACATCCCGGTGCTGATTCTCGGCAGCGGGGCGTTGCAGGCGGCGCTGCAAGGATTGCCGACCGTTGGCCACCTGTTGTGGCTGGCGAGCCTCACCGCTCTGGCGGTGACCCTGACACCCTTTGCCATTGCCGCCGGCCTGACCATCAGCGTCGGTGAATAAGAAATAGAGTTGCCCTGATGAGAAAACTGCCAATGTCCGAACAGGCCGCAGCGCCGAGCAGGTGGCCCCGATGAACTGGACCTGGTTCCATAAGCTTGGCTCGCCGAAGTGGTTCTACGAAATCAGTGGGCGCTGGCTGCCCTGGTTCGCCTGGGGCGCGGTGATCCTGATCACCCTCGGCCTGGTCTGGGGGCTGGCCTTCGCGCCGCCGGACTACCAGCAGGGCAACAGCTTCCGCATCATCTATATCCACGTGCCGGCGGCTTTCCTCGCCCAGTCCTGCTACATCATGCTCGCCGTGTGCGGGGTGGTCGGCCTGGTCTGGAAGATGAAAATCGCCGACGTCGCCCTGCAGGCCGCCGCCCCCATCGGCGCCTGGATGACCTTCGTGGCGCTGGTGACCGGCGCCATCTGGGGCAAGCCCACCTGGGGCGCCTGGTGGGTGTGGGATGCCCGACTGACGTCGATGCTCATCCTCCTTTTCCTGTACTTCGGTGTGATTGCCCTCGGCCAGGCGATCAGCAATCGTGACAGCGCCGCCAAGGCCTGTGCGGTGCTGGCGATCGTCGGCGTGATCAACATCCCGATCATCAAGTACTCGGTGGAGTGGTGGAACACCCTGCATCAGCCGGCCACTTTCAAGATCACCGAGAAACCAGCCATGCCCGCGGAAATGTGGGTGCCGCTGCTGATCATGGTGCTCGGCTTCTACTGCTTCTTCGGCGCCGTGATGCTGATGCGCATGCGCCTGGAAGTGCTCCGGCGCGAGTCCCGCGCCAGTTGGGCCAAGGCCGAGATTCAGGCACAAGTGGGTAAGGTCTGATGAGTTTTTCTTCCTTCACCGAATTTCTCGCCATGGGTGACCATGGCCTGTATGTCTGGACCGCTTACGGCATCAGCCTGGTGGTACTGGCCATCAACGTCGCCATGCCGCTGATTGCGCGGCGCCGTTACCTGCAAGACGAGGCGCGCCGTTTGCGCCGGGAGGAGTCAAAGTGAATCCGGTTCGCAAGAAGCGTCTGTTCATCATCCTTGCCATCGTGGCGGGCGTGGGCATTGCCGTGGCGCTGGCGCTTTCCGCGCTGCAACAGAACATCAACCTGTTCTACACCCCCACCCAGATCGCCAACGGCGAGGCCCCGCAGGACACCCGCATCCGCGCTGGCGGCATGGTGGAAAAGGGCTCGGTGCAACGCAGTGGCGACTCCCTCGACGTGCAGTTCGTCGTCACCGACTTCGCCAAGAGCGTGACCATTCGCTACCACGGCATCCTTCCCGACCTGTTCCGCGAAGGGCAGGGCATCGTCGCCCTCGGCAAGCTGAATGGCGATGGCGTGCTGGTGGCTGACGAAGTGCTGGCCAAGCACGACGAGAACTACATGCCGCCGGAAGTGACCAAGGCCCTCAAGGAAAGTGGCCAACTTCCGAAGAAGGAGGGCTGACCTGATGATTCCCGAACTCGGCCATCTGGCCCTGATTCTTGCCCTGTGCATGGCGCTCGTGCAGGCAACGCTGCCGCTGATCGGCGCCTGGCGCGGTGACCGCCAGTGGATGAGCCTGGCGCAGCCGGCCGCCTGGGGGCAGTTTGCGTTTCTGGCCTTCGCCTTCGGCTGCCTGACCTACGCGTTCATGGTGGACGACTTCTCCGTCGCCTACGTCGCCAGCAACTCCAACAGTGCACTGCCCTGGTACTTCAAGTTCAGCGCCGTCTGGGGCGCCCACGAAGGTTCGTTGCTGCTGTGGGCACTGATCCTCGGCGGCTGGACCTTCGCCGTGTCGATCTTCTCCCGGCAATTGCCGGAAGTGATGCTGGCCCGTGTACTGGCCGTGATGGGCATGATCAGCATCGGCTTCCTGCTGTTCCTGATCGTCACCTCCAACCCGTTCAATCGCCTGCTGCCGAACATGCCGGCCGACGGCAATGACCTCAACCCGCTGCTGCAGGACTTCGGCCTGATCGTCCACCCGCCGATGCTCTACATGGGCTACGTGGGCTTCTCGGTGGCTTTCGCCTTCGCCATTGCCGCGCTGCTCGGTGGTCGCCTGGACGCTGCCTGGGCGCGTTGGTCGCGGCCGTGGACCATCATCGCCTGGGCCTTCCTCGGCGTGGGTATCGTGCTCGGCTCCTGGTGGGCCTACTACGAGTTGGGCTGGGGCGGCTGGTGGTTCTGGGACCCGGTGGAAAACGCTTCCTTCATGCCCTGGCTGGTGGGGACCGCGCTGATTCACTCCCTGGCGGTGACCGAGAAACGCGGCGTGTTCAAGAGCTGGACCGTGCTGCTGGCCATCGCGGCGTTCTCCCTCAGCCTGCTGGGCACCTTCCTGGTCCGTTCCGGTGTGCTGACCTCGGTACATGCCTTTGCCTCCGACCCGGAGCGCGGCGTGTTCATCCTGGCATTCCTGCTGTTGGTCGTGGGCGGTTCACTGGCGTTGTTCGCGGTGCGTGCTCCCGTGGTGAAGAGCCAGGTGGGCTTCGCCCTCTGGTCCCGCGAGACCCTGCTGCTGGTGAACAACCTGGTGCTGGTGGTGGCGGCCTCGATGATCCTGCTCGGCACCCTCTACCCGCTGGTACTGGACGCCCTGTCCGGCGCCAAGCTGTCGGTGGGCCCGCCGTACTTCAATGCTCTGTTCGTGCCGTTGATGGGCCTCGTCATGCTGGCCCTGGCCGTCGGCGTGCTGGTGCGCTGGAAAGACACCCCGGTGAAATGGCTGCTGGGCATGCTCGGTCCGGTGCTGATCGGCAGCCTGTTGCTGGGTGTGCTGGCCGCCTTCTTCTATGGCGACTTCCACTGGGCGGTGCTGGCCGTGGGCGCGTTGTCTGCCTGGGTCGTGCTGGCCGGTGTCCGGGATTTGATCGACAAGACCCGCCACAAGGGCCTGCTCAAAGGTGCCGCTGGCCTGACCCGTAGCTACTGGGGCATGCAACTGGCCCACGCCGGTATTGCCCTCTGTGCCCTGGGTGTAGTGCTCTCCAGCCAGTACAGCGCCGAGCGCGACCTGCGCCTGGCACCTGGCGAATCGGTGGAGCTGGGCGGCTATCGTTTCCTCTTCGAGGGCGCGGCTCACCATGAAGGCCCGAACTTCACCTCCGACAAGGGCACCGTGATCGTCTACGAGGGCGAGAAACAGGTATCGGTGCTGCATCCGGAGAAGCGTCTGTACACCGTGCAGCAGTCCGTGATGACCGAAGCCGGCATCGACGCCGGGTTCACCCGCGACCTCTACGTCGCGCTCGGCGAACCCCTGGACAATGGCGCCTGGGCCGTACGCGTACACGTCAAACCCTTCGTCCGCTGGATCTGGTTGGGCGGCTTGCTGATGGGCCTCGGCGGCCTGCTCGCGGCCTTCGATCGTCGCTACCGCGTGAAAGTGAAGACCCGCGTCCGTGAGGCGTTGGGCATGGCTGGAGCCCAAGCATGAAGCGTTTGATCCTCGTCCTGCCCCTGCTGGGCTTCCTCGCCATCGCGCTGTTCCTGTATCGCGGACTGTTCCTCGATCCGGCCGAGCTGCCCTCGGCCCTGATCGGCAAGCCGTTCCCGGCCTTCTCGCTGCCCAACGTCACCGGAGAGCGCACCCTCACCGAGGCCGACCTCAAGGGCAAGCCGGCGCTGGTCAACGTTTGGGGCACCTGGTGCGTGTCCTGCCGCGTGGAGCACCCGGTACTGAACAAACTGGCGGAGATGGGCGTGACCATCTACGGCGTCAACTACAAGGATGACAACGCCGCCGCGCTGAAATGGCTGAAGGAGTTCCACAACCCCTATCAGTTGGACATTCGCGACGAGCAGGGCAGCCTCGGCCTGGACCTGGGCGTCTACGGCGCTCCGGAAACCTTCCTGATCGACAAGGACGGCATCATTCGCCACAAGTTCGTCGGTGTGATCGATGAAGTGGTCTGGCGCGAGCAACTGGCCCCGCTGTACCAGTCCCTGGTGGATGAGGGCGGCAAATGAAACGCCTGATCGCCGCTGCCCTGTTGGGGCTGGCCCTGACCGGAGTCGCCAAGGCCGCCATCGACACCTACCAGTTCAAGGATGAGGCCGAGCGCGAGCGCTTCCGCGTCCTGACCGAAGAACTGCGTTGCCCGAAGTGCCAGAACCAGAACATCGCCGACTCCAATGCTCCGATTGCCACCGACCTGCGCCGGGAAATCTTCCGCATGCTGGAAGAGGGCAGGAGCAACGACGAGATCGTCGACTACCTGGTGGCGCGCTACGGCGACTTCGTGCGCTACAAGCCGCCAGTCAACACCCGCACGCTGCTGCTCTGGTATGGCCCCGCCGGCCTGCTGGTTGGCGGCCTGGTGGTGCTGGGCATCATCGTCGTCCGCCGTCGCCGGGTGGAGAACAGCCCCACGCAGGTGCTGCTTTCCGCCGATGAGCAGGCCCGTCTCGACGCCCTGCTGAACTCCGAGAACCAGGACAAGAAAGACTCATGATCGATTTCTGGCTCGCCGCCGGCCTGCTCCTGCTGGTCGCCCTGGCTTTCCTGCTGATCCCCGTGCTGCGCGGCCGCAAGGCCCAGACCGAGGAAGACCGCACCTCCCTCAACGTCGCCCTCTACCAGGAGCGCCTGGACGAACTGGACTCCCAGCATGCCGCCGGCACCCTGACCGCCGAGCAATTTGAAGCCGGCCGTGCGGAAGCTGCCCGTGAACTGCTGGCCGATACCGAAGGTGCCGACAACGGCCGCGTTTCCCGTCTGGGCAAAGCCCTGCCGCTGGTGGTCGCGATACTTGTGCCGGCACTGGGTTTCGGCCTGTACCTGCACTGGGGCGCCAGCAGCAAGGTGGAGCTGGCCCGTGAGCTGCGCGAGCAACCGCGCAGCATCGAGGAAATGACCTCGCGCCTGGAGCGCATGGTCGAGGCGCAACCGGAATCCGCCGAAGGCTGGTACTTCCTCGGCCGCACCTACATGGCGCAGGATCGCCCGGCGGATGCCGCGCGTGCCTACGAGCAGGCCGTCAAGCGTGGCGGCCGCGAGCCCGAGCTGCTCGGCCAGTGGGCCCAGGCCCTGTACTTCGCCAGCCAGAAGAAGCTGACCCCCGAGGTCAAGGCGCTGACCGAAGAGGCCCTGAAGGCCGATCCCAACGAAATCACCAGCCTTGGACTGCTCGGCATCGCCGGCTTCGAGGAAGGCCGCTTCCAGGACGCGATCACCTACTGGGGACGCTTGATCACCCAGCTGCCGGCCGACGATCCGTCCCGTGGCGCCCTGCAGGGCGGGATCGACAAAGCGCGCGAAAAACTCAAGGAGAGCGGCGTGGCGGTCGAAGAGCCGGCCACAGCCCCGGCGCCGACCGGTGCCCAGCTCAAGGTCCATGTCGATCTGGCGGCCTCCCTAAAGGACAAGGTGCAGCCCGGCGACAGCGTGTTCATCTTCGCCCGCGCCACCTCGGGCCCGCCGATGCCGCTGGCGGTCAAGCGCATGACTGTGGCCGACCTGCCGGTGGAAGTCAGCCTGAGCGACGCGGACGCGATGATGCCGCAGCTCAAGCTGTCCAATTTCCCCCAAGTGCAACTGGTCGCCCGGATTTCCCGTAGTGGCAATGCGACCGCAGGTGAATGGATAGGAAGCAGTTCGCCGCTGTCTACTGGTACGTCGGATACCCAACGACTGACCATCGACAGCCCGGACAAGAAATGACCATCCACACCGCGTTTCCGGCAGCGCCGAGCACCCGCTTCGGCCTGCCCCTGATCTGCATCCTCCTGACCCTGGCCGGTTGTGCTGGCCAGGGCCCCTATCAAGAACCCGAAGAGCCGGTGTGGGAACCTTCCCGCAAGCCGCCAGCGGTTCAGACTCCGCCGCCGCAGAATCGCCCGCTGCCGCCGGTTCAGCCGCAGCCTCCCAAGCAGGCTCCGCGCATGAAGGCCCATCCGCGCTTTGCGCCGCCACCCGGCGGTAACTGCTACTGGGACACCGGTCTGGGCGTCTATGTGCTCGAAGGTGAGCGCAACGTGTTCTATCGGGAGCGCGTCTACTATCGCTGGGACAATGGCTGGAGCTACTCCAATGGCCCACAGGGGCCCTGGCAACCCACCGATTCCAGTGGCGTTCCGGCAGGCCTGGGCCGGCATTTCCGCTGATTCGTATACCCGGATTTTCAGTAGTCCCCCGAGCACAAGGCCGACCTCTTGTAGGGTGCGCTGCGCGCACCGATTCCGGGATCTGGCCTCGTAACCCCTCAGATCACCGGTGCGCACGGCGCACCCTACTGGATCGGCTTCATGCCGTGGTTTCCCACGTTCAAATGAACGCCTCCGGTTGCCCCTGCCATTGGCCTTCTGTAACGTGCTGGCATTCCGCTATCTCGGAGGTCACGGATGCTGCCCCGTCTTGCTTTTGCCGCCATCGCCGTGCTGCTGGCGCAACCCCTTGCCGCCCAGGTTTACCAGTGGCGCGATGCCGATGGGAAGCTGCATTTCACCGACACCCCGCCGCCTCAGAGCCGCGCGGTGGAGAGCGAGAACCTCCAGGTGAACAGCATGAATTCGCTTCCCCCAAAACCGCCGGAACCGGCCGTCGACCCTGAGGCACAGAAGCCATCGCCCACCCCAGCCCAGCTCCAGCAGAAGGGACTGCAGCAGTGCTCCACGGCCATCGCGCGCATGCCTACCCTGATCAACGAAACGCAGAAGCTCGGCCGCGATGCGGTGCGCAAGCAGAAGATCACCCAGAACCAGCTCGACAAGGCGATGTTCAAGATGGACGACTTCTACAAGGGCCTGAAGCGCAACGAGCGTGAGTGCGTTAGCGAGTACGTCGCCAGCGAGAAAAGCCGGGTTTCCATCGATTGCCTGGCGGACACGCAGGACGTGCTGACATTCGGCCAGTGCATGCAGTTTGCCGAGTGGGCTGAGACGTTCCGATAAGCTGCCGGGGCGCATGAGCGCCCCGAGGCGAGCGTCACTGGCGGTCGGGGAGGGAGGTGGTGATGACTTCGGCCCGGCTGCGCTTGCGGGCCAGGGCGACCAGCAAATGCATGACGCCGTAGCCGGCGATGATCAGCAGCGGATAGGCCGCCATCAGTTCGGCCAGGCTGTACTTCCACGCCAGTGGCCTCCCCACACCGAGCAACGCCGCGTAGAACCAGGACACCGCAGAGACCGTGCCGGCGAACAGTGTCAGGTTGCGCACAGCTGGCTGCAGAGCCAGCAGCGAGCCGGCGCGTGTCAGGGCGGGCAGTACGGCGCGATGCAGCAGCATGCCGTTGAGGGTCAGCAGTGCAACGATCAGGACCTTGGCCTGCAGCTTGGGATTGAGCAGGTAGGTCCAGCCCTTCACAGACATGTCCAGCAGGATGATGGCGGCGCCTGTCACCCAGAGCATCAGCAGTGCCAGGGAAATGGTGCGTTGCAGGGATTCCAGGTGAGACGGCCGGCAATGTGCGGAGTCGTCGCCTCGCAGCAGTTGCCTTGCCATGGCGAGGTCGCTGGTGACCACCAGGCCAACTGCCACGCAGCAGGCGATCAGGTGCATGTAGACGACCGCCAGGCGAACCAGTTCGAGGTTGGCCTCCTGCTTCAGCAGAGCAGTGACCAGGTGAAAGAATTCCATGCTTTGTCTCTTGTTCTATGAACTCGCTATCCCCGTCCCGCATCTGGAAAAACGCGGGTTGCTGCGGCTCAGAACCGAGAATCATTACCGCAGGGGCGGCGATGTTATTTGTAAATAATTATTAGGGTCAAATGAATATAGGATGACGATCGTTCCAGATTGTGCTGATGGAGAGGGCGATCGCCGGCCTGAGAGCGCGTGGGGGAAAGCGCCAGTGGCTCAGGGATTCTCCGGATCGTGGCCAAGGGCCTGGATGAACAGCGAGAACAGCTCCGGCTGGGACGAGATGTCCAACTTGGCGTAGAGATGCCGACGGTGCACCTTCACCGTCTCCGGTGAAATGGCCAGACGCTCGGCCATGGCCTTGGACGAGTAACCCCGAAGGATCAGCCGGGCAATCTCCAACTCCCGATCCGACAGCACGCCGGCGCCGAACTGGCTCAGGGCGTCGCGTACCTGCGAGGCGACTTCATCCTGTCGGGTCAGCAAGGGAACGTGGGTGCGCTGCAACCAGTGCTGTTCCATCAGCGCCAGGACCCATCCCGACAGCATCCCCAGCATTCCGCACTCCTCAGCGCTGAAGCGACGGCGCATGCCCAGCGATAACGACAGGCTGCCCCGGCTCTCCAGCTGGACGATGAATTGCACCTCGTCCTCCAGCACGTTGTCGTGGAAGTAGTTCAGGTAGTACTCGCTCTGGCGAAAATGGTCCGGGGCGATCTCCTCCAGCCGGTAGAAACCATTGGGCAGGCCTTCGCGGCATGCCTGGTAGAAGGGGTCGAGCAGGTACAGGCCGTCCAGGTAGACCGGCATGGAGGCCGGTCCGGCTTGCGGCTCCGCGTCGTACTCCTCCAGGGGCTGGGGCGCGCCGTCGCTGGGGTAGAAGGTGGCCAGGGCATTGTCGAACGGCAGCCACTGGTGCAGCAGCAGGATGAGCTGCTTCCAGAAGCGGTCACCGCCGAGCTGCCCGATTGCGCGACCCAGGCCGGCGTGCAGGGCGGCTTCCCTGAACAGACTGTCCATCCGGTTTTCCGATCGGGTGATGGGGTAGAGGTAGCCAAGCTTGGCTGATCCGGGGCGGGCATCGTCAAGGGGCGTACTCCAATAGGGTGATTGGCGTGTCCTGAAGGTCTGCCGAGAATCTACCCACATCGACAGCGTCCCGATCAGGCGACGCACTTCACGGATTCCTACTGCCTCAACCACCAATAACAACCAGAGGATCAGGATATGCCCGCGCCTACCCCCGAGAACGGCGTGCTCAAGCCCAGATTGAGCACCGCTGACGTAGTTGCCATCACCGTTTCCAGCGTCACACCCGCCAGTTCGGTTTTCGTCATCGCGCCATTCGCCATCCAGCAGGCTGGCAGCGGGGCCTTCCTGTCATTCGTGCTGGCCGGCGTGCTGGCGCTGATGTTTGCCTGGTGCTACGCGGAACTGGGCCGTGCCCACAAGTCCGCCGGTGGTGAGTACGTCTACGCCAAGCGCGTGTTCGGCGGCCTGCCTGGTTACGCGACCTTCCTCATGGTGCTGGCCATGCTGCTGTTCATCCCGCCGGTGCTGGCCACTGGCGCTGCGACCTACCTTAACGTCGCCCTTGGTACGCAGTTCGATTCGCAACTGGTCGCCCTGCTGGTTGTGGCGGCCAGTTACCTGCTGGGCATCCTCAACATCAAGCTCAATGCCTGGGTCACCGGCGCCTGCCTGCTGCTGGAAGTGGCGGCCCTGCTGGTGATTGTCGCGCTTGGACTCGGCAATGCCACGCAGCCGGCCAGCGTGCTGTTGCATCCGCAGATCGTCGACAACGGCGTACTGGGCGTGGCGCCCATGGCGCTGGTGCTGGGCGCAGTCGGCATGGCCCTGTTTTCCTACAACGGCTTCGGTGGAGCGGTGCTTATGGCCGAAGACATGAAGTGCGGCGGTCGAGGGGTTCCGCGTGCGGTGCTCTGGTCGCTGCTGCTGGTGGTGGCCATCGAACTCGTCCCGCTCACCGCAATCCTTATCGGGGCACCGTCGCTGACGGAGATGATCGCCAGTCCCGACCCCATCGGTTACCTGCTCTCGAGTCATGGCAACGAGACGCTGTCGCGGCTGGTCAGTGCCGGGATTTTCCTCTCCGTGTTCAACGCCATCATCGCCATCGTCATCCAGATCGGTCGGGTGATCTTCAGCAGCGGCCGCGACGAACTGTGGATGCCATCCCTCAATCGCGCCTTTACCCGCATCCATCCACGCTGGGAGTCGCCCTGGCTCGCCACGCTGTTCCTGGCCGTGCCGTCGGCGTTGCTCAGCTTCAGTTCCAACCTGGCGGAGATGACCTCGTTCACTGTGCTGCTGATCGTCCTCGTCTACCTGATCGTCGGACTCTGCGCGCTCTTCAGCCGCGTGCTGCGGCGTGACGTGGAACACAGCTACCGCATGCCGCTCTGGCCACTGCCGGCCCTGCTGGCGGTCACCGGCGCGGGGTATCTGCTGCTCAACCTGGTGCAGGAAGCGTCCAGCCAGGATCTGTTGATCATCTTCGGGCTGCTGGCGGTATCGGCCATCCTCTATGGCACCTACGGCAAATTCAGCCCGGCTTTCCAGAAACTCTGAGTCACAGGAGTCGTTATGCGCGCGCGTCAACTTGGTATCACCATCGGACTCGGCACGCCGGGTGAATTCAACGCCATCACGGATGTGCCGGGCGTGCGGGTTGGACACAGCACGATCTGCGAGGAGCGCGGCGGCAAGCCGGTGCGTACCGGTGTGACAGTGGTACAGCCCCGGGACGGTTCGGCGCGCGAGCAGCCCTGCTTCGCCGGCTGCCACGTACTCAACGGTAATGGCGATGCCACCGGCCTGGAGTGGATTCGCGAGGCGGGACTGCTGACTACGCCCATCGCCATCACCAACACCCATAGCGTTGGCGTGGTGCGCGATGCACTGGTGGCCTCCGAGCGGGACGCGTCCGGCGATGCGGTGTACTGGTGCATGCCGGTGGTGATGGAAACCTACGACGGCCTGCTCAACGACATCTGGGGCCAGCATGTCGGGCCCCAGCAGGTAACCGAGGCGCTGGTCGAGGCGTGCTCCGGCGACGTGGCCGAAGGGCCTGTCGGTGGCGGCACCGGCATGATCTGCCATGAGTTCAAAGGGGGCATTGGCACCGCTTCCCGGCGTCTCGCCGCAGAGCAGGGCGGCTGGACCGTGGGCGCCCTGGTGCAGGCGAATCACGGCGTGCGCCAGGAGTTGCGGGTGGATGGCTATCCGGTCGGCCGGGTATTGCGGGAGATCGAGTCGCCCTTCGCCGAGCGCGACACCCCTGGCATGGGCTCCATCGTGGTCATCCTGGCCACCGACGCGCCGCTGTTGCCGCACCAGTGCCAGCGCCTGGCCCAGCGCGCCTCCATCGGCATCGCCCGCACCGGCGGTGGTACCGAGGATTCCAGCGGGGATATCTTCCTCGCCTTCGCCACTGGCAACCGGGACATGCCTGCTGCGAACTATGCACGCAAGGACCAGCCGTTCAGCACGCCACTCGTCATGGTCAACAACGATCACATTTCGCCGTTGTTCGCGGCGGCTGCGGAAGCGGTGGAAGAGGCCATCGTCAATGCGCTGGTGGCCGGGCGCGAGATGATCTGCGCGGATGGGCGGCGAGTGCCGGCGCTGGAAGGGGAGACATTGCTGGAGGCCCTGAAAGCACAGGGCTGGAAGGGAAAACCTGCCCGCTGATGCGGGCAGGTTGGAGGCTTACTGGCCGGTGTAGACCTGGTCGAAGATGCCACCGTCGTTGAAGTGGGTCTTCTGTACGTCGCGCCAGTTGCCGAAGGTTTTCTCCACGGAGAGGAATTCCACCTTGGGGAAGCGATCGGCGTATTTGGCGAGGATCTCCGGGTTGCGCGGACGCAGGTAGTTGTTGGCGGCGATGGTCTGGCCTTCGTCGCTCCACAGGTACTTGAGGTAGGCCTCGGCGGCGGCGCGGGTGCCTTTCTTGTCCACCACCTTGTCGACCACGGCCACCGGCGGCTCAGCCTCGGCGGAAACGCTGGGGTAGACCACTTCGAAACCGCCACGGCCGAACTCGCGGGCGATCATCTCGGCTTCGTTCTCGAAGGTCACCAGCACGTCGCCGATCTGGTTCTGGATGAAAGTGGTGGTGGCGGCGCGGCCGCCGGTGTCCAGTACAGGCGCCTGTTTGAACAGCTTGCCGACGAACTCCTTGGCCTTGTTCTCGTCACCGCCGTTCTTCAGCACATAGCCCCAGGCGGAGAGGTAGGTGTAGCGGCCGTTGCCGGAAGTCTTGGGGTTGGGGACCACGACCTGTACGCCGTCCTTGAGCAGGTCCGGCCAGTCCTTCAGGGCCTTGGGGTTGCCCTTGCGGACGATGAATACGGTGGCCGAGGTGAAGGGGGCGCTGTTGTTCGGCAGGCGGGCGGCCCAGTCCTGCGGCACCAGGCCGCCGTTGTCGGCCAGGGCGTTGATATCGGTTGCCTGGTTCATGGTGATGACATCGGCGGGCAGGCCGTCGATCACTGCGCGGGCCTGCTTGCTGGAACCGCCGTGGGACATCTGCAAGGTGATGTTCTCGCCTTTTTCCTCTTTCCAGTGCTTCTGGAAGGCGGCGTTGTAGTCCTTGTAGAAGTCGCGCATCACGTCGTAGGAAACGTTGAGCAGGGTCGGCGCGGCTTGGGCGGCGCTGGCCAGGGCGAGGCCGGCGGCAAGGAGGGAGGCGGAAAACAGTCGTTTCACAGGGCGTTCCTTCTGGGCAGTGTTAGCAGGCGACTATAGCTGATGGCCATATAGGCTTTTAATACTAAAAAGTCATTTGGTTATTTCCATTCGCGCAGTCAGCTCTTGTAGGTTGTGGCTGAGCTATGCGAAGCCCAACACGCGGAGCCGAGGCTTGAAATGTTGGGCTTCGCTGCGCTCTGCACCAACCTACGGTAGAGCGGTGTCGGAATCGCCCGAGGTCAGAACACGCGGCCGAGATTGAGGTAGAGCGCGCGTTCGGCCTCGTCATTCAGGCCGTAGCTGAAGTCCAGGGGGCCCAGCGGTGTGTCGAAACTGACGAATAGGCTGGCCGCGTTGATGTAGCCGCTGTCGAAGCTGTTGTCGTTGTTCCAGGCCCTGCCACGCTCCAGGCTGCCGCCGACGTAGAGCGGAACGTCCAGCGGCAGGAAGGAGCGCTGGGTGAGACGGCGGTAGTAGATGGCCCGTGCCAGGCTGATGTTCTGTCCGGCCACGGAGTCCTGGCGGAAGCCCGAAAGTTGCCGCGCACCGCCCAGCAGGAAGCTCGATGTGATCACTTCGGCGTCATCCAGTGTGCGGCCGTAGCGTCCCCCCAGGACGAAGGTGTCCGGACCGGAACCCAGCGCCTTGTCCAGGCTCAGTTGCCATTGCCGATAGCGCTCGTCGGAGCCCAGGCTCGGGTCGTACTGGCGCAGGCTCAGGCTGATGTCTTCGCCCTCGTGGGGGTAGTCCACGTTGTCCAGGGTGTCGAAGGAATACTTCAGTTCGTAGTAGCCCTCGGTGAACTCGAAGCTGGGCAGGTCGCGCTCGCCCACCCGCACATCCGCCTGGCCCCAGGCTTGGCCTACGCCGAAGCGGATCTCACCGTTGTTGGCGATCTGCCGGCCAAGGTTGAGGCCGTAACCGTAGCGCTCCAGGCGGTATTCGGCGATGGGGTCGTTGTCGAGGATGGCTTCGACGTTCTGCGCCTCGCCGAACAGATAGGGCGCCACGAAATAGCGCGAGCCGGCGTCCAGCGGTTGGTAGAACTCGCTATAGAGCTCCTGGTGGTCGCCCAGCTGCAGGCGCGTCAACCATTCGGCGCCCAGTTCGTTGATGCCGTTCTTGCGGTAGCTGGCGCCCAGGTTGAAGGCACTGTCTCCGCGCATGTCGTCGGAAAGGTTCAGGCCCAGGCGCAGGTAGTCGGTGCCGGCACGCTTGCCGCGCGCGTTGATCACCAGGGCGTTGCCATCCTTGCGTTTGACCACCCGGTAATGCACCTGCTCGAAGTAGTCCAGGCCATACAGGGTGCTCATGTCGCTTTGCAGGCGATCGAGGTTCAGCGGTTGGCCCAGGGGCTGGCGAATGTAGCGACGAATCACCGCGTCACCGATTTTCGAGTCGTTCTCGATGAGGATGCTGCGAATTACCGGCGTGCGTTCGCTGGGCAGGCGCGCGCCGTCCAGCGCCTGGTCGCGGCTGGCTGACAGCGGGCGCAGTTCGGCCAACCGCGGGGCAAGTATCTGCGCGGCCCGGTAGCCGGCGTCGATCATCTCGCGGGAGCGGCCGAAGTCAGTGGCGCCGTAGCCGGCCAGGGGCGGCTGGATGAGCACGTCGGTGGCTTCGAGCGTGGCCAACTGGGCTTCGGAGTTGGTGCGGGTCATCAGGGTGACCGACTGGTTGAGCACGTCCACCACCGTTGCCAGTTCTTTGCGCGAACGCAGCGGCGTGCCGATGTCGACCACGATGACGCGGTCCACCCCCATCTCGCGGGCCACGTCCACTGGGATGTTGTCCACCATTCCGCCGTCCACCAGCAGTCGTCCGTTCACTTCCACCGGGGCGAAGACGGCGGGTATGGACATGCTGGCGCGAATCGCCTGGGGCAGGTGGCCCTTGCGGAATACCACCTTCTCGCCGGTGGCGATATCGGTGGCGACGGCGCGGAAGGGGATGGCCAGTTGGTCGAAGTCACGGGTATCGCTGGTGTGCACCAGCAGGCTTTCCAGCAGCAGGGCGAGGTTCTGGCCCTGGATCACCCCCAACGGCAGGCCGAGGCTGCCGTCGTCGCGGAAGCTCAGGCGTTGCTTGACCAGGAAATCACGGTCGTCCTGCTTGCGGCGGAACGGGACTTCCTGGCGTGGCGGGTCGTCGGACAGTGCTCGCTGCCAGTCCAGGTGGACGGCGATCTGCTCCAGCTCGTCCACGGGGTAGCCGGCGGCGTAGAGCCCGCCGATGACGGCCCCCATGCTGGTGCCGGCGATGGCGTCGACCTTGATGCCCTGTTCCTCCAGTGCCTTGAGCACGCCGATATGGGCGAGGCCACGGGCGGCGCCGCCGGACAGCACCAGGCCGATGCGGGGTTCGGGTTGGGCGAGGCAGAGGAGGGGGGCGAACAACAGGCAAAGCAGAAGGCGGCGCATAACGCATCCCTGGTCAGGCGAAAGTCCGAAGCCGGCTATTATAGGGCGCCCAATCCGTCGCCGAGCCCAGCCATGTCCGCAAGCAAGCCCGAAATCGTCATCAACTACTGCACCCAGTGCCAATGGCTGCTGCGTGCTGCCTGGCTGGCCCAGGAGCTACTCAGCACCTTCAGTGACGACCTCGGCAAGGTGAGTCTGGAGCCCGGCACCGGCGGCGTGTTCCGGATTACCTGCGACGGCGTGCAGATATGGGAGCGCAAGGCGGATGGCGGCTTCCCTGAGGCCAAGGTGCTCAAGCAGCGTGTGCGCGACCAGATTGACCCGGCGCGGGACCTTGGCCACAACGATCGACCCTGATCCCGCGTTTTTTGCTACAGGTCAACGGGAGCCCGCTGATCGAGGCATAGCCTGACGGCATTTCCATCTTCGTGGAGGAAGTCCGTCATGAGCATCATCGTCACCGGTGCAGCCGGCTTCATCGGAAGCAACCTGGTCCAGGCACTCAATGACCGCGGTGAGACCGACATCATCGCCGTCGACGACCTGACCGAGGGCGACAAATTCCGCAACCTCGCCGATGGCGAGATCGCCGACTACCTGGACAAGCGCGACCTGCTCCCGCTCCTGGGCGAGGGGCGACTGGGACGGCCGAGCGCGGTGTTCCACCAGGGCGCCTGCTCCAGCACCATGGAAGGCGATGGGCGCTTCATGATGGACAACAACTACCGCTACAGCTGCGAGCTGCTGGAGGCCTGCCTGGCCCAGGGCGTGCCCTTCATCTATGCGTCGTCGGCGGCCGTCTACGGCGGCAACCGGGTCTTTCGCGAGGAGCGCGAAGCGGAACGGCCGCTGAACGTCTACGGCTATTCCAAGTTCCTCTTCGACCAGCGGGTACGTCGCCTGCTGCCACAGGCCCGCAGCCAGGTGGTGGGACTGCGCTACTTCAACGTTTACGGCGCGCGCGAGGGCCACAAGGGGCGCATGGCTTCGGTGGCCTTTCACTGCTTCCGGCAGTATCGCGCCAGCGGCAAGGTCAGCCTGTTCGGCGCCTATGACGGCTACCCCGGCGGCGAGCACCTGCGGGACTTCGTTTCCGTGGAGGACGTGGCGCGGGTGAACCTGCACTTCCTCGACCAGCCGCAGTGTTCCGGCATCTTCAATCTCGGCAGCGGGCGTGCACAGCCGTTCAATGATGTGGCCTGGAGCATGGTCAATGCCCTGCGCGCCCACGAAGGCCTGCCGCCGCTCAGCCTGCTGGCGATGCGCGAGCAAGGGCTGCTGTCCTACAGCGAGTTCCCCGATGCCCTGCGCGGCAAGTACCAGTGCTTCACCCAGGCTGATATCAGCCGTTTGCGCGAAGCCGGCTTCCGTCAGCCGATGCTGGATGTACAGCAGGGCGTGGAACGTTATTGCCACTGGCTGCTGGAACAGGAGTCGGGCGGGCGACTGCCGGAAATGGGCCAGGCTGCCTGAGCGTGTTTCGCGAAACGGGGCAGGGAGTGCGATTCCGATGAAGGCAGGCAAAGGGCGCCGCTCGCTTGCCCCGTTTCGCGATCCCGAGGCAGACCTTGTAGGAGCGAGCTTGCTCGCGAACCTCCTGAGCCAGCCCTTTCTGCCGTTTCGCGAATGAATTCGCTCCCACAGAGTTAAGGCGTCGCAGGGGCTGCCTTGGCTTCGGCCGGCGCACCTTTACGCGCCGACAAGGCGATAGCGAAGATGATCAGCGCACCGCCAGCCAGCATGCGCAGGCCCGGTTGTTCGTCGAACAGCCACCAGGCGAAGGCGATGCCGTAAACCGGTTCCAGGGCGAAGATCACCGCCGTGGTCCGTGCCTTCAGCACCTTGAGGCTCGCCACGAACAGACTGTGGGCGAGGCCGGTGCAGAACACCCCGAGCAGGGCGATCCAGAACCAGTCCATCGGCTTCACGTCGTGCAGCAGTGGCCAGCTGAAGGGGGCCAGGCACAGCACGATGGTGAGGTTCTGACAGAGCGCAGCCTTCACCGGGTCCAGGCCCTTCACGCTGACGCGATTGAGCAGCGACAGCAGTGAGAACAGCAGGCCCGAAAGAATCGCCGAAAGCAGGCCCTGGGTGGCCGCGCTGCCCCAGTCGAAGCTGGGCGTTACCAGCACCAGGCCAAGGCTGACCAGACCCACGATCAGCATTTCCTGGACGCGGATGCGCTCGCGGAACAACAAGCCTTCCAGCAAGAGGGTGAAGGCCGGGAAGCTGGCGAAGCCAAGCGTGGCGATGGCGACGCCCGCCACCTGAACCGCATGGAAGAAGGTGATCCAGTGCGCGCCCAGCAGCAGGCCGCCGAGCGCCAGCATGGTCAGTTGGCGCAGGCCGGGATTCTGGCTCTTGCCCCGGGTGATGAACTGGGCGAAGAGCGCCAGCGCAATCACGGCGAACAGCCCGCGACCGAAGGTGATGATCATCGGCGCGGTATTGGCGAGCTTGCCGAAGATGCCCGAAAGCCCGAACAGCAGGGCGCCCAGGTGGATGGCCAGCAGCGCGTTGCGTTCCATCATGCCAGGCGCGCCCCGTTGGGCAGCGGCTTGTCGAAGCTGGTCAAGACCACTTTGTTTTCGTCGTCATGCACACCCGTGACGAGGATCTCCGAGCGGATGCCGGCAATGCGTTTGGGCGCGAAGTTGCAGACGCAGAGCACCTGGCGGCCGACCAGTTCCTCGGCCTGGTAATGGGCCGTGAGCTGGGCACTGGAGGTCTTCACCCCGAGTTCGCCCAGGTCCACTTCCAGCACGTAGGCTGGTTTGATCGCCTTGGAGTTGGGGGCGGCTGACAACACCGTGCCGACGCGCAGTTCGACGCGCTCGAAGTCGGCCCATTCGATGGTGGACATGGGGTTCTCCCTGATGACAGTCGCCCCAGTCTAGTGACGACGAACGACCTTGTCTGTCGTCAGGCTCGCGGGCTTTGTCGCGCTACTCGCGCCCACTGCGCAGGGCGCGAGGGGTGAGGCCGAACTCGCGGGAGAGGGCGGCAGTGAAGGCGCTCTGGGAGCTGTAGCCGACGCGTGCGGCGATTTCCCCCACGGCCAGACGGCTTTCCAGCAGAAGCTGGCGGCCGAGATGCAGACGCCGGGCGCGCACGTAGTCCATGGGCGTCTGCCCGGTCTCGCTGAGAAAGCGGCTGTGGAAGCGTGCCACCGACAGGCCGCAGAGGCGGGCCAGATCGGCCACCTGCAAGGGGTGGGCTGCGTGCTGGTCGATATGGGCGTCCAGCGCGACCAGGGGAAGGGCGCTGCTGTCCTCCGGCTGTGCACCCGGTGCGGCGAGGCTGGCCAGCAGCAGACCGGCGGACTGACCGGAAATCACTTCATCGGCCAGGGGACTGGCGGCGATCCAGCTGACCAGCTGGCTCTGCGCCGGGTTCAGGTTCAGCGCGCCGGGACGCTCCAGCAGGCGCCGGCCCGCATCGAAATGACGACCCAGGGTGTGGCGCAGCCAGTCGTCGTCAGGCACATCCACCACCAGGCAGAGGCTGCCACCCGGGCTGCCGCAGGCGTGCCTGGCTTCAGGCGGTACCACCGCCAGGGTCTGGCGTTCGACCCGAGCGCCCAGGCCATCCACTTCGAAGTCCAGGCTGCCGGTCAGGCCGAAGACCAGTTGGGCATGGTCATGGCTGTGGATCAGCAGGTCGTGGTTGTACTGGCGCAGGGACAGGATCGAATGCATGGCGCGTACCTCGGGGCAGGCGGCCATTCTACTCCCAGTTACGCGATGCGCGCTGTCACAGGCCTGCAACCTCGCGTTCATTCTCGGTTCACCGCAAAAGCTCACCATCGGCGAAACCCCGCCGGAGGTCGCCCATGAGCAGCGTCGAACGCCTGGAACCCGTCAACAAGACCAAGCCCCGCAAGCAGCGCGTGCGTACCCTGTGGATTTCCGATGTCCACCTGGGCACCCGCGACTGCCAGGCCGAGCACCTGGCGCGCTTCCTCAAGCAGTACCACGCCGACCGCATCTACCTGGTGGGTGACATCATCGACGGCTGGAAACTGAGGGGCGGCATCTACTGGCCCCAGGCGCACACCAACGTGATCCGCCGTCTGTTGACCATGAGCAAGCGCGGCACGGAGGTGATCTACGTCACCGGCAACCACGACGAATTCCTGCGTCGCTACTCGGCGCTGATGCTGGGCAACATCCAGCTGGTGGACGAGGCGGTCCACGAAACCGCCGATGGCCGTCGCATGCTGGTGATCCACGGCGACCAATTCGATGTGATCACCCGCTACCACAAGTGGCTGGCCTTCCTCGGCGATTCCGCCTACGAGTTCACCCTCACCCTGAACCGTTGGCTCAACCACTGGCGCGGGCGCTGGGGCTACGGCTACTGGTCGCTGTCGGCGTACCTCAAGCACAAGGTTAAGAGCGCGGTGAACTTCATCAGCGACTTCGAGGAAGCCATCGCCCACGAATGCGTCAAGCGCGGACTGGACGGCGTGGTCTGCGGCCACATCCACCACGCGGAGATTCGCAAGGTGGGCGAGGTGGAGTACCTCAATTGTGGCGATTGGGTGGAATCCTGCACCGCGCTTATCGAGCACTGGGACGGCAGCATCGAACTCTATCGCCTGGCCGACGCCCAGGCGCGGGAGCTGGAGGCTCGCGCCGTGGAGCTGGTCGAGCCGGCGGCATGAGGATACTGATCGTCAGCGATGCCTGGCTGCCCCAGGTGAATGGAGTTGTCACCAGCCTGCAGGCGCTGATGAGAGAGCTGGAAGGCCTCGGGCACCAGGTGATGCTGCTGTCGCCCCAAGGCTTTCGCTGTCGGCCCTGTCCGAGCTATCCGGAAATACCCCTTGCCTGGGACCTCTGGCGTGTCGGGCCGATGATCGAAGCCTTCGAGCCCGATTGCGTGCACCTGGCCACCGAAGGGCCCCTCGGCTGGGCCGCGAGGCATTGGCTGGTCAAGCGCGGATTGGCCTTTTCCAGCGCCATCCATACGCGCTTTCCTGAATACATTCATGGCCGCTGGCCCTGGCTGCCCCTCTCCTGGGGCTATGCCTTCCTGCGTCTGTTCCACCGTCCCAGCCAGGCAGTGCTGGTGACCACCGAACGCATGCGCGAGACATTCGCCGAGCATGGGCTGGTCTGGCTCAACCTGTGGCGCAAGGGCGTGGACACGGCGCTGTTCCGCCCCATGGCGCTACCCCGGCCGGAGGTGCCGGTGTTTCTCTATGTCGGCCGACTGGCCATGGAAAAGAACGTCGAAGCTTTCCTGGGCCTGGACTTGCCCGGCGAGAAATGGGTGGTGGGTGACGGACCGCTGCGGAGTGAGCTTGAAGTGCGTTATCCCGCTGCGCACTTCTTCGGCTACCGCCAGGGCGAGGAGCTGGCGCGCTTTTATGCACAGGCCAGCGTGCTGGTGTTCCCCTCGCTGACCGATACCTATGGCCTGGTGATGCTCGAGGCGCTGGCCTGCGGTACGCCGGTGGCGGCCTTTCAGGTAGCCGGTCCGCTGGACGTGCTGGAAGCCGGCACGACCGGTTGCATGGACGACGACCTGCAGAAAGCCTGCCTGGCGGCGCTGGAGCTGGATCGCAGACTTTGCGCCGAGAAGGCGGGGCGGTTGTCCTGGCGGGCGTCGGCCCTGGAGTTCCTGGCGCGGCAGCCGATGCTGGATGGCGAATCTTTCCCGAACGCAGTTCCCGATCTGTAGGGGCGAATTCATTCGCCAAGGACTGCGCAGCTGGCTTGTCGGGTCTAAACAGGGCAGACCGTAGGGTGCGCTGTGCGCACCGATTCCGGGACCGGCTTCGGCATCACGTCAAACTGTTGTCGAGCTGTAGGGGCCAATCAACCGCGAATGAATTCATCCCCACGGTCATGGGTCAGGGAATGATCTTGTCGCGCAATTTCTCTGCGGCCAGTTGCAGGGCCTGGATGACCTTGGCCTTGTCGTAGTTCTGGATGCTGTTGGTATCCAGGTACATGGAGAAGCCGGGCAGTTCGTGTTCGACGTAGCTGGAAGCGGCGCCCAGGTCGCGGCGGAAGTCCACCACCTGGTAGATCTGCACCGGACGCGTGAAGCCCTTGACGTTTATCTGGCCCTTGTCGCGGCACATGATCACGTCCTTCACCAGCGAATAGGTCTCGTGGGAGATGAGGATTTCGCCAGCTTCGGATGCGGTTTCCAGGCGGCTGGCCAGGTTCACTTCGCGGCCGATGATGGTGTAGTCCATGCGCGTGTCGGCGCCGAAGTTGCCCACGGTGCAGTAGCCGGTGTTGATACCCATGCGGATTTCCAGCGGCTTGGTGATGCCCTGGGCACGCCATTGCTGGCGCAGCACTTTCATGTGCTTGCGCATGGCCACCGCCATGGAAACGGCAGCCACGGCATCCTTCTTGGCGCCCTGGGTGGAAGGGTCGCCGAAGAACACCATGACGCTGTCGCCAACGAATTTGTCGATGGTGCCGCCGTACTTGAGGGCGATCTTCGACATGTCGTTGAGGTAGTTGTTGAGCAGGTCGGTCAGGGCTTCGGCTTCGAGTTCCTCGGAGAGTTCGGTGAAACCCTTGATGTCGGAGAAGAACACGCTGAGCTTCTTGCGCTGGGTTTCCAGTCGCACGCTTTTCTTGCCGCTGAAGATCATTTCCCAGACCTGGGGCGACAAGTATTTGGCGAGGTTGCGGGCCAGGCGCGCCGCCTTCTCTTGCTCGCGCTTGATCTCGCTGCGGGCCTGGGCCAGACGCAGGCCCTGCTGGTGGACGAAATAGGCCGTGATGCAGATGTAGAGGGTGGTGAAGAACACGCTGACGACGGCCAACAGGGCCGGGGTGCCGCCTTTGATGGCAGGCTGCAGCGCCAAGCCGACGACCGCCATGCTGATCAGCGAGCCGCCCAGCACGAAAGCCATCTGGCGCAGACCGCCGAGGATCATGGCGCTGAAGCAGAGGGTCAGGACGACCATCAGTGTTGGCACGACGGAAAAGCCGAGCAGGGCGACGGCCGCGCCGGCGTGGAAGGTGTCGATGCCGAGGAGGATGCGGTCGGTGGGTTTGCCCGGGAAGCGCAGGCTCAGATGGTGGGCCAGATGCGGATAGAGCAGGGCGTAGGGGACCATCCAGAGGATGTCGAAGCCGAAATGCTGGACAGAGGTGCCGGCGGCGATGCTGGCGGCAATGGCCATATAGGCCAGCACACGCGAGTAGTACTCACGCAGCACGGGCGTCGCGGTGGAGGGGTCGAGCATGGCAGGCTTCATGGCTTGGGTCTGTCCCTGGTGCTTTCTTGACGCGGGTTTGCAGCATTCGCGAAATGCTGCAAGTCCTGGGCCATGGCTTTGGCTGGTGCGGGATCATAACCAAGCGAGGGACCGGCGGCCAAGCTGGCGCCGATCCCTTCGTTCTCAGAACCTGTTCACGGTCTTGCGAGCTAGAGCCATGCAAGGCAAAAGCAGGCAAGGAAGCGGAGTTTACAGCTGTAAATGAGCATTCCGACCGGGCTGGCGCTCCAGCCTGCTTTTAACGCAGCAGGGCCGACGCGCAGCTGATCGTGAGCAGGTTCTCAGAAGCGGATGCGACCGGTGAAGGCATCCTTCAGCATCACCCAGTCGCCCATGAAGCTGTACAGCGGGTACTTGAACGTGGCGGGCTTGTTCTTCTCGAAGACGAAGTGCCCCACCCAGGCGAAGCCGTAGCCGGCGAAGGGAATGGCCAGCAACCAGATCCACTGTTGGGTGGCCAGGGCATAGCCGAGAATGCTCAGCACCAGCAGGCTGCCGACGTAATGGAGACGGCGGCAGGTGTCGTTGCTGTGTTCCTGCAGGTAGTAGGGGTAGAACTCGGCGAAGCTTTGGAAACGATTGACGGACTCGGCGGGCATGGTGGCTGCTCCAGGTTCTTGTTGTCTGGAGCAGTGTAGGACGGGTGTCTCCGGGGGCCAGTGACAATGGGCGCCACTTTAGTATCCTTGCCGGCACTCCGCCCTGCAGGCGGCTGCCTTGAACTTCAGAACAAGAAGGCGCCATGAGCGAACGCACGACTTCTTCGAGCTGGGCCCTGGGGATAGTCCAGGCCCTGGAAATGGGCGGTGTGGACTGCCGCAACCTGTTTCCCGAACTCGGTCTCGACTACCAGGCCTTGAACGATCCCGACGCCCGCTTCCCCCAGGACGGCATGACACGCCTGTGGTTGCGCGCGGTCGAGCTGTCCGGCAATCCGGCCATCGGCCTGAACATGGCCAAGGTGGTGCGACCGGCGTCCTTCCATGTGGTGGGTTATGCGCTGATGTCCAGTCGCACGCTCAAGGAAGGATTCGCCCGGCTGGTGCGCTACCAGCGAATCATCGCCGAGGGTGCCGACCTCAGTTTCAGCGGTACGCCTGAAGGCTACGAGCTGCGACTCTCTATTCATGGCGATCGGTTGCCGCCAGCGCGGCAGAGCGCCGAAGCGTCCATGGCTTATTGCCTGGCATTCTGCCGCTGGATGACCGGGCGACCGATCAACCCGCTGGAGATTCGCTTCCAGGGGCCGGCACCGGCGGATCTCGAGCCTTATCGCCAGGTGTTCCAGGCGCCGTTGCGCTTCAACGCCGAGCACTGCGCCTTGCTCTTCAGCCGTGCCGACATGGATACGCCGTTACCCACTGCGAATGAATCCCTGGCCCAGTTGCACGATCGCTTCGCCGGCGACTATCTGGCGCGCTTCTCCGGTACTCGCGTGACCCATCAGGTGCGTCAGGTGCTTTGCCGCCTGCTGCCCCAGGGGGAGCCCAAGCGCGAGGTGGTTGCGAGCCTGATGCACCTCTCGCAGCGCACGTTGCAACGGCGTTTGCAGGAGGAAGGTGTGAGCTTCCAGCAATTGCTGGACGACACGCGCCGCGAACTGGCTGAGCAGTACCTGGCGCAGGCGAACCTGACCTTGCTGGAGATTGCTTATCTGCTGGGCTTCGCCGATCCGAGCAACTTCTTCCGTGCTTTCCGGCGCTGGTTCGACAGCACGCCCGGTGAGTACCGGGCGCGATTGGAAGAGGTCTGATCCGGTAGGGTGCGCCGTGCGCACCGGCGGTTTGATGGGGGCCGAAACCGATCCACGAATCGGTGCGCGCAGCGCACCCTACGGTCCAGACCGAGCTAAAGGGGTCGGTGCGCGTAGCGCACTCAGTGCCGCCAGAAGTAAGGCGTCATCAGCACCAGTACGGTCAAGATCTCCAGGCGACCCAGCAGCATGCCAAGGGTCAGCAGCCATTTGGCGCTGTCTGGCAGGCTGGAGAAGTTACCGGCCGGGCCGATGATCTCACCCAGGCCGGGACCGACGCCGGAGACGGTGGCGGCGGCGCCGGTGAGAGCGGTGATCCAGTCCAGCCCCAGCAGCGACAGGCCCAGGGCGATGCCGCAGATAATGATGGTGAAGAAGAACGAGAAGGTCAGGATCGAGCGGACGATTTCATCGTCCAGGCGGTGGCCGTTGTAGTTCTGCTTGATCACGGCTCGCGGGTGCACCAGCTGCTTGAGGTTGGCCTTGAGCAGGATATAGGCCACCTGGAAACGGAAGATCTTGATGCCGCCGGCGGTGGAGCCGGAGCAGCCGCCGACGAAGCCCAGGTAGAAGAACAACATCAGCGAGAAATTGCCCCACAGGCTGTAGTCGCCCAGGGCGAAACCGGTCGTGGTGAGCACGGACGTCGTATTCACCGCCACATGGCGCAGGGCGTCCAGCCAGTGGAGGTTGGTCGTCAGCCAGTACCAGGTGCCGAGCACCAGCCAGATGATCAGCAGCAGGCCGAGGAAACCGCGAACCTGCTCATCCTTGAACAGCGCCAGGCGATGACCGCGAAACACCGTCACGTAAAGCATGAAGGGCAAGCTACCGAGGATCATTACCACCACCGCCACCCAATGCACCGCAGGTTGGTGCCACTTGGCCAGGGATTGGTCCGAGGTGGAGAAGCCGCCCGTGGAAATTGCCGACATGGCATGGTTGATCGCATCGAACATGCCCATGCCGGCAGCCCAGAAGGCCAGGGAGCCGAGCAGGGTGAAACCGACGTAGATTGCGACGATGTACTTGGCCACCATGTGCGAGCGGGGCAGGACCTTTTCCGAGCGGTCGGAAGACTCCGTCTGGAACAGGCGCATGCCACCGATACGCAGCAGCGGCAGGATCGCCACCGCCATGCCGATGAAGCCGATACCGCCGAGCCAGTGCAATAGCGAGCGCCAGATCAGGATGCCGGGCGACATGTTGTCCAGCCCGCTCAGCACTGTGGCGCCGGTGGCGGTGATCCCGGACATGCTCTCGAACCAGGCATCGGTGAAGCTGATGTGCTGGGTGAGCAGGAAGGGTAGGGCGGCGAATGCGCAGACGACGATCCAGCTCGAAACGGTCAGCAGATACATGTCGCGGGGGCGCAGATGGACATGCTCCGGCCGTCCGGGAATGACCAGTGCCAAGCCGGCGATGAAGGTGATCAGGCTCGACCAGACGAAGGAGTTGATATCGCCGGTGCGGTCATAGATCACCAGCGTCAACACCGGAATGGCCATGCTGACGGCGAGGGTGATCAGGAAAATGCCGATGAGGAAGCCGATGATGCGGAGAGTCGGCAGGGCCATGGTTTCTTTTTCTGGCTGATGGGCGAAAGGCGCAATTCTAACCGCGCCCAGCGCCCTGTAAACCCGGCGCGAGAAAGGGAAGTGAGACCGGTTGCGGCCCGCCCGTGACTAAACCCGAATAACTGAAGCACGGCGCTTGCGAGACTGAGTCGCGTTATCCGCTAGAATGCCGGCTTCCTGATTTCTGGAGGTGGCCCATGGAGGCTCTCGACGCTCTGCTCAACCGCGTATCCCTGGCTCGCCTGCAGGCGCCGGCGCCGGACGCTGCCCAGCGCGAGGTGCTGTTCCGCGCGGCCCTGCGTGCACCGGACCATGGCTATCTGCGTCCCTGGCGCTTCCTGACCATCGAGGGCGAGGGGCGCGAGAAGCTCGGTGAGTTGTTCGTATCCGCTGTGCTTGCCAAGGACGCCCAGGCGCCGGAAGCGGCCACCACCAAAGCGCGCAACATGCCATCGCGGGCGCCGCTGATGGTCGTGGTGATCGCTACCCTGCAGGCCGGGCACAAGGTGCCGGAAGTCGAGCAGTTGCTGTCCGCAGGCTGCGCTGCCCACGGCATCGTGCTGGCCGCCCATGCGCTTGGCCTGGGGGCCATCTGGCGTACCGGTGAGATGGCGTACGACCGCACCGTCGCCGCTGGCCTCGGGCTGGCCGAGAACGAGCGGGTGGTGGGTTTCCTCTATCTGGGCAGCGTCGAGGGAGATCGCCGCGCTGCGCCGGAGCTGGCTCCGGCGGACTTCGTCCAGAGCTGGGGCTGATCAGGCTTTCAGTGCAGTAGGCAGTTCCAGGGTGGCGATGAAGCCGCCCTCGGGGTGATTGCCCAGATGCAGGCTTCCGCCGTGGCGCTCTACTGCCCGGCGGGCGATGGCCAGCCCCAGGCCATGGCCGGCACCGGTCTGATTGGGCGCGCGGAAGAAGGGTTCGCCCAGCTGCGCCAGGTGTTCGGCAGCGACCCCGGGGCCGTGGTCGCGGATCTGGATCACCAGGCCGGCTTCCTGTTCCTTGACCGTCACTTCCACCGGCTGGTCCTGCGGATTGAAGCGCAGGGCGTTGCGCAGCAGGTTATCCAACGCGCGTTCCAGCATGTCGGGCCAGCCTTCGAGTTGTGGCACGCCGCTGCAATCGATGCGGACTTGCTGCTCTGGTGCCAACAGACGGGCGTCTTCCTTCAGTTTTTCCAGCAAGGGCCGCAGCGTGATCGGATGGCGTGCGCCCGGTTCCGCATCGAGGCGGGCCAGGGCGAGGATTTCGCTGATCAGCGCCTCGAGGCGGTCGCATTCCTGACCCAGGCGCGGCCACAGGGCTTGCCGTTGCTGGGGCTCGGCGCGCTCAGCCAGAGCCAGGGCGATGCGCAGGCGCGCCAGGGGCGAACGCAGCTCGTGGGATACATCCCGCAGCAACTGGCGCTGGCTGCCGATCAGGCCTTGCAGACGCTGTCCCATGCGGTTGAAGTCTCCGGCCAAAACCCCCAATTCATCCCGCCGACGCGCCAGGCGCGCCAGGCTGTCCTGCTGGTAAGCGGTCTGGCCGAGGTCGTGTACGGCGCGGCGCAGACGGTCCAGTGGCCGGGTGATCGACAGGGTGAGGGCCAGGCTGAACAGAGTCAGCACCACCAGGGCGATGCCCAGCGCACTGAAGGGCCACAGCAGGCTGCCACGGTGCCAGGCATCCAGTTCGGGGTAGGGAATGCGGTAGATGATCAGATAGGATTCGCCGCTGGCCGGGCTGGTGAATTCCTCGGTCAGGCGACGCCAGGGCAGTCGGCGCGGATTCTGATGGCGCGCCTCGAAGGCCGCGGCGCGTCGGGGGAACGTGCCTTTTACGACGGGTTGGCCGGTGTCGTTGAGAATCTGTATGTCGATCCGTGCGCGATGGCGGAAGTGTTCCAGGAACCGCTGGGTGTCCTGCGGGCCCTGTTCCTCGAAGCGTTGCACCAGACGCTCGGCCAGCCCCTGCAGGGAGGGGTGATGGTTGAGGATCCAGGCATCCTGGTTAAGGGCGCGACCCAGCAGGATGGACAGGCCGGCTACCAGGGCCAGGGCCAGCCAGAGGGTGGCCAGGATTCTCCAGAAGAGTGAACGCACGGGGTTGCTCCTGAACGGCAAAACCCATCAGGCCGGTGGGCCTGATGGGCGTGTGGTCGGTTTTTGCGGCCGATGCCGCGAAGCGATTACTGGGCCTTCTTGTCCTTCTCGGCCTTCCAGGCTTCGAACTCGGCGCGTTCGGCGCGGCGTTCTTCCATTTTCTTCTGGATGTCGTCGAAGGTCTTCTGCTGCTCGGGCTTGAGCTGGGCGCGGATGGCTTCGCGGTTCTTGGTCTCGGCGGCCTTGAGTTCGTCCTGCATGGCCTTCTTCTCGGCGGCCGGCAGCTTGTCCAGGTAGCGCTGGGTAATGTCGTGTCGGGATTTCATCTGGTCGCGCATCAGCTTGCCAATTTCATGGCGCTGTTCCTGGGTCAGATCCAGTTCCTTGTACATGTGGCCACCAAAACCGCGCTCGTGGCGCGGGCCGCCTTCCGGCATGGCCATGGCCAGGGTCGGCAGGGTAGCGGCGAGCAGCAGGGCGATAAGGGTCTTGCGCATGGTGGTTCTCCTAGTCTCGATTCCGGCCGGTTGCCGGATGTGCCCAGTCTAGGGATGGCAAGGTCAAGCGCGGTCAGTCCTGCGTAAAGCCTCGGTAAAGACGATGCCAGCCTACGCGCTGTAGTAGTAGCCGCGGCTGCGCAGCGCGAGGATGCGCGGACGCCCGTCAGCGTGGGGGCCGAGCTTCTTGCGCAGGTTGCTGACGTGCATGTCCAGGCTGCGGTCGTAGAGCGTCAGCTTGCGACCGAGCGCCAGTTGCGCCAGCTGCTGTTTGTCCAGCGGTTCGCCAGGTTGGCGCAGCAGGGCTTCGAGCAGGCGGCCTTCGGAGAGCGTCAGGGTCACTTCGTGATTGCCGACGGTGACGACGCCGCGCACGGGGCTGTAGCAGAGATCGCCCAATTCCAGCTGGCTGGACGGCTGCGGCGGCTGGCTGCGCCGCAGCACGGCGCGCAGGCGGGCGGTGAGCTCGCGGGGGTCGCAGGGTTTGGCCAGGTAATCGTCGGCGCCCAGCTCCAGTCCGAGGATGCGGTCCAGCGGTTCGCCGCGGGCAGACAGCATGAGGACCGGCAGATCCGGGTGGTCGCTGCGCAACTGCTTGAGCAGTTCCAGGCCGCTGCCATCCGGCAACA
The DNA here is from genome assembly GCF_002003485.1 of Metapseudomonas resinovorans. GTDB lineage: Bacteria > Pseudomonadota > Gammaproteobacteria > Pseudomonadales > Pseudomonadaceae > Metapseudomonas > Metapseudomonas resinovorans_D. The sequence continues at coordinate 135,032 of NZ_BDMA01000012.1, forward strand.
TCACGTCCAGCACCACTGCAGAGGGCGCGTGCTCGGCCAGGGCAGCGCGGGCCGATTGGCCGTCATGGCAGGCTCGCACGGCGAAGCCCTCCTGGCTGAGCCAACTGATCAGAAGCTCGCAGAGTTCCTGATCGTCATCGATAAGCAGCAATTCACTCATGGTGCGGGTCAGTTGATCCATTGACGGCGCTGGCGACGCCCACCGCGGGCGATCAGGCCGGTACACAGGGAGAGCAGGGCCACGCCACCGCCCACCGCGAACCAGGTCTGCTGTTCGCTCAGCAAGCGCGGTGCCTGCGAGGCCTGTGCTTCCTTGAGTTGCAGCTTGAGGCGCTGGTTTTCCTGGCGCAGGCGGGCGAGTTGGGCGTTCTCGCGCTCATTGCCGGCAGCTTCGACCTGGGTGGTCAGCTCGCTGCGCAGACGTTCGCTTTCGGCCAATTGCCGCTGCAGTTGATTGACCTGGGCAAGGAGGCCGTCATTGGCGGCGATGGGTGCCTCCGTCACCACCGGAACACTTTTCGCCTCCGGTGATGCAGGTTGGAGTTCTTCAGCCTGGGCCAGGCTGCAGAGCAGCGCGGCGGTTAACAGCAGGGGCAATTGACCGACGTGCATGGGAACTCCTTTTTCCTGGCGTGGGCTGATTAGAGAACGCTGGCTTACGGGAATACCTGTTTGAAGGGTTTGACCACGACATCGGCATAGACGCCGGCTGCGCGATACGGGTCGGCATCGGCCCAGGCCTTGGCCGCCTCGAGGGATTCGAACTCGGCGACGATCAGGCTGCCAGTGAAGCCGGCACTGCCCGGGTCGTTGCTATCGACTGCCGGATGCGGACCGGCTAGCACGATGCGGCCCTCGGCCTTCAGTTGCTCCAGGCGTGCGAGGTGCGCAGGGCGGGCGGCGAGACGGTTTTCCAGAGAATTGGCGACGTCGGTGGCGATAATGGCGTAGAGCATGGCAATCCTTATTGTTGAGGCTTTTCGGGTTCGCCGTCGTGGATATGACGGGCCAGGTAGACACCTTGGCCAACCAGGAAGAGCACGGTCATGCCGAGGCTGCCGAAGACTTTGAAGTCCACCCAGAACTCGTGGAAGGTGAAGGCCACGAAGAGGTTGGCGAAGCCGCAGATGAGGAAGAACGCGATCCAGGCCAGGTTCAGGCGTACCCAGATGGCCTGAGGCAGGCTGAGGGCATGGCCCATCACGCGCTGGATCAAGGGCTTGTCACCGATGAAGTGGCTGCCGGCGAACGCCAGGGCGAACAGCCAGTTCACGACCGGCGCTTTCCATTTGAGGAATGTTTCGCTGTGGAAGGCCAGGGTCATGCCACCGAATACCAGGCAGGCCGCGAGGGTCAGCCACTGGCCTTTTTCCAGGCGGCGCTGGTGCAGGAAGATGGCGCCGTAGACGATTACCGAGCTGATGATCAGAACGGCTGTGGCACTGAAAATACCGCCTAGCATATAGGTATGCCCGGCCAGTTCGACGGCGCGCGGTTCCAGTTTGTAGACGATGAAGAAGAGGACAAGCGGGATGAAGTCGATGAATTGTTTCACGGCAGCAGCCAGAAGCGGGATGTGGCGGCATAATAACAAACCATTCCCCTAGCGAAAGCAGACCCCATGCAGATCGACCTGCATTGTCACAGTACGGCCTCCGACGGTGCCCTGGCCCCAGCGGCCCTGGTCGCTCGCGCCCATGAACGGGGCGTGCGGCTGCTGGCGCTGACCGACCACGACACCCTGGAGGGGCTGGATGAGGCCCGCGAAGCGGCCGCGGCGCTGGACATGCAGCTGATCAACGGTATCGAGCTGTCCTGTACCTGGGGCGGTGCCACCATCCATGTCCTGGGATACGCCTTTGCCGCCGATGCACCATCCTTGCTTGAGGCCATCGCCGACCTGCATCAAGGGCGTTGGGCTCGGGCCGAAGAAATTTCCCGCCGCCTCGCCGCCAAGGGCATGCCGGGAGCGCTGGAAGGCGCGCGGGCGGTTCAGCAGGAGCTGGGTGACAGCGGCAATGCGCCGGCGCGCCCTCATTTCGCCGAGTTCCTCGTTCGCGCGGGGCATGTGCGCGATCGCGCCGAGGCATTCCGCAAATGGCTGGGCGCAGGCAAGTTGGGTGATGTGAAGCAACACTGGCCAACCCTGGCTGAAGCGGTGAGCACCCTGAACACCGCCGGTGCCTGGATCAGCCTGGCGCATCCCTGGCACTACAACTTCACCGGCGCGAAACGACGCAAGCTGGTGGCGGATTTCATTCAGGCCGGCGGTCACGCACTGGAAGTCGTGAATGGCCTGCAGCCGGCGGACCAGGTGGGAAGCCTGGCCGTGCTCGCGCGTGAATTCGGCATGCTGGTCAGTGCCGGTAGTGACTTCCATGCACCCTGCGAGTGGTCGGAGCTGGGCATGTACCGACCCTTGCCGGATGACCTGCCGCCGATTTGGGGGCGCTTCCGCCATGCCCACAGCCCTACTGCTGCCCTCTGAACAGGGAGATGTTGTGAGTCAATTTTTCCAGGTACACCCGGAGAATCCACAGCCGCGCCTGATTCGGCAGGCGGTGGAAATCGTCAAGGCGGGCGGGGTAATCGTCTATCCCACCGACTCTTCCTATGCCTTGGGATGCCTGATCGGTGACAAGGGCGCCGTGGAGCGCATTCGCCGCCTGCGCCGGCTGGACGAGAAACACAACTTCACCTTGCTCTGCCGCGATCTCTCGGAGATCGGCATCTTCGCCAAGGTGGATACCACGGCTTTCCGCCTGATCAAGGCGCACACACCCGGTCCCTACACCTTCATCCTCAATGCCACCCGGGAAGTACCGCGCATGCTGATGCACCCGAAGCGGCGCACCATCGGTCTGCGGGTGCCGGATCACCCCATCACGCTGGCTTTGCTCGAGCAACTGGGGGCGCCCCTGATCAGCACTACCCTGATCCTGCCGGGGGAAGACCTGCCGATGAGTGATCCTTACGAGATGCGGAAAGTCCTAGAGCACCAGGTGGACCTGATCATCGACGGCGGCCACGGCGGCATGGCCGCTTCCACCGTCATCAGCCTGTCAGATGGCAAGCCTGAGGTGGTGCGCGTGGGCTGCGGCGATCCACAGCCCTTCCTCGACGAGGAGTGACGGCGCTACTCAAAGCAGGATCGCCACCAGGATGATCACCAGCAGGATGATGATGAAGTCGGTGGTGCTGATTGCGCCACCGGCCGGCACCGCATCCAGCTTCTGCGCCAGCTGCGCGGCTTCCGCAGGTGTCATGGCCTGAACCCTGGCACGCGCCGTGGCAGCATCCACGCCCATGGTGCGCATCTGCTCCTGTACTTCGGACTTGCTCAGGAACGCATCGATCTTGGCGCGATCATTCGGCGGTTGCTGGGCCGAGACGGCTTCATCGGTGCCGATCATGCTGGCGTATGACGACGTCACCGGCACCAGCGTGAGGCAAAGAAGCATGAGTACGGCAGTGAACATCAGGCTAAAGAGTTTCATCTGAACCTCCGTGAGCGTTAGCTCCAGTCCCGACCAGGAGTGCTGCGTCGTACTTTTTTAGTCTGGCACATGGTGCTAACGTGCCCGTTTTCCGCCGACCGGTGCATTTATCGGTGGATATTTCCACCAGGCAGCAGTACCAACCCGGCCGCGCGGCACGAGGACACCATGCAAAACACGCCGCCATCCGAGGGGCAGGACAGCCAGGCCGGCGCCCAGCAGGAACTACCCTTCGCCCTCGTCTATGGCCAGGCGGTCACCGAGCTACCGCAGGACCTCTATATCCCGCCGGATGCGCTGGAAGTCTTCCTCGAAGCCTTCGAGGGCCCTCTCGACCTGCTGCTGTACCTGATCCGCAAGCAGAACATCAACATCCTCGATATCCCGGTGGCAGCCATCACCCACCAGTACATGGCTTATGTCGAGCTGATGAAGTCGGTGCGTCTGGAGCTGGCCGCCGAATACCTGGTGATGGCCGCCATGCTGGCCGAGATCAAGTCGCGCATGCTGCTGCCGCGCTCGAACGAAGCGGAAGAAGAGGAAGACGATCCGCGTGCCGAACTGATCCGCCGACTTCAGGAATACGAACGCTTCAAGGCGGCGGCCGAAGGTATCGACCAGTTGCCGCGGGTGGGGCGTGACGTCACCGTGCCGCGTATCGATGCGCCGGAAGCGCGGGCGCGCAAGCTGTTGCCGGACGTCGCTCTGGAAGAGCTGCTGTTGTCCATGGCCGAAGTGCTGCGCCGCGCCGACATGTTCGAAAGCCACCAGGTCACTCGCGAAGCACTGTCCACCCGGGAGCGCATGAGCGAAGTGCTGGAGAGGCTCAAGGGGGGCGCCTTCGTGCCCTTCGTCGCCCTGTTCACAATGGAGGAGGGCCGTCTCGGAGTCGTGGTCACCTTCATGGCTGTGCTGGAACTGATCAAGGAACAGCTGGTGGAACTCGTGCAGAATGAACCCTTCGCCCCCATCCATGTGCGCGCCAGGGCCGAGTAGATGAATCTCAGCGACCCCAACGATCTCGCTTCGCTGCTGGAAGCCTTTCTCCTGGCCTCCGGCAAGCCCCTGTCGCTGGAACGCCTGGCTGAACTCTTCGAAGAGGCCGAACGTCCCGAGTTGTCGGTGATCCGTTCCGCCCTGGCGATTCTCGCCAAGAGCTGCGAAGGGCGTGCGTTCGAGCTGCGTGAGGTGGCTTCCGGCTACCGCCTGCAGGTGCGCGAGCGATTTTCACCCTGGGTCGGCCGGCTCTGGGAGGAGCGCCCGCAGCGCTACTCGCGCGCCATGCTGGAGACCCTCGCCCTGGTGGCCTACCGGCAACCCATCACCCGGGGCGAGATCGAGGACATCCGCGGCGTTGCGGTCAACAGCCAGATCGTCAAGACGCTGCTGGAGCGCGAGTGGATTCGCGTGGTGGGTTATCGCGACGTACCCGGCAAGCCGGCGATGTTCGCCACAACCCGCGCTTTCCTCGACCACTTCAACCTGAAAAGCCTTGAAGAACTTCCGCCGCTGGCCGCCTTGCGCGAGCTGGAGCCCGAGCCGGTATTGGCTCTGGAGGACGGCGACGCGCCGGTACCCGATGGCCTGCAGGCCCGCGCTGACGCCGAGCAGCCAAGCGAGCCGCGCGAAGAAACCAGTTTCCGCTCCCTGTTGGCGGAGCTGGACATCATGGAAGAGGGCTTGAAGACCGACTTCGATGATCTGTTGCTCGCCGAAGCCGACGACGCGGACTCCGCCACCGAAGCGGACGACGAGTCGCTGCCGGACGAAACCCTGCATTGACGCCACCGGTCAGCGGACGGGCTGACGTCGAGAGTTTGCTCAACTAGCCTGAGTGCCACCGGCCGCGTATGATGCGCGGCCTTTTTACTGATACACCGGGAGGTGCCCAGATGAGTGAAGTCGAATTCAGCCCCGCAGGGGAAAAACTGCAGAAGGTCCTGGCCCGCATGGGTCTGGCCTCGCGCCGCGATATCGAGGCGTGGATCACTGAAGGTCGGGTCAAGGTCAACGGCGACATCGCTACCCTTGGCCAGCGCGTCGACAGCCATGACGCCATCAGCGTCGATGGCCGCCTGCTCAAGCGCGAAGAAGAAGCCGAAAGCGTCCGCCGCGTGCTGATTTACAACAAGCCCGAAGGCGAAGTCTGCACCCGCGATGACCCAGAAGGCCGTGCTACCGTGTTCGAGCGCCTGCCGCGCCTCAAGGCCGGCCGCTGGATCAACATCGGTCGCCTGGACATCAACACCACCGGCCTGCTGCTGTTCACCACCGACGGTGAACTGGCCAACCGCCTGATGCACCCCTCCTATGAGATGGACCGCGAATATGCGGTGCGCGTGCGTGGCGAAGTCACCGAGGAAATGCTGGAGAACCTGAAAAAGGGCGTGATGCTCGACGACGGCCCGGCCAAGTTCACCGATATCAAGGAAGCCCCCGGCGGCGAAGGTCTCAACCACTGGTATCACTGCGTGGTGATGGAAGGCCGTAACCGCGAAGTGCGTCGTCTCTGGGAGTCCCAGGGCCTGGTGGTCAGCCGCCTGAAGCGAGTGCGTTTCGGTCCGGTGTTCATCACGTCCGACCTGACCATGGGTCGCTGGCGCGAAATGAGCCAGAACGAAGTGGATATCCTCAGCACCGAAGTCGGCCTCACGCCGGTGGCCCTGCCATCGATGAAAGGCAAGTTCCGCGAAAAACTGGATCGCCTGCAGCGCAAGTCGGCCAAGCCGGTTGGTGCTCGTGCGCCGCGTCGTGATGACGACGAACGCCCGGCCCGTGGTCCGCGCCGTGAAGGTGATGAGCGTCCGGCGCGTGGTCCGCGCAGTGACGGTGGCGAGCGTCCGGCGCGTGGTCCGCGCAGCGAGGGTGGCGAGCGTCCTGCTCGTGGTCCACGTCGCGAGGGTGATGAACGTCCGGCTCGTGGCCCGCGTCGCGAGGGTGATGAGCGTCCGGCTCGTGGTCCGCGCAGCGAGGGTGGTGAGCGTCCTGCTCGTGGTCCACGTCGCGAAGGTGATGAGCGTCCTGCCCGTGGCCCGCGTAGCGAGGGTGGTGAGCGTCCTGCCCGTGGTCCCCGTCGCGACGGTGATGAGCGTCCGGCTCGTGCTCCCCGTGGCACTCCCGTGGCCGACCGTCCGCGTGATGTGAACAAGAAGCGTCCGGCCAAGCCCCAGGGCGAGCGTCCGGCCGTTGAGCTGGCCGACCGTCCGACCCGCAAACCTCAGCGTCCGCAGCACAAACGCAGTGGGCCCGCAGGTGGCGATGGCCAGCGTCCAGGATTTGGTCGCAAGCGCTGATCGAAGGCAAAAAAAGAAGGGGCTCAGATGAGCCCCTTCTTTTTTGCTCTGTGGGAGCGAATTCATTCGCGATTGAATCGCTCCCCAATTGACTGGGGCAGCGCTTACCCTGCCATGGACAGCCGGTTGCGACCTTCGCGCTTGGCCACATACAGGGCATTGTCCGCACGACGCAGCAGGCTATCCACCGATTCCGCCGGCAGCAGGGTGGCGCAACCCAGGCTGATGGACAGGTCCAGCGCGTGACCTTGAACCAGGCATTGCAGTTCGAGGATGCCCATGCGCAGGCGTTCGCCCACCATGGCGGCTGCGTCGCGGCAGGTGCCAGAGAGCAATACAAGGAATTCCTCGCCACCGAAGCGGAACACCATGTCGACGTTGCGCAGGCGCGATTTGAGCGTGTTGGCCACCGCTTTCAGCACTTCGTCGCCGGTGCCGTGTCCGTGTTCGTCGTTGATGCGCTTGAAGTGGTCGATGTCCAGCATCAGTACCGACAGCGGCAGCAGGTTGCGACGGGCCAGGTCCACTTCGCGTTGCAGGGTCTGCTCCATGGCGATGCGATTGCCGGTATCGGTCAGCGGATCGCGCAGGGCACTCTGGACTGCGGCCCGATAGAGCAGCGCATTGCGCAGCGGGAAGAGCAGGGTGGATAGCAGGGATTCGAGCTGATTGAGTTCGTGTTCGTCGAAGCGCAGGTTGCGGCGGAAGATCAACTCGCCCAGGTATTCGCCTTCGTGGGTCAGGCGATAGCCCGCGGAGTGGCTGGAGCGACTGCCGAATTCCAGGCGCAGATCGCTGCTCTGATGCTGGTAGGCCAGGGCGTCGAGAGGGACCAGGCGCTGCACTTCGCTGAAGAACAGGCTGACGATGCGTTCCACCTCCAGGCTGGTCTGCAATTGCAGGCTCAGCTGGCGGCGCAGTTCGGCCAGGCTGAGTGGCCGCAGCTTGGGCTGGCGCTTGCCGGAGAAGCCGAGGCGCTGCAGCTTGGCGGCATCGAAATCGATGGTGTTGGACTGGGAGGGAGGAACCATTGAGTTGAACCTCTGACGCACTATGCGACGACACCAGGGGTAGAGCTATTTTCGTGCCAGGAGCTTTTTGGCAATAAAAATTGCTTTAATTTCAGGTGTTTAGCTGTTTGTGACCATGTCGTGCGGCAAGCCGTTGCCGGCTTACTGGCGAAATCATGGCAATGTGATGCCGGTCACAGGGAGGAGCCGCCGGTAATCTGGCGGAGGCTGCGGCGGTCGAATGACCGCCGCGGAGGGAAGTCATTGCGCGTCGAAAGCCTGGCCGTTAACACCAGCGCTATCTGGCCCCATGAGATAGAGGTAGACAGGCATGATTTCGGCGGGTTCCGGATTGTTGTCAGGATTTTCGCCGGGATAGGCCTGGGCGCGCATGTCGGTCCGGGTTGCGCCGGGGTTGACGCTGTTGGAGCGTACGCTGGCAATGCCGTCCACTTCATCAGCCAAGACCTGCATCAGGCCCTCGGTGGCGAATTTGGACACCGCATACGCGCCCCAGTAAGCGCGTCCCTTGCGGCCAACGCTGCTGGAGGTGAAGACCACCGAGGCGTCCTTGGACAGTTTCAGCAGCGGCAGCAGGGTGCTGGTCAGCATGAACACGGCGTTGACGTTGACCTGCATGACGCGCATGAAGTTGTCGCCCGAGAGCTGCTCGATGGGCGTGCGCGGGCCGAGGATCGAGGCGTTGTGGAGAATGCCATCGATGCGGCCGAATTCCGTTTCCAGGGTCGCCGCCAGCTCGTCGTATTGGTGCGGCTGGGCGGTTTCCAGGTTGAAGGGGATCACGGCGGGTTGCGGGTGGCCGGCACCTTCGATTTCGTCGTACACCGCGTTCAGACTGGCTTCGGTCTTGCCCAGCAGGAGCACGGTGGCACCGTGGGCGGCGAAGGTCTTGGCGGCGGCGGCGCCGATGCCACGACCGGCACCGGTGATCAGGATGACCCGGTCCTTGAGCAGATCAGGGCGGGCGGAATACTGGAACATGTGAATCTCTCCTTCGGGGCGCTGCCGGTTTCAGCAGCTGCACAGCGCGCGGTCAAGCACAGCGCGCAGTTCGAGCGGATGGTGGACCACGACGTCGGCACCCCAGTGCGCGGGGTTGTCGTTCGGGTGGATGTAGCCATAGCTGACCGCGGCGGTGCGGGTGCCGGCGGCGCGGCCCGATTCGATGTCGCGCAGGTCGTCGCCAACGAAGAGCACGCTGGCCGGGTCCAGATTCAGCTTGCTGCAGGCGAGCAGCAGCATTTCCGGGTCCGGCTTGCTGTTCTTCACGTGGTCGGGGCAGATCAGCACGGCGGAGCGCCCGGCCAGGCCGAGTTGCTCCATGATGGGTTCGGCGAATCGCACCGGCTTGTTGGTCACCACGCCCCAGATCAGCTTGGCCTGTTCGATGTCCGCCAGAAGTTCGTCGATGCCATCGAACGGGCGGGTGAGCACGGCGCAATGCTGCTGGTAGCGCTCCAGGAATTCCAGGCGCAGGGGCTCGAACTCCGGCGCTTCCGGGGCCATCTGGAAGGCGCAGGCCACCATGGCGCGGGCGCCACCGGAGATCACGTCGCGAATCGCCTTTTCGTCCCGGGGCGGCAGGCCACGTTCGGTGAGCATGGCCTGGCAGATGGCAATGAAGTCCGGCGCCGAGTCGAGCAGGGTGCCGTCCATATCGAAAAGTACCGCTTGAAGGCGCATGCCGGTCATTCCTCGCGCAGGGTCTGGATCATGTAGTTGACGTCGACGTCTGCTTCCAGCCTGTAGTGCTTGGTCAGCGGGTTGTAGGTCAGGCCGATGATGTCCTTCACCGAAAGACCGGCGACGCGGCTCCAGGCACCGAGCTCGGAGGGGCGGATGAATTTCTTGAAATCGTGGGTGCCGCGCGGCAGGAGGCGCATGACGTACTCGGCGCCGACGATGGCGAAGAGGTAGGCCTTGGGATTGCGGTTGATGGTGGAGAAGAACACTTGGCCGCCCGGCTTGACCAGGGTGTAGCAAGCGCGGATCACCGATGCCGGGTCCGGCACGTGCTCGAGCATTTCCATGCAGGTGACAACGTCGAACTCGCCGGGCATCTCGGCGGCCAGTGCTTCGGCAGTGATGCGGCGGTATTCCACCGGTACACCGGATTCCAACTGGTGCAGCTGAGCGACCGCCAAAGGTGCTTCGCCCATGTCGATGCCGGTCACAGTGGCGCCGCGTTGGGCCATGGATTCACTGAGGATGCCGCCGCCGCAGCCGACGTCCAGCACTTTCTTGCCGGCCAGCTTGACGCGTTCGTCAATCCAATTGACCCGCAGGGGGTTGATGTCGTGCAGGGGTTTGAACTCGCTCTCGCGGTCCCACCAGCGGTGGGCGAGGGCCTCGAACTTGGCGATTTCGACGTGATCGACGTTGGTCATGGGATGTCCTCGAAACAGAATTCAGCGGCCGGCGATGCGTTCGCCCCAGGCGCGGGCAGTCGCGCCCAGGCGCTCTTCGTCCAGGCGCGTCAGGCGGCCGTCGTCCAGCAGTTGCCTGCCGTCGACCCAGAGGTGCCGCACCGAATCGCGCCCGGTGGCATAGATAAGTTGGGAAACCGGGTCGTAGACCGGTTGCTGGGCCAGTCCGGAAAGATCGAAGGCCACCAGATCGGCGGCCTTGCCCACTTCCAGGGAGCCGGTGTCCTGGTCGATCCCAAGGGCCCGGGCGCCGTTCAGGGTGGCCATGCGCAGCGCGCGATGGGCATCCAGGGCGCTGGCCGAACCGGCGACCGCCTTGGCCAGCAGCGCGGCCGTGCGGGTTTCGCCGAGCAGGTCCAGGTCATTGTTGCTGGCTGCGCCATCGGTGCCGACGGCAACGTTCACGCCGGCCTGCCACAGGCGTTCGACCGGGCAGAAGCCGCTGGCCAGCTTGAGGTTGGATTCGGGGCAGTGGATCACGTTGCTGTTGCTCTCCACCAGCATGGCCAGGTCGGCATCGTCCACCTGGGTCATGTGCACGGCCTGGAAGCGCGGTCCCAGCAGGCCGAGTCGCGAGAGGCGGGCCATGGGGCGCTCGCCACGCTGTTCCAGGCTCTGCTGGACCTCGAAGGCGGTTTCCTGGACGTGCATATGAATGCCGGCGTCCAGTTCCTCTGCCAGCACGCGGATGCTCTCCAGCTTGTCATCGCTGACGCTGTAGGGGGCGTGAGGGCCAAAGGCGACCTTGATGCGCGGGTGGTGCTTGAGGTCGCTGAACAGCTCGATGCCGCGGCGAATGGCCTCGGCGGAGTCGGCGGCCCCGGGAATCGGGAAGTCCAGGACCGGAATCGCCAGCTGCGCCTTGATGCCAGCGGTATGGATGACAGCGCTGGACTGAGCCGGGAAGAAATACATGTCGGAGAAGCAGCTGATGCCGCCCTTGATCTGCTCGGCTACCGCCAATTCGGTGCCGTCGCGGACGAAAGTCTCATCGACCCACTTGGCCTCGGCAGGCCAGATGTGTTCCTGTAGCCAGGTCATCAGCGGCAGATCGTCGGCCAGTCCGCGGAACAGGGTCATTGCTGCGTGGCCGTGAGCGTTGATCAGGCCGGGGGCCAACAACATGCCCGGCAGTTCACGACGCTCGCGAGCCTCGGCGCGCAGTGCCACGTCCCGAGGGGCGAGCAGGGCGATGCGACCGTCGCGGATGCCTAGCGCGTGATCCCGCAGCACCACGCCGGCGGGTTCTACCGGGACGATCCAGGATGGGAGCAGGAGCAGGTCGAGCGGGGCGTTGGCACTGGGCATGGAAGCGCATCCTAGGCGCAAATCGAAGTGGCGGCAGTATACCCGAGCCAGAAGACCTCCGGCTCGCTATAATCTGCGGTTTTTCCGCGAGTTACGGGTGGCGAGGTGGTCGATGCGTGAACAACTGTTAGCAGCCGAGAAGGTCAAGGCGATCGACTGGCGTGACGGCGTACTTCATTTGCTCGACCAGCGCGCGCTGCCTGCCGAGGAAGTCTGGCTGTCCTACGATTCCGCCGAGGGCGTGGCTCAGGCCATTCGCCAGATGGTGGTGCGCGGTGCGCCCGCTATCGGCATCAGTGCCGCCTACGGTGTGGTATTGGGCGCCCGGGCACGTATTGCGGCCGGCGGCGACTGGCGCGCGGCTCTGGAAGCGGACTTCAAGGTGCTGTCCGAATCGCGCCCGACGGCGGTCAATCTGTTCTGGGCGCTGAATCGCATGCGCGAGCGTCTGGATCGCGTGCGGGATGGCGAAACCCCGCTGCAGGCGCTGGAGGCCGAGGCCGTTTCCATCCACCTGAGTGATCGCGAAGCCAACCTGACCATGGCCCAGCTCGGCATGGAGCTGATTCGCAAGCACCAGGGCAGTCCGCAGGCGCTGCTGACCCACTGCAACACCGGCGCCCTGGCCACCGGTGGTTTCGGCACCGCCCTCGGGGTGATCCGTGCTGCCCATCTGGATGGCCTGGTGGAGCGCGTATATGCCGACGAAACCCGTCCCTGGCTGCAAGGCGCGCGCCTGACCGCCTGGGAACTGGCCAATGAAGGTGTGCCGGTGAGCCTGAACGCCGATGCCGCTGCCGCCCACCTGATGAAGACCGCAGGGATCACCTGGGTGATCGTCGGGGCCGACCGCATCACCGCCAATGGTGATGTGGCCAACAAGATCGGCACCTATCAGTTGGCGGTCAACGCCATGCACCACGGCGTGCGCTTCATGGTGGTAGCGCCCAGCTCCACCATCGACATGTCCCTGGAAAGCGGGGACGACATCCCGATCGAAGAGCGCGATGGTTCCGAGCTGCTGGACCTGGGCGGCCGTCGTGTTGCAGCCGAGGTCCATGCGGTCAACCCGGTGTTCGATGTGACTCCGGCTGACCTCATCGATGCCATCGTGACCGAGAAGGGTGTGGTCGAGCGTCCCGACGCCGCCAAGATGGCGCAATTGATGTGCCGCAAGCGCCTCCATTAATAGCGCTGGTGCGGCATTTTCACCCTGCTGGTGGGCCGCCCGGCGGGGTAGGTGCAAGGCAGTGACTGTGGTAAGCTCCGGCAGTTATTGCCGCCCCTCTGTTGAGGCGGCCCAATTGCACAGATCCTTGGCTTAACTCGTTGATTTGTCGTGAGTCGCTGCAGCATTGGCCGCAGTGACGAGCTTCGCGCCGCTCAGGACGAGAGGGGCGGAGTTTCATCAGAAAAAGGAACCAGGCTTCTCATGGGCGAACTGGCCAAAGAAATCCTCCCGGTCAATATCGAAGACGAGCTGAAACAGTCCTACCTCGACTACGCGATGAGCGTGATCGTCGGGCGCGCCTTGCCGGATGCGCGCGACGGCCTGAAGCCAGTGCACCGTCGCGTTCTCTACGCGATGAGCGAGCTGGGCAACGACTGGAACAAACCCTACAAGAAGTCCGCCCGTGTGGTGGGTGACGTGATCGGTAAGTACCACCCGCACGGTGATACCGCGGTCTACGACACCATCGTCCGTATGGCCCAGCCTTTCTCGCTGCGTTACATGCTGGTGGACGGCCAGGGCAACTTCGGTTCGGTGGACGGCGACAATGCCGCAGCCATGCGATACACCGAAGTGCGCATGTCCAAGCTGGCCCACGAGCTGCTGGCCGACCTGGACAAGGAAACCGTGGACTGGGTGCCCAACTACGACGGCACCGAACAGATTCCCGCGGTCATGCCGACCAAGATCCCCAACCTGCTGGTCAACGGTTCCAGCGGTATTGCCGTGGGCATGGCCACCAACATCCCGCCGCACAACCTCAGTGAAGTCATCGACGGCTGCCTGGCGCTGATGGACAACGGCGACCTCACGGTCGACGAACTGATGCAGTACATCCCCGGTCCGGACTTCCCGACTGCGGGCATCATCAACGGTCGCGCCGGCATCATCGAGGCGTACCGTACCGGTCGTGGTCGCATCTATATACGCGCCCGTGCCGAAATCGAAGACATGGAAAAGGGCGGTGGTCGCCAGCAGATCATCGTCACTGAGCTGCCCTACCAGCTGAACAAGGCGCGTCTGATCGAGAAGATCGCCGAGCTGGTGAAAGAGAAGAAGATCGAAGGCATCACCGAACTGCGTGACGAGTCCGACAAGGACGGCATGCGCGTCGTGATCGAGCTGCGTCGTGGCGAAGTGGGCGAGGTGGTGCTGAACAACCTCTATTCCCAGACCCAGATGCAGAGCGTCTTCGGTATCAACGTCGTGGCCCTGGTCGATGGCCAGCCGCGCACGCTGAACCTGAAGGACATGCTCGAAGTGTTCATTCGTCACCGCCGCGAAGTGGTCACCCGCCGTACCGTCTACGAGCTGCGCAAGGCCCGTGAGCGTGGCCACATCCTCGAAGGCCAGGCCGTCGCCCTGTCGAACATCGACCCGGTGATCGAGCTGATCAAAGCCTCGCCGACTCCGGCCGAGGCCAAGGAACGCCTGATCGCCACCGCCTGGGAATCCAGCGCCGTGGAAGCCATGGTCGAGCGCGCCGGCGCCGATTCCTGCCGTCCGGAAGACCTGGACCCGCAGTACGGCCTGCGCGAAGGCAAGTACTACCTGTCCCCGGAACAGGCCCAGGCCATCCTGGAACTGCGCCTGCACCGCCTGACCGGCCTGGAGCACGAGAAGCTGCTGGCCGAGTACCAGGAAATCCTCACCCTGATCGGTGAGCTGATCCGCATCCTCACCAACCCCGAGCGCCTGATGGAAGTCATCCGCGAGGAGCTGGAAAAGGTGAAGGCCGAGTTCGGCGACGCCCGCCGCACCGAGATCGTCGCGTCCCAGGTGGACCTGACCATCGCCGACCTGATCACCGAAGAAGAGCGCGTCGTCACCATCTCCCACGGCGGCTACGCCAAGTCCCAGCCACTGGCTGCCTACCAGGCACAGCGTCGTGGCGGCAAGGGCAAGTCGGCCACTGGGGTGAAGGACGAGGATTACATCGAGCACCTGCTGGTCGCCAACAGCCACGCCACGCTCCTGCTGTTCTCCAGCAAGGGCAAGGTCTACTGGCTGCGCACCTTCGAAATCCCGGAAGCCTCGCGCACCGCGCGTGGCCGTCCGCTGGTCAACCTGCTGCCGCTGGATGAGGGCGAGCGCATCACCGCGATGCTCCAGATCGATCTGGAAGCCCTGCAGCAGAGCGCAGGCGCCGACGAGGACCTGGAAGAGAACGAAGGCGTGGTGATCGAAGGCGAAATCGTCGAAGCCGAAGCCGGCGACGATGAAGGCGCCGACCTCGACGACGAGCAGGACGAGCCCACTGGCGCCTACATCTTCATGGCCACCGCCTTCGGTACCGTGAAGAAGACCCCGCTAGTGCAGTTCAGCAAACCGCGTTCGAACGGCCTGATCGCCCTGAAGCTGGAAGAAGGCGACACCCTGATCGCCGCGTCCATCACCGACGGCGCCAAGGAAGTCATGCTCTTCTCCGACGGTGGCAAGGTCATCCGCTTCAAGGAAAAACACGTTCGCACCATGGGCCGTACCGCCCGTGGCGTACGCGGCATGCGTCTGCCGGAAGGTCAGAGCCTGATCTCCATGCTGATCCCGGAATCGGGTGCGCAGATCCTCTCCGCCTCCGAGCGTGGCTACGGCAAGCGCACCCCGCTGGAAGACTACCCGCGTCGCGGTCGTGGCGGCCAAGGCGTGATCGCCATGGTCACCAACGAGCGCAACGGCAAGCTGGTCGGCGCCGTACAGGTGCAGGACGGCGAGGAAATCATGCTGATTTCCGACCAGGGCACCCTGGTGCGTACCCGCGTGGATGAAGTCTCCAGCTCCAGCCGTAACACCCAGGGCGTGACCCTGATCAAGCTGGCCAAGGACGAAACCCTGGTCGGCCTGGAACGCGTCCAGGAGCCGTCTGGCGGCGACGAGGATGAAGAGCTGGAAGGCTTTGATCCGACCGATGCCGAGGTCGATTCCGACGCCGATGCGAGCGACGTTCAGCAGGACGACGCGCAACCGGCTGGCGACGAGTAATAGTTGTTAGAACCGGGCAGGCCATCGCCGGCCTGTCCATTCGGTAGGTAACAATTTGCGGGGGCACTGGTGCCCCCGCGCTACCCAGTGAGAGTGGATGTGAGCAAGCGAGCCTTTAACTTCTGCGCCGGCCCGGCCGCGCTTCCGGAAGCTGTTCTGCAACGCGCCCAGGCGGAACTCCTCGACTGGCAGGGCAAAGGCCTGTCCGTCATGGAAATGAGCCACCGCAGCGACGATTACGTTGCCATTGCCGAGAAGGCCGAGCAGGACCTGCGCGACCTCCTGTCCATTCCCTCCAACTACAAGGTGCTGTTCCTTCAGGGCGGCGCCAGCCAGCAGTTCGCGGAAATCCCGCTGAACCTGCTGCCGGAAGCTGGCGTGGCCGACTACGTCGACACCGGCATCTGGTCGAAGAAGAGCATCGAGGAAGCCAGCCGCTTCGGTCGCGTCAACGTTGCCGCCAGCGCCAAGGGCTATGACTACTTCGCCATCCCCGGCCAGAACGAATGGCAGCTGTCGAAAGACGCCGCCTACCTGCACTACGCCTCCAACGAAACCATTGGCGGCCTGCAGTTCGACTGGATTCCGGAAGTTGGTGACGTACCCCTCGTGGTGGACATGTCTTCGGACATCCTCTCCCGCCCGATCGATATCTCCCGCTTCGGCATGATCTACGCCGGCGCGCAGAAGAACATCGGCCCGAGTGGCCTGGTCGTGGTCATTGTCCGCGAAGACCTGCTCGGTCGCGCCCGCGCCAACTGCCCGACCATGCTCAATTACAAGGTCGCTGCCGATAACGGCTCCATGTACAACACCCCGGCTACCTTCTCCTGGTACCTCTCGGGCCTCGTTTTCGAGTGGCTGAAAGAGCAGGGCGGTGTCGAGGCCATGGAGCAGCGCAACAAGGCGAAGAAGGAACTGCTCTACGGCTACATCGATGAGAGCGGCTTCTATACCAACCCGATCGCCGTCAACGCCCGCTCCTGGATGAACGTTCCGTTCCGTCTGGCTGACGAGCGCCTGGACAAGGACTTCCTCGTTGGCGCCGACGCCCGTGGCCTGCTCAACCTCAAGGGCCACCGTTCGGTAGGCGGTATGCGTGCGTCCATCTACAACGCCGTTGGTCTCGATGCCGTCGAAGCCCTGGTGGCCTACATGGCGGAGTTCGAGAAGGAGCGCGGCTGATGTCCGAGCAAGAACTCAAGGCGCTGCGCCTGCGCATCGACAGCCTCGACGAGAAGATCCTCGATCTGATCAGCGAGCGCGCTCGCTGCGCCCAGGATGTGGCGCGCGTGAAGATGGCGTCCTTGCCGGAAGGCGAGAAGCCGATCTTCTATCGTCCCGAGCGCGAGGCCTGGGTCCTCAAGCACATCATGGACCGCAACCAGGGCCCGCTGGACAACGAAGAGATGGCGCGGTTGTTCCGCGAAATCATGTCCTCCTGCCTGGCCCTCGAGCAGCCGCTCAAGGTTGCCTACCTCGGTCCGGAAGGCACCTTCACCCAGGCTGCGGCGCTCAAGCACTTTGGCCACGCGGTGATCAGCTCGCCGATGGCTGCCATCGACGAAGTGTTCCGCGAAGTGGCTGCCGGTGCGGTCAACTTCGGCGTGGTGCCGGTGGAGAACTCCACCGAAGGCGCCGTGAACCACACCCTGGACAGCTTCCTCGAGCACGACATGGTGATCTGCGGCGAGGTTGAGCTGCGCATCCACCACCACCTGCTGGTGGGCGAGAACACCAAGACCGATAACATCACCCGTATCTATTCCCATGCCCAGTCCCTGGCTCAGTGCCGCAAGTGGCTGGACGCCCACTACCCGAATGTCGAGCGCGTGGCAGTATCCAGCAACGCCGACGCCGCCAAGCGGGTGAAGAGCGAGTGGAACTCCGCGGCCATCGCCGGTGACATGGCGGCCAGCCTCTACGGCCTGACCAAACTCTGCGAAAAGATCGAGGACCGCCCGGACAACTCCACGCGCTTCCTCATCATCGGCAGCCAGGAAGTGCCGCCCACCGGCGACGACAAGACTTCGATCATCGTCTCCATGCGCAACAAGCCGGGCGCCCTGCACGAACTCCTGGTTCCGTTCCACAACAACGGTATCGACCTGACCCGCATCGAGACCCGCCCGTCCCGGAGCGGCAAGTGGACCTACGTGTTCTTCATCGACTTCGTAGGCCACCACCGCGACCCGCTGATCAAGGACGTGCTGGAGAAGATCAACCAGGAAGCCGTTGCCCTGAAGGTGCTGGGTTCCTACCCCAAAGCGGTGCTTTGAATTCGCGACGGGCCGTCGCGCTCCAGCCTGGGTTGGGGCGCGCCACGGCGGCCCCGAGCCCGTAGTTGAGGCTGAATCCATGAGCTGTGACTTCCTCGCCCTTGCCCAACCGGGCGTGCAGAAACTTTCGCCCTACGTACCCGGCAAGCCAGTGGATGAACTGGCCCGCGAGCTGGACCTCGACCCGGCCGGCATCGTCAAGCTGGCCAGTAACGAGAACCCCCTCGGCCCGAGCCCCAAGGCCCTCGAAGCGATCCGCAACGAGCTGGCCGAACTGACCCGCTACCCGGATGGCAACGGCTTCGAGCTCAAACGCCGCCTGGCCGAGCGCTGCGGCGTGACCCCGGCGCAGGTCACCCTGGGCAACGGTTCCAACGACATTCTCGACCTGGTTGCCCGTGCCTTCTTGGCGCCGGGCCTGAATGCCGTGTTCAGCGAGCACGCCTTCGCCGTGTACCCCATCGCGACCCAGGCCGTGGGCGCTGCCGGCAAGGTGGTTCCGGCCAAGGACTTCGGCCATGACCTGCCGGCCATGCTGGCGGCCATCGACGCCAACACCCGCGTCGTGTTCATCGCCAACCCGAACAACCCCACCGGCACCTGGTTCGGTCCGGCCGCGCTGGAAGACTTCCTCGCCAAGGTCCCGGAAAACGTGCTGGTGGTGCTGGACGAGGCCTACATCGAGTACGCCGAGGGTGAAGAACTGCCCGACGGCCTTAACTATCTGGCCCGTTATCCGAACCTGCTGGTGTCGCGCACCTTCTCCAAGGCCTACGGCCTGGCTTCGCTGCGCGTGGGCTACGGCCTGTCCAGTGCCCAGGTGGCCGACGTGCTGAACCGTGTGCGTCAGCCGTTCAACGTGAACAGCCTGGCCCTGGCCGCGGCCTGCGCCGCCCTGGATGACGCCGAGTACCTGGCCGAAAGCCGCCGCGTCAACGATGCCGGCATGCTCCAGCTGGAAGAGGGCTTCTGCGCCCTGGGCCTGAGCTGGATTCCCTCCAAGGGCAACTTCATCGCCGTCGACTTCGGCCGTGACGCCGCCCCGATCAACCAGGGCCTGTTGCGTGAAGGCGTGATCCTGCGCCCGGTCGCCGGCTACGGTATGCCCACGTTCCTGCGCGTCTCCATCGGCCTGCCGGCCGAGAACACCCGTTGCCTGGAAGCACTGGCCAAGGTGCTCGGCCGTGGCTGATGTCATGAGCGTGCAACAGGGTGCCCCTATCTTCGGGCGCCTGGTGGTGATCGGCCTGGGTCTGATCGGCGGCTCCTTCTCCAAGGGGCTGCGCGAGAAAGGCCTGTTCGCCGAAGTGGTAGGGGTGGACAAGGACCACGAGTCCTGCCGCATCGCCGTCGAAACCGGCGTGGTCGACCGCTGCGAGAGTGACCTCGCTGCGGCCTGCCGCGGTGCCGATGTGATCCAGCTGGCCGTACCCATCCTCGCCATGGAAAAGCTCCTCGCCGAACTGGCACTACTGGACCTCGGCAATGCCATCCTCACCGATGTCGGCAGCGCCAAGGGCAATGTGGTGCGCGCGGCGCGCAAGGTCTTCGACGGCATGCCGGAGCGCTTCGTGCCGGGTCATCCCATCGCCGGCTCGGAGAAGAGCGGGGTGGAAGCTGCCAACGCGAGCCTGTTCCGCCGCCACAAGGTCATCCTCACTCCGGTGGAAAATACCGATCCGTCGGCTCTGCAGCGCATCGATCAGCTCTGGCGTGCCCTGGGCGCGGACGTTGAACACATGGAGGTCGAGCACCACGACGAGGTGCTCGCCGCGACCAGCCACCTGCCGCACCTGCTGGCATTCGGACTGGTCGACTCGCTGGCCAAGCGCAGCGAGAATCTGGAAATCTTCCGTTATGCCGCTGGTGGATTCCGCGACTTCACGCGGATCGCCGGCAGTGACCCGGTGATGTGGCACGACATCTTCCTCGCTAACCGCGAGGCCGTACTGCGCATCCTGGACGCATTTCGCGATGACCTCGACGCCCTGCGCGGCGCGGTCGACGCAGGGGACGGGCATGAATTGCTGGGCGTGTTCACGCGCGCCCGCTTCGCCCGCGAGCATTTCAGCAAAATCCTGGCCCGCAGGGCCTATGTGGACGCCATGCACAATAACGATCTGATTTACCTGGCGCAGCCGGGTGGCAAACTCGCCGGCCGTGTTCGCGTACCGGGCGACAAGTCCATTTCCCACCGTTCCATCATGCTCGGCTCCCTGGCCGAAGGCACGACCGAGGTCGAAGGCTTCCTCGAGGGCGAAGACGCCCTGGCGACCCTGCAGGCCTTCCGCGATATGGGCGTGGTCATCGAAGGGCCGCACCACGGCCGCGTGACCATCCACGGTGTTGGCCTGCACGGCCTGAAGCCGCCGCCCGGTCCGCTGTACCTCGGCAACTCCGGTACCTCCATGCGCCTGCTCAGCGGCCTGCTGGCGGCCCAGCCGTTCGACACCACGCTGACCGGCGACGCCTCGCTGTCCAAGCGCCCGATGAACCGCGTAGCC
Source organism: Metapseudomonas resinovorans (assembly GCF_002003485.1). Lineage (GTDB taxonomy): Bacteria > Pseudomonadota > Gammaproteobacteria > Pseudomonadales > Pseudomonadaceae > Metapseudomonas > Metapseudomonas resinovorans_D. Next base: position 155,580 of record NZ_BDMA01000012.1, read on the forward strand.
AAGCCGCTGCGTGAAATGGGCGCGGTGATCGAGACCGGTGACGAAGGTCGTCCGCCGCTGACCATCCGCGGCGGCCAGCGACTGTCCGGCATGAACTACGAAATGCCCATGGCCAGCGCCCAGGTGAAATCCTGCCTGCTGCTCGCCGGCCTCTACGCGGCCGGCGAAACCGCCGTGACCGAGCCGGCGCCGACCCGCGACCACACCGAGCGCATGCTGCAAGGCTTCGGCTACCCGGTGAAGGTGGACGGCAATACCGCCACCGTCGAAAGCGGCCACAAGCTCAGTGCTTCACGCATCGAAGTGCCCGCCGACATCTCCTCCGCCGCCTTCTTCCTGGTGGCTGCGAGCATCGCCGAAGGGTCCGAACTGGTGCTGGAACACGTCGGCATCAACCCGACCCGTACAGGCGTCATCGACATCCTCAAGCTGATGGGCGGCGACATCACCCTGGAGAACCAGCGTGAAGTGGGCGGTGAGCCGGTTGCCGACCTCCGCGTGCGTGCGGCCAAGCTGAAGGGCATCGACATCCCCGAAGACCTGGTGCCGCTGGCCATCGACGAGTTCCCGGTACTCTTCGTCGCGGCCGCCTGTGCCGAAGGTCGCACCGTGCTGCGTGGCGCGGAAGAGCTGCGCGTGAAGGAATCCGACCGTATCCAGGTCATGGCCGATGGCCTGCTGGCCCTGGGTGTGAAGGCCGAGCCGACTCCGGACGGCATCATCATCGAAGGCGGTCCCTTCGGCGGCGGCGAAGTCTGGAGCCACGGCGACCACCGTATCGCCATGTCCTTCAGCGTGGCTTCGCTGCGTGCCAGTGCGCCGATCCGCATCCATGACTGCGCCAACGTCGCCACGTCGTTCCCGAACTTCCTCGGCCTCGCGGCCCAGTCCGGTATTCGCGTAGCGGAAGAGGGCAAGGCATGAGCGCCAACGTGCCCGTGATCGCCATCGACGGACCCAGCGGCTCCGGCAAGGGCACCGTCGCCGGCCTGCTGGCCAAGCGCCTGGGTTGGCGCCTGCTCGACTCCGGCGCGCTGTACCGCCTGCTGGCCTTCGCCGCGCGCAATCATGGCGTCGACCTGACCAACGAGGAATCCCTCAAGGTCCTGGCCGCTCACCTGGACGTGCAGTTCAACGCCAAGACGGGCGGTGGTCAGAGCATCGTGCTGGAAGGTGAAGATGTCACCGACGTGATCCGCTCCGAGCAGGTCGGCGCCGGTGCCTCCCAGGTCGCCGCTCTGCCTGCCGTGCGCGAAGCCCTGCTGCAACGCCAGCGCGCCTTCCTCGAGGCACCTGGCCTGGTGGCCGACGGCCGCGACATGGGCACCGTGGTGTTCCCGCAGGCGCAGCTGAAGATCTTCCTCACCGCCAGCGCCGAAGAGCGTGCCCGTCGTCGTTACCTGCAGCTCAAGGGCAAGGGCATGGAGGCCGATCAGGTCGCCCTGCTGACGGAAATCCAGGAGCGCGACGAGCGTGACAGCCAGCGCTCGGTAGCGCCGCTGAAGCCGGCCGAGGATGCGATCATCCTCGACTCCACCAGCCTCAGCATCGACGAAGTCCAGAGCAAGATTCTCGAAGCCTTCGCCGCCCTCGGCCTGGACGACTGAGTCCCGGCCGCAACTGAAAAGCCGCAGTCACTGACTGCGGCTTTTTTGTTTGCGGTGTCCCGTCCTGAATAAGGTTTACACCTTTGCCCTTATTTTCAGGAGCGCTCCATGGCAGAAGGTGTACGACGTAGCCAGCGCGATTAC
>NZ_BDMA01000013.1:0-74465 GCF_002003485.1 Metapseudomonas resinovorans
CCTGAAATACAAAACGCCCGATGCGGTGCATCGGGCGTTTTGAGGTCTGGAGGTTAGCCTGAAAGGTGTAAACCTATTTCAGGACTAGACAGTGCCTACGAAATCAGGCGCGATCGCGTTCCAGCAACGGCTTGAGGAACCGCCCGGTATGGGATTGGGTCATGTCGGCGACCTCCTCCGGGGTACCGGTCGCGATGATCTGGCCACCTTTGGAGCCGCCTTCGGGACCGAGGTCCACCAGCCAGTCGGCCGTCTTGATCACATCGAGGTTGTGCTCGATCACAACCACCGTATTGCCGTGGTCGCGCAGGCGGTGCAGGACGTCCAGCAGTTGCTGGATATCGGCAAAGTGCAGGCCGGTCGTAGGTTCATCGAGGATGTAGAGCGTCTTCCCTGTGTCGCGCTTGGAGAGCTCGCGCGACAGCTTCACCCGCTGTGCTTCACCGCCGGAAAGGGTTGTGGCGGACTGACCCAGGCGGATGTACGACAGACCGACATCCATCAGGGTCTGGAGCTTGCGGGCAATGGCCGGTACCGCGTCGAAGAACTCTCGAGCCTCTTCGATGGTCATCTCCAGCACTTCGTGGATGCTCTTGCCCTTGTAGCGGATCTCCAGGGTCTCGCGGTTGTAGCGTTTGCCCTTGCAGACGTCACAGGGCACGTAGATGTCCGGCAGGAAATGCATTTCCACCTTGATCACGCCATCGCCCTGGCAGGCCTCGCAGCGGCCACCTTTCACGTTAAAGGAGAAACGCCCCGGGCCGTAGCCACGGGAGCGGGACTCCGGCACGCCGGAAAACAGTTCGCGGATGGGCGTGAACAGGCCGGTGTAGGTTGCCGGATTGGAGCGGGGTGTGCGTCCAATCGGGCTTTGATCGATGTCCACCACCTTGTCCAGGTGCTGGAGGCCGTCGAAGCTCTCGTGCGCGGATGCTTCCAGCGAAGTGGCACCGTTGAGTGCGGTGGCGGTGATCGGGAACAGCGTGTTGTTGATCAGGGTTGATTTGCCCGAGCCGGACACGCCAGTGACGCACGTCAGCAAGCCCACCGGAATTTCCAGATTCACCTGCTGGAGGTTGTTGCCGCTGGCGCCCTTGAGCTTGAGGGACTTCTTCTTGTCGCGCGGGGTGCGTTCGGCCGGTACTTCGATCTTCACGCGGCCGGACAGGTACTTGCCGGTGAGCGAGTTCGGATGAGCCATGACCTCGTCCGGCGTACCTTCTGCGACGATCTGGCCGCCGTGCACGCCGGCGCCGGGCCCGATGTCCACGACATAGTCGGCAAGACGGATGGCGTCCTCGTCATGCTCGACCACTATCACCGTATTACCCAGGTTGCGCAGATGGGTGAGCGTCGCCAGCAGGCGTTCATTGTCGCGTTGGTGCAGGCCGATGGAGGGCTCGTCGAGGATGTACATCACCCCCACCAGGCCGGCGCCGATCTGGCTGGCCAGGCGGATGCGCTGGGCTTCGCCACCGGACAAGGTATCGGCGCTGCGGTCCAGGGTCAGGTAGTCGAGGCCGACGTTGACCAGGAACTGCAGGCGCTCGCGGATTTCCTTGAGGATTTTCTCGGCGATTTCGCCGCGCCGACCGGTCAGGCTGAGCCCGCCGAAGTAATCCGCTGCGTCGCCCACCGGGAGACCGGTCACTGCGGGCAGGGTCTTGTCGCCGACCCATACATGGCGCGCTTCACGGCGCAGTCGGGTGCCGCGACAGTCGGGGCAGGGCTGGGTGCTGAGAAACTTCGCCAGTTCCTCGCGCACGGTGGCCGATTCGGTTTCGCGGTAGCGGCGCTCCAGGTTGGGGATGATCCCTTCGAACGGATGCGAACGCTTGACGATGTCCCCGCGGTCGTTGAGGTAGCGGAAGTCCACATCCTCGCGGCCACTGCCAAACAGGATCGCCTTCTGGTGCTCGGCAGACAGGTCGTCGAACGGTTTTTCCAGGCTGAAGCCATAGTGCGAGGCCAGCGACCCGAGCATCTGGAAGTAATAGACGTTGCGCCGGTCCCATCCGCGTATTGCACCTTCGGCCAGGGTCAGCTCGCCATTCACCAGGCGCTTGGCGTCGAAGAACTGCTTGACCCCCAGGCCGTCGCAGGTCGGGCAGGCGCCTGCCGGATTGTTGAAGGAAAACAGCTTGGGTTCTAGCTCGCTGATGGAGTGGCCGCAATGGGGGCAGGCGAAGCGCGCAGAGAAGATGATCTCCTCGCCTTCTTCGTCATCCATGGGCGCAATCAGAGCGATGCCGTCGGCGAGGTTGATTGCTGTCTCGAACGACTCGGCAAGACGTTGCTGCAGGTCGCCGCGGACCTTGAAACGGTCCACCACCACGTCGACGGAGTGCTTCTTCTGCTTGTCCAGCTTGGGAAGTTCATCCAGTTCGTAGAGCCTGCCGTCCACCCGGGCACGAACGAAACCTTGGGCGCGCAGTTCCTCGAACACCGCCAGGTGCTCACCCTTGCGCTCGCGGATCACCGGCGCCAGGAGCATCAGCTTGCGGCCTTCGGGCAGGGCCAGCACCTGGTCGACCATCTGGCTGACGGTCTGGGCTTCCAGCGGTACATCGTGATCCGGGCAACGCGGCATGCCTACACGGGCGTAGAGCAGGCGCAGGTAATCGTAGATCTCGGTGATGGTGCCGACGGTGGAGCGCGGGTTGTGGGACGTGGACTTCTGCTCGATGGAAATCGCCGGCGAAAGGCCCTCGATGGTGTCCACATCGGGCTTTTCCATCATCGACAGGAATTGCCGGGCGTAGGCCGACAGGGACTCCACATAACGGCGCTGGCCTTCAGCGTAGAGCGTGTCGAAAGCCAGCGACGACTTGCCGGAGCCGGACAGGCCGGTAATCACGATCAGCTTGTCGCGGGGGAGGGTGAGGTCGACGTTCTTCAGGTTGTGGGTACGCGCCCCACGGATCAGGATCTTGTCCACAACGGCCTCACTTGGCGGTCGGAAACCGCCGATTATACGGCCCGCCACGGCTGAGCGGCAAAGCGTCACGACTGTCACGGAAACGGGCGGGACTGCTAGAATGCGCGTCATTTTTCGGGCTCCGGTCGCGGCCGGGCAAGGGGCGCATGACGCAGGCCCCGATCGTTCTCCCTTGAGGCACCTATGCACGATTCCCACTCTGAACGCATGAGCGGCAGCGAGACGCGCGCGGCCAGCGGCCTGGCCCTGGTGTTCGCCTTCCGCATGCTCGGCATGTTCATGGTATTGCCAGTGCTGGCCACCTACGGCCAGGACCTCCCCGGTGCGACCCCGGCCCTCATTGGCCTGGCCATTGGCGCCTACGGTCTGACCCAGGCCCTTCTGCAGATTCCCTTCGGCGTCGTCTCCGACCGTATCGGCCGTCTTCCGGTGATCTACATCGGCCTGCTGATCTTTGCCGCCGGCGCCGTCCTGGCAGCCAACGCGGACTCCATCTGGGGCGTTATTGCCGGTCGGGTGCTGCAGGGCGCTGGGGCCATCTCTGCAGCTGTCATGGCCTTGCTCTCCGACCTCACCCGCGAGCAGCACCGCACCAAGGCGATGGCCATGATCGGCATGAGCATCGGCGTGTCCTTCGCCGTCGCCATGGTGGTCGGCCCGCTGCTGACCCGCGCATTCGGACTTTCCGGCCTGTTCTGGGCGACCGCCATCATGGCGCTGTTCGGGATCGTGATCGTCGCCACCATGGTGCCGCGTGCCGCCCATCCGCTGCAGCATCGTGAATCAGGCGTGGCGCGCCAGGCGCTGCTACCGACCTTGAAACATCCCGACCTGCTGCGCCTGGACTTCGGCATCCTCGCCCTGCACGCCGTCCTCATGGCCAGCTTCGTCGCGCTGCCACTGGCATTGGTGGAGAAAGCCGGCCTGCCCAAGGAAGAGCACTGGTGGGTTTACCTCACCGCGCTCCTGGTAGGCTTCTTCGGCATGGTCCCCTTCATCATCTACGGCGAGAAAAAGCGCCAGATGAAACGTGTGCTGGTCGGTGCGGTCGCGGTGCTTTGTGCTTGCGAGCTGTTCTTCTGGCAGTTCGGCGAGAGCCTTCGTGCGCTGGTTTTCGGCACCATCATTTTCTTCACCGCATTCAACCTCCTAGAAGCCTCGCTGCCTTCGCTGATCAGCAAGGTCGCTCCGGCAGGCGGGAAGGGCACGGCGATGGGGGTTTACTCCACCAGTCAGTTCCTCGGCGCGGCCGTAGGCGGCATTCTCGGCGGCTGGCTGTTCCAGCATGGCGGCCTGTCTACCGTGTTCGTCGGTTGTGCGGTGGTCTGTGCGATTTGGCTGGCCATTGCTGTTACTATGCGTGAACCTCCGTACGTAACCAGCCTGCGCCTGCCGCTCAGTGCAGCGGCCGTGGCCGATACCGGGCTGGTTGCGCGTTTGCTGGCTCTGCCCGGAGTGGCAGATGCCGTCGTGGTGGCCGAAGAGGCGGCCATCTACATCAAAGTGGATTCTGAAAAACTGGACCGCACGTCCCTGGAGCGCCTGATCGAGTCGGCCCCGGAACGTGCTGAAGCCTAGGAGAACGTCATGGCCCGTGGGGTTAACAAAGTCATTCTGGTTGGTAACGTCGGTGGTGATCCGGAAACCCGCTACCTGCCCAACGGCAACGCGGTGACCAACGTCACCCTGGCCACCAGCGAGTCCTGGAAGGACAAGCAGACCGGCCAGCAGCAGGAACGTACCGAATGGCACCGCGTGGTGTTCTTCGGCCGTCTCGCCGAAATCGCCGGCGAATACCTGCGCAAGGGCTCGCAAGTCTACGTCGAAGGCGCCCTGCGCACCCGCGAATGGGAAAAAGACGGTGTGAAGCGTTACACCACCGAGATCGTGGTCGACATCAACGGCCAGATGCAACTGCTCGGCGGCCGTCCTGGCAGCGAAGGCGACGCCCCGCGTGCTCCGCGCCCGCAGCGCGAACCGCAGCAGTCCGCCCCGCAACAGCGCCCGGCTCCGCAGCCCGCCGCCCAGCCGGCTCCGGACTACGACAGCTTCGACGACGATATCCCGTTCTGAGTCGAATCGCGTAAGCGGAATGACAAAGGCGCAGCCCTCGGGCTGCGCCTTTTTCGTTTCTGGCCCTGCGAACGGCAGATGAGTGTCATCGTACAACTCGCTGGGCTATGATGGGCCCTCAGTTTTCACCGGACCAACCTTCGCAATGGACAACCCAAGCACCTTGCCACGTCCGCGCCGCAAGCACCGTAGCCTGGCGCAGGAGTTGGTGAACGAGCTCTCCCAACAGATCCAGAATGGCGTGATCAAGCGGGGCGAAAAGCTGCCCACCGAGTCCGCCATCATGGAAGCCCAGGGAGTCAGCCGCACCGTGGTGCGCGAGGCTATTTCGCGACTGCAGGCGTCGGGGCTGGTGGAGACCCGTCACGGCATCGGCACCTTCGTGCTGGATACGCCCAGCCCCATGGGGTTCCGCATCGACCCGGCGACCATCGTCACCCTGCGCGATGTCATGGCTATCCTCGAACTGCGCATCAGCCTGGAAGTGGAATCCGCCGGACTGGCCGCCCAGCGCCGTACTCCGGAGCAGTTGGTGGCGATGCGCGAAGCACTGGACACCTTCCTCAAGGCCGCCCACGGCACTGACGCGGTGGCCTCGGACTTCCAGTTCCACCTGCAGATCGCCCTGGCCACGGGGAATCGCTATTTCACCGACATCATGACCCACCTGGGCACCAGCATCATTCCGCGGACGCGGCTCAATTCGGCGCGTATCGCCCATGATGACCGGGAGCACTATCTCGCTCGCCTGAGTCGCGAGCACGAGGACATCTACGAAGCTATCGCCCGGCAGGACAGCGACGCGGCCCGAGCGGCCATGCGCTTGCACCTGACCAATAGCCGCGAGCGCCTCCGCCAGGCCCATGAAGAAGCGGAAAGGGCCCGGCAGGGCTGAGGACATCCCGCGCAGAGCAAGGGCCGCATCGAGCGGCCTTTTTTGTGGGCACGAGCAACTCCCGCTGCCTGCTAGGCCCAAGTAGGGTGCGCCGCGCGCAATTGGTTGGACGGTTCGCGGCGCTGATCCATCGGTTGGTGCGCACAGCGCACCCTACAGTCAGTCGAGTCTCCGGGAGAGTGGGGCAACTTTTTCCGCTCGGGGGAGTTGTCCTACAAGATTTGATGTTATATGTTGTCGTACAACTGATTCGGACAGCCGCAGAGTCGAATGGCTTGGCCACGGGATGGTCGTCTGTGCAGTCACTGGTTCATCCAAATCCATCTGGCTCAAGGTCAATCGCACTGATTTAGAGCGGTTACGTGGCATGGAAAGCGGGTAGGGCGCCTCATGCCGCGATAGCGGGCGATGAGCGCACAGGAGGATGAACGGCGATTGGCAGTATCTTTAGTTGTACGATAACGTATCTCTCAGGCCGGTTTACCCCGGTCTTACTCAAACCGCTTCGCAGGGTGCTCGAATAATGAATCCACAAGAACTCAAGTCCATCCTCTCCTCCGGGCTGCTGTCCTTCCCCGTCACCGACTTCGACGCTGCCGGCGACTTCAACGCCCCGAGCTACGTCCGTCGCCTGGAATGGCTGGCTCCCTACGGCGCCTCGGCGCTCTTCGCCGCGGGCGGTACCGGTGAATTCTTCTCCCTGGCGCCGGACGAGTACTCCTCCGTCATCAAGACCGCCGTCGACACCTGCGCCGGTAGCGTACCGATCCTTGCCGGCGTCGGTGGCCCCACCCGCCTCGCCATCCAGTACGCCCAGGAAGCCGAGCGCCTTGGCGCCAAGGGCCTGCTGCTGCTGCCCCATTACCTGACCGAAGCCAGCCAGGAAGGTGTAGCCGCCCATGTCGAGCAGGTCTGCAAATCGGTGAACATCGGCGTGGTGGTCTACAACCGCAACGTCTGCCGCCTGACCCCGGCCCTGCTGGAGCAACTGGCCGAGCGCTGCTCGAACCTGATCGGCTACAAGGACGGCCTGGGCGATATCGAGCTGATGGTTTCCATCCGCCGCCGCCTCGGTGATCGCTTCAGCTACCTGGGTGGTCTGCCTACTGCCGAGGTTTATGCCGCGGCCTACAAAGCGCTGGGCGTGCCGGTGTACTCCTCCGCCGTCTTCAACTTCATTCCGAAGACCGCGATGGATTTCTACAACGCCGTCGCCCGTGACGACCACGAAACCGTGGGCAAGCTGATCGACGACTTCTTCCTGCCCTACCTGGACATCCGCAACCGCCGCGCTGGCTATGCCGTCAGCATCGTCAAGGCCGGTGCGCGCATTGCTGGTTATGACGCCGGTCCGGTCCGCGCTCCGCTGACCGACCTGCTGCCCGATGAGTACGAGCGCCTCGCCGCGCTGATCGATGCCCAGGGCGCGCAGTGACCTGCAGCCAGGAGAAGACTCGTGACTGAGAAACGCTTCGACAATTACATAGGCGGGGAGTGGGTGGCCGGCAGCGGCTACTCGCGCAACATCAACCCCTCCGATCTGACCGACTGCCTGGGCGAGTACGCCCAGGCCGACGCCGCCCAGGTGGCCCAAGCCATCGAAGCGGCCCGGGTGGCCTTCCCATCCTGGTCGGTCTCCGGCATCCAGGCTCGCCACGATGCCCTCGACAAGGTCGGCAGCGAAATCCTCGCCCGTCGCGAGGAACTGGGGACCCTGCTGGCGCGGGAAGAGGGCAAGACCCTGCCCGAGGCCATCGGCGAGGTGACTCGCGCCGGCAATATATTCAAGTTCTTCGCTGGCGAATGCCTACGCTTGGCCGGGGAAGTCGTCCCCTCGGTGCGCCCCGGCGTTTCGGTGGAGGTCACCCGCGAGCCCCTGGGCGTGATCGGTTTGATCACCCCGTGGAACTTCCCCATTGCCATCCCGGCCTGGAAGATTGCGCCAGCGCTGGCCTACGGCAACTGCGTGGTGTTCAAACCGGCCGACCTGGTGCCAGGCAGCGCCTGGGCCCTGGCCGAGATCATTTCCCGCGCCGGCTTCCCCGCCGGGGTATTCAATCTGGTGATGGGCAGCGGCCGCGTGGTCGGCGAGGCCATGGTCAACGATAAGCGCGTCGATGGCATCAGCTTCACCGGCTCGGTGGGTGTGGGTCGCAGCATCGCCGCGGCCTGCGTTGCACGTGGCGCCAAGGTGCAGCTGGAGATGGGCGGCAAGAACCCGCAGGTAATCCTCGACGACGCCGACCTCAAGCTCGCCGTCGAACTCGCCGTGCAGAGCGCCTTCTACTCCACCGGCCAGCGCTGCACCGCCAGCAGCCGGCTGATCGTCACCGCCGGCATCCACGACCGCTTCGTCGAGGCGATGGCCGAACGCATGCGTGCCATTCGTGTGGGGCATGCCCTGCAGACCGGCATCGACGTCGGCCCGGTGGTGTCCCAGGCGCAACTGGAGCAGGACCTGAGCTACATCGACATCGGTCGTGCCGAAGGTGCGCGCCTGGTGGCCGGCGGCGAACGGGTGCGCTGCGAGACCGAGGGCTACTTCATGGCGCCGGCACTGTTCGCCGACAGCGAAGCGGGCATGCGTATCAGCCGCGAGGAGATCTTCGGCCCGGTGGCCAACGTCATCCGCGTGGCCAGCTACGAAGAGGCGCTGGCGCTGGCCAACGACACCGAGTTCGGCTTGTCCGCCGGCATCGCCACCACGTCGCTCAAGTACGCCAATCACTTCAAGCGCCACGCCCAGGCCGGCATGGTCATGGTCAACCTGCCCACTGCCGGGGTGGATTACCACGTGCCATTCGGTGGCCGCAAAGGCTCGTCCTACGGCCCGCGCGAGCAGGGTCGCTACGCCCAGGAGTTCTACACCACGGTGAAGACCACCTACATCGGGGGCTGATCCGACGCGTCAGATACACGCGGGGCAGGGCCTGCCCCGCGCTTGAACAGGGACTACCGGTACAACAACAAGCACAGGTAGGAAAAGCTCGTGAAGATCAAACGAGTCAGAGTTACCCCCATCGCCTTCCGCGATGCGCCACTGCTCAATGCCAGCGGCATCCATGAACCTTTCGCGCTGCGCTCGATCATCGAAGTCGAGAGCGACAACGGCTATGTCGGCCTGGGCGAAAGCTACGGCGACGCGCCAGTCCTGGCGGTGCTGCAGGCCATGCAGGACAGTCTGGTCGGGCTGGATGCGTTCGACCTCAACGGTCTGCGTGCGCGCGTCATTCAGACCGTGGCTCGCCTCGGACCGGCCGAAACCGGCGCCGAACTGGCTCCCGGCTCCCATCCCAGCAAGCAGGTGGCCAATGCCTATTCCGCTTTCGAGGTCGCTTTCCTCGATCTGCAGGCCCGCTCGCTGAACATGCCCCTGGTGGACCTGCTGGGCGGCGCCATTCGCACTGAAGTTCCCTTCAGCGCCTACCTCTTCTTCAAGTACGCCAAGCACATCGATGCGCCTTACGCGCCGGACTCCTGGGGCGAAGCCCTCAGCGAGGAGCAGATCGTTGCCCAGGCTGCACGGATGATCGAGGCCCACGGCTTCCAGAGCATCAAGCTGAAGGCCGGCGCCTTGCAGCCGGAGCACGAAGTGGCCTGCATCAAGGCGCTGAAGAAGGCCTTCCCCGACCACCCGCTGCGCATCGATCCCAATGGCAACTGGTCGCTGGAAACGGCGCTGCGCATGGCCGAGCTGCTGGGCGATGACCTGCAGTACTACGAAGACCCGACCCCCGGCCTCGATGGCATGGCCGAACTGCACGAGCGCACCGGCATGCAGCTGGCCACCAACATGGTGGTCACCGACTTCGATGAGTTCCGGCGCAGCGTCGCCCTGAACAGCGTGCAGATCGTCCTCGCCGACCACCACTACTGGGGCGGCCTGCGCGATACCCAGGTGCTGGCGCGGATGTGCGACACCTTTGGCCTCGGCCTGTCGATGCACTCCAACTCGCACCTCGGCATCAGCCTGATGGCCATGACCCACGTGGCGGCATCCGTGCCCAATCTCACCTACGCCTGCGATACGCATTACCCGTGGCAGGAGGAGGACGAGGAGGTCATCAAGGGCGGCAAGCTGCCGATCCAGGACGGTTGCGTGCGCATCACCCGTGCACCAGGCCTGGGCGTGGAACTGGACCAGGATCAGCTGGCCAAACTCCATGAGCAGTACCTCTCCATCGACATCCGAAGTCGCGACGACGCGCGGCAGATGCGCAAATACGACCCGGCCTGGAAAATCAGGAAGCCGAGGTTCTGACCCCGTCCGCTGCCTGCGGAATGCAACATGACACTCGCGCGGCAAGCCCGCGCGGGCTCTTCGACAAGAACAATTCAGAGAGAAGAACCATGGGCGAAGTACTGAAACAAACCCGTGTGCGTTACCTGATCCTGCTCATGCTGTTCCTGGTGACCACGATCAACTACGCCGACCGCGCGACCATCTCCATCGCCGGTTCCACCATGCAGAAAGAGCTCGGCATCGACGCCGTCATGCTCGGCTACATCTTCTCCGCATTCGGCTGGGCCTACGTGCTGGGGCAGATCCCGGGCGGCTGGCTGCTCGACCGCTTCGGCTCCAAACGCGTCTACGCCGTGAGCATCTTCACCTGGTCGCTGTTCACCTTGATGCAGGGTTTCGTGGACACCCTGCCGGTGGCCTGGACCGTCGTCACGCTGTTCATGTTGCGCTTCCTGGTGGGCTTCGCCGAAGCGCCGTCCTTCCCCGGCAACGCGCGCATCGTCGCGGCCTGGTTCCCCACTGCTGAACGCGGCACCGCGTCTGCCGTATTCAACTCCGCGCAGTACTTCGCCACGGTGCTCTTCGCTCCGCTGATGGGCTGGATCGTCCACAGCTTCGGCTGGGAACACGTGTTCATCGTCATGGGCGTGATCGGCATCCTGTTCTCCGCGGTGTGGCTGAAGTTCATCTTCAACCCGAAGGAACACCCGCTGGCCAACAAGGCCGAGATCGACCACATCGCCGCCAACGGCGCACTCGTGGACATGGACCAGAACCGCAAGCTGCCTGGCAACGGCCCGAAGTGGGAGCACATCAAGCAACTGGTGGGCAGCCGCATGATGGCCGGTATCTACCTGGGCCAGTTCTGCATCAACGCCATCACCTACTTCTTCCTCACCTGGTTCCCGGTGTACCTGGTGCAGGAACGCGGCATGACCATTCTCAAGGCCGGCATCATCGCCTCCTTGCCGGCCATCTGCGGCTTCATCGGCGGCGTGCTGGGTGGCGTGCTGTCCGACTGGATGCTGCGCCGCGGCCATTCCCTCAGCGTGGCGCGCAAGACGCCGATCGTCTGCGGCATGCTGCTGTCGATGAGCATGATCCTCTGCAACTACGTGGATGCTGACTGGATGGTGGTGGGCTTCATGGCCCTGGCCTTCTTCGGCAAAGGCATCGGCGCCCTCGGCTGGGCGGTGATGTCGGACACGTCGCCCAAGCAGATCGCCGGCCTCTCCGGTGGCATCTTCAACACCTGCGGCAACCTGTCTTCGATCACCACGCCCATCGTCATCGGCTACATCATCGCCGCCACCGGCTCCTTCAAGTGGGCCCTGGTGTTCGTCGGCGTCAACGCCTTCATGGCGGCGTTCAGCTACCTGTTCATCGTCGGCGAGATCAAGCGCGTAGAGCTCAAGGGTGCAAAGACTGACGCCGAGGCTCCGGCAGCCGCTTCCGAAGCGCCTGCCGCGACTCCGGCACGTTAATTCGCAGAAGGACAAGGCAATGACTCAACAGAATCTTCACCAGGGCGCACCGCGCATCACCGAACTGCAGGTGGTGCCGGTGGCCGGCCAGGACAGCATGCTGCTCAACCTCAGCGGCGCCCACGGCCCGTACTTCACCCGCAACGTGGTGATCCTCAAGGACAACGCCGGCCACGTCGGCGTTGGCGAGGTTCCCGGCGGCGAAGCCATTCGCCAGACCCTGGAGGACGCCCGCGCCTTGCTCGTGGGGCAGTCCATCGGCAACTACCAGAGCCTGCTCAACCAGGTGCGCCAGGCGTTCGCCGACCGCGACTCCGGCGGCCGCGGCCTGCAGACCTTCGACCTGCGCATCGCCATCCATGCGGTCACCGCACTGGAGTCCGCACTGCTCGACCTGCTCGGCCAGCACCTGGAAGTGCCGGTGGCGGCCTTGCTCGGTGAAGGCCAGCAGCGCGACGAAGTAGAGATGCTCGGCTACCTGTTCTACGTCGGCGACCGCAACAAGACCGACCTCGACTACCGCAGCGAAGCCGATGCCGACGACGCCTGGTTCCGCCTGCGCAACGAAGAAGCGCTGACCCCGGAGACCGTGGTGCGCCTGGCCGAGGCCGCCCATGCCCGCTATGGCTTCAACGACTTCAAACTCAAGGGCGGCGTCTTGCGCGGCGAAGAGGAAATCGAAGCGGTCACCGCGTTGGCCGAACGCTTCCCCGATGCCCGTATTACCCTCGATCCGAACGGCGCCTGGTCGCTGAAGCAGGCCATTGCCCTGTGCCGCGACCAGCACCACGTGCTGGCTTACGCCGAGGACCCGTGCGGCGCCGAGAACGGCTACTCCGGCCGCGAGGTGATGGCCGAGTTCCGCCGTGCCACCGGCCTCCCCACTGCCACCAACATGATCGCCACCGATTGGCGGCAGATGGGCCATGCCATCTCGCTGCAGTCTGTGGATATCCCCCTGGCCGACCCGCACTTCTGGACCATGCAGGGTTCGGTGCGGGTGGCGCAGATGTGCAACGACTGGGGCCTGACCTGGGGCTCGCATTCCAACAACCACTTCGACATCTCCCTGGCGATGTTCACCCATGTCGCCGCTGCGGCGCCGGGCAAAGTCACCGCCATCGACACCCACTGGATCTGGCAGGACGGCCAGCGCCTGACCAGGGAGCCCCTGCGCATCAAGGGCGGCAAGGTCGCGGTGCCACAAAAGCCGGGCCTGGGTGTCGAACTGGATATGGACGAACTGGCCAAGGCCCACGCGCTGTACAAGGCCAAAGGCCTGGGCGCGCGGGACGACGCCATTGCCATGCAGTACCTGGTGCCGAACTGGACCTTCGACAACAAGCGTCCCTGCCTGGTGCGCTAGCCGGGTTGTGGGAGCGATTTCAATCGCGAATGAATTCGCTCCCAAAAATGTAGGGTGGATATCGCTCTTCATATCCACCATCGCCGCCGATCCCACCTCCGATGGTGGATCGGTGAAGCGTGATCCACCCTACGCAGCGCCTTGGATCCAACCGTAGGGTGGACATCGCTTTTCATGTCCACCGAGCCACAGAACAACAACGGAGTCAGCCATGCAGTTGATCCAACACCAGGACTCTCCCCGCCATGTGCGCCTGCACCCGGATGACAACGTCGCCATCGTCATCAACGAGCAGGGCGTGGCCGAAGGCGGTCAGTTCCCCGATGGCCTGGTCACCCGTGAAGCCATTCCCCAGAGCCACAAGGTCACCCTGGTGGACATCCCAGCCGGCGGCGCCGTGCTGCGTTATGGCACCGTGATCGGCCATGCCTTGAAGGCCATTCCTCGTGGCAGCTGGGTACGCGAGGAACTGCTGAGCATTCCCGAAGCACCGGGGCTGGACAACCTGCCCATGGCCACCGCTGTACCGCCGCCCATGGCTGAGCTTCCCGGCTACACATTCGAAGGTTTCCGCAATCCGGACGGCAGTGTCGGCACCCGTAACATCCTCGGTGTGACGACCACTGTGCAGTGCGTCACCGGTGTGCTCGACCATTGCGTCGAGCGCGTGCGCAAGGAGCTCCTGCCGAAGTACCCGAATGTCGATGACGTGGTTGCCCTGACCCACAGTTACGGCTGCGGTGTGGCAATCAATGCACCGGATGCGGTGATCCCGATTCGCACTCTGCACAACATCGCCCGCAACCCGAACCTGGGTGGCCAGGCACTGGTGATCGGCCTTGGCTGCGAGAAGTTGCAGGCCGAACAACTCATGCCCGGCGATGAACTCACCGCCGGGCAGGATGAGGAAGCCTGGCTGTTCCGCCTGCAGGATTCCGCCAGCGGCTTTGCCGGCATGGTCGAGCAGATCATGGGAATGATCGAAGACCGCCTGAAGATTCTCGACCAGCGCCGCCGGGAAACCTGCCCGGCCTCGGAGCTGGTTCTGGGCATGCAGTGCGGCGGCAGCGATGCCTTCTCCGGTGTCACCGCCAACCCCGCTCTGGGCGTCGCTTCTGACCTGCTGGTGCGTGCCGGGGCCACCGTGATGTTTTCTGAGAACACGGAGGTACGTGATGGCATCCACCTTCTTACCCCACGTGCGGCGACTCCCGAAGTGGCCCAGGCGCTGGTGCGCGAGATGGAGTGGTACGACCGTTACCTCGCCCGCGGCATGGCTGATCGCAGCGCCAACACCACACCCGGCAACAAGAAGGGCGGCCTGAACAACATCGTCGAAAAGGCCATGGGCTCCATCGCCAAGTCCGGCAACAGCGCCATCGCCGGCGTCGTCGCGCCGGGTGAGCGCGTGCGTGGCAAGGGCCTGCAGTATTGCGCGACCCCGGCCAGCGATTTCGTCTGCGGCACCCTGCAACTGGCAGCGGGCATGAACCTGCATGTGTTCACCACGGGTCGCGGCACGCCTTATGGCCTGTCCATGGTGCCGGTGATCAAGGTCTCGACCCGTTCCCAACTGGCCGAACGCTGGCCCGACCTGATCGACGTCGATGCCGGGCGCATCACCTCCGGGCGCGTGACCCTGGAAGAAATGGGGTGGGAACTGTTCCGCTATTACCTGGATGTGGCCAGCGGCAAGGAGCACACCTGGGCGGAGAAGCATCGGCTGCACAACGATCTGACGCTGTTCAATCCAGCTCCGGTAACGTGATCAGCCGAATCGATTGAGAGACCCAGAATGGAACCCAAGATCCTCCACGTGGGCCCGCTGACCGAGCGCTTCAACCAGCGCCTGGCCGGCGAGCATGCTGTAACCCAGCTCTGGCAGCAGGGTGATGCGCTGACCTTCCTCGATGAGCACGGAGCCGGGTTCGACATCGTGGTCACCTCGGCCCGCTTCGGTTGTTCGGCCGCCATGCTCGAGCGTCTGCCCAACGTGCGTGCCATCTGCAGCTTCGGGGTCGGCTACGACGCCATCGCGGTCGACGTGGCGCGTCGCCGAGGCATTCAGGTCAGCTACACGCCGGACGTGCTCAACGATTGCGTCGCCGACCTGGCCATGGGGTTGCTCATCGATTGTTCGCGGCGCATCAGCGCATCGGATCGCTTCGTTCGCGCCGGAAGCTGGCCGGCCGGCAACTTCCCGCTGGCACGCAAGGTCAGCGGCAAGCGCCTGGGTATCGTCGGCCTCGGCCGCATCGGCAAGGATGTGGCGCGCCGCGCCGGCGGATTTGACATGCAGGTGCGCTACCACAACCGTCGGCAGGGAGCCGACAGCGCCTACGGCTTCGAACCGGACCTGCTGGCGCTGGCACGCTGGGCGGACTTCCTGGTGCTGACCTGTCCCGGTGGCGCGGCAACCCATCACCTGATCTCGGCGCCAGTGCTCGACGCGCTGGGGCCGGACGGTATTCTCATCAACGTCGCCCGTGGTTCGGTGGTGGATGAGCAGGCGCTGGTGGCAGCCCTAACTGAAGGCCGACTGGGCGGCGCCGGGTTGGATGTATTCGAGGCCGAGCCGCGTGTACCCGATGCCCTGTTCACCCTGGACAACGTGGTGCTGGCGCCGCACATCGGCAGCGGCACCGCAGAGACTCGTCTGCAGATGGAAGAGCAGGTGTTCGCCAATCTGCAGGCATTCCTCGACAAGGGCGAGGTGCTGACCCCGGTGGTCTGACACGCCCGATCCAATAGCGGTGGTCGCGTCGGCCGGCCCCACTATGCGAGGCATCGCCACAAGCGGTGCTTCGTTTCCTCCCCACGAATTTGAGCTGCGGAATGGCAGTGACGGCGCACCACGAGTGCGCCTTTTTTTGTGGGCGGGAATTCTGGTGCGCGCGGCGCACCCTACGCGGAGATCGTGCCGGGTAGGGTGCGCTGTGCGCACCGGGTATCGCGCGGGATTGGCCGTCAGAACTGATAACTCAGCGTCGCCGTGACGTTGCGCTTCTCGCCGAAGTAGCAGAAGTCGAGGCTGTAGCAGGACGCCACATAATCCTCGTCCAGCAGGTTGTTGGCGTTCAGGCTGAGGTCCAGCCCCTGCATGCCCAGCTTGCCGAGGTCGTAGCCGATGAGGGCATCGACCAGGGTGTAGGAGGGCACGTGCAGGGTGTTCTCCTTGTCCGCCCAGGTCTTGCCGACGTAGCGCACGCCGAGGCCGGTGCGCAGGCCATCCAGGGCGCCCGCATTGAAGTTGTAGTCACCCCAGATGGAGGCCATGTGCTTGGGCGCCTGGTTCGGGGTGTTGCCCTGGTTGCCGTCCAGTGCCTTGGCGTAGGTGATGTCGGTGTAGGTGTAGCTGGCCAGCACTTTGAAGTTCTCGGTGACCTGGGTGTGGGCCTCCAGCTCGACGCCTTTGGAGCGCACCTTGCCGACCGACGTGAAGAAGTTGTCCTGGGGCAGCTTGGAGGCAACGTTCTCCTGGGTGATATGGAACACCGAGGCGGTGTACATGCTGTTGCTGCCTTCGGGCTGGAACTTCAGGCCGGCTTCCCACTGCTTGCCCTCGGTAGGCTCCAGGGCCTTGCCGGATGCGTCGGAGTAGGCGTTCGGGTTGAACGACTCGGAGTAGCTGATGTAGGGCGCGATGCCGTTCTCGAAGAGGTAGAGCACGCCGGCGCGGCCGGTGAACTTGCTCCATTGCTCGTCGCTCTTGGTCTGCGTAGTGCGGTTTTCGTCGGAGACGTCCACCCAGTCCTGGCGCATGCCGAGGGAGATGCGCCACTGGTTCACATCGATCAGGTCCTGCATGTACAGGCCGGTCTGCTCCAGGCGGCGGGTGTGGTTGTCTTCGGAGAGGAAGCTCAGGCTCTCGTCGCCATAGATCGGATCGAAGGCGTTGAGCGGCGTGGAAACGCCGGAAGTCCAGTCCACATGGGTCTTGCGGCGCTGGTAGTCGAGGCCGGTGAGCAGGGTATGGCGGGTGCTGCCCCAGTCGAATTCAGCCTGCATCATGTTGTCGATGATGTAGGCCTCGAGCTCCTCGCTGGCGCCGCTGAAGTAGCGGTTCAGTTCGTTGCTGTCGGGGGCGGTCCACTGGTAGCCGTAGACCTGCGACAGGTCGACGTCCGAGCTCAGGTAGCGGAAGTTCTGCCGGGCGGTCCACACATCGTTGAAGCGGTGCTCCAACTGATAGCCGAACATGCGCTGGGTGCGGTCGAAGTCGTCCAGGCCCGGTTCGCCATCGAAGAACTCGCGGCTGATGCGATTGCCGTTGTGCTGGAACAGGCTGCCGTCGGCCGGCACGCCGCTGTGGTAACCGCCATTGGGGTCGTGCTGCAGGTAGCCTTGCAGGGTCAGGGTGGTGTCTTCGCTGAAGTCGATGGCGAGTGTCGGAGCGATGGCGTAGCGCTCCTCCTTGGTGTGGTCGAACTGGGTATCGCCACCCTTGCCCAGGCCCACCAGGCGGTAAGCGATGCGTTTCTCTTCATCCAGCGGACCGCTGAAGTCGAAGCCCACGCCTTTCTGGTTCATGTTGCCCACCGTGGCCTGCACCTGGTGGTAATCCTCGTACAGCGGTTTCTTGCTGGTCAGCGCCACCAGGCCGCCCGGCAGGCTACGACCGTAGAGCACGGAGGACGGGCCCTTGAGCACATCGATGCGCTCGAGGAAGTACGGGTCCACCTGCATCGAGCTGAAGGTACCGCTGTCGCCCATGGTCTTCAGTCCGTCGAGGTAGACGTTGTCGACGCTGTTGTCGGCGAAGCCGCGCATCACGATGTAGTCATAGCGGTTCGAAGCACCCACCTGGCCGGTGAAGATGCCGGGGGTGTAGCGCATGGATTGCTGGACGGTCTTGGAGCCCTGGTCGTCAATCTGCTCGCGGGTGATCACCGACACGCTCTGCGAAGTTTCCATCAGCGACTTGCTGGTCTTGGTGGCGATCTGGCTGTGGGTGGCCAGGTAGCCGTCCTCGCTGCCCAGGGCGTTACCCAGCGCGAACACCTGGGTGCTGGGCACTTCCAGCGCGCTACCGGCCGGAATCTCACGCAGTACGAAGCTGCCGCCACCGAGGTTTTCGGCCTGCAACGAGGTGCCTTCGAGCAGCCGCGCCAGACCGGCTTGCACCGACCAGGTGCCCGCCAGGCCGCTGGTTTTCAGGCCACGGGTCTGTTCCGGCGTGGCGGAGAGGTTGATGCCCGCCTCGCGGGCGAAGCGGTTCAGCGCCTCATCGAGGGCCCCGGCGGGAATCGCATAGCTGCGGCTAGCAACGGCGACGGCCTCGTCGGCGATGGCTGCGCAGGGCAACAGCGGGGCGGCCAGGGCGGCGGACAGCAGGGCGCCACGAATGGCGAGGGCAAGGTGGGAAGCGCGAGGTGCGGTCATGAAAACTTCCGTGGGGATCGTCAAAGGTTAATGGGATTCATTCCCTTTGCCGGGGCGGGCGGAAAAACCCGCCAAAAAAATCGAATTCGTTCGAAGGTGAGGGCGAGGCAAACCTGTAGGGGCGATTTCAATCGCCAAGGGCAGCGAAGCTGCCCCCAAAGGAACTCGACAGGGCAGGCCTTCGGCCTGCTTGGCGAATGAATTCGCCCCTACAACAGCCGTTCTTCGCCAGAACGATTAAACCCTCGCCTCCACCGTCACCCACCACCGCGTGCGGTAGTGCAGCTCCACCGGCAGCGTGCGCGGCAGCAACGTCAGCAGCCTGTCGGTGTCTTCCAGGCGGAACACGCCGGACAGGCGCAGGTCGGCGATCGCCTCGGTGCAGGCCAGGCGGCCAGGGCGATAGCGACCCACTTCCGCGAGGAAGTCCGCCAGGCGCATGTCGCGGGTGACAATCAGGCCGTCGACCCACGCACCCGCTTCCATGTCCAGTTGCTGGACCGGACGGATGACTTCGTGGGTGACGTCGAAGCTCTGGCCGGCTTCGATGACCTGCTTCGATAGCCCGCGGGATGGGGTCAGTGCCACGCTGCCCTGCAACACGCTGAGTCGCGAAGCCGTCTTGCCCTGGCGCAGCACGAAACGCGCGGCGTCGGTTTCCACCTCGGCATGGGCGGTGCGGACGCGCATCGGTGTGGGCTGGATAGCGCTGCTGAGGAGGATCTCGCCCCGGCGCAGCTCGATCAGCCGCTGCCGGGAGTCGAATCGGATATCCACAGCCGAATCGGTATTCAGTTGCAGCTGGCTGCCATCGTTGAGCGCCAGGCCGCGCCGTTCACCGGTCGCGGTGGTCAGGTCGGCGGTCAGGCGCTCCCAGGGGGTGATGTCGCGGGTCAGCCACAGGGCGGCGCCACCGACTGCTGCGCCGGACAGCAGCTTGAGTGCCTGGCGCCGGCGCAAACCGGCGCGGGCGTTGTCCAGCAGCAGGCCGGTTCCGGGCATGGCCATGCCGAGCTCATGGTCGAGTTGCTGCACCCGTTGCCAGGCGAGTTCGTGGTCAGCGTCCTGCCCGCGCCAGTGCTCGCAGGCTTTTTGCAATTCAGCATCGCCATTGCCGCGTAGTCGCATCATCCAGTGGATGGCCTGGCGCACGACCTGTTCGTTGAGACCGGCGGGCCGGCTCTGGGCGCTCATTCCTCGAACCTCAGCAGGTAGCAGTGGTACAGGGCATCAGCCACGTAGCGCTCCACCGAGCGCAGGGAAATGCCCATCTGCGCGGCGACTTCCTTGTGGGTGAGGCCTTCGCATTGCGCCAGCAGGAAAGCGGTGCGTGCCTTGGGTTTGAGACGGTCGAGCATCAGCGCGATGCGTTCCAGCAGTTCGAGGATCAGTTCGCGATCCTCGGGGGAGGGCGCCTTGGCCTCGGGCAGTTGCGCCAGCGCTTCCAGGTAGGCGCGCTCCAGTTCTTCGCGGCGCCAGTGGTCGATCACCAGCCCGCGCGCCACGGTACGTAGAAATGCGCGCGGGGTACGCAATTCGAAGCTCTCGCCCTTGCCCAGCAGGCGCAGGAAGGTGTCCTGGGCCAGGTCCGCGGCATCGGCGGCATTGCCCAGCTTGCTGCGCAGCCAGTTCTTCAGCCAGCCGTGATGCTCGCTGTACAGCGCCTGGAGGGTGATGTGGGGAGACGACATGAAGGGCACCGCGATATGCGATAACAAATGAAAATTAATCGCATTTTCATGATGCGCCTCGGGTTTTGCAACAGCGGTCGTAGGTCTTGCCTGATGCAGCCGTCGGAATCATTCAGCGGTGGAGGGGGGGCGGTAGGGTGTGCCATGCGCACCAGGGAGCGAGCGCAGGGAATCGGTGCGCGCGGCGCACCCTACGGTATCAGCGATACCAGCGCGGTGTGTACACCCAATCCTCGCCGTTGCCCTTCGGCACGCGGCGGGTCAGCGACGAGCCGATGATCACCAGGGTGCGCATGTCCACCTGCTCCGGCGTCAGCTCGCCGAGGCTGGTGAGGGTGAGCTTCTCCGCCGGGCGGCCGACATCGCGGCCGAGCACTACCACCGTTTCCGGGCGGCGATGGCGAGCGACGATTTCCAGCGCGCGGCCGAGCTGCCAGGGACGCGCGCGGGAAATGGGGTTGTAGAAGGCCATGGCCAGGTCGGCGGCGGCGGCGTGATCGAGACGGTCCTCGATCACCTCCCAGGGCTTGAGGTTGTCCGACAGGGAGATCAGGCAGAAGTCATGTCCCAGCGGCGCGCCAGCCTTGGCGGCGGTGGCCAGTGCGGCAGAAACGCCAGGGAACACCTGCAACTCGACGTGCAGCCACTCGGGATCGCGGGACTCATCCAGCGCCTCCAGCACGGCCGCGGCCATGGCGAAGACGCCGGGATCGCCGGACGACACCACCACCACGCGGCGACCGCTCGCCGCCAGCTCGAAGGCATGGCGGGCGCGCTGGAGCTCTTCGCGGTTGTCGGTGCAGTGCGCCACTTGGTCGGCGCGCAGTGGGCCGGCCATGCGGATGTAGGTTTCGTAGCCGAGCAGGTCCTCGGCTTCGTCCAGTGCCTGGCGCACGGCAGGCACCATGAAATCGGCGGCACCGGGGCCGAGGCCGACCACCGTGAGGCGGCCACGAGGCTGGCCGATCAGCGCTGGGTCCACAGGCTCGGCCGCGAGGTAGAGGCGGTTGCCATGCGCTTGCTGGCGCAAGGGAGGCAGCCCGGTTTCATCGCTGATGAAGCGCAGGGGCACGCGGAGTGTTGCGGCCGCCGTGGCCAGGTCGGTATCGATCATCCGTGAGCGGTCAGCCACCAGGCACGCCAGGGACAGCTCCGCCAACCCGGCATCGGCGAGCAGCAGGCGAACAGCCTCCGCGTCTGCCGTGCCGTCGATGCGGGCGATTGCCGTGCGAGGGTGGATCAACAATTCATGACGTTCGGCCGGGCGCGCCTCGGCGGTGACGTGAATGACCCGTTGCGCCTCATCTGCGAGGGGCAGGCGAACCTCCTCCAGCCAGGGCGCCGTGCCCTCTACGCGCACCGCTTCACCGCCCAGCAAGTCGGAAACGAAGCGCTTGCCCTGCTCGATATCGGCCAGCGCATAACCCGTTGGCGGGTCCAGCAGGCAGGTCCCGAAGCGCAGTTCGCCGCTGGTGGTGATGGCTGGTGCCACGTCCAGCGCCGTGGCGATTTCCCGCGCCATGCGATTCACGCCGCCCAGGCCGCCGAGCAGGGGAACCACGGCGCTGCCGTCCTCGGCTACTGCCAGTACCGGCGGCTCGGCGCCCTTGTTCGCCAGCAGTGGCGCCAGGGTGCGGATGACGATGCCGGCAGCGCAGAGGGCGATGATCGGTGTGTCGGTGCGGTAGAGCTCGCGCAGGGTGTCGCCGAACTCCGCGTAGGCGTCGTCGGCACCCTCGACACGCCCGGTCAGACCGAGGATGCGCGCCTGTGGATAAAGCGCCTGGATGCGTCTCGCGACGGGCAGGCCGCCATTGCCGAGGAGGACGATGGCCGGTGGGTTATGCATTGCAGAGTTCCACAGGTAGGGTGCGCCGTGCGCACCGGAAGTCATTGGTGTGCACGGCGCACCCTACGGGCACGGATATTTCGCGCGGCATTATCCCCTCCACTTCTGGCCGGGGATGACGATCATCGAGAAGTAGGGCGAGGCCATCGGGTCCACTTCATCCAGCGGCACGATGCGTTGGTTGGCCATGGTCGCGCGCTCCACGTAATGGGCGCGGCTGGCGATGCCGAGGTCCTGCAGCACCCGGCGCACCTTGTCGAAGTTGCGCCCGAGTTTCATCACCACGGCCGCTTCGGCGTCCTCCAGCCGTGCCTTGAGTTCGTCCTCCGGCAACACGCCGGAAAGCACGGAAAGACTCTGGTTGCGGTACACCAGCGGCACGCCGAGCACTGCTGCGCTGCCCAGCATGGAGCAGACGCCGGGCACCACTTCCACTTCGTAGCGATCGGCCAGGCGGTCGTGCAGGTACATGTAGGAACCGTAGAAGAAGGGATCGCCTTCGCAGATCACCGCGACGTCACGACCGGCTTCCAGGTGCTGGGCGACCTGTTCGGCAGCGGTGTCGTAGAAGTCGCTGATCACGGTCTCGTAGGACAGCGGCGGCTCCAGCTTTTCGGTGGTCACCGGGTACACCAGCGGCATGCGCTGCTGGGTGTCGGCAAGGTGCTGCTCGATGATGCCGAAGGCGTTGCCACCCTGGCCCTGATTGGCTTTCGCCTTGGCCACGAAGTAGCCCACGACGGGCGCCGATTGCAGCAGGCGCAGCGCCTTGAGGGTAATCAGTTCCGGGTCGCCGGGGCCTACGCCAAGGCCGATCAGCCGTCCTTTACCGGTCATCACTCCACCTCCGTGGCCAGTGCATTGACCGCCGCTGCCGCCATGGCGCTACCGCCGCGACGGCCACGCACGATCACATAGGGCACACCGCGGCTATCGGCGGCGAGCATGTCCTTGGACTCCGCCGCACCGACGAAGCCCACCGGGAAGCCGAGGATCAGCGCGGGCTTCGGTGCGCCTGCGTCGAGCATTTCCAGCAGGTAGAAGAGTGCGGTGGGGGCGTTGCCGATCACTACCACGCTGCCTTCAAGGTGTTCGCGCCAGTGTTCCAGCGCCACCGCCGAGCGGGTGTTACCCAGCTCGCGGGCCAGTTCCGGCACGCCGGGGTCATTGAGGGTGCAGACGACCTTGTTGTCTGCCGGCAGGCGTGCGCGGGTAATGCCCTCGGCAACCATGCGCGCATCGCAGAGAATCGGCGCGCCAGCGGCCAGGGCAGCGCGGCCGGCGGCTCCGGCACCGGGGGAGAACCGCAGGTCTTCCACCACGTCGACCATTCCGCAGGCATGAATCACGCGTACCGCGAGTTTCTCCAGGTCGGCGGGAATGCCGGCGAGGTTGGCCTCGGCGCGAATGATGGAAAAGGAGTTGCGATAGATCTTCTGACCATCGCGGATGTACTCGATCATGGGGTGGAACTCCAGGTGTCAGGAGAGGCGGCCAGGCGTTCGCCGGCCTCTTGGATGCTGATGTCACGCGACAGCACGCGGCCGAAGCCGGCGCCGCCGCGCTGGAAGAGGTCGTAACGGCCGGGGGCGACGGCCAGCAGGGTAAAGGGCGCCACATGAGCCGAGGCGCATGAGCGCGGGCAGCCGCTGAGATGAACCATCGCATCAGCCGGCAGCAGGGGCGTCAGGGCCAGTGCATCGGACTTGGTATCCGCCAGGCCCTTGGCACAGCCGGCCGACCCGGTACAGGCAACCAGCCGCGCCAGGGGCGCGCGTGCATCGGTGGCGAGGCCGAGGTCCCGCATCGCGCGCAGCGTCGCTTCGGGATCGCGGACATTGGGCAGCAGCACCGATTGCCAGGGCGTCAGGCGCAGGCTGCTGTCGCCCTGGCTGTCGGCGAGATCGGCCAGCGCCTTGAGTTGTGTGGCATCCAGTCGACCGAGGGCGGGCGCGCCACCCACGTGGCGACTATCGCGAATGCCGAGATGGGCGAAGGGCTGCGGGGCGGGGCGGTGCCAGTCACCCGCGGGCAGCAGGGGGACGTCCAGCCGCTGTTGCAGGCGCAGCAGCAGGTCGCCTTCCGGGTACACGGCGAGCAGGTGGCGCATGCGCGTCTGATCGGGTGTCGCCAGTTCGAGGAAAAGGTCCAGCAGGGCTTCCACCAGGGCGGGTACCTGTTCGCGCGTTACTGCGGCCAGGGCCGCGACGTCATCCTTCGATTGTGGCGGGCAGCCCCCCAGGCCGAAGGCGAATGGTGCGTGCTCGCCGGACCCCATCGCCGAGAGCCAGAGATCGTGGGGGTGCTCAAGCATCGCCATCGACTCGCCGCCATCCAGCAGCAGGGCGAACTTCGGCGACAGGGCATGGAAGTGCGGCTTGTCCTGCAGCAGCGCAAGAATCCGCTCGGCCAGGGGCGAGATATCCACAAGGGCGGATGGATCGAGGCCGGCGAGCGGACTGACCATCAGGTTGCGCACGTCGTCGGCACCGGGGGAATCGGCACCCAGGCGCGCAGCGAGCAAGACATCGATCAACGCCTGCTCGGCACCGGCCTTCACACCACGAATCTGCAGGTTGGCGCGATTGGTGGCCTCGATCACGCCGCCGGCATGCTGGCTTGCAGCGGTCGCCACCGCACGGACCTGCTCGGAATCCAGGCGGCCGCAAGGCAGTTTGATCCGGCAGATGCCGCCGTCCTTCGCCTGGACGATGCGCAGCAACCCCGGGCATGCCGAGGGACGGACGGATGGCGCTGTGGGCTGGGCGTGTTTCACTCAGGTCACCATGGTTGGCGTCGCGGCGACCCGGTTCCCTGATTCAGGGACAACGTTGCATCGATACACCCCGCTCGATGCGTACACACGCGACTGGTTTCACCGGCAGGTCTCCTGGCTGGCAGGTCGTCATCCACTGCGGCCTTCCCGGGTTTCCCCAGTGACCTCGATTGCATGGACTCGCTGCTTACAGTTGCGGGGGCAGCCACGGTTTGTCCGTGTTCCCTTTAAGCCGGAGCGACTGTGCGCCGCGCCGGCAACCGATGAAGGGCGCTATTATGCCCGCTTTGCCCGGACCTATGAAAAGGCTGCCTGTCGGGAGCCGAATGTCTGTGGCGTTTTTCGGAATCGAGGACAGCGAATGCAGCCCTGGCTGACAGTGGTGGGGATAGGTGAAGACGGCTACGCAGGCCTGGGCAAGGCTGCGCGCCATGCCTTGCTGGGGGCCGTTGAAGTGGTCGGCGGTCCGCGCCAACTCGACCTGCTGCCGCGTTGCATTCGCGCCCGCCGCAGTCCCTGGCCAAGCCCTTTCTCCCTGGCACCCGTCCTGGAAAAACGCGGCACGCCGATCTGCGTGCTGGCCAGCGGCGACCCCATGCTGTTCGGTGTCGGCGCCAGCCTGGCGCGGCAGCTCGCGGTGGAAGAAATGCAGGTGATTCCGGCGCCTTCGTCCTACTCCCTGGCGGCTGCCCGGCTGGGCTGGCCGTTGCAGGACGTGACCCTGCTTTCCGTCGTCGCCCGTCCACTGGCGGCGCTCAATGCCCATCTGCACGAGGGTGCCCGCCTGCTGGTGCTGAGCAACGATGGCCGTAGCCCGGCAGCCATTGCCAGCCTGTTGGTCGAGGCGGGCTACGGCCCCAGTCGCCTTGTGGTACTGGAGCATCTTGGTGGTGAACGGGAGCGTCGCATCGACGGCATCGCAGGCAACTGGTCCCTCGACGAGGCAGCCGCCCTCAACCTAGTCGCCATCGAGATTCAACCCGACCAAGGCACTCGCTCGCTGCCGCTGACCACCGGTTTACCGGACGACGCCTATCGCCACGACGGACAGCTCACCAAACGCGATGTCCGTGCCATCACCCTGGCGCGTCTGGCGCCACGCCCCGGTGAGCTGCTCTGGGACGTGGGCGCCGGTTGCGGCTCCATCGGCATCGAATGGATGCGCGCGCACCCGAGCTGCCGGGCGATCGCCATCGAAGCCAACGAAGGGCGTCAGGATCACATCCGCCACAACCGCGACGCCCTCGGCGTACCCGGCTTGCAATTGGTGGCGGGCCAGGCCCCGCTGGCGCTGGATGGGCTGCCGGTGCCAGATGCCATCTTCATTGGCGGTGGCGTCACTGAACCCGGCGTGCTCGACACCTGCTGGAACCAGCTCAAACCCGGTGGCCGCCTAGTTGCCAACGCCGTGACCCTGCAGAGCGAAGCCACGCTGGTCGCCTTCCGTGAAAACCACGGTGGCGAGCTCACCCGCATCGCCATTGCCCAGGCCCAGCCGCTGGGCGGCTTCGATACCTGGCGTTCAGCGCTGCCGATCACGCTGCTGGAGGTGGTGAAGCCTGGCGGTGACGTGGCACAACGATGAAACGCATCCTCCTGCTGGGCGGCGTCACCGAAGCGCTGGCCGTGGCGCGCCGCCTCGGCCCTGAGCATGTCTACAGCCTCGCTGGCCTCGGCAAGGTGCCGGATGACCTCGCCTGCCAGGTGCGTGTGGGTGGTTATGGTGGCGTGGATGGGCTGGCCCGCTACATCGCGGAAGAGGGCATCGATCTGCTGATCGATGCCACCCATCCCTACGCCGCGCAGATCAGCCGGAACGGCGCGGCCGCCGCCGAAACAGCCGGAGTTGCCTGTTGGGCGCTGCGGCGTCCAGGCTGGCAGGCAGGCCCTGAAGATGACTGGTGCGAAGTCGCCGACTGGGCCGGGCTGATCGATGCCCTGAAGGATTTTCGTCGCCCGTTCTTCACCCTCGGCCGCGAGCCGCTGGAACACCTGCACGAGATTCCAGCGCAGCAGCACTGGACCGTGCGCTGCCTGCAAGGGCAGCCGGCTGGACCGCGTTACGAGGTGATAGGCGCGCGCGGTCCGTTCAGCCTCGAAGGCGAGCGCGAGTTGTTCGCGCGGCTGCAAAGCGATGTGCTGATCAGCAAGAACAGCGGCAGCCAGTCCACCGAACCCAAGTTGCAGGTGGCCCGCGAGCTGGGGCTGCCGGTACTGATCCTCAAGCGCCCCGACCTGCCCGTCGTGGCCCGTGAGTTCGATTCCATCGAGGGTCTCTGGCAGGCCCTCGCCACCTACCTGGAAACACCATGACCGCAACACCCTACGCCCGCGTGCTGTTCGCCGGGCCGGACCTTGTCGAAGGTTCCTTTGCCGAACTCTTTCGCCGCCAGCTATTGGCCCTGCGTGGTGAGTCGGCACTGGCCGATATCGTCGACACCGCTTCCGGTTACGACGCCCTTTGGCAGGTGGCGCAGGAAAGCCCGCGCCCGTTGCTGGTGATCGACCTCGAACCGCAATCCTCGGCCCAGCACCTGGATTGGCTGCGCAGCGAGCTGGCCGCTCTGGAGGCGCCCGATCAACTCTTCGTCGCCAGCCTGCTCGGCCAGTTCGACAGCGACCCGGCCGGCGCCGCCTGTGCGCTGATCGAGCGCCGTGAACTGCATCTGGATTGCGTGGACGTGCCGGCGCTACCGGAGAGTCATTCCTGGTCTTGCATCCCGCCCCACGCCCGCCGCCTGCTGCTGTGCAACGGCCCGCGCTGCACCCGCCGGGGTGCCTTGCCCTTGTGGAAGAAGCTGCGCGAAACCCTCAAGGCTGCCGGCAAGCTGGAGTGCGAAGGTGGCGTGCACATCACCCGCACCCAGTGCCAGTTCCCTTGCGACGAGGGCCCCTCCGCCAGCCTCTATCCGGAAGGGGAGTGGTACCGCATTCGGGATGAAGAAGAGGTACTGCGCTGGGTGCAGGAGCGGATCGTGGAAGAGCGGCCGGTGCCGGAGATGTTGATGAAAGATGGAGGCAATCATCCATGAAGGATGAAATGAAGCTTGTTCTCGAAGAGCAGGAAAGTGATTCGGAGAACTCCCGGACGAGTGAAAAGCAAGTTCGGGCTGCATGGCTATCCGAGAATGCCAAGGCGATTGCCGCTTACAACCAGCATGTCGCTGAGTTCGGCGTGTTCAGCGATCACGTTCGGATGTTCTGAGTGGATGATTCGATTGCGCCACGTATATGTCTGCGACCGCTTCAGCTGTCCCGGGCCCGTTATGTGAGAAGTGGAGAGGGGAGGGGCCAGCCTAGAGATCGGAAATTGCTCGGTACTCCGCGCCCAACTCTTCCGCCAGCTTCTTCGCCCGCCCCAGCCGGATCGGCCCGCTTTCGATATCCACCAGCAGCGTCGGGCAACCCGGTGGCTGCAATGACGACCAGTCCTTCAATCGCCCATCGGTGAGCACCAGCAAACGCTGTTCTTCAGCCGGCTTTTGCCGCTGCCGCCGCGCCAACCAATGGGCGGATTGCTGTAGCGCATCGATCAACGGAGTGCCGCCCCCGGCGCCGAGTTCGGCGAGCCAGTGATGCAGGGCGGGAGAGGCTTTCTGGCCCTGCCAGAGCCACTGGGGTTGGCGGCCGGTGGCGTGGAGCACGGCGAGGCGCACACGTTGGCGGTAGGCGGCTTCGAACACACCGGCCAGCAGTCCCTTGGCTTGAGCGAGAGCGCCGTGGCGGCGAGTGGAGGCGGAGGCGTCCACTACCACCAGCCAGAGTTGCTCGGGGCGCTGGCTACGAGGAGCTCGAACCAGATCGGCGGCTTTGCGCGGGCGGCCACGCAGCAGGGTCGGCAGCCACTGGATGACGCCATTGGTACCCGCACGGCGAGCGCCGCTGCGGCCGTTGCCGAGAGTGCCGGGTCTGGGCCGGGCACCCGCCCCTGTGACCGTGCGCGGGCGGATGCTCAGGGCTTTTTTGGCCAGCGCGGCAGGTCGCGCCGCTCTCCCATGGGCATCGCCTGGGCAGGCAGTTCGCCCCACTGGCCTTCGCCGGTGGAAGACTCGGGCTGCGAGCCGGAGGACTGGGACTGCGGCGGCTGCTCGGCGGCTGGCGGCGTGTGGGTACGACGATGGGCCAGGGCGAAGTGTTCGACGGCGTCGATGTCTACTGCATCGATCTGATCAGCGCCGCGCCAGGCGGCATGGGCACGCGCGGCGCGCAGCCAGACCAGGTCGGCGCGCAGGCCGTCGACGCCTGCGGCGAAACAGCGCCGGGCGATTTCGTCGAGGGCGGTGTCGTCCAGCGGAATGCCGGGCAGGCGAGTGCGGGCATCCTTGCAGCGCTGGGCCAAGGCCTGTTGCTCGTTGCCCCAGCGGGTAATGAAGGCTTGCGGATCGGCATCGAAGGCCAGGCGACGACGGACGATTTCGGCGCGTTCGGCAGGCTGCGGCTGGCCGTTCTGCAGCACCTTGAGGCCGAAACGGTCCAGCAGTTGCGGGCGCAGCTCGCCTTCTTCGGGGTTCATGGTGCCGATCAGCACGAAGCGGGCGGGGTGACGGTGGGAAATGCCGTCACGCTCGATCTGGTTCACGCCGCTGGCGGCCACATCCAGCAGCAGGTCCACCAGGTGGTCGGGCAGCAGGTTCACTTCATCCACATAGAGCACGCCGCCGTGGGCTTTGGCCAGCACGCCGGGAGCGAAGCGCGCGCGGCCTTCGCCGAGGGCGGCGTCCAGGTCCAGGGTGCCGACGATGCGCTCCTCGCTGGCGCCCAGGGGCAGGGTGACGAAGTCGGCGTCCGGCAGCAGGTCGGCGATGCCCCGGGCCAGGGTGGACTTGGCCATGCCACGCGGGCCTTCGATCAGCACACCGCCAATGGCGGGGTCGATGGCGGCCAGGTAAAGCGCCAGCTTCAGTTCGTCGGAACCGACGACGGCGCTCAAGGGGAAGTGGGGGATCTCGGTCATGGCTGTGTCCTGCGGTGCCTGGCGGGCATGGTAGCGAAAGCCCGAACGCCCCGATAGAAATCAGTGATTGAACGGCACGCGGCGATGCAGTAGGTTAGCCAGCATTCGCTTTGGAGATTGTCATGCCGCACCTTGCTTCCACTTCGCTCATCGCTTGCCCGGCCAAGGCCCAGGCGCGTGTGCGTGTGGCCGCTGCGGTCAGCTATTTCTATGGGTATTGGTTTAGCCACGGGCTGGCCTGATACCCAATCAGGCGGCCCACTCCAGCAGGGTCGCCACCAAAGCTCCACGAAACCCCCGGTCGGCAACCCGACCGGGGGTTTTTGTTTTCCGGCCCACAAGGCCAAACACATGAAATTCGAGGATCGCACCATGATCAGCTATCGCACCTACCAGACCTATTACCGCAACTCCGACTGGCGATTTAGCCGCGCAGGCTCCGCACAGACACCGTTGAATCGAACACCCAGATAGCGCCGCGCGCGGATCGAGCCGCGCCGGCTGAGGACGCCAGTCATGAACTCTTCCGTTTCCGTTCTGCCCACCGCTGTACAGCCGCTCCATGCCATCGCGCTGGAAGCTGCGCTTCCCCCATCGCGCAGCACCCGACCGCTGCCCACCCCCGCCGAGTTGCGCCAGCGCCTGCCGCTGAGTCCAGCCATCGCCCGTCAGATCAACGCCCAGCGTGAGGCCGTGCGCGCCGTGCTGGATGGCGAGGATTCGCGTCTGTTGGTGGTGGTCGGCCCCTGTTCCATCCACGATCCGGAATCCGCCCTCGACTACGCCCGGCGTCTCGCCGCCCTGGCGCCTGAAGTCAGTGACCAGCTGCTGCTGGTGATGCGCGCCTACGTCGAGAAGCCGCGCACCACCGTGGGCTGGAAGGGCCTGGTCTACGATCCGCATCTGGACGGCAGTGGCGACATGGCGGAAGGGTTGGCGCTAAGCCGTCGGCTGATGCTGGAAATGGCCGAGCTGGGCCTTCCGGTCGCGACCGAGTTGCTGCAACCGCTGGTAGCCGGCTACCTGGACGATCTGCTGAGCTGGGCTGCCATCGGTGCGCGCACCAGCGAGTCGCAGATCCACCGCGAGATGGTCAGCGGCCTGGACCTGCCGGTTGGCTTCAAGAACGGAACCGATGGCAGCCTCGGCATCGCCACCGATGCCATGCGCTCGGCGGCCCACGCCCACCAGCATTTCGGCATCGACGCCGAGGGCCGTCCGGCGCTGGTGCAGACCGCTGGCAACGCAGATACCCATCTGGTACTGCGCGGCGGCCACAAGGGCCCCAACCATGACGCGGCCAGCGTGCAGGCGGCTCGCGAAGGGCTTGAGAAGCTCGGCATCGCGCCGCGCATCCTGGTCGATTGCAGCCACGCCAACAGTGGCAAGGACCCGCTGCGCCAGCCGGCAGTACTGGAAGACGTGATCGACCAGCGCCTGGCCGGACAGAACGCCCTGCGTGGGGTGATGATCGAGAGCCACCTGTTCGATGGTGCGCAGTCGTTGTCCTGCGACCTGCGCTACGGCGTGTCGATCACCGACGGCTGCCTGGGCTGGGCGGGGACCGAAGCGATCCTGCGGGAGGCGGCGCGTCGGTTGCGGGGGTGAATCGTGGGTCGCGTGGCGGAATGCTCTTGTAGGTTGGGTAGAGCTCGCGAAACCCAACATGCCGGCTCAACCCCGAAACGTTGGGCTTCGCTGCGCTCTGCACCAACCTACGCTGTGCACTGGGCGCGCAGAGATAGGTCGGGTGGATGTCGCTTTTCACATCCACCAACGAGGTCAGTCCAACCGACGATGGTGGATCGATGAAGCGTGATCCACCCTACGGACTGTGGGGCTGCTGCGCGGACCATCGCGATTGAAATCGCTCCCACAGGTTGCCTGGGCCCCAGTGCGAATCATTGCTCCTCAATATCCAGCATCAGATTCTCGATCGCCTCGCGGTATTCCCCGGGGTTCTCCCACAACCCGCGCTGCTGGGCTTCCACCAGTCGCTCAGCAATGTCGCGCAGGGCTTCGGGGTTGTGCTGGCGGATGAACTCGCGGGTGTCGTCGTCCAGCAGGTAGGCATCGGCCAGTAGCTGGTACTGGTGGTCGTCCACCAGTTCGCTGGTGGCGTCGAAGGCGAAGAGGTAGTCCACCGTCGCCGCCAGCTCGAAGGCGCCCTTGTAGCCGTGGCGCTTCATGCCCGCGATCCACTTCGGATTGGCCGCGCGGGAGCGGACCACGCGGCCCAGTTCTTCCTTGAGGGAGCGGATGCGCGGCAGGTCCGGCTGGCTGTGGTCGCCGTGGTAGCTGGCGACTTTCTCGCCGCGCAGGGTTTCGGCGGCGGCGAGCATGCCGCCCTGGAACTGGTAGTAGTCGTTCGAGTCGAGGATGTCGTGCTCGCGGTTGTCCTGGTTCTGCAGCACGGCTTGCAGTCCTTGCAGCCGCTGGGCGAAGCGTTCTCGCGCCGGCGTGCCGGCATCCTGGGCGCCGTAGGCGTAGCCGCCCCAGTTGAGGTAGACCTCGGCCAGTTCGGTGCGGTCCTGCCACTGGCGTTCCTCGATGGCGCCCTGCACCCCTGCACCGTAGGCGCCGGGCTGGGCACCGAACACTCGCCAGCCGGCTTGCAGGCGAGCGCTTTCGGGGCTGATGCCTTCGGCCGCGAGACGCGCGCTTTCCAGTTTCACGCGGGCGGCGAGGGGGTTCATGTCGTCGGGCTCGTCCAGTTCGGCCACCGCCTGCACCGCGGCGTCGAACAGGCGAATAAGGTTGGCGAAGGCATCGCGGAAGAAGCCGGACACACGCAGCGTCACATCCACCCGTGGGCGGTCGAGGAGGGACAGCGGCAGGATTTCGAAGTCTTCCACGCGTTGGCTGCCGGCCTGCCATACCGGGCGCACGCCCATCAGTGCCAGGGCCTGGGCGATGTCGTCGCCGCCGGTGCGCATGGTGGCGGTGCCCCAGACGGAAATACCGAGCTGGCGCAGGTAGTCGCCGTGGTCCTGCAGGTGGCGTTCCAGCAGCAGGTTGGCGGACTGGAAACCCAGGCGCCAGGCCGTGGGTGTGGGCAGGTTGCGGACGTCCACGGTGAAGAAGTTACGTCCCGTGGGCAGCACGTCGAGACGTCCGCGACTGGGTGCGCCGCTGGGACCGGGCGGAACGAAACGGCCTTCCAGGGCAGACAGCACACCGCCGATTTCGGCACTGCCGCAGGCATCCAGGCTGGGGGCGATCACTGCGCGCAGGTTGTGGATAACCGCATCGCTGGCGGGGCCGATGGAGCCGAAGTCCGTGGTTTCGATCAGGCCCAGCGCCAGCATTTCCAGGCGTTCGCGGGTGTCGCCGTTGCTGCGCCAGGGCTCATTGCTGACGGCCTCAAGCACCGCCGGACGCGGGCCATCCCAGGGCTCCGCCCAGTTGAGGTCGAGCGGGTCGCGACCCAGTTGCAGGTCGCTGGCCAGGGCGCGCAGCAGGCTGGCGTTGGCACCCTTGCCATCGCCGCGTGGAATGCGCACCAGGGACAGCAGGGTGTCGTCGCGCAGGCGTCCGGTTGGGGATTCGCCGAACACATGGAGGCCGTCGCGGATCTGCGATTCCTTGAGGTCGCAGAGGTAGGCATCCAGTTGCGGCAGCCAGCTTTCCGGGTCGTCGTTGATGACCAGGTTCAGCTCGCGATCCAGGGCGGTGGCCTTCACCAATTCGAGGATTTCCCCACGCAGCTGCACGGCGCGGCGCGGGTCCAGCAGGGAGGCGTCGTAGTACTCGTCGGCCAGGCGCTCCAGGTCGCGCAGGGGGCCGTAGTTCTCGGCGCGGGTCAACGGCGGCATCAGGTGGTCGATGATCACCGCCTGCGCGCGGCGCTTGGCCTGCGCACCTTCGCCGGGGTCGTTGACGATGAAGGGGTAGATGTTCGGCAGCGGGCCCATTACCGCGTCCGGCCAGCATTCAGCGGACAGGCCGACACCTTTGCCCGGCAGCCATTCCAGGTTGCCGTGCTTGCCGACGTGGATCAGTGCGTCGGCGGCGAACACCTCGCGCAACCAGAAGTAGAAGGCGAGATAACCGTGGGGCGGCACCAGGTCGGCGTCGTGGTAAATGGCGGCCGGGTCGAGCTGGTAACCGCGCGCCGGCTGGATGCCGACGAAGGCGAGGCCGAAGCGCAGACCGGCGACCATCATGCGGCCGCTGCGGAACATCGGGTCCTGCTGCGGCTCACCCCAGCGTTCGCGCACGGCACGCTGATTGGCTTCGGGCAGTCGGGCGAAACAGTCGAGGTAGTCGGGGAGGGCCAGGCTCTGGGCGCAGGGGCGCAGGTCGAGACTGTCCAGGTCGTTGCTGACGCCGCCCAGCAGGCTGTGGATAAGCGCGGTGCCATTCTCCGGCAGGCCGGTCAGCGGATAGCCTTCGGCTTCCAGCGCGCGAAGGATGTTCAATGCGGCAGCCGGGGTATCCAGCCCCACGCCATTGCCGACGCGGCCATCACGTGTGGGGTAGTTGGCGAGGATCAGCGCCACGCGCTTGTCGGCATTGGCTTTGCGCGAAAGTGCACACCAACGTCTACCCAGTTCGGCGACGAAGTCCATGCGCTCGGTATGCGGCAGATAGCAGACCACGTCGCTCTGGCTGCGCTCGCTGCGCCAGGCCATCCCCTTGAAGCTGATGGGCCGGGTGATGATGCGGCCGTCCAGTTCCGGCAGCGCGATGTGCATGGCCAGGTCGCGCGGGCCGAGGCCTTGCGGGTTTTCCCGCCAGAGCGGTTCGTTGTCCAGTGAGCAGATGGCCTGCAGCACCGGGATGTCACGGCGGAAGGGGCGCAGGCTGGGGGCGTCCGGATTGGACTGAGCGAACCCTGTGGTGTTGATGATCAGCCCGGCACCTGCGGCGTCCAGCCAGTTTTCCACGGCCTCCAGGCACTCGGCCTCTTTGAGGCTGGCGACGGCGATGGGCAGGGGATTCAGGCCCTGGGCGGCCAGGCGCTCGCAGAAGGCGTCGATAAAGGCGGTATTCGCCGCCTGCAGGTGGGTGCGGTAGAAGAGCAGGGCGGCCACCGGCCGGTCGCCTTGCCATTCGGCCTGCCAATCCGCCAATTGCGCCGGGCGAATGCGTGGGTGGTAGATGGCAACGCGTGGGAGGACCCTTGGTTCGGTCCAGGGATAATCCCGCTCAAGCCAACTGCTGGCCACGCAACTGAATAGTTGCCGCGCATTGTCCAGTCCGCCTTGGCGCAGGTATTGCCAAAGACGTTCGGCATCTTCGGCCGAAACCGTGCACAGGCTGGCCAGTTCCGGGTCAGGACGGTCGTCTCCGGGTACCAGAATCAACTTCGCGCCGCGCTCGGTCAGTGCCACCAGCTGCTCGATGCCGTAGCGCCAATAACCCACGCCGCCATGCACCGATATGAGGATGACCTTGGCGTGCTGCAGCACCTCGTCGACATAGAGGTCCACCGAGGCGTGATTCTGCAGCTGCATGGGGTTGGCCAGGCGCAGGCTCGGGTAGTCCGCGGGCAACTCGCGAGCGGCTTCGGCCAGCAGCGCCAGGTGCGAATCGCCGCTGCAGAGGATCACCAGCTCGGCAGGCGTCTGGGCCAGGTGGGCGATGCCGTCGTCGGGGACGAAGCCGCCGGGCTGGGTGCGTAGGAGGTGCATGGCTCTTACCCCCTCTCCCTTTGGGAGAGGGTTGGGGTGAGGGAAAGTCCCAGCGCGCGGAGGTTGCCCTCACCCCCGGCCCCTCTCCCGGAGGGAGAGGGGAGTTGAACGCGTTTCATGCCAGCGCCGTACGCAGTTCGTTGGCGATTACCGCCTGGTCCAGCTCCTGGCCGATCACCACCAGGCGGGTGCCACGGGGTTCGTCGGTCAGCCATTTGCGGTCGAAGTGCTTGTCGAAGCGCTTGCCGACGCCCTGGACCAGCAGGCGCATGGGTTTGCCGGGGATGGCGGCGAAGCCCTTGATACGCAGGACGGCATGGCGCTCCACAAGCTGGCCGAGGGCGGCGATCAGCGCGGCTTCTTCGACTTCCGGAAGGTCGACGTGGAAGGAGTCGAACTCGTCATGGTCGTGGTCTTCATGACCTTCGTGGTCGTGGTGAGTGGGGCGGCTGTCGATGTGCAATTCGGCCTCGGCGTTCAGGCCCAGCAGGACATCGAGCGGGATTTTGCCGGAGCTGGCTTCGACGATCTTCACTGCCGGCGGCAGCTCCTCGGCCACTTCTGCGCGCACGGCGGCGAGGGCTTCCGGGGTGAGCAGGTCGACCTTGTTCAGCACCACCAGGTCGGCGCTGGCGAGCTGGTCTTCGAACAGCTCATGCAGCGGGGATTCGTGGTCGAGGTTCGGGTCCTGCTTGCGCTGCTCGTCCACCTGCTCGGGGTGCGCAGCGAAGGTGCCAGCGGCCACGGCCGGACTGTCGACCACGGTGATCACGGCGTCGACGGTGCAGGCATTGCGGATTTCCGGCCACTGGAAGGCCTGGACCAGCGGCTTGGGCAGCGCCAGGCCGGAGGTTTCGATGAGGATCTGGTCGAGGTCACCACGACGCGCCACCAGCTCACGCATCACCGGGAAGAATTCTTCCTGCACGGTGCAGCAGAGGCAGCCGTTGGCCAACTCGAAGACGCGGCCCACGGCCTCTTCCTCGGTGCATCCGATGGAGCACTGCTTGAGGATTTCGCCGTCGATGCCCAGCTCGCCGAACTCGTTGACGATCACCGCGATACGGCGACCTTCCGCGTTGTCCAGCATGTGGCGCAGGAGGGTGGTCTTACCGGCGCCGAGAAAGCCGGTAACGATGGTGACGGGGAGCTTGGCCAGGGTTTTCATGCGCGCCTCTGCGTGGTCGGTCGGCGGGCATGACGAACGCAGCGGGACTCGCCCCGCGCAACGGATTCGCCACCGGATCACCCCGCCCGGTTGTCTGGAAATTCGTCGAGGCAGGTCTCCTGGCTCACAGCCTGGCGCGGTGCGCCGTCTCTCCGCCTTCCCGCCGTTGGGCAGTGGCTGTGGATAAGACTTCAGCTGTTCACAGTTGCGGGGGCAGCCGTGGCCTTGACCACGTTCGCTCTTAGCTCCGGCGCATCGACCGGAGAACCTCGAAAGGGCGAAGGCTACGCAGCAGGCGGGGGACGGTCAATCGCGGCAGTTGACGCTTGGTCGGACTCGTGATGTCCTAGCACGGTTTTTTCAGGTGCCTCGCGTCGCCGTACGCAAGGTGAAACGGGAAGTCGGTGCGTCCATTTTCGGACTAGTCCGACGCTGCCCCCGCAACGGTAAGCGATCGTAGGGTTAAGTACGCCACTGTGCCGACACGGCATGGGAAGGCATGCCCATCCAGCCTCATGGCTGGCGTCGTGAGCCCGGAGACCGGCCTGATCACGTTTTGGCAACCCGCGGTGGGCGGGCGCAAGCCGGAAATTTGGGTGCGCCTGCGCCCGCTTCCCTCGCGCGCGTTCCTCTGCCGGTATCGTTAGCAACGCAGAGGGAACCTCCATGTCCAGCCGCACCCTGTCCCATTCCGCCGCTTCCTCCTCGACCCTGGTCAAGCGCCTCGTGTTGGCCATTGGCACCAGCCTGGTTGGCGTGTCCCTGGTGTATTTCGCCGGGTTCTCGCATATCGAAGCCGTGCACAACGCCGCGCACGACACTCGCCACAGTGCCGCCTTCCCCTGCCATTGAGTGATTTCCGGATGATCAAGCGCATCGCCCAGACCGCCGGTTTCGCCGGCCTGATCGCCGCCCTGGTACTGACCCTGCTGCAGAGCCTGTGGGTAACCCCGCTGATCCTTCAGGCGGAAACCTATGAAAGCGCCGAACCTGCCGCACAGCTGGAGCACGGCCATGAGCATGGCGGCGCGGCCGTCGCGCACATCCATGAACACAGTGACGAGGCCTGGGCGCCGGAAGATGGTTGGCAGCGGACCCTGTCAACCGGTGGCAGCAACCTGGTGGTGGCCGTTGGCTTCGCCCTGATCCTCGCCGGACTGTTCAGCCTGCGCGGCCCGAGCCGTTCCTGGCAGGGCCTGCTCTGGGGCCTGGGCGGTTTCGCCACCTTCGCCCTCGCACCGTCCCTCGGCCTGCCACCGGAACTGCCCGGTACCGCAGCCGCCGATCTAGCCCAGCGCCAGACCTGGTGGATTGGCACCGCTGCCTCCACGGCCGCGGGGCTCGCCCTGATCGCCTTTGGCCGTCACTGGGCGCTGCGTGTGGTCGGCGTCGTTGTTCTGGTTATTCCGCACGTAATTGGCGCGCCACAGCCCGAAGTGCATTCCAGCCTGGCGCCTGAAGCGCTGAGCCACGAGTTCATCGCGGCTTCGCTGATCACCAATGCCGCGTTCTGGATGGTGCTCGGCTGGGCCGCTGCCTGGCTGTACCAGCGTCACTCCCAAGCATGACTTGTAGGAGCGAGCTTGCTCGCGAAGGAACTCCCGATTCGCGAGCAAGCTCGCTCCTACGATGATGCATCCCGTGAAACTGGTTGCCGGGCTGGGCTGCCGACGCGGCTGCCCCCCGGATGAGTTGCAGGTCCTGCTGATGCAGTGCCTTGCCGAGGCCAATGTCTCTCTCGATCAGTTGATCGCCCTGGCCACCCGCGAAGCTAAAGTCGCAGAGCCGGGGCTGGTTGGCCTGGCCGAGCGGCTGGGGCTGCCTCTGTATGGCCTGCCCGTGGATGTGCTTGCTTCCTTCGAGGACCGGCTGAGCCAGCCGTCCGAGCAGGTTCGCGAGGCCGTCGGCAGCGCGGGCGTGGCCGAGGCCGCTGCGCTGGCCCAGGCAGAGGCCCTCTTCGGTACTCGCGCCACCCTCCTCATCGACAAACGCCGCAGCGCCAGCGCCACTTGCGCGCTGGCCTGCATTCATCAGGAGGCCCAACGGCCATGACTGTCTACTTCATCGGCGCCGGCCCCGGCGATCCGGAACTCATCACAGTCAAGGGCCAGCGCCTGATTCGCACCTGTCCGGTGATTCTCTACGCGGGGTCGCTGGTGCCCGAAGCGGTGCTGGCGGGGCACAGCGCCGAGCTGGTGGTGAACACCGCCGAACTGCATCTGGATGAGATCGTCGCCCTGCTGACGCAAGCCCATGACAAGGGCCAGGATGTGGCGCGTGTGCATTCCGGCGATCCCTCGTTGTACGGGGCCATTGGCGAACAGATTCGTCACCTGCGTGAACGGGGCATTCCCTACGAAGTGGTGCCGGGGGTGACCGCCACTGCCGCCTGCGCCGCGCTGCTGGGGTGTGAGCTGACCTTGCCGGAGGTTTCCCAGACGCTGATTCTCACCCGCTACGCGAGCAAGACGCGGATGCCCAAGGGCGAAGAGCTGGGCGACTTGGCGCGGCACCGCGCGACCATGGCCATCCATCTCGGCGTGAGCCAGTTGGCGAAGATCGTCGAAGAACTGCTGCCGCACTATGGCGCCGACTGCCCGATCGCGGTGATCCATCGCGCCAGCTGGCCGGATCAGGAGCAGGTCACCGGCACCCTGGGAGATATCCTGCCCAAGGTGGCGGCGCGGGATTTCCGCCGCACCGCGTTGATCCTGGTAGGAGAGGTGCTGGCTGCCGAAGGCTTCGCCGACTCGTCCCTGTACCGGGCAGACCACGTCCATCTCTACCGGCCGGGCAAGGCGCAACCGCCACGCGGCTAGTGACGTACGCCGGTGAAACCCGCAGAATGCGGCTCTTATGCGGCGGGTCTGCCCGCCCACTCCCTATAACCGGCTTTAAGCGACCTCTTTCTCTATGCGAATGCGCTTGATGCTGTTGGGTGGCGGCAATTCACTCGGACAGGCGCTGATTCGCCTGGGGGCCGAGGAAGACATAGGTTTTCTCGCTCCGCGTCCGCCCGAACAGGGCTGGGATGCCGCCAGCCTGACCCAGTTGCTCGATGACACCCGGCCCGACGCCGTGATCAACCTCGCCTACTACTTCGACTGGTTCCAGGCCGATGAAGTCAGCGATGTGCGCCTGGCAGCCCAGGAACGTGGCGTGGAGCGGCTTGCCGAACTCTGCCAGCATCACGGGATGATTCTGCTGCAGCCCTCCAGCTATCGGGTGTTCGACGGTTCCCGTGCCACTGCTTACAGCGAAAAGGACGAAACCGTCCCGCTCAGCGAACGTGGCCAGGCCATCTGGCGGATGGAGCAGAGCGTCCGTGCCGCCTGTCCCAAGCATGTGCTGCTGCGCTTTGGCTGGTTGCTGGATGACAGCCGCGATGGCTCACTGGGGCGCTTCCTCAGTCGCGCCGAACAGGCCGATGAGATTTGCCTGGCTGACGACCGTCGCGGCAACCCGACCCCCGTTGACGACGCCGCCCGTGTGCTGCTGGCGGTGATCAAGCAATTGGATTGCCAGGCGCCGCTATGGGGCACCTATCACTACGGCGGCCACGAAGCCACCACGCCCCTGGCGCTCGGGCAGGCACTGCTCAGCGAGGCTCGCAGCCTGCATCAGTTGAAAGTGCAGGACATCACGCCGCAGGCCCACGCCGCTCGCCCGGACGCAGTGGACGAGCCGCAGAACGCGGTGCTGGCCTGCAAGAAAATCCTCCATACCTTTGGCATCAAGCCGCGCGCCTGGCGTGCTGCCCTGCCGACCCTACTGGACCGTTACTACCGTCATGGCTGACTCTCCCATCCTCATCACCGGCGGGGCCGGCTTCATCGGCTCCCATCTCGCAGATGTGCTGCTCGCCCGGGGCCATGCCGTGCGCGTGCTGGACAATCTATCCACCGGCAAGCGTGCCAACCTGCCGTTAAACAACTCGCACCTGGAACTGATCGAAGGCGATGTTGCCGACGCTGCGCTGGTAGCGCGGGCGATGGCCGGGTGCAAGGCGGTCGCCCACCTGGCGGCGGTCGCTTCGGTCCAGGCCTCGGTGGATGATCCGGTGGCGACGCATCAGAGCAATCTGATCGGCACCCTGAATGTCTGCGAAGCCATGCGGGCAGAG
Source organism: Metapseudomonas resinovorans (assembly GCF_002003485.1). Classification (GTDB taxonomy): domain Bacteria; phylum Pseudomonadota; class Gammaproteobacteria; order Pseudomonadales; family Pseudomonadaceae; genus Metapseudomonas; species Metapseudomonas resinovorans_D. The sequence goes on from NZ_BDMA01000013.1 coordinate 40,579, forward strand.
GGCGTGAAGCGGGTGATCTTTGCCTCCAGTGCGGCGGTGTACGGCCAGAACGGCGAAGGAACGGCCATCGATGAAGACACGCCAAAATCGCCGCTGACCCCCTATGCGGCAGACAAGCTGGCCAGCGAACATTACCTGGACTTCTACCGCCGCCAGCATGGGCTGGAGCCGGCGGTATTTCGCTTCTTCAATATCTTCGGTCCACGCCAGGACCCGTCTTCGCCCTACTCGGGGGTGATCAGCATCTTCACCGAGCGCGCCGTGGCCGGCTTGCCGATCACCGTGTTCGGTGACGGCGAGCAGACCCGTGACTTCGTCTATGTCGGCGACCTGGTGCAGGTGCTGGTGCAGGCGCTGGAAGCGGAGTGGCTGGAGGTCGGCCCGGTGAACGTGGGCCTGAACCGGGCGACCAGCCTCAAGGAGTTGCTCGCCGCCATCGGCGAAGTGCTGGGCGATCTACCGCCGGTGACCTATGCCGAAGCTCGCGCTGGGGATATCCGTCATTCCCGGGCCAGCAATGCCCGCCTGCTGCTGCGCTACGACTTCCCGCAGCCCACCCCGCTCAAGCAGGGCGTCGCACGCCTGCTGGGACGCTGAGCCCCGACTTCGGGACCCTGTAGGAGTCCGTGTACACCTGTGCTCTGCACTAATCCGGGAGCTAGGATCGGTGCGCGCGGCGCACCCTACGCTCGGCCCCAATGACGGAATCGGCCCTCGTTTTCTCATGAATTTTCAGGCACAAAAAAGGCGCCCGAAGGCGCCTTTGGCGGGAGTGTTCCCCCAGGATTATCCCGCTCAGAACTTATAACCGAGGCCGACCATGTAGACCCACGGGTCGACGTCCACATCCACCTTCGCTCGGACGTTTAGGAGGGTGTTGTCCACGTAGCCGCGGGTGTCGATGTCGATGTAGCGAACCTGGGCGTTGACCATCACGTTGTCGGTCAACATGTAGTCGGCGCCTACCTGCCAGGCCAGGCCCCAGGAGTTGTCCACGCGGAAGTTATCGAAGCCGGCAGCGGTCGCACTGCTGCCGACGTGCTCGTCAAAGATCCAGGTGTAGTTGATGCCCGCGCCGAGATAAGGCTGGAAGGCCGATTTGGGATCCAACGGATAGTACACGAGGCTGAGGGTCGGCGGCAAGTGTTTGAGGGAGCCGAGACTGCCGTTGGCAGAGTCGAGGCCGGTGCCCTTGAGTTTTACTTCATGCTCGAAAGGCGTTGCTGCGAGCAGTTCGAGGCCAATGTGATCGGTCAGCATGTAGGCGAAGTTCAGGCCTAGCTGAGTGTCGCTGTCCATGGTCGCCTTTCCACCGAGATCGGTACCGGCGAGGGCGCCACGATCTATCTTAACGCTAGAGCTGTCGGCTTCCGGGTTGACGGTGATAGCGCCGGCACGAACCAGGATGTCTCCAGCCTGGTGAGCCTGGGCCAGGGGGGCGGCAATGGCCAGGGCTAGCAGAGAAGCGGTGAGAAGATGCTTGCGCATGAAAGGCTCCAGTCAGTTCTAAATGTGTTGGGCTGGCGCCAGTGTCAGTAATTAGGAAGCTTTGTATCTTGATCCAGAGCAATGCCGCTGAACGCGCTAACAAAAAGGCCCGGTGAAAACCGGGCCTTGGTGCATCCAGGGTCAATTGGATGGGGATTCGTAGGGATAGATCTTGCTCGCATCCATCTGGTAACCCGCCTCGGCCAGCTCGCTGCTGCTGGCCTTTACCTGCAGCGGCCCTTCGATCCAGAAGGGCTGGTAGAGGGCATCCCTCAGTACGCCGAGCTCGCTCTTCACATGGACGATCTGGTTCGACGGCGGCGGCGGGACGTGGATGCAGGCGCCGAAGTAGGGCACCAGGAGGAACTCGGTCACGCGGCCTTCTTCCGTCACGTCCAGCGGCACGATGTAGCCCGGCAACTTCACGTCCTGGCCATCCAGCGCCTGGACCACCGGAGCGGCTGGCGATTGCTGCGAGGCCGCCGGGCCGGCTTCGGCCTGGAGCGCATCCGACAGCTGCGACAAATCGTGGATTGGGGCCGGCGGCGCAGGTGGCGGCGCACCTTCCGGAATCATTTCGGCCCAGGTGAGTTCGCGTACCTCGCTGGCCCAGAGCGGGGAGGAAAGCGTCAACAACAGGGCCAGCAGGATGCGCGTCATGGAAATCTCACAGGCGAATGGACAGACCGTCGGCCAGCGACTGCCGATAGGCACGCCATGCGGGCACTACACCCATCAGCAGGGCGGCGGCCAGAATAGCGCCGAGCAGCGTCCACTCATAGGGGCTGGGCAGGGCCAGTGGCAGATAGAGGCCATAGTTGGCCTGCACGTAGCCCTGGCTGAGCGCAATCCCCAGATAGAGAAGACCCAGTCCCAGCACTGCGCCTGCCAGGGCCAGGGCGAAGGCTTCCAGCACCAGCAGGCTGCCGATATGCCAAGGTCGTGCGCCGACCGAGCGGAGGATGGCCATCTCCCGGCGGCGCTCGTTGAGGCTGGTGAGGATGGCCGTGAGCATGCCGATCAGCCCGGTGAGCACGACGAACAATGACACCACGAAGAGCGCCTTCTCCGCCGTGCCCATCAGGCTCCAGAGCTCCTGCAGGGCGACGCCCGGGAGAATTGCCAGCAAGGGTTCGCCCCGGAACTCGTTGATCTGTCGTTGCATGGCGAACGTGGCGATCTTGCTGTTGAGGCCGAGGAGGAAGGCCGTTATGGCCTTGGGCTGCAGGTCCATGGCGCGTGCCTGATCGGCGCTGACCTTGCCCGCGCCCCGGGCGGGCACGCCGTTCTGCCAGTCGACGTGCAAGGCCTCCATGCCGGCCAGGGAAATGTGCAGGGTGCGGTCCACCGGAGTGCCCGTTCGCGCAAGGATGCCGACCACCGAGAAGGGCTTGTCGTCGTGCTGCACCAGGCTGACGGTGCTGACGCCATGGGCCAGCACCAGCTTGTCCCCCAGCTTGTAGTGCAGGGCCTCGGCCACTTCGGCGCCGAGCACCACCTCGAACATATCGGCGAATGGCTTGCCCTCGGCCGGTTGCAAGGGTTGGCCGCGGCCGTAGCGATAGTGTTCGAAATAGGCGGCGCTGGTGCCCATCACGCGGTAGCCGCGATGGGAATCGCCGAGGGAAATGGGAATGGCCCACTTCACCCGCTTGTCCTGGCTGATCGCTTCGAAACTGTCCCAGCGGATGTTGTTGGTGGCGTTGCCGATACGGAATACGGAATAGAGCAGCAGGTTCACCGAGCCGGAGCGGGCACCGACGATCAGATCGGTGCTGCTGATGGTGCTGGCGAAGCTGGCGCGGGCTTCGGTCCGAACGCGCTCGACCGCCAGCAGCAGGCAGACCGACAGGGCAATGGCGAAGACCGTGAGCAGCGCAGTGAAGCGGCGGTTGGCGAGGCTGGCCAGGGCCAGGCGCAGCAGATACATCTCAATCCTCCTCGATGCGCGCGGCTCGATTCAGTTCCGCCAGCGACAGGCTGTGGTCGAACAGCGGGGCCAGGCTCTGGTCATGGCTGACGAACAGCAGGCTGGAGCCGGCCTCACGGCATTCGGCGAACAGCAGTTGCAGGAAGGCTTCGCGGGCGTCGGCATCCAGGGCCGAGGTTGGTTCGTCGGCGATCACCAGTTCCGGCTGGCCGATCAGTGCGCGAGCGGCGGCTACGCGTTGTTGTTGGCCGATGGATAGCGCGTCGGCGCGGCGTTGCAGCAGTTCCTCCTTCAGGCCGAGATGGCGCAGGAGGGTCGCTGCCGCCCCATCGACGCTGCCGTGGCGCTGGCGCGCACGTTCGGCACGCAGGCGTGAGAAACGACAGGGAAGCTCGACGTTCTCCCGTACTGACAGGAACGGCAGCAGGTTGAATTGCTGGAAGATGTAGCCGGTGTGGTCCACGCGGAAGTGGTCGCGAGCGCTGGCCGATAGCGAGGCGAGGTCCTGGCCGAGCAGGCGAATGCTGCCACGGCCGGGCTTCTGCACGCCGCCGAGCAAGCCCAGCAAGGTGGTCTTGCCGCTGCCGCTGGGGCCTTTGAGGAAGAGACTTTCACCGCGTTGCAGGCGGAATTCGGGGATATCCAGCAGTTCCGGATGGCCGGGCCAGGCAAAGCCCAGTCCCTGGAGGTCAATCAGTGTCTGGCTCATGGGATTCCAGCCGGGTTGCCCCGGCTGTGTCTGCAAAAGGTTAGAAGCTCAGGCTGGCGTTGCTGGCGCTGAGTTCCGCGCCTTGCTGGCCGTTGGGGCCGATCAGTTGTACCTGAATTTTCAGGGTGGCGGGGAAGCGCTGGAACAGCCCGGCAAGATCCAGGGTTTTCAAGGCGCTGGGGTTCGCGCACTCGAACTGGTAATGGGCGTGGATTTCACTGTGATCGTGGTCATGACCTTTGGCATGTTCGTCATGCTGCTCGTCGGTGCCGAAGAGCGGGCTCGCCAGTTCCTGGGATGTGACCTTGCAGCCCGCCGTCCCGGGGAGGTCGAAGAGCGCCAGGGGCTTTTCCAGTTCTGCACGGACAGCCGCTACCTTGGCCTTGTCGGCATCGCTCCTGGCGTCGTGCTCGAAACCCACCAGGTTCATGGCCGGGCTTTCCAGCTCCAACTCCAGGGTCTTGCCGTCCAGTACGGCATTCAACTGCGCCACACCGTGCTCATGGGCACCGAGGCTGCCTTGTTCGTGATCATGGTCGTGCTCGTGGGCCTGGGCGACGGCCGGGGTCAGCAGGGCGAAGGGCAGGGCAAGCAGCAGGCGGCGCATGACGGGGCTCCGGGAGATTGGTAAATTTGCGTTACGTTATAACAAATGTAGGCAGCCCGCCAACACCATGGGAGCATTGCGCATTCGTTTCCTGGAGGAGTGGGACATGCTGCGAATTCGCGGACAGATCGGCGACTGGCCGGTAGACCTGACGGTTGAAATGGATGCCGAGGACTGGGACCGGTTGGCCAGCCGCCTGACGCCCGAGCTGGCGGCCAAGGCTCAGGCGGTGCCGAAGGCTCCGAGCGCGCCGCGCAGCGATGCGCTTTGGGAAACCGCCCAGCAGCTGTTGCGCGAGGCCGGGCAAATGGAAGGTCCTCGCCTGCTGGCGGAACTGGAAGGTCTGGCCGGTGGCATTGCAGCGGGCAAGCGCCTGCTGGTGCGTCTGCGCCACAGTGAGCAGGTGCATGTCGAAGTGCGGGAGGATGCGCCCCTTTATATCTGGAGGGGCTGAACCGCTGTGGGAGCGATTTCAATCGCGAATGAATTCGCTCCCACAGGCAGAGCCGGATCAGTAGATCGCGTTGTACAGCTTGCGGCGGTAGGTGGCGACCAGCGGATGGTCGTTACCCAGCAGGTCGAACACTTGCAGCAAGGTCTTGTGGGGCAGGCCGCTCTCATAGCCACGGTTGCGCACGAACAACTTGAGCAGGCTGTCCAGCGCCGGCTCGTACTGCTGACGGGAGAGTTGCTGGATCGCCAGCTGATAAACCGCTTCGTCGTCGCCGGCGTCCTGTGCAAGTCGGGACTTGAGGTCAGCCACTTCCGGCAGGCTGGCGGCCTGGCGGAGGAACGTCAGCTGGGCACGGGCGCCAGCCAGGGCCTGCTTGTGTTCGTCACTCTTTACCGCGTTGAGCACTGTTTCCGCTTCGCCCAGTTCACCGCGTTCGGCCAGGCAGCGGGCATAGAGGATCAGGCCGGCAGCGTTGGTGTTGTCTTCGGTGAGCAGTTGCTTGAGCAGGTTCTCGGCTTCGCTGATGCGGCCTTCGCTGAAGGCGGCCTGGGCAGCGTCCAGCAGGTTGCCCTGAGGCGTGGCGGGCATCTGTACATGGGGCTCGAGCATGGTGCGGATAGCCGACTCCGGCTGCGCGCCGGCAAAGCCGTCCACGGGTTGGCCGTCCTTGAACAGCACGACGGTGGGCAGGCTGCGGATGCCGAAGCGCATCACGATGTCCTGCTCGATATCGCAGTTCACCTTGGCCAGCAGGAGTTCGCCCTGGTAGGACTCGGTGATCTGCGCCAGCAGCGGCATCAACGCTTTGCAGGGCGCGCACCAGTCAGCCCAGAAATCCACCAGAACGGGCTTCTGGAAGGAATTCTGGATCACCGCCTGGTCGAAGTCGGCACCGGTGGTATCGAAGATGTAGGGAATGTCGCTCATCTGGGCACTCGAAGGCACGAAGGAATGGGCGAATCATACGGCCGGCGAACGGGGATGAATATGCCTGCACGAGCGCCGGGCTTCCCCGCCACTCGGTCTGCACTACCCGTAGGGGCGAATTCATTCGCCAAGCGCCCCCGCAGGGGCGCCCCAACGCCGAGCTGTACCGGGACGATTCCTTACCTGAGTGGAGCATCAAAAAGAGGGACCGCTGCGCGCTCCTTGGCGAATGAATTCGCCCCTACAAGATCCTCACCGAATCGCGTGATACAGGCTCACATGGCGAAACTCGGCCGGCTCTGCCAGGTCTGGCCAGGTGCAGGCGTCCAGCACGGCGAGGCGGGTATAGAGCGCGTGCTGGAAATCGCGTACCCGCGAGTCGGCCACCAGGGCCTGGCGGCCGCGAGTGAGGAAGTGGTCGAGCAGCGGCAGGTTGGCGCGGTCGTAGAGCACATCGGCGACGATGATCAGGTCGAAGCGGTCTTCTTCCTGGAAAAAGTCGGCCGAATAGCTCAGCTCCACACCGTTGAGTTCAGCATTGGCGCGGCAGGCCTCCAGTGCTAGTGGATCAAGGTCGCAGGCCACCACCTCGGCGGCACCGGCCTTGGCTGCGGCAATGGCGGCAACGCCTGAACCCGCGCCGAAGTCGAGCACGCGTTTGCCAGCGACCCACTCCGGCCTCTCGGCCAGCCAGCGGGCCAGTGCCAGGCCGCTGGCCCAGCAGAAGCACCAGTAGGGCGGCTCTTCGAGGATGCGCCGGGTTTCTTCGGGGCTGAATGCGCGGTCCATGTTGTTGGCATCGATCAGCCAGAGCTTGAGGTCAGTGTCCGGCAGGGTTTCCGCGCTGAGGCTGGCGTCGCCCAGCAATTGGACCAGTGCTTGTTGCAGGGCTGCAGGGGCGTTCATGGTGCCGGAACCATCAGCAGCGGGCCGAGGACCTGGTTCTCAGGCTGCAGGATCAGGCGCGGTTGCAGCTTCAGGATCAGCTGTCCCGACAAGCTCGCGCGCCCACGCAGCTCCACGCGCTCGCCGCGGGGGAACGATTCCGGGTTGAACAGCAGGCGGAAGGGCAGTGGGCCACCGTTACCGTTCAGCAACAGGCTGCCGAGCAGGCGCTGCGGGCGGTCGCGGGAATCGATCGACATCAGCGCCAGTTCGACCTCGCTGCCGGAAGGTGGCGCATTCAGCACGCCGCTCAGCTCGCGCATATGGGCGGGCGTGGCTTCCACCTTGACCTGCGGTGCCGGAGTCGGCAGTTCCGGGGCGGGTTCTTCGCTGGCGCAAGCTGCAAGCAGCGCGGTGAGGAACAGGGGAATGAGTGGGCGCATCTGGGCTTCCTGATACTGGTGCGCGGGGCTTATAGCGCAAAGCCGTCGGCTTGTCTTGCCCCGGGGATGCGCTACCATGGACCCCCTTTTCTGCAGATGCCCCTCGAACGCCATGCATTGTCCATTCTGCGGCGCCCACGACACCAAGGTCATCGATTCGCGGCTGGTCGCCGAGGGCGACCAGGTGCGCCGCCGCCGGGAATGCCTGGCCTGCGAAGAGCGCTTCACCACCTTCGAAACCGCCGAACTGGTCATGCCCCGGCTGATCAAGCAGGACGGCAGTCGCCAGCCCTTCGACGAGGACAAGTTGCGCGCCGGCATGCAACGCGCGCTGGAGAAGCGTCCCGTAAGCGTAGAGCGTCTGGAGGCAGCCATTGCCCATATCAAGCACAAGCTGCGCGCCACCGGTGAGCGCGAGGTGAAGTCGCGGGTGCTGGGTGAACTGGTGATGCTCGAACTGCAGAAGCTCGACGAAGTCGCCTATATCCGTTTCGCGTCGGTCTATCGCCGCTTCCAGGACCTCAACGAATTCCGCGAGGAAATCGAACGCCTGGCCCGCGAGCCCTCGAAAGACTGATGGCCGCCAGCGATCAGGCCTACATGGCCCGCGCCCTGGAACTGGCGCGCAAGGGTATCTACTCCACCCATCCCAATCCCCGCGTCGGTTGCGTCATCGTGCGTGATGGCCAGGTCGTTGGCGAAGGCTGGCACGTGCGCGCTGGTGAACCCCATGCGGAAGTCCATGCCCTGCGCCAGGCCGGCGAACTGGCCCGCGGTGCCACCGCCTACGTCACCCTCGAACCGTGCAGCCACCATGGCCGCACGCCGCCCTGTGCGGATGCGCTGGTGGCCGCCGGGGTCGGGCGCGTGGTTGCAGCCATGCAGGATCCCAATCCCCAGGTCGCCGGCCGTGGCCTGCTGCGCCTGGCCGATGCTGGCATCGCGGTGGAGAGCAGCGTGCTGGAGGCCGAGGCCCGTGCACTGAATGTCGGCTTCATCAAACGCATGGAACAGGGCTTGCCCTTCGTGCGGGTCAAGCTGGCCATGAGCCTCGATGGCCGCACGGCCATGGCCAGTGGCGAAAGCCAATGGATTACCGGCCCGGCGGCCCGCTCGGCGGTGCAGCGCCTGCGTGCTCGCGCCAGCGTCGTGCTGACCGGCGCCGACACCGTGCTTGCCGATGCCGCACGCCTGACCGTGCGCGCCGACGAGTTGGGGCTCGATTCCGAACTCACTGCGCTGGCGATCAGTCGCCCGCCGCTGCGGGTGCTGGTGGACGGGCGCCTGCGAGTGCCGTTGTCGGCACCGTTCTTCCAGGCGGGCCCGACGCTGGTGGCCACCGCCAACACGGCAGCACAGGTGGCCTATCCAGGCCACGAGCTGCTGGCGCTGCCGGCAGCAGATGGCCGCGTCGACCTGCACAAGCTGTTGCAAGAACTGGCCACTCGTGGCGTCAACGAGGTCCTGGTGGAAGCCGGCCCGAGCCTCGCCGGGGCCTTTGCCCGTGCCGGGCTGGTGGATGAGTACCAGATTTTCATCGCCGCCAAGTTCCTGGGCTCCAGTGCCCGCCCGCTGCTCGACTGGCCGCTGGCACGGATGGCCGAGGCCCAGGAATTGAAGATCCTGGAGATGCGCGCCGTGGGCGACGACTGGCGGGTCATCGCGGTGCCTCGCTCTACTGCCTGATTTTCCCGCTGCCAACATGGCCGAACAGGCCGATGCAAGTTCGCCACGACTGTGATAAAACGCCTGCCAGCCAGCTCAACGCTGGCTGGAACGTTCTCAGGGCGGGGTGCAAGTCCCCACCGGCGGTAATTGCACTGCTTGTGCATAGCCCGCGAGCGCTTACTGGAAATAGTCTGTTCAGGATTGAGCGAGCTAGAGCGAGGCAAGGCAAAAACAGCCGAGGAAGCGGAGTTTACGACTGTAAATGAGCATTCCGAGGCGGTTTTTAACGCCGTATCGCCGACGCGCAGCCAATCCATCCCAGTAAGGTCAGCAGACCTGGTGAGATTCCAGGGCCGACGGTAACAGTCCGGATGAAGAGAGAACGGGATTGCCTGCCTGTGCCAGGGTACGTCCGTGCCTGCCGCCTGCCAGATCCCATTCGATCCGATACGCCCTGTTTTTCACGAAACAGGAGTTACATCGATGTCACTAGCAACAGCCCAGATCCTTCCGGCGCCGGCGGCTTGCCTGCGCGCGGGCGAGGGGTGGGCGCCTATAATGCGTCTTTCGCCGGCTTCGGCCGGTGCGCTGCAAGCTCTGGAGGTCCCATGTTCACCGGCATAATCGAAGCCATCGGCACCATCCGTGCGATCACCCCCAAGGGTGGCGACGTTCGCGTCCTGGTGGAAACCGGCAAGCTGGATCTCGGTGACGTCAAACTGGGCGACAGCATTGCGGTCAATGGCGTCTGCCTCACCGCGGTGGAGCTGCCCGGCAATGGCTTCTGGGCCGACGTCAGCCGCGAAACCCTGGCGCGTACCGCCTTCGACGACCTCAAGCCCGGTAGCCCGGTGAACCTGGAAAAGGCCCTGACGCCCACCAGCCGCCTTGGCGGCCACCTGGTCAGCGGCCATGTCGACGGCATCGGCGAAGTCATCGCACGGGAAGACAATGCCCGCGCCGTGCAATTCAGGATTCGCTCACCGCGTGAACTGGCCAAATACATTGCCTTGAAGGGCTCGATCACCGTCGACGGCACCAGCCTGACGGTGAACTCGGTGAATGGCGCCGAGTTCGAGTTGACCATCGTCCCGCATACCCTGGCCGAGACCATCATGGTCGACTACCACCCGGGTCGCCGCGTGAACCTCGAGGTCGACCTGCTGGCCCGCTACCTGGAGCGCCTGCTGCTGGGCGACAAGGCGGCCGAGCCCCAGTCCTCTGGCCTGACCGAAAGCTTCCTCGCCGAACACGGCTACCTCAAACACTGAATTCAGAAGGAGGGCCCATGGCTCTCAACAGCATCGACGAACTGATCGAAGACATCCGCCAGGGCAAGATGGTCATCCTCATGGATGACGAAGATCGCGAGAACGAAGGCGACCTGATCATGGCCTCCGAATGCGTGCAGGCCGAGCACATCAACTTCATGGCCCGCTTCGCCCGCGGCCTGATCTGCATGCCCATGACCCGCGAGCGCTGCGAGCTGCTGAAGCTGCCGCTGATGGCCCCGCGCAACGGTTCCGGCTTCGGCACCAAGTTCACCGTCTCCATCGAGGCGGCCGAAGGCGTGACCACCGGCATTTCCGCTGCCGACCGCGCGCGCACCGTGCAGGTGGCTGCGGCCAAGGGTGCCAAGGCCGAAGACATCGTCAGCCCCGGCCACATCTTCCCGCTGATGGCCCAACCGGGCGGCGTGCTGGCCCGTGCCGGCCACACCGAGGCGGCCTGCGACCTGGCGCGCATGGCCGGCTTCGAGGCCAGCGGCGTGATCTGCGAGATCATGAACGACGACGGCACCATGTCCCGTCGCCCCGAGCTCGAGGCCTTTGCCGCCGAGCACGGAATCAAGATCGGCACCATCGCCGACCTCATCCACTACCGCCTGATTCACGAGCGCACCGTCGAGCGCATCGCCGAGCAGCCGCTGGACAGCGAACTGGGCCACTTCAACCTGGTGACCTACCGCGACGCCGTGGAAGGCGATGTGCACATGGCGCTGACCCTGGGCAAGATCTGCCCGGAAGAGCCCACCCTGGTGCGGGTGCACAACATGGACCCGCTGCGTGACCTGTTCATGGTCAACCAGGCCGGCCGCTGGAGCCTGCGCGCCGCCATGAAGGAAGTGGCCGCCGCCGGCAGCGGTGTGGTGCTGCTGCTCGGCACCCCGCTTACCGGTCCGCAGCTGCTGGCGCACCTGGAGCGCCAGTTGGGGGCCGAGACCCGGGTCACCAACCCGACGACCTACAGCACCGTCGGTGCCGGATCGCAGATTCTTCGCGACCTCGGAGTGCGCAAGATGCGCCTGATGAGCTCGCCGATGAAGTTCAACGCGATATCCGGTTTCGACCTGGAAGTTGTAGAATACCTGCCCGCTGAATGATCCCGCAGGGCTCCGACCGTCAAGGCCGGGGCCCTCGCTCTTTAATTGACGAGAACTCGCCCATGTCCCTGAAGACCATCGAAGGTACCTTCATCGCCCCCAAAGGCCGCTATGCCCTGGTGGTCGGCCGTTTCAACAGCTTCGTCGTGGAAAGCCTGGTGAGCGGCGCCGTAGACGCCCTGGTCCGCCACGGTGTCAGCGAAAGCGACATCACCCTCATCCGCGCTCCCGGTGCCTTTGAAATCCCGCTGGTAGCCCAGAAGGTCGCCCAGCAAGGCGAGTACTCCGCCATCATCGCCCTCGGCGCGGTCATTCGTGGCGGCACCCCGCACTTCGAATACGTTGCCGGCGAGTGCACCAAAGGCCTGGCCCAGGTTTCCATGGAATTCGGCGTTCCGGTTGCCTTCGGCGTGCTGACCGTCGATTCCATCGAGCAGGCCATCGAGCGTTCCGGCACCAAAGCCGGTAACAAAGGTGCCGAAGCTGCCCTGTCCGCCCTGGAGATGGTGAGCCTGCTGGCTGCCCTGGAGGCCAAGTGAGCAACGCAGACGGTTCGGCGCCCAAGGCACCGAAAGGCAAGATCGCAGCCCGTCGCCAGGCCCGCAGCCTGGCGATGCAGGCGCTCTACTCCTGGCACATCGCCGGTCAGCCGCTCAACGAAATCGAGGCGCAGTTCCGCGTCGACAACGATTTCAGCAGCGTCGATGGCGCCTACTTCCACGAGATCCTGCACGGCGTACCGCGCCAGAAGACCGAGATCGATGCGGCCTTCCTGCCTTGCCTGGACCGTGCCCTCGAAGAAGTGGACCCGGTAGAGCTGGCGATCCTGCGGCTGTCGACCTTCGAACTGATGAACCGCCAGGACGTGCCGTACCGCGTGGTCATCAACGAAGGCATCGAGCTGGCCAAAGTGTTTGGCGCCACCGACGGGCACAAGTTCGTCAACGGCGTGCTGGACAAGCTGGCGCCGCGCCTGCGTGCTGCGGAAGTCCGCGGCGGCAAGCGCTGATTGCAGCTAGCGCGTGGGAGAGTTCGAGCTGATCCGCCGTTTCTTCGCCTCCGCCGCCTGTGCGGCAGGAGGCGAGGGCATTGCCCTTGGCATTGGCGACGACTGCGCCCTGCTGCAACTGCCGGCTGGCGAGCAGCTGGCGATCTCCACCGACACCCTGGTGGCTGGCGTGCATTTTCCGGATGACGCCGATCCCTTCCTCCTTGGCCAGCGTGCCTTGGCCGTTTCCGCCAGCGACCTGGCGGCCATGGGCGCCAAGCCCGTCGCTTTCACCCTTGCCCTGACCCTGCCCGCCGCACGCGCCGACTGGCTCGACGGCTTCGCCCGTGGCCTCTGCGCCATGGCGAGCGGCTGCGGAATCGGCCTGGTTGGTGGCGATACCACTCGCGGGCCGCTGAGCCTTACCCTCACCGTCTTCGGTCGTGTGCCTGCCGGCCAGGCGCTGACCCGCGCCGGTGCGCGTCCGGGAGACCTGCTTTGCGTGGGTGGCAGCCTGGGCGATGGCGGCGGCGCGTTGCCGCTGGTGCTGGGCGAGCTGAAGCACAACGGGCCGGAAGCGGATTACCTGCTGCAACGCTACTGGGCGCCGCAGCCTCAACTGGCCCTCGGCCAGGCGCTGCGCGGACGCGCCACCGCCGCGCTGGACATATCCGACGGCCTGCTCGCGGACTGCGGGCACATCGCCGCCGCGTCGGGCGTCGCACTGTGGGTGGAAGCGGACAAGCTGCCGCTGTCTGCTGCCCTCGAAGGACTCTTTTCCAGGGAATTCGCGCGCAATTGTGCGCTGTCCGGTGGCGACGACTACCGGCTGGCCTTTACCCTGCCCGCCAGTGAGCTGGCCGCCATCCTGGCGGATTGGCCGGAAGTGGCAGTGATCGGTCGCGTGGAAGTCGGGCAGGGCGTGCACCTGCTGGACGCCGCCGGTATCGAATTGCAGCCGCCGGCCCTGGGCTATCAACATTTCGGGAGTCAAGGTGACTGATCGCGAATCGGCCACGCCGCAACCCATTCCCCACTCGGTGTGGAGCAATCCCTGGCATTTCATCGCCTTCGGCTTTGGCTCGGGTACCTTGCCCAAAGCGCCGGGCACCTGGGGTTCGCTGGTGGCGCTGCCTTTCATTCCGCTCTGGCAGCTGCTGCCGGATTGGGGCTACTGGCTGATGCTGGGGCTGACCATGCTGTTCGGCTTCTGGCTGTGCGGCAAGGTCGCCGATGACCTGCGTGTACACGACCATGAAGGGATCGTGTGGGACGAAATGGTCGGCATGTGGATCACCCTCTGGCTGGTGCCAGAAGGCTGGCACTGGCTTTTGTTGGGTTTCCTGGTGTTCCGCGTGATGGACATCCTCAAGCCCTGGCCGATCCGCTGGATCGACCGGCACGTCCACGGCGGCGTGGGCATCATGCTCGACGATGTGCTGGCCGGCGTCTTCGCCTGGCTGGCCATGCAGCTCATTGTCTGGGGTGTGGCCTAGTCTTGTAAGGACCCGTGGTCACGATGAGCTGGTAGAGGACGAGTCATGCGGAGTTGGTTCCTGGCGCTTCTGATCGGTTGCCTGCTGCTCCCCGCAGCGCGAGCCGACGAGCTCCCGTCCAACGAAATCCACCTCGCCAGCGAGGTCTGGCCCGAGCACACAGAAGCGGACGGCAAGGGGCTTGGGTGGGACATCCTGCGCAAGGTCTATGAGCCCGAGGGCATCCAGCTCAAGATTCACTCCGTACCCTATACCCGCTCCATTGGCCTGGTGGAGCGCGGCGAGGCTGACGCCTGGATGGGCTCCTACCGCGATGAAGTGCAGAGCGCCTATTACCCGCGCTGGCACTACGATGCCGACCAGGTCACTGCACTCTCGCTGCGTTCCACCCCGGTGCCTACCCTCGCTACCCTCGGCCAGTACCGCCTGGCCTGGATTCGTGGTTACGACTACCAGGACTACCTGCCCGACCTGAAGCACTTCAAGGAAATCCAGCGGCGCAGCGGCATCCTCTCGATGCTCGAACTCGGACACGTGGATTTCTACATCGATGCCCGCACCGAAGTCGACGATGTGCTGGAGGGTTCCGCCGAGCCCGACAAGTACCGCATCACGCCGCTGATGCGCCTGCCGCTTTACCTGGGCTTCGCCGACACGCCGCGTGGTCGCCGGCTGGCGGACATGTTCGACCGCCGTATGGACGCACTGGTTGCCAGTGGCGAGCTTCGCCCGCTGTTCGTGCGCTGGAAGCAACCCTATGCCTTCGACAAGGAACTGGAGAAACCCCATGTCGCGCCCTGAGTTGTGTATCGCCGCCGTCGTGCTGGCGCTCGCCCCGCTGCTTGCCGACGCTACCCAGGTGCAGGTGGTCGGGCTGTTTCCCGGCGCCGCAGTGCTCAACGTCGATGGCCAGCGCAAGCTGGTGAAAGTCGGGCAGACCGGCCCGGGCGGCGTCCAGGTGATCAGCGCCGACAGCAAGGGCGCGGTGTTGCGGGTCGATGGGGTCGAGCGCAGCTATGGCCTCTCACGCGAATACAATCCGTCCGGCGCTGGCTCCGCAGGTTCCGGCAGCCCGCCGGCACCGCAGAAAGCCCAGCTGAGCATTGCTCGCGGCAATAACGGTCACTACCAGGTGGCCGGCTCCATCGAGGGGCATCCGGTGCAGTTCCTGGTGGACACCGGCGCCACCAGTGTTGCCATGAACGAAAACCAGGCGCGCCGCCTGGGCGTCGACTACCGGGTCAAGGGCCTGCCGATGAAGGCCAGCACCGCCGGTGGCACGGTCAACGCCTGGCGAGTGACCTTCGATCGCATCAAGGTCGGCAGCATCGAAGTGCTGGGTGTGGAAGGCGCGGTGATCGAGGGTGAGGCTCCGGTGGATGTGCTGCTCGGCATGAGCTTCCTGAACCGTGTGCGCTGGCGCGAAGAACAGGGCGTGCTGATGCTGGAGTCCAAGTTCTGAGGCCGCGTGCTTCGAGCCATTCGATACTTATCCCCAACTATTCAATCTGACGTGCCGGTTAGCGCTGCTGCTACAATGCCGGCCTTGCAAATTTCCAGGAGTTTCACGGTGCCTGTCGTATTCGTCGCCGCCTCCCAGCTACCCACTCCGTTCGGCGTGTTCACCATGCATGGCTTCCTCGATGAGGCCAGTGGCAAGGAACATGTCGCACTGACCCTGGGCGATGTGGCCAATGGCGGACCTGTCCTGGGCCGTCTGCACTCCGAGTGCCTGACTGGCGATGCCCTGTTCAGCCTGCGCTGCGATTGCGGCTTCCAGTTGGAAGCGGCCTTGCGCGCCATCGCCGATGCCGGTTGCGGCGTGCTTCTCTACCTGCGTCAGGAAGGCCGTGGCATTGGCCTTCTGAACAAGATTCGCGCCTATGAACTGCAGGACGGCGGTGCCGATACCGTGGAAGCCAACGAGCGTCTTGGCTTCGGCGCCGATCAGCGCGACTACGCCATGTGCCAGCCGATGCTGGAGCACCTGGGCATCACCGCCGTCAAGCTGATGACCAACAACCCCCGCAAGGTCAACGCGCTGGAAAGTTACGGCCTCAACGTGGCCGAACGTGTGCCGCTGCAGACCGGACTGAACAAGCACAATCGCAAGTACCTGGCGACCAAGGCGGGCAAGCTCGGGCATATGCTCGGCAATATGCACCAGGCGGAAGCCGAGTCGTGACCCGCAAGGAAGTCCGTCACCGGCTGGCCCAGGCCTGGTGGCTCCAGGTGGGCTACACCCTGGTGCCGTTGTTCGTCATGGGCTACCTGTTCGGTGACGGCGAGCCGGCACTGCCGGCCCTGCAGATGCCGCTATTCATTGTCGCGCTGGCCTCCATGTTCCTCAGCCTGCCGCTGTTCGCCGGCTACAAGCGCGCCCTGGTGGCGACCGAAGCCGCCCTCGGCCGCGCCGAAGAGCCGGGTGCCTGGCAGGCGTTGGCCCGTCAACGCCGCAAAGCCTTCGTCGCTGCCGGCCTGCCGGCCTGGATAGCCGCGTTGGCAGTGCCCTTCGGGCTCAACGCCGTGGCTCTGATCCTCCTGGCCACGAGCAGCCTGGTCATGCTCTACCTCTACCGAATCCCCCGCCAGCTCGGCTGATGCGCCGACTGCTCGCTTGCCTGCTGCTGTGCCTGGCGCTGCCTGCCACGGCGCAATTGCGGGTGGTCAGCCTGGCACCTTCCCTGACCGAAACCATGCTCGACCTCGGCGCCGGCGATCTGCTGGTGGGCGTGCTCGATGGTGGCGAGCGTCCGGCCATCCTCTCCGGCCTGCCGTCCGTGGGACGTTACGGCCAGCTCCAGGCAGAGAGCCTGCTCAGTCTCAAGCCCGACCTGGTGCTGCTGTGGCCGGACAGTGTCGGCGCTGCCGGCCGTGAGCAGCTGAAGAAACTCTCGGTGCCCCAATTGGTGGTGGAGCCGCGAGACCTGGCGCAACTGGCGCAGTCCTTCATCGAGATCGGCGAGCGCGTGGGCCGCGCCGAACAGGGCCGCCAACTGGCTGCGCGTTTCGAGTCGGGATTGGCAGCCCTGCGCCAGCGTCATCAACGCGATACGCCGCTGAAAGTCTTCTATCAGGTGTGGGACAAGCCGCTGTACACCCTGGGCGGGCGTCAGATCGTCAGCGATGCGCTGAAGGTCTGTGGCGCGGAAAACGTCTTCGCCGACCTGTCGTTGCCGGCACCGCAAGTCGGGATCGAGGCAGTGCTGCAACGTGACCCGGCGGTGATCCTGGTGAGCGAGCCGGACCAGGCCAGGGCGTGGGCGTCCTGGCCGCAACTGGCGGCGGTGAAGAACAAGCAGGTCTGGCCCGTACCGGACCGGGGGCTGGAACGCCCAAGCTTCCAGATGCTGGAGGCGACCGGAAAGTTGTGCCGGTTGCTAGACGCTGCAAGGTAGTGGCGGTAGGAACTATCTCGAATGGACCGATGTAGTCATGGTGGGCGGTCACCTCCTGTTTTACCCCTCCAACTGGCTGCAGGAGTTCACCTACAACATCGCCAAGCGCCGCTCCCGCAATCGCTGGCCGCAGATCGTCACCGAGCGGCTGCGAGCCGACGGCCCCATGACGCGCTTGATCGACCTGGAACGTGAGCGTGGCCTGGATGTGTAACACCAAGCCTTTCAATTACTTGCTCCAGCAAGTCCGCGCCCGCTATGGAAACGGCCCCAGTGTGGTGTTGAGGTCACCTGGCCCGAGTAATCCAGCGGGCGGCCCCAAGTGGCCAGCGGTCGCGCCAATCCCGATTCCAGATTCCTGCAGGCAATAAAAAAGCCGGCTTGTGGCCGGCTTTTCATGAGAGGTCGGGGCTTACTTTTGGTAAGCCGCAACCGCTTTAGTGATTTCAGCGCGGGCAGCGTCAGCGTTGCCCCAGCCTTCTACTTTCACCCACTTGCCTTTTTCGAGGTCCTTGTAGTTCTCGAAGAAGTGCTTGATCTGCTCCAGCAGCAGGGCCGGCAGGTCGGTGTATTCCTTCACGTCCTTGTAGAGAACGCTCAGTTTGTCGTGGGGAACGGCCAGCAGTTTGGCGTCGCCACCGGCTTCGTCGGTCATGTGCAGAACGCCGACCGGACGGGCGCGGATGACGGAACCCGGAGCGACCGGGTAGGGGGTGACGACCAGCACATCCAGGGGGTCGCCGTCGTCAGCCAGGGTGTTCGGGATGTAGCCGTAGTTGGCCGGGTAGAACATCGGGGTGGCCATGAAACGGTCGACGAACAGGCAGTCGCTGTCCTTGTCGATTTCGTATTTGATCGGCGCGTGGTTGGCCGGGATTTCGATGGCGACGTAGATGTCGTTCGGCAGGTCTTTGCCAGCCGGGATCTTGCTGTAGCTCATGGTCAACTCCCAGGGGGTGGGCCAAAAAAGTGGGCGCGATTATAGGCATATTCCAGGGCCGATGCCACGCCGTTGTGCTCATCCATTGGTCGCGTCGCGATAGTCCGGGTGGATGTCCTGGAGGCGCTTGAGACGCCCCAGCGGGTCTTGGCGGTAGAAGGCCTGGAGCTGGCGGTAGACGGCAGGGAAGGCCTGGTCCAGCAGGTCCGGTGCGGTGAAGAAGTACTCGCTGGCGACCGCGAAGAATTCTGCCGGGTCTTCGGCAGCGTACGGGTCGATGGGGGTTTCTGCGTCGGGGTCGCGGTCGAGTTGGGCATTCAGCGCGTCGTAGGCGGTCTGCATGGCCAGGGCCCAGTCGGATTGGCGCATGTCGCGGTGCAGCGGGGGCAGGCCGTTCGCTGCGCCGTTGAGCATGTCGAGCTTGTGGGCCAGTTCGTGGATCACCAGGTTGTAGCCGTCCCAGCCACCGCTCGATTTCACGCCCGGCCAGGCGAGGATGACGGGCCCGTATTGCCAGGCCTCGCCGCTGCGCTCGTCATCGTATTCGTGCTCCACGCCCGCTGCATCGCGGTGGCGTTGGGGGCTGACGAAGTCGTCGGGGTAGAGCACCAGCTCATGAAAGCCTCGATACCAGTCGAGGTCCGGCAGGTGCAGCAGGGGCAGTTGCGCCAGGGTGGCCAGGGTCAGGCGGTCATCGGGGGTGAGCTCGACGCCGGGCAGGCCGGTGATGCGCTTGTCATGCAGGAAGAGCACGCTGCGTTCGCGCAGGCGCCGGTCTTCCGTTTCGTCCAGGCCATCGAGTATCGGCAGGCGCTGGTGCACCCCCTCCCACTGCTGCGGGGTGACCGGGTTGCGGGCGAGGATGCGCTGGCGGCGCCAGCGGCGATAGGACCACATGGCGCTTCGATCAGCTCGAGTGCTCGGCGCCTTTGCTGGCGGGGCGAAAGTGGCTACGGGCGAAGCCTATCAGCATCGGCAGCAGCGAGATGCCGATGATGACGACGATCATCAGCGAAAGGTTCTGCTTGATGAAGGGCACGTTGCCGAAGAAGTAGCCGAGGGTCACCAGGCCACCGACCCAGAGGATGGTGCCCAGCACGCTGAAGCCGAGGAAGCGCGGGTAGGGCATGCGGCCTACGCCGGCAACGAAGGGGGCGAAGGTCCGTACGATGGGCAGGAAACGCGCCAGGGTCACGGTCTTGCCGCCATGGCGGTCGTAGAAGTCATGGGTGCGCTGCAGGTAGTCGCGGCGGAAGATCTTCGAATTCGGATTGCTGAAGAGGCGTTCGCCCGCCGTGCGTCCGACCAGGTAGTTGAGGCTGTCACCGCTGATGGCTGCGACCATCAGCAGGCCGCCCAGCAGCCACGGGTCCATCGCGCCACCGGCACTGACAGCGCCAGCGATGAACAGCAGGGAGTCGCCTGGCAGGAAGGGCGTTACCACCAGGCCGGTCTCGCAGAAGATGACCAGGAACAGAATGGCGTAGATCCAGGTGCCGTAGTTGCTGACCAGCAGATTGAGGTATTGGTCCAGGTGGAGGATGAGGTCGATCGGGTTGAAATCCATGAGGCGCCTTGTGGATAACCGAGGTCGGCGAGCGGGGTATTGGGCGCATTATAGGGACAAGAGCCGTGACAGCGGCGAGTCCGTTGCCGAATGGTGAGCAGCCTGCACGCTGCAACTGTTTCCATTGTTTTCCCGGTGAAGGAATGCGGATAGCCTCCGCGCACCGATCTGGTGCAAAGATGGGGTTCCGGGAGTTCGGGCTGGTCTGGCGCTGAAAGCTTGGCTGACGCAGAAAGGCCCGGCGCACTGGCCGGGCCCATGCAGCGGGTTCAGTCGCTGTTGATTGGCAGGATGTAGTTCTTGAACTCGGTGTCTTCGCGGAAGCCGATGGACTCGTACACCTTGTGCGCCACTTCGTTGTCAACGCTGCTGGAAACGCGCATGCGCACGGCGTTGGTTTCCCGGGCCATCTTCTTCGCGGTCTGCAACAGGCGGTCGGCGACGAGTTGGCGGCGGGCATCCTCGGCGACGTAGATGTCGTTGAGAATCCAGACGCGCTTCAGGGACAGGGAGGAGAAGCTCGGATAGAGCTGACAGAAGCCCATGAGACGAGTGTCATCGTCATCCGGAAAGGCCAGGTAGATCACCGATTCCTTGCGGCTCAGGCGTTTCTCCAGGAACTTTTTCGAGGACTCCGGGAATGGCAGTTCACCGTAGAACTCACGGTACTTCACGAACAGCGGCGTAAGCAGGTCCAGGTGCTCCAGGGTGGCTTGGACGATGCGCATGATGGGCCTCGGTATCTGTGAATGGGCATTATTAGCGATGCAGATGCTGTGCCAGCCAACGTCGTCGATGCTGCACCAGAAATTGTGGAAAACGCAATCCAAGCAAGCGTTTGAATGGTTGGGTGGCGTGAGCAATACCGCCGCCGGCAGGGTCCAACCTTCATCGCTGTACGCCAAGGAGGACGCCATGCTCCGTTGTGCGCTGAATCAGGCCGTCGAACAGGTGCTTGAACGTATCGATGGCCCCATTCGGTTGGGACTGCCGCTCGGCCTCGGCAAGCCCAACCGATTCGTCAATGCGCTTTACCAGCGGATCAAGGCCCTGCCGGAGCGGCAGCTGATCATCTACACCGCCTTGTCCCTGTCCAAGCCGCAGCCCGCCAGCGAACTGGAGCAGCGCTTCAGCGGCCCCTTCCTGCGCCGTGTCTTCGCCGATTACGTCGAGCTCGACTACCTCAGCGACCTGCGATGCGGCGAGTTGCCGCCCAATGTGCAGATCGAGGAGTTCTACCTGCAACCCGGCAGCCAGCTGGATAATCCGCAGGCCCAGCAAAACTACATCAGCCTCAACTACAGCCAGGTGGTTGCCAACCTGCAGCGCAAGGGCATCAACCTGATCGCCCAGATGGTGGCCTCCAGGACGCAAAGCCCCGGCCGCTTCAGCCTCAGCTGCAATCCCGATATCACGCTCGACCTGCTTCCCGGACTCAGCGAGCGCCGGGCCAGGGGCGAGGCCATCGTCATGGTCGCCCAGGAACATGCCGAGCTGCCCTACATGACGGGGCCGGCGGAAGTGGACGCGGCCTGCTTCGACCTGGTGCTGGACCGGGTGGAGCGCAGCCGGCTGTTCTCCACGCCGAACATGCCGGTAAGCACCCAGGACCACGCCATTGGCCTGCACGCCAGCGCCCTGGTGCGCGACGGTGGCACGCTGCAGACGGGAATCGGCGCGATGTCCGACGCGCTGACGGCCGCGTTGCTCGCGCGCCATACCGACAATGCCGCCTACCAGGCGCTGCTGGGGGCCATGGATGTGCCGGGTCGATGGGGTGAGCTGATCAAACGCGAAGGCGGGCTTACGCCCTTCACCCGGGGCCTTTACGCCAACAGCGAGATGTTCCTGTTCGGCCTGCTGGTGTTGATGGAGGCGGGCATCCTGCGCCGCCCGGTGTACGCAGATATCGAGCTGCAGCGCCTGGCCGACGCCGGGGTGCTGGACAGTAACGGTGTGATCGTCGATTTCGACGCCCTGGCCGAGCGATTGCCGCGTGGACTGAATGCCGAAGGACTGGCCTGGCTGCAGCAGCATGGCCTGCTCGACGAAGGCATCCGCTTCGAAGAAGGGCGGCTGCGCCTGCCGAATTGCCGCAGCAGTGCCTGCGATATCCACAACCCCGACCTGATGCCCTATTGGGGCAGGGCCAGCGGGGGGATTCTTGTGCACGGCGGTTTCTTCCTGGGGCCCCAGGTCTTCTACCAGCGCCTTCGCGAACTGGGCGAGGCTCGGCGTGCGCGCATTTCCATGGGGCCCATCAGCCAGATCAACCGACTTTACGGCGATGAGCCGCTCAAACGCCTGCAACGACGCGATGCGCGCTTCATCAACAGCTGTTTCATCGTCACCCTGCTCGGTGCCAGCGCCTCCGATCAGTTGGAAGATGGCCGGGTGATCAGCGGCGTCGGCGGTCAGTACGATTTCGTCGCCCAGGCCCATGAACTCGAGGGCGCCCGCTCCATCCTGATGCTGCGCAGCTGGCGTGAGTCGGGCGGCGTGGTCAGTTCCAACATCGTCTGGGAATACGGTCACGCCACGATTCCCCGACACCTGCGGGACCTGGTGGTTACCGAGTACGGCATCGCCGACCTGCGCGGCAAGAACGACGCCGAGGTGATTGCAGCCCTGCTGCGCATCGCCGACTCGCGATTCCAGAGCGGGCTGATTGCCGAAGCGCAACTGGCCGGCAAGCTGCCCGAGGATTTCGTCCTGGAGCCGGTCTGGCGGCAGAACACGCCCGAGCGGCTGGAAGCGTTGCGCGCGGAGTTCCCCCAGCTGTTTCCCGAGTATCCCCTCGGCTGCGATTTCACCCCGGTGGAGCAGGACCTGCTGCGCGCCCTGCGCTGGCTCAAGCGCAAGCTGAATCTCGGGGAGATCATCGACCTTGGCAGGGCCGCGCTCTTCGACCTGCCCGATCCGAACAGCTTTGCCGGGCACCTTGAGCGAATGGGGCTGCTCACGCCGACGGGCCTGCGTGAGCAGCTGTACCAGAAGCTGGTGCTGACCGGTCTCAAGGCCACTGTCCTAGGCGATTGAGCGGGCGCGGCGACGTCCTCAGAGAATGTTGAGCGGGTACTCGATGAACGCGCGGATTTCGTTGAGGTCCGGGCCCACGTCGTTGTCGGCTCGATAGATGGAGTTGCGCAGCTTGAACGACAGGTCCTTGGCCGCACCGTCCTGCACCACGTACTTGAACTGGTTGAACAGCTCGCGCTCGGTGCCGTCATTCTCGCCACCGGCGACGATGTCGGTGCCGCGAACATAGGCGATCTTGTAGCTCAGGCCGGGGATGCCGTAACCGCCGAAGTCCAGCTCGTAACTGACCTGCCAGGACTGTTCATCTTCAGGTTGAAGTCCGAGAAATACGAGTTGGCCACGTAGATGGTGCTGCCACCGTCGCCGAAGTCGTAGGCGTAGCCGGCATCGCCGGTGTTGCGCTGGTGGGCGAGGATGAAGGCGTGGGCACCGATGCTGTATTTGGCGGCCAGGCTCCACAGGGTGTTCTTGTCGTCCTCGCCGTCGCCACCGAAGGCAAGCCCGGCGACGGAGCCGTCGTCGTATTGGGTGCGGTAGATGTTGAAGTCGAAGTTCAGTGCCTGTTCATCGGTGAAGGGGATGTTGTAGTTCAGGTTGGCGTAGTACTTCCTGAACATGTCCTCCACATCGGAGTGGTACAGCGCCAGGCTGAAATTGTCGCTGACGAGGTAGCTGCCGCCGACCACATCGATGCTCTTCAGGTGGTTGGGGTCGCGCGCCGGGTCGCCCATGGGGCTGTCTCCGGTGAAGCGGCCGACGTTCAGTTCCAGCCCCTCGATTTCCTTGCTGGTCAGCAGGGTGCCGGTGAAGGCCTGGGGCAGCAGGCGGCTGTCGTCATGGGCCAGTACCGGCAGGCTGGGGAACTGGTTGCCGTACTTGAGCACGGTGCTGGAGACACGCAGCTTCACCACGCCACCGGCCTCGGAGAGGTCATCCACCGGATGGCCGTCGCTGTCGGTGTCGAAGAAGGCGGCATAGTTGCGGCCACGGCCGCTGTCGAGCTTCACGCCCAGCAGGCCATAGGCGTCGACGCCAAAACCGATGGTGCCCTGGGTGAACCCCGATTCGAAGGTGGCGATGAAGCCCTGGCGTCGTTGACGCCATCCTTGAAGTCGCGGTTGAAGTAGGCGTTGCGCAGCAGCGTGGCGTCGGCGTCTTCGACGAAACCCTGGGATTCGGACTGTTCGCTCGCCACGGCGGGAAGACCGAGGACAGCGGAAACCGCCAGCGCCAGGGCGCTCAGTTAGGTCGCTTGCATCGCGGCTGCTCCTGATGGTGCTCGTGGCTGCCGACTTCTGGGGCGGCTTGATTTTTTCTAGCCGACGAACAGGTGCCTCGCGCTGCGCTGCGACCAGCGGTGCAGAGCGGTCGCATGGGCAGGTCGATTGGATGCCGCGAATCGAAGATGGCCGGTGGCGGCCGCGAGGGCTGGAGCGGGCGTGGAGGTACCCCGGCGGCGCGTCTGCGCCGCGGGTTCAGTGGTGGTCGGTGGCCAGCAGGAAGTTGCCGGCCAGGGCGCGATCCGGCTCCCCGGACAGGCTGGGTACTTCGGCCTCGTCCTTCAGGTTGACCCCGGACAACTGACGGCGACAGGCCTCGCGCATCAGGTAGAGCAGGCGGTGGGCGGCCATGCCGTAGCTGAGACCCTCCAGGCGCACGTTGGAAATGCAGTTGCGATAGGCATCGGTGAGCCCCACTTTCGGCGCCCAGGTGAAGTACAGGCCGAGGCTGTCGGGCGAGCTGAGGCCGGGACGTTCGCCGATCAGGATCACCACCATCTTCGCGCCGAGCAGTTCGCCAATTTCATCGGCCACCGCCACGCGCCCTTGTTGCACCAGCACCACCGGCGAGAGCGACCAGCCTTCGGCCGTGGCCTGTTCTTCCATGCGCTCCAGGAAGGGCAGGCTGTGGCGTTGCACGGCGAGGGCGGAGAGACCGTCGGCCACCACCACCGCGAGGTCGTAGCCATTGGGGTTGGCCTGGGCATGCTCCTGCAGTTTTTCGCGCGAGGCCGCATCCAGGCGCCGACCGAGGTCCGGGCGTTGCAGGTAGGTGTCGCGGTCCGTCGCGGCGCTGTGCAGCAGCAGGGTGTCACGGCCGCGTTCGGCCAGTGAGGCACTGAGGCCCGCGTGGTCGAACGGCAGGTGTACCGCGTCCCGCGCCTGGGCGTGGGCGTACTGGAAATTCAGCTGCGCGTGGGTGGGCAGGCTGATGCCGGCGCGACCCAGGGCGATGCGCGCCGGGGTGAGGCGGCGCAGCTCTTCCCAAGGGTTGGCGGTGTGGCCGGAGGTGGGGCGTGGAGTTTTCATACATCTCTCCTCGGGGTCAGGCCAGTCGTGCGATGGCCTGACGGAAGGCCGGCGGGAGCTGGTCGCCGAGGATCACTCGGCCATCGCTCTGCACCAGGATTCCCATGCGTTCCAGCCAGGTCTCGAACTCCGGTGCCGGCTTCAGGCCCAGGCTCTGCCGGGCATAGAGGGCGTCATGGAAGGAGGTGGTCTGGTAATTGAGCATCACGTCGTCGGAACCGGGGATGCCCATGATGAAGTTGATGCCGGCGACGCCAAGCAGCGTCAGCAGGGTGTCCATGTCGTCCTGGTCGGCTTCGGCGTGGTTGGTGTAGCAGATGTCGCAGCCCATGGGCACGCCGAGCAGCTTGGCGCAGAAGTGGTCTTCCAGGCCGGCGCGGATGATCTGCTTGCCGTTGTAGAGGTATTCCGGGCCGATGAAGCCGACCACGGTGTTCACCAGGAACGGGTTGAAGTGCCGGGCAACCGCATAGGCGCGGGTCTCGCAGGTCTGCTGGTCGACGCCGTGGTGGGCGTTGGCCGACAGCGCACTGCCCTGGCCGGTCTCGAAGTACATCAGGTTGTTGCCCAGGGTGCCGCGCTTCTGCGACAGGCCGGCTTCGTAGCCTTCCTGGAGAATCTTCAGGCTGATGCCGAAGCTGGCGTTGGCCGCCTCGGTACCGGCGATGGACTGGAACACCAGGTCCAGCGGCACACCGCGCTCGATGGCGGCGATGGAGGTGGTGACGTGGGTCAGCACGCAGGCCTGGGTGGGGATCTCGTAGCGCTGGATGATCGCATCGAGCATTTCCAGCATCGCGCAGATGGAGGAGATGCTGTCGGTGGCCGGGTTGATGCCGAGCATGGCGTCGCCGTTGCCATAGAGCAGGCCATCGAGAATGCTCGCGGCGATGCCGGCGGGTTCGTCGGTCGGATGGTTGGGCTGCAGGCGGGTGGAGAGCCGGCCGCGCAGGCCCATGGTGTTGCGGAAGCGGGTGATGACGCGAATTTTCTGCGCCACCAGTACCAGGTCCTGCACGCGCATGATCTTCGACACGGCGGCGGCCATCTCCGGCGTCAGGCCCTTGGCCAGGGCGCGCAGGCTTGCTTCGTCGGCGTGTTCGCTGAGTAGCCAGTCGCGGAATCCGCCCACGGTGAGGTGGCTGACCGGGTCGAAGGCTGCGCGGTCGTGGCTGTCGATGATCAGCCGCGTGACCTCGTCTTCTTCGTAGGGAATCAGCGCCTCGTCGAGGAAGTGCTTGAGGGGAATGTCGGCCAGGGCCATCTGCGCGGCGACCCGTTCGCCGTCGCTGGTGGCGGCTACACCGGCGAGGTAGTCGCCGGAGCGCGCCGGGCTGGCCTTGGCCATGACTTCCTTGAGGCTGTCGAAGCGCCAGGTTTCGCCGCCGACGCTGTGGGAAAAACTGCTCACTCGAAGCTCTCCTTGATAAGGCGCCCCAGCTTTCTTGCACTGGGGCGCGAGAGGGTCAGGCGCGGTTCAGCAGGGCATCGGCCGGTGCGCTGGCGCGATGGTGGGCGGTGAGCTGGAAGTAGATATACCCCGCCGCCATGAAGCCAAGGAAGATGAATCCGATCAAGGTGTTGAACCAGGCCATCGCCAGCAGGCAGACCACGGCCAGTACCAGGGCGATGGCTGGAACCACCGGATAGCCCGGCGCGCGGAAGGTGCGCTCCAGGTTCGGTTCGCTGGCGCGCAACTTGAACAGGCTGAGCATGCTGATGATGTACATCACGATGGCGCCGAACACGCTCATGGTGATCATCGCGGCGGTCAGGGTCATGCCCTGCAGGTTCACCAGGCCGTCGCTGTAGATGGCGGCGATGCCCACCACGCCGCCGGCGATGATGGCGCGGTGCGGAGTCTGGAAGCGTGACAGCTTGGCCAGGCCACGGGGCAGGTAGCCGGCGCGGGCCAGGGCGAAGAACTGGCGCGAGTAACCGAGGATGATGCCGTGGAAGCTGGCCACCAGGCCGAACAGACCGATCCACACCAGCATGTGCATCCAGGTGGAGTCGTTGCCGACCACGGCTTTCATGGCCTGGGGCAGCGGGTCGTTGATGTTCGACAGTTCGCGCCAGTCGCCCACGCCACCGGCCATGATCATCACGCCGATGGCGAGGAATACCAGAGTCAGGATGCCGGCGATGTAGGCGCGCGGGATGGTGCGTTTCGGGTCCTTGGCTTCTTCGGCCGCCATGGCTGCGCCCTCGATCGCGAGGAAGAACCAGATGGCGAAGGGAATGGCGGCGAAGATGCCGGAGATGGCCTCGCCGCTGAATTCATTGGAACCGGCCCAGCCGTTGAGGACGAAGTTGGAGAAGCTGAAGCCAGGCGCCACTACGCCCATGAACACCAGCAGTTCGGCCACGGCCAGCACGGTGACCACCAGCTCGAAGGTGGCGGCGATGCTGACGCCGAGGATGTTCAGGGTCATGAAGATGATGTAAGCACCCACGGCCGCATGCTTTGGATCCAGACCCGGGTACTGCACGTTGAGGTAGGCGCCGATGGCCATGGCGATGGCTGGTGGGGCGAAGACGAACTCGATCAGGGTGGCGATCCCGGCGATCAGTCCGCCCTTCTCACCGAAGGCACGGCGGCTATACGCGAAGGGTCCGCCCGCGTGGGGAATGGCCGTGGTCAGCTCGGTGAAGCTGAAGATGAAGCAGGTGTACATGGTGGCTACCAGCAGGGCGGTAACCAGGAAACCGAGGGTGCCGGCGGTACCCCAGCCGTAGCTCCAGCCGAAGTATTCACCGGAGATCACCAGGCCGACGGCGATGCCCCAGAGGTGCAAGGTGCCGAGCGTTGGTTTTAGTTGTGTTGTGCTCATCAGGACTCCTCGCCCTTGGGGGCGTCGTTGGTGGATGACCAGGCTCGATCTTATCCAGCGACTCTCCGCAGGACTTGACCGTGGAACGCCGTGTGCGGTCTGTGCGGTCAAGTTGTGTCCCTTTGTTACCCATCGCCCCACGGGCCCTGCTCCGACGTGGGGCGAGCCTTTGGAAAATGCCCGCAATTGGCCCGCAGATGCCGTCCTGAAAGGCCTGCGGAGGCTCTGGCTGAAGACCGGGGCGAGGGCATGGGTTTTGCTTGTTTGTCCGTTCAAAAAAGAATCGGTGGACCGTGATGAATCCGTCCCTGTTTTCCAGCGCCAGCCTGCAGGCATCCGCCGCGAGCAACGTCGGTGTGCTCTCGGCTGCCGCCAGCGGTCTCGACCGTTTCATCACCGGCCACGGCGGTGACCTGGACCGCATCTTCGGCCGCGCCGGGATCGATCCGGAACAGCTGCGGCACCCGACCCTGAGCCTGGCCCTGACCAACTACTGCCAGGTGCTGGAAGAGGCTGCGCGACAATCCGGCTGCGACAATTTCGGCCTGCGCTACGGTCAGCAATTCCAACCCCGCGACCTCGGCTTGCTGGGCTATGTCGGGCTGTTCTCGAACACCCTGGAAGAGGCGCTGAAGAACTTCGCCGCGGCCTTCCCCTATCACCAGCACAGCACCCTGATCCGCCTGGTGGATTGCGGCGAGTGCTACCGCTTCGATTACCAGGTCCGCCATGGCGCGATCCTCGATCGCCGCCAGGATGCCGAGCTGACCATGGGCATGGCGCTCAACCTGGTCCGTCATGCGCTGGGCCGTGACTGGGCACCGCGCGCGGTGGCCTTCGAACACGAACGACCCGAGGGCTGGCAGGAACATAGCCAGGCATTCGGTGCGCCGGTGCAGTTCGGCCGGCCGTGCAATTTCCTGTTGGTGCCCAAGGGGGATATACAGGGCAGGCTGATGCCCGAGCGTGATCCCAATCTGCTGTTCCTGTTCCAGGATGTGATTCGTAGGCTGGGCGAGCAGGGCGCGGGGCCGAACCTGCTGGAAGAAGCCGGCACGCAGATTCGCCTGGCTTTGGCATTGGGCGAGCCCTGCCTGGAACAGATCGCCGAGCGCCTGGAGCTGACCCCGGCGGCCCTGCAGCGCCGCTTGCGCGAAGAGGGCCTGAGCTTCAGTCAACTGGTGGAACAGACCCGCCGCGATTTGGCGCTGCATTACCTGCGTCAACGCCAGCGGCCCATTTCCGAACTGGCCCCCTTGCTCGGCTACTCCGAAACCAGCGCCTTCTCCCGTGCCTTCCGCCGGTGGTTCGGCGTGAGCCCGAGGCAGTGGCGCGGGGATGAGCGCTGAGACCTGGATAACCTCCAGTGGGGTAGGGCGGAGCAGGCGCGAGTCACCCCTCTCCACTTCAGGGAGAGGGGCCGGGGGAGAGGGTGAATGCACCTGCTCGGAGTCCGAATGGCAGCCCTTCGGCCTGCTTGGCGAATGAATTCGCCCCTACAGGTTTAGCGCCCGGGGTGAGGGTGTAGGAGCACCCATAAAAAAACGCGGCCGAGGCCGCGTTTTTTTCGTTACTTGCCGAGTATCAGAAGAAGCCCAGCGGATTGATGTCGTAGCTCACCAGCAGGTTCTTGGTCTGCTGGTAGTGGTCGAGCATCATCTTGTGGGTTTCGCGGCCGACGCCGGACTTCTTGTAGCCACCGAACGCGGCGTGCGCCGGGTACAGGTGGTAGCAGTTGGTCCACACACGGCCGGCCTTGATGCCACGGCCCATGCGGTAGGCGCGGTTGATGTCGCGGGTCCACAAACCGGCACCGAGGCCGAACTCGGTGTCGTTGGCGATCGCCAGGGCTTCGGCTTCGTCCTTGAAGGTGGTGACACCCACCACCGGGCCGAAGATTTCTTCCTGGAACACACGCATCTTGTTGTGGCCCTTCAGCAGGGTCGGCTGGATGTAGTAACCGGTAGACAGGTTGCCTTCCAGTTTTTCCACCGAGCCGCCGGTGAGCACTTCGGCGCCTTCCTGCTGGGCGATATCGAGGTAGGAGAGGATCTTCTCGAACTGCTGCTGCGAAGCCTGGGCGCCGACCATGGTGTCGGTATCCAGCGGGTCGCCGCGCTTGATGGCTTTGACCTTCTTCATCACCTCGGCCATGAATGCCGGGTAGATGGATTCCTGCACCAGGGCGCGGGACGGGCAGGTACAGACTTCACCCTGGTTGAAGAAGGCCAGAACCAGACCTTCGGCAGCCTTTTCGATGAAGGCCGGCTCGGCCTGCATGATGTCTTCGAAGTAGATGTTCGGGCTCTTGCCGCCCAGCTCCACGGTGGAGGGGATGATGTTCTCGGCGGCACATTTGAGGATGTGCGAACCCACCGGGGTGGAGCCGGTGAAGGCGATCTTGGCGATGCGCTTGCTGGTGGCCAGGGCTTCGCCCGCTTCCTTGCCGAAGCCTTGCACCACGTTGAGCACGCCGGCCGGCAGCAGG
This sequence comes from Metapseudomonas resinovorans, assembly GCF_002003485.1. Lineage (GTDB taxonomy): Bacteria > Pseudomonadota > Gammaproteobacteria > Pseudomonadales > Pseudomonadaceae > Metapseudomonas > Metapseudomonas resinovorans_D. The sequence goes on from NZ_BDMA01000013.1 coordinate 71,132, forward strand.
TCGCCGATGAGCTCCATCAGCACGGAAATGCCCAGCGGTGTCTGCTCGGCAGGTTTCAGCACCACGCAGTTGCCGGCAGCCAGGGCCGGGGCCAGCTTCCACGCGGCCATCAGCAGCGGGAAGTTCCACGGGATGATCTGGCCGACCACGCCCAGCGGTTCGTGGATGTGGTAGGCAACCGTGCCTTCGTTGATCTCGGCGGCGCCGCCTTCCTGGGCGCGGATGCAGCCGGCGAAGTAGCGGAAGTGGTCGACGGCGAGTGGGATGTCGGCGTTCAGGGTTTCCCGCACGGCCTTGCCGTTGTCCCAGGTTTCGGTGACGGCCAGGACTTCCAGGTTCTGCTCGATGCGGTCGGCGATCTTCAGCAGGATGTTCGAGCGATCCTGTACCGAAGTGCGACCCCAGGCATCGGCCGCGGCATGGGCGGCATCCAGGGCTTTCTCGACGTCTTCGGCAGTGGAACGGGGGAATTCGGCGATCGGCTGGCCATTCACCGGCGAGGTATTGGTGAAGTACTGACCCTTGACCGGGGCGACGAACTCGCCACCGATGTAGTTGCCGTAGCGGGACTTGAAGGAAACGACAGCGCCGGGGGTACCGGGTTGGGCGTAACGCATGGTGTTTCTCCTGTCTCTTGTTTTGTTGGAGATAACGCAGGGTGGCGTATGTCTTCCACAGAGCAAGGGTTGGGCCATGGCGTGGAAAGCACCGTTCCAGAGCGGTTCTTGCGCCGCGCCCTTGAGGTGCTGGCGGGCGCATGTGGCATGCCTGCCACAGTTGAGGGTGACACTTTGTCACGCATCTGGCACAGCAGGTGACCAGTGGGTCAGGGGACCATTGCAAAGGCCCCTTTGCTGGAGGATGCTGCGTCGACGCGAATGCCGTTCCACGGCCCGGGCTGCCTCCCGGAAGCGCGCAGGAGAAGAACAACAATGCAGAATCCTCTCAGCCGTCACGCCCAACAAGTGATGACCCTGGCACAGGGGAAGGCGCAGGCCAGCGGGCCGGCGGCCGACCCTTCGATTGCTCGCTCCTGGCTGCGCTGCCTGGAGGACCACCACCTCGATCCCTCCCAGCCGGTGGCGCCCACGGTGCTGGAGCACGGCCGCATGCTCGAATGCCGCGAGCGCATGCAGCAGGTGCTGGAGGTGGCCAATGGCGAGATGAACAATCTCTACCGGCAACTCTCCGGGGCCGGCCACGCAGTGCTGCTGACTGACGCCCGCGGGGTGATCCTCAACTGTGTCACCGCCCATGCCGAAAGACCCGCCTTCGAACGCGCCGGGCTCTGGCTCGGCGCCGACTGGAGCGAATCCAGCGAGGGCACCAACGGCATCGGCACCTGCGTGGTGGAGCGCCAAGCGCTGACCATCCACCAGGACGAACATTTCCGCAGCCGCCATACCGGCCTCACCTGTTCCGCCAGCCCGGTGTTCGACCCGCAGGGCGAGCTGATGGCGGTGCTCGATGTGTCCTCTGCACGGCACGATGTTTCGCGCCAGAGCCAGTTCCACACCATGGCGCTGGTCAACCTCTCGGCGAAGATGATCGAGAGCTGCTATTTCCTGCGCCGTTTCGAAGGCAATTGGCTGCTGCGTTTCCACTTGCAGGCCGAGTACATTGGCCTGTTCAGCGAGGGGCTGCTGGCGTTCGATGGGGAAGGGCGCGTCAGTGCGGTGAACCAGAGTGCAATCAACTTGCTGGGCTTGCCTCGTGAACGCCTGATCGGCCAACCGGTGGAAGCCTTCTTCGATTGCCGTCTCGACGATCTGCTCGGCCGCGCTACTCCGCAGCCGGTGACCAGTTGGCCGCTGCGCACGCGCAATGGTCGCTCCCTGTTCGCTGCTCTGCGCGGCGAGTCACGTAGCGTTGCGCAGCCCGTACCGCTGGAGCCGCCGAAGCCCACGCGCCCGGGTATCTGCCTGGGCGATGCTGCACTCCAGAACGATTTCCGCCGGGCATTGCGCGTGTACGAACGCGATGTGCCGGTGCTAATCAATGGCGAAACAGGTTCCGGCAAGGAGGCCTTCGCCCGTGCATTGCACCAGGCCAGCTCCCGTGCCGAGCGACCCTTCGTGGCGCTGAACTGTGCCGCGATTCCGGAAACCCTGATCGAGAGCGAGCTGTTCGGCTATCGAGGCGGCAGCTTCACCGGCGCCCGCAAGGAAGGCATGCGCGGCAAGCTGCAGCAGGCCGACGGCGGCACCCTGTTCCTCGACGAGATTGGCGATATGCCGCTGGCGCTGCAGACCCGTCTTCTGCGCGTGCTGGAGGAGCGCCAGGTGGTACCCATCGGCGGCGAGCCGCTGTCGGTCGATGTGCGCATCATCAGCGCCACCCACCGCGAGCTGGAGGAGCGTGTGCGCAGCGGAGGCTTCCGTGAGGACCTCTTCTATCGTCTGAACGGCCTGGTCCTCGACCTGCCGCCCCTGCGCGATCGCAGCGACAAGCCGGAGCTCCTGCACTACCTGCTGGCGGATGAGGCACGCGGGATGCGTATCGTCCTTACCGAAGAAGCTCGCCAGGCACTGCTCGACTACCACTGGCCGGGCAACGTGCGGCAGATGCGCAACGTGCTGCGGACCCTGGCGGCGCTGTGCGAGGACGGCATCATTCGCATGGCAGACCTGCCTCGCGAGGTAGTGCGAGCGGCTCCCTCAGCCGTCGTGCCGGAGCCGGTGGCGAGCCCACTGGGCGATGCCGAGCGCACCGCCTTGCTCAATGCGCTGGACAGCCAGCGCTGGCACATGACCCGCACCGCCGAACAACTCGGCATCAGCCGCAATACCCTGTACCGGAAGCTTCGCAAGCACGCCATCGCTACGCGGGGGTAGACGTCGCGGAACCGTTGTAGGGGCGAATTCATTCGCCAACCGGTCCGTAGGGCCGGCCTTCGGAATTGCCGGGGGACGCTGCCCATCCCTTGGCGAATAAATTCGCCCCTACAGGTTCATTACCGACCGCCCTGCAACGCAAAAGCCCGGCCCCTTTTCAGGGGCCGGGCTTTTTCATGAGAGGTGCGGGCATCCTTGCCCGCCGGGGGAGGGGCCGACGGCTGACCCCGCTTCCAATCAGCTGGACTGGGGCATCTCGCCACGGGCCAGGCGCTTGTTGATGTCGTCGATCACCTCTGGCAGCTCGGCGATGGTGTCGATCAGGTAGTGCGGGCGGGAGCCTTCGAACATCTGGCCGATGCGCGCGCGCTCCTGGTCCAGCTTGTCTTTCGGCAGTGCCTTGAACTGTTCGTAGGTCAGGCCCAGGGCATTGCCCGAACAGGTCAGGGCCACGGTCCACATGCCGGCGCTGCGGCCTTCGAGGATGCCCGGCCAGGTGT
>NZ_BDMA01000014.1:0-104373 GCF_002003485.1 Metapseudomonas resinovorans
GAGGTCTGGAGGTTAGCCTGATAGGTGTAAACCTATTTCAGGACTAGACACGGACGTCAGGCCAGGTGCTGCTTATCCAGTTCGATAGCGGCATCCAGGGTTTCCAGAAGCGCCTTGCGGACCTTGAGCTTGGTGTTGCGGTGAGCGGTCATGTTGATCTTCTTCAGCTGCAGGGCGGCGGCACGCGCGGTCTCTTGCAGTTGCTCGACGGGCACGACCTTGTCGAGGAAGCCGGCATCCAGCGCGCCTTGCGGATCGAACATCTCGCCGTTGATCACCGAGCGGTGGAAGGCGGACTTGCGCAGGCGATCACGGGCCAGTTCGATGCCGACGTGATGCATGGTCATGCCGATCTGCACTTCGTTCAGGCCGATGTTGAATGGGCCTTCGACGCCGATGCGGTAATCCGCCGACAGCAGGATGAACGCACCCTTGGCTACGGCATGCCCCGGGCAGGCGACGATGACCGGGTAGGGATGCGCCAGCATGCGGCGAGCCAGGGTGGACCCGGCAGCGACCAGGGCAACGGCGTTCTGCGGACCGGAAGTCATCACCTTGAGGTCGTAGCCGCCGGAAAGAATTCCCGGCTGGCCGGTGATGATCACGATGGCGCGGTCCTGTTCGGCGCGATCCAGCGCAGCGTTGAAGGCAGCGATCACATCCGGGGAGATGGCATTCACCTTGCCGTTACTGAGGGTCAGGGTGGCGATGCCGTCTTCGAGTTGGTAGGAGATCAGCTCACTCATGGCAGGTTCCTTGTTAAGAAGTGGACCGACGTTACTCAGCGCCACCGTGGAGGTAAAGGACTGAGACTGACCAGCGAGTCACCCCTCGCGTCGCCCCCACTCGAACGCGTCCGAAGCCCCTTCTTGGCCACTTGACAGTGGAAATGGAAATTGGCATGCGAATCTTTTTTCATAAACGCATGAAATTTATGAAAAAAGTGTTTGCATTCCAGAAAGCTCTCCACTAAATTAGCGCACCTCGACGGGGCCAACGCCTCGAAGAGATTCCGGTGAGGTGTCCGAGCGGTTGAAGGAGCACGCCTGGAAAGTGTGTATACGGGAAACCGTATCGTGGGTTCGAATCCCACCCTCACCGCCACTTTCCGATTCAAGCAAACCCCTGATATTCCTAGCGAAGTCAGGGGTTTTTGCTTTCTGGGATTTGGGTTTTGGGCAAATTTGGGGCAAAAACGGCGTCTTCCAAACCGCTAGGCACTGCTCTCGTCCGCCCGGAATTCCATCATCTGCGAAACGATCCCAGCCATGCTCCGAGTGTCCGAGGGGATCCACCGGCCATAGTGTTTCTTCACCATGGTGGTATCGGTATGTCCCAGTTGGCGCGCCACCCAGTCCACTGGTACGTAGCTGGACAGCGCCTGACTTGCGAACGTGTGCCGGCACTGGTTTGGTCCGCGATGGCGGATACCCGCGCGCTTCAAATGCCCTGCGAACCAACGGCCCACGCTTGAAGCATGCCAGGGTTCACCGCTGACCCCGTTGCGGAATACAAAGCGAACGTCCTCTGTCTTCGTCGTCACGTTATCGCGTTGCACAACTTCTATGGTGACGGCGGGCAGGTTTCCGGTTTCGTCGAAGTGTCTTCGGAGGTACTCCAGGGCCGGATCAATCAGCTCGACCAGTCGGTTCCGGCTTTTTTCCTTTGGAACCTTGTACTCTGACGCGACCCTGGCGCGCCGTACCCAGACTGTGCCGGCTTCAAGGTCAACATCATCCCAGCCCAACGCGATCAGTTCTGATAGGGACAATCCCGCCCAGCAATCGAACAGGATCATGCTGATGTCCTGCTGGCGGGTAGTTTTCACCTTCGTGAGCAGATCCAGCTCCTCCCGCGTAAATGGGTCAGCAGAATCGTCATTCTGATCGCGCTCGATGTTTTTGATTCGATCAAGAGGGTTGGCCTTCAGGAGACCGTCGCTATTGGTCTGTCCCGGAACTCGTGGACAGGTAGTTAAGAGTTCTTGCCCGCATCGCGCCGCTCAAACTGCATCGAACTGAGATAGTCCAGCGTCGAGTAGTGGCGGTGTTTGTAAAAGCGGATGTAGTCGAACAGGTCGGTTTGCTCAAAGCTTCCTTTGAAGGACCAGGTCGCGAGGTTAGAAGGTGTCTTGGAGTTCAAACATTGCGTTGGATGGCTTCGATTCGTGCGTCAATCAGCGGCGTGAGCAAGGCATACAAATCGGCTGGCTGGAGCGTGGTTCGTTGTACGCCCAGAAGTTCATTGGACACGCGCCCCAGAGCATTGCGAAGGGGCCCGTCCGCATCCTTGAGAAGCCGGTCGTGCAGGTATTGCAGCTGGATACGAAGCTCCAACGGGCAGTGTTCCGGGGCTGCCGCGCGAATCGAAAGGCCGCGCAGTCGGCCGAGCTCTTCGACTTGCCAGCACCGCTCGGCGACCTCCGGTGTGAGTGCCAGCAGGTGGCAGCGTTGCAAGTCCAGTTGCTGAATGTGGGCGAGCAGTTGCTCCAGCAAACGGCAATGCCCATCGAAGTCCTCAGGCGTGCGCAGCAGGCCTTGCCAGGTTCGATAGTGCTCCGACACGGTCCAGGCCCGCCAGGAATGTTCCAGTTCAGCTTCAAGCTTCCGGCGGTGGTGCACGGCCTCAACACTGGCCTGAGCACCTAGCGCACGATGGCGCTGGACGCCCTGCATGAGTACTAGGCCCAACTGCAACGTCGCGCCTATCTCTTCTCGCTTGCGGAACTGTCGGCGTCGATCGGCCAGCCACAGGACCATGCAAAACGTGGCCAGGGCGGCCAATACGGCCAGTGTGGGCAGGCTCTGCATGATCATGGCGTTGCTCCCCCTGTGAGTCGGGTGAGGTAGCGGGTCAGGTCATGCAGGTCGTGGGTCTGTCTGCTTTGCACCTGAAGGCTGGTACTGATCTGTTGCAGCTGCTCACCGAGGTCCTGGTTCGCCTGGTGATGTTCGACCAGCGCCTGTTGCATGTTGTCGAAGCGCTGCAGGTTCTCCTGGCTTTTGCGGGCCAGCCGGTCAAGGCTCTCGGCGAGGCTGTTGCTCTGGCCGCTACCACGCTCCAGCAGCTCGCGATGATGTTCGACTTCCTTGCTTACCTGGTTCACAGCACCAGAGATGGATGTGGCGGCGGCGATGATGTCGCGCGTAGTCCTGTCGGTAGCGGTAGCCATCTGCCGAACCTCGTCCGCCACTACCGCGAAGCCACGACCTTGCTCGCCGGCACGGGCCGCCTCGATCGAGGCGTTCAGGGCCAGTAGCTGGGTTTGCTTAGCCAGGTCCTGGATTCCCTGTACCGACTGCTCGACGAGCGCGGTGCTCTGCAGCAATTGCGTCACCGCTCGGGCGGTGTCGCCGAGGCTGCTGCGTATGTCAGCCATCCCAGTCCCCAGTTCCCGCGCCGCCCGGCATCCGTCCTCGCCCTGGGCATGGGCGGCCGCGAAATCCGAGCGGGCGCTGCTGGCCATTTCGTCCACGCTGGCCAGGCTGCGTTCAATCTGTTCGCTGGCGGCTGCGATCATGTTCACTCGCTGGCTTTGCTCGCTGCCCTGGACATTGGCTTGCTGCGCCAACTGTTCCAGCGCCTGGCTGGCAAAGCGCACCTCGCTGTTCAGGCGATCATTGCCGCGCAGACGTTCACTGCACTCGACCAACAGGGTCGCCTGATCGCTGGCGGATGGGGTGCGGAGCAGGCGTGCCAATTCGTCGAACCAGAAGGCCTCGCTGTAGCGCTGGCGGGTCTGGTGAAGCTGCTGGGAGATGGCCAGGTAGAGTGTTCCCAGAACAAGCCCAAAGGCCATTGCGGGCTGACCTGCATGCGCGCAGACCGCAGCACCAAGCGCGGTACCGATGGGTAGCCAAGCACCATGTTGAATGCTGGCGACCAGGGCGATACCTGGCTCGAATGGCGGATAGGTTGTCCGTTGCCGAGGCGTTCGCTGGAGGTCCTGAACGAGTCTGGTCGCTCCGTCGATTCCAGTTACACGGGAGTCAGCGAGATTGCTCATGGTTGGATTCCCACGTGAAGTGAAGACTGTCCGTTGTTCATGGTTGTGCCACGTCCTCGCGGACGGTCCGACAGGATCGGTGTGGGGCAAGACGCCCGCACACCGAGTACCCGTCAGTTACTGTCAGTAGGTGTATTGCACCTGCACCCAGAGCTTGTCGGTATCGACCGTGCGGGCTCGATCATCCGAGTCGTAGCTGGCGTACTTGAGCAGTCCGACCAGACCTTTCACACCTGGAATCGGATGGGCGTAGGACAGGTCGATCTCGCTGCCGTAGCTGTCGCTGCCCTGCTCGGTGTCGAAGTCGTGGTACCAGGCTTGCAGGCTGCCGCCCGCCAATGGCGCGGTGAACCCCAGGTAGGCATCCTCGATGCCGTCGGCCGGCGTGGTGAGGAACTGGTCGGCCCAGCCCTGGAAGATGTGCTTGGTTGCCAGCGGCGTCTGGAACGCACGGTTGCCGGGGCCGCTGTCGCCGCCCAGTACCTCGTAGCCGCCCTTGAGCTGTACGCCCTTGAAGACATACCCCAGTTCCGCCAGGTAGTACTCACTGTCCAGGTCCAGCGGGTTGTCGGCGTAGTCCTGCTGGCGTGCGTACTCCAGCGCATAGCTGAAACCGGCCAGCGCACCGTTCAGCCGCAGGCCGCTGGTCCGGCTGGACAGGCTGCCCAGTGGGGAGGTCGCAGTGGTCGCAATGTTGTCCAGGCCGAGCAGGTAGCTGTAGGCGGTCACTGCGAGTTCCGGCCGCACCAGGTACTGGGCATTGAACAGGTGACTGTGGCCTTCGATGTTGGCGGGGTTGGTACGGTTATCGAAGCGGCCGTTTTCCGGGCCGAAAATGGTGTTGATGTTGTCCAGGTAGCTGTAGGTCAGGGTCAGGCCATCAAGGGGCTTGAGTTGAGCGAGAGCCGCGTCGTAGGTCTGCTCGTTCTGCCGCCAGGCCGAGCCGCCGACGAAGCGCTGGTTGTCCAGGTTGATGCGCTGGCGGCCCAGCACGGCGCTGCCGAAGGCCTGGTCATAGCGCAGCAGGGCCTGGTTGACTTCGGTGCCGTCGGGGTCGACCACCATGGCGTAGTTGGTCTGGCCGTTGCGGGTGCTGTTGTAGGCGGCATCGCCGAGGCGGCTGACGTTGTCCACTTCCACCAGACCTGAGAGGCCGTACCACTTGCCCATCTGGAAGCCGACGCGGGTGCGCAGGGTCTGGGCATTGGCGTCGCGCAGGTTGTTGTTCTGGTCGACGTTCTCGAAGCGGTAGCGGGCATCGAGGATGGCTTTGCCCCCAGTGAACAGGTTGCTAACGTCCTCTGCGGCCAGGGCGGCGTGACTGGTGCCGGCAACGGCCAGCGACAGCAGAGCGGGTTTCAGCATGTGCATAGCGGTCTTCCTAGGTCTGAAAAGCGCAAAAAAAAACGTCACGGTGTCCGCGCTCCTGGTGGAGAGGGGATTCCGCGACGTCGTTGTCGGTTGAGTGGCAGACACGCCGTTGTGCTGACCGGGGAAGGTCTTAGCAGGCACTGTGCCAGTTTGTTCAACTACTTGATTTACATGATGTTTGTTTGGCGCCAAGAACATTTGGCGATTACGTGATGCACATGCGCGGGCAAGGTTGCATTGGTGGGGTGCGAAGCCGGGTTCGGGGGCCCTTGCATGGGGCATGCGGGGAAGTGAAAACGCGAAAGCCCGGCACGGGGCCGGGCTTTCGCGAAGGGCAGGGCGGATACCTAGGCGGCGGGGCGCTGCTGGCGTTGGTAGAGGAACTCCAGCACCGCGGTGCGGTACTCGTGATAGCGGGCATCGTTGGCCAGGGCCAGGCGGTCGCGTGGGCGCGCCAGCTCGACCTGGACGATATCGCCGACGGTGGCCGCCGGGCCATTGGTCATCATCACGATGCGGTCGGAGAGCAGCACGGCCTCGTCCACGTCATGGGTGACCATCACCACGGTGCTGTGGGTCTCGCCGACGATGCGCAGCAACTCGTCTTGCAGGTGCGCGCGGGTGAGCGCATCCAGCGCGCCGAAGGGCTCGTCCATCAGCAGCACCTTGGGTTCCATCGCCAACGCACGGGCGATGCCCACGCGCTGTTTCATGCCGCCGGAGATTTCATTGGGGTGCTTGTGCGCCGCATGGTCCAGGCCGACCATCTGCAACGCTGCGGCGGTACGCTCCTTGAGCCGGGCCTTGCTTTCGCGGGCGCCGAAGACCCGCTCCACAGCCAGGTAGACGTTGCCGAAGCAGGTCATCCAGGGCAGCAGGCTGTGGTTCTGGAACACCACGGCGCGCTCTGGGCCAGGGCCGTCGATTTCCCGGCCATTGCAGATCAACCCACCTGTGCTGGCGTCCAGCAGGCCGGCGATCAGGTTGAGCACGGTGGACTTGCCGCAGCCGGAGTGGCCGATCAGCGAGACGAACTCGCCACGGGCGATGCTCAGGTTGACGTCGCTGAGGGCCTGGAAGCGTCCCTTGCGCGTATCGAAGTGTTTGCTGACGCCGGTCAGCTCGACGAACTTGTTCATCAGGGTTCTCCTGCTCTTCGTAGGAGCGAGCTTGCTCGCCAATGCGGTTCGCGAGCAGAGCTCGCTCCTACAGGAATGGTCAGTTGTTGTAGTCGAAGCGCTTGGCCAGCCACAGCAGGCTCTGTTCCAGGGCCAGGCCAACCAGACCGACGATGATGATGGCGATGAGGATGTGCTCGACGTTCAGGTTGTTCCATTCGTCCCACACCCAGAAGCCCAGGCCGGTGCCGCCGGTGAGCATTTCCGCCGCCACGATCACCAGCCAGGCGACACCAATGGCCAGGCGGATGCCCGTCATCAGGTGAGGCAACACGGCGGGGAACAGGATGCGGGTGAGGACCTTGAACTCGGAGAGCTTCAGCACCCGCGCCACGTTGAGGTAGTCCTGCGGCACGCTGGCCACCCCGGCGGCAGTGTTGAGGATGATCGGCCAGATCGAACTGATGAAGATCACCCAGATCGACGCGGGGCCAGCGGCCTCGAACACCAGCAGGCCGATGGGCAGCCAGGCCAACGGCGACACCGGGCGCAATAGGCTGATGATGGGGGACAGCATCCCGGCCAGGAAGGTGAAGCGGCCGATGGCGAAGCCCAGGGGTATGCCCACCAGCGCCGCCATACCGAAGCCCAGGCCGACGCGGCCCAGCGAATGCAGGATGTTCCAGCCGATGCCCATGTCGTTGGGGCCGTTGTCGTAGAAGGGGTCGGCAAAGAGTTCCAGCGCCGAATGCCAGGTCGACAGTGGCCCCGGCAACCCTTCGCTGCGCGCCGCCACCAGGGCCCAGAGGCCAATGAACAGCAGCAGGCCGAGCAGTGGTGGGACCAGCGCCCTCGCCAGGTTGTTGAATAGCTCGGCGCCTGGTCTGACCAAGCGTGGAGCCGAGCTGGGTGCAGCCTTGGCCGGCAGCGGCAGCGGAGGATTTACCGGAGCGTTCATCGTTACCTCCCGGGTCAGGCTTTGATGGCGAAGGACTGGGCGTAGGCGGCAGGGTTCGAGCCGTCCCACAACTTGCCGTCCATCAGGGTGCTGCCGCGCATCTGGCTGGCCGGAACCGGCAGGCCGAGAGCACTGGCCGCCTCACTGAACAGCTTGGTCTGGTTGACCTGGGCGGCGATGGCGGCGTAGTCCGGATCCTGTTTGATCAGGCCCCAGCGCTTGAACTGGGTCATGAACCACATGCCGTCGGAGAGCCAGGGGAAGTTCACGTTGCAGTCCTTGCAGAAGGCCATGGCGTGCTTGTCTTCCCATTTGTTGCCCAGGCCGTCCTCGTAGTGTCCGAGGAAGCGCTGTTCGATGACGTCCACCGGGGCGTTGACGTAGGCCTTGCCGGCGATGAGTTTGGCGGTGGCCTTCTTGTTCTCGTCGCTGGCCTCGATGAAGCGGCTGGCGTCGAGCAGGGCCATCACCAGGGCCCGTGCGGTGTTGGGGTTCTGCTCAACGAAGTCGCGCGAGCAGCCCAGCACTTTTTCCGGATGGTCCGCCCAGATCTGCTGGGTGGTGGTGGCGGTGAAGCCGATCTTGTCGAAGATCGCCCGCGCGCCCCAGGGCTCGCCGACGCAGAAGCCGTCCATGTTGCCGACGCGCATGTTGGCGACCATCTGCGGCGGCGGCACGGTGATGGTTTTCACATCGGTCAGCGGGTTGATGCCGTGGCTGGCCAGCCAGTAGTAGAGCCACATGGCGTGGGTGCCGGTGGGGAAGGTCTGGGCGAAGGTCAGCGGGTTGCCGCCTTTCTTGATATGGGCAGCGAGCTGCTCACCATTGGTCACGCCGGCTTCTTTCAATTGGCGGGAGAGGGTGATGGCCTGGCCGTTCTGGTTCAGCCCCATGAGTACGGCCATGTTCTTTTGCGGGCCGGCGACGCCGAGCTGGGAGCTGTACATCATGCCGTAGAGCACGTGGGAGGCATCCAGCTCGCCGGTGTTCAGCTTGTCGCGCACGCCCGCCCAGGAAGCTTCCTTGCTGGGTGTGATGGACAGGCCGTACTTGGCAGCGAAGCCCTGGGTGGCGGCCACGACCACCGAGGCGCAATCGGTGAGGGGAATGAAGCCGACCTTCAGAGCGGCCTTTTCCGGTGCATCCGAGCCGGCGGCCCAGGCCGCGCTGCGCAAGAAACCGGGGGCGGAGAGGCCGAGGGCGGTCACGCCACCGACCGTGCCGGCAATGGCGATCGATTGCTTGAGGAAGTTACGGCGACTGTTGTTCACCGGGTCTTTGGAATCACGTTCGCTCATGGTGTTGTCCTGAATGGAGGGCAAAACAAAAACGGCGTACGCCAGAGCTCCCAATAGGGGAAGGAACTCTGACGGACGCCGTTGTCCGTGATCCGCGGCCCACCGCCGTTGGCGCGCTACGCAAGAATCTGCAGGTGAGATTGCAAACGCCTTGCCAGATTCTCCAGTCATCTTGAGAACGCGGTTGCGGTGGACGCCGAAGACCGGTGAATGCCTTGTAAATCAGCAGCTTGGTGGTTGGGAGAGCAAACGGGCGAACCGGCAGGGTTGGGCCATATGCGTGCGAGGGTGGAACGGCCTGATCGGTTTTGGTTCGTCCGGCCGCTGGGTGTCGGGATGCAAAGCGACTGTGGCAACAGTAGGGTACGCCGCGCGCACCGAGCGTGGCCTGAGTTGGGGCGGACCTTGGTCCCGGTGCGAGAGTCGGTGCGCATGGCGCACCCTACAGGTCAGGTTTCGTGTAGGGGCTGGCGATCGTGCTACTTGTCCGTCAGACGCCGAGCATCTCGTGCGTGGCGATGATCTGCTCGGCCACCTGGATCAATCGTTGTTGGCGTCCCATGGCCTGGCGACGCATCAAGGTGTAGGCCGCATCCTCGTCACAGCTTTTCATCTTCATCAGTAGGCCCTTGGCCAACTCGATGCGTTTGCGTTCGGCCAATTGGGTATCCCGTACCAGCAACTGGACGCGCAGGGCCTGGTCAGCTTCGAAACGTGCCATGGCCACGTCCAGGATCGGCCGCAGGCGTTCGGTGTGAATGCCCTCGATCACGTAGGCGCTGACACCGGCCCGGATCGCCTGGCGCATCAGGTCGGGATCGTGGTCGTCGGTGAACATGACGATGGGGTGGGGCCGGTCGCGGCTGACCATCACAACCTGTTCCATCATGTCGCGGCCGGCGGACTCGGTGTCGATCAGTACGACATCGGGGCGCGCGGCTTCGATCCGCTCGGGCAAGTTGATGGTCAGGCCGGTTTCGTCCATGACGTCGAAACCGGCCTCGACGAGGGCATTGCGTAGACGGCCGACTTTCTTCGGGGTGTCGTCGATCAGGAGAATGCGGAGCATGCTGTGGTCAACTCCTGGCGTCAGAGGGAAGCGGCCGTAGTGGCGGCGCTGCGGGCGTGGATAGCAAAGCTGCGGGCGTAGCCGGCCGGGTCGGTGCCGTCCCAGATCCGGCCATCGAACAGCCTGGAGCTGCGCATGGGGTGCTCGGGTACCGCTATGCCCAGCGCTTCGGCCGCTTCGCGGTAGAGCGCAAGCTGGTGGACTCGACGGGCCACGCCGAAGTAATCCGGGTCGTCCCTGAGCAGCCCCCAGCGACGGAACTGGGTCATGAACCACATGCCATCGGACAGCCAGGGCATGGTCGCCTCACCGCCGGCAAAGAAGCGCAGGGGGTGAGCATCGCGCCAGGCGTAGCCGAGGCCGTCCTCGTAGAAACCGAGAAAACGCGGCTCGATGGCCGAGAGTGGTGCATCGAGGTACTCGCCACCGCTGATCAGTTGGGCGGTGCTGCGCTTGTTCTCGTCGCTGGCGTCGATGAAGCGGCTGGCCTCCAGCACTGCCATGGTCAGGGCGCGGGTAGTGTTGGGGTACTGCTCCACGAAGGCGCGCGTGCAGGCGAGCACCTTTTCCGGGTGGTCGGGCCAGATCATCTGGCTGGTGGCCAGGGTGAAGCCCTGTTTCTCATCCACTGCTAATGCGCCCCAGGGACCGCCAGCACAGAAACCGTCGATGTGCCCGGTCTTGAGGTGCTGGACCATCTGCGCGGGTGGCAGCACCACAGTGTTCACGTCCTCCAGCGGATGGATGCCTTGGGCCGCAAGCCAGTAGTGCAGCCACATGGCATGGGTGCCGGTGGGAAAGGTCTGGGCGAAGGTCAACTTTGTACCGTGTTGGCTTACCCGGGCGGCGAGGGTGTCGGCACGGGTCACGCCTGCCTGACGCAGTGGTTCGGAGAGGTTGATCGCCTGGCCGTTTTGGCACAGCCCCATGAGGATTGCCATTTCGGTAGGGGCGCCACCCAGTCCCAGGTGGGTGCCATAGACCTGTCCATAGAGCGCGTGCGCGGCGTCCAGTTCGCCGCTCAACAGCCGGTCACGCAGGCCGGCCCAGGAGGTCTGTCGCTTCAGCTCCAGGGTCAGGCCATAGGGCTGGGCGAAACCCTGGGTGGCCGCGACGATCAGCGAGGCGGAGTCGGAAAGGGCCATGAAGCCCAGGTTCACCGTGCGCTTTTCCGGGGCATCGCTGCCCGCGACCCAGGCGAGGTTGTCGTTACGGGTGCAACTCTTGTCGGTCATGTTGTTTGTCCCACCACTGAACGAAAAAGGCGCCGCCCCAGTCACCATGGGATTGGTGACCGGGAGCGACGCCATCGTCTATGAACTGTCTCCGCCGTTGGAGGAAGTTCGGAATGCTGGTGTCAGCAAGTGGTGTGCCATCGTTCAGCAAGGAAACTGAAGGGAGGGCGGGAAGAGGGCGCCGCTGGAGCTTCGCTTGTTGGACGACCTTTACTTAGCTGGTGGGTGCCATTCCATATCGGCTGTTGCACAGCCCAGAGCACCTTCTCTTGAAAGGCCGCAACCGGCCAATAGCAGATGTTCGCCAGTGACTGCTTCCGACCCGTTGCACCCACTCACAGGTGGCCTGAACCGGCCAATAGGCGTCCCGTTGAATGAAGGGTTACGTCTCTGCGATTCACATCACGGTTCGTGCCAGCCTTGGACAGTGCGGCTGTTGGCATCGAATTCCACCTCCCCTCCGTCCTGATCGCCGTAGTGCCAAATCGTGAAGGAGCCAAACGCATCTACCTTTGTAGGGCTACCGAGCAACCTTTCCACGTCTGCCTCCGATAGCCCCTTTTGAAGCCTTCGCCAGTTAACTTTGTCTGGTGGAATGGAGGGAGCAGCATTTCGCTGGCGCAGTTGATCCTCAAGCGTGTCTACGCGACGCTCCAGGATGCGAACGGTTTCCTCAAGCTTATCCACTCGGGATTCGGCGCTCGACTGCGCAAAGGCCTGTCCGTTGGAGGCGAAGAGCAAGACGGAAAGTGCAAAAAGATAGCGATG
Organism: Metapseudomonas resinovorans; assembly: GCF_002003485.1. Classification (GTDB taxonomy): domain Bacteria; phylum Pseudomonadota; class Gammaproteobacteria; order Pseudomonadales; family Pseudomonadaceae; genus Metapseudomonas; species Metapseudomonas resinovorans_D. The sequence goes on from NZ_BDMA01000014.1 coordinate 11,824, forward strand.
TGCAATCACTTAGTTCTCCTGGTGTGATTTCTGTGAAATCGCATCCCGATGCCTAGCGATTATGTTAGCCACGCAATGAGAGGGGAGGTGAATCTTCCCTGCTTTTCTAGATGCTTTGAGCGTCTGCTTTTGGCCGGTAGGTGCCCTTCATGGCGGGCACCTACCGGCCGATTCCACGATCAGGCCAGTTAATGGATGAATTGATCCTGGGGATTCCGCATTTTCATGGCAGTGATACGTGCGAACCTGCGCTCTACCAGATTTTCAGTGTGTAATCGACATTGATCCTGGTTTCATTGTCACTCCTGAAGGACGAGGCCGCGCTCTGTTCATTGCGATAAGCCGCATGACGCAAGCGGAGTGCAAGACCCTTCGCCGGACCTGACTGAATGACGTAGGCCAGTTCCAAATCCTTAGAGGACTCGCTGAGGTTTGTTCCCCCCAGTTTCGGCAAGTCGATGTTGCTGCCTCGGAGATAGCGGGCCATGCCGGTCAGGCCCGGGATTCCGACGGCAGCGAAGTCGTAGTCGTATCGGGCGACCCAGGTCCGTTCCTTGGGGTTGACGAAGTCGGCGCTCATGGTGCCGTCGCTGAGGACCGCCGGCTCGCCACCGGCGAGGTATGCCATGGCGGTATCGCCGGTCAGATGCATGTATCCCGCGCCCAGTGTGTGCGCGCCGAGCTGGTAGCTGAACATGGCGCCGGCATTCAGGTTGTCGACCCTGCCGGCTTCCGCGCGACCGTTCTCCCGGCTGTCGTAGACCCGGATGTCGGTCTTCAAGCGCCCCGGCCCCAGGGGGACGAGGTGGATCGCGCCGGCGAAGTCCTGCTCAAAGATGTCTTTCAGCTCCGCGTGGTAGTAGCGCAAGGTTAGGCTGTCGCTCCAGCGATAGTCGCCGCCGATGAAGTCGAACCGCTCGGAACTGGCACCCACCTTGAACCGCCCGTTGGGGGAGGCCAGCGCGATGGGCTGATAGTTGGTCGAGTCGCGCAGGTTCATACGGTCCAGGCGCCCGGCGTGCAGGGTCAGTCGGTCGATGTCTTCGGAAACGACATAGGCGCCACGGAAGGACTGCGGCAGCAGCCGGGCCGGGCTTGCGGTGATGACTGGCAGGGCGGGGAACTGGGTGCCCACCGACAGACGGGTTTTCGAGAGCTTCGCCTTCAGCGTTGCCCCCAGTTCCGAATAGTCATCCTTGGCCTCGCGGGTCTGCGGGTCGAGGGGCAGCAGCTGCGTGCCGGCGCGGTCCGGCGAGGAGTCCAACTTGATGCCCAGCATGCCGGTGAGGTCCAGGCCGAAGCCCACAGTTCCCTCGGTGAAGCCGGAGTTGGCCCGCAGGATGAACCCTTGGGCCCACTCACGAGCTGCCGGATAAGGGGTGGCCCCCTTGTAGTCCCGATCCAGATAGTAGTTTCGGGAGGTGAGGGTGAGGCTGCCGTCGTCGACGAAGCCCGCGAAAGCGTTGGCCGCGGCGAATGATGCCGCTACGCCCAGGGCATCGAGCCCCAGGCGTCTGGATGGAATGTGCATGGGTCTGTCCTGTTCTTGTTGTAGGCGGGTGTCGACTCAGGCGCTGGTCGCGGAGCGGAGCTGCAGGGCCCTTCGGGGCTTCAGCAACCAGATCACCAGCGCCGCCAGGACGAATGCCAGCGCGAACAGGACGTACAGGTCGGCGGGTTGCCACTGCGCATCGATCAGGCGGCCGGCCACCAGGGGGGACAGGATGGCGCCCATGCGGCCTATGCCGATTCCCCAGCCGAGACCGGTCACCCGTTGCGCCGCGTCATAGATGGACGGGGTGAGCGCGTAGAGGCCGGCGACGCAGCCGTTGACGAACACACCGATCAGCAGCACCACGACGAAGGCGAGGTCCAGGTTGTGGGTGAACTGCACGAACGCGGCTAACAGGACGGCGTTCACCAGCAGGTAGACCATCAGCACGCGAGGGAGGCGGAAGCGTGCGGCCAGGAGCCCCACCAGGGCCGTGCCGAAGATGCCGCCGACGTTGAGCAGCACGCCGCCGGTGATGCCCTGCTGGTTCGACAGGCCGGCCGCGACCAGCAGGCGAGGCGTCCAGCTCATCACGAAGTAGAAGCCAAACATCACCAGGAAGAACGCCGCCCAGATCAACAGCGTGGAGCGCAGGAGCTGCGGGGAGAACAGCTCGGCGAAGCTTTCCTTGAGGGGCTTGCGCGAGGCCTCCTGGGTGGCGGGCAGTTGCGTCGCCGGAGCGAGCCCCACACGCTTCAGCAACCGGTTGATGCGTTCCAGCGCACCTGCTGGCTGGCGGGACACCAGGAAGGCCAGGGACTCCGGCAGCCACAGCGCGAGCAACGGGAGGGTCAGGAGCGTCACGATGCCGCCGTAGAAGAAGACCGAACGCCAGCCCAGCGTGGGGATGATCTGCGCCGCGATGATGCCGCCCACGGTCGCGCCCAGGGCATAGGCGGTGGATTGCAGGCTGATTGCGAGGCCCCGCCATTTGCTGTTGGCGTACTCGCCGGCGATGACGTAGCTGCTAGCCAGGATTCCACCGATGCCGAGGCCGGTGATCAGGCGCAGGGCCGCCAGCATCTCCGGCGAGGTTGCCCGGGACGACGCCAGCATGCCCAGTCCGGCAATGCTCACGCACGCGAGGATCAGCGGGCGGCGGCCGAAGCGGTCGGCCCAGGGCGCGATGAACAGTGAACCGATCGCCATGCCCACGAGTCCCGCACTCAGCAGATAGCCGAGCTGGGTGCCGCTCAGGCCCCAGTCGGCGCCCACCGATGCGGCAGTGAAGGCCATCACCAGCACGTCGAAGCCGTCGAGCATGTTGATCAGGAAGCAGAGCGCGATGACGCCCCATTGAAACCCGGCCATGGGTTTTTCATCCATCTGTTGCCCAATCGTCTGGCTCATGTGATCAGGCTCCCTGGTACTGGAAGGGAAGGGGATTCAAACGACGGGCAGCCGAAACCGCCCCACAACGGAGGGAGAGCAGGATGTACATGTCGATACCTTCTTGTTGTTGTCAGTCGTGCATGCAAGGGGACTCGGACCTGGCCAGCAGGTCCGAGGGATGGGCCGGTTCGGGGCGGGTGACCTGTCCGAATCGGCCCGGTTCAGCGGTCAGGCCGCGCTGAAGGTCTTGTGCGGGTCGATGACGAATTTCTTCGGTACGCCGGCATCGAACTCGCCGTAGCCACGCGGTGCGTCGTCCAGGCTGATGACCTGCACGCCCACCACTTCGGCGATGTTGATGCGGTCCCACATGATCGCTTGCATGAGCGCGCGGTTGTACTTCATCACCGGGGTCTGGCCGGTGTGGAAGCTGTGGGATTTCGCCCAGCCAAGGCCGAAGCGGATGCTCAGGCTGCCGATCTTGGCGGTGGCATCCATCGCGCCCGGGTCTTCGGTGACGTAGAGGCCGGGGATACCGATCTTGCCGGCCACGCGGGTGACCTGCATCAGCGAGTTGAGGACGGTGGCCGGGGCCTCGTGCTTGGCGCCTTCATGGCCGTGACCACGGGCTTCGAAGCCCACTGCATCGACCGCACAATCCACTTCTGGCTCGCCCAGCAGCGCGGCGATCTGCTCGTGCAGCGGGGTGTCCAGGGACAGGTCGGCGATCTCGAAGCCGACGGCCTTGGCGTGGGCCAGGCGCACTGGGTTCACGTCACCCACGATGACCACGGCAGCGCCCAACAGACGGGCGGAGGCGGCAGCGGCGAGACCGACGGGGCCGGCGCCAGCGACATACACGGTGCTGCCTGGGCCGACGCCGGCGGTGACCGCGCCGTGGTAGCCGGTGGGCAGGATGTCGGAGAGGCAGGTCAGGTCACGGATCTTCTCCATGGCCTTGTCGCGATCCGGCAGCTTGAGCAGGTTGAAGTCAGCGTAAGGGACGAGCACGTACTCGGCTTGGCCGCCGGTCCAGTCGCCCATGTCGACATAGCCGTAAGCGCCGCCGGCACGGGCCGGGTTGACGGTCAGGCACACGCCGGTGTGCATTTCCTTGCAGGAGCGGCAGCGGCCGCAGGCCACGTTGAAGGGCACGGAAACCAGGTCGCCGATCTTCAGGTTCTCGACATCGCTACCCTTCTCGATCACCTCACCGGTGATCTCGTGGCCGAGCACCAGGCCGACCTGGGCGGTGGTACGGCCGCGCACCATGTGCTGGTCCGAGCCGCAGATGTTGGTGGAGACGACTTTCAGGATGACCCCGTGTTCGATCTTCTTGCCGCGAGGGTCCTGCATTCTGGGGTAGTCGATCTTCTGGACTTCGACCTTGCCCGCTCCGAGATAAACGACACCACGATTATCAGACATGAGACCTCCTTGGATGCGCATGGGATTTGCGCGAATCGGGAAAAAAGGGGCGGGGCTCATCCAGCCGGGAACACCCGCCGTGCACTCAACGGGTGGAGTGGCGAAGCTGTTCGATGATTCGCCGCGCGCGGTTGGCGCCTGCGTCGACGTGGATGTCGAGCATGGGGCGGCCGCCGAAGCGGCACATGTTCCGGTACTGCGCCTCGACCACTATCTTGTCTTCGTCAAAGGTCAGGATGGTTTGCTCGATGACCTTGGCCTTGACCGCCTCCGGGTCGCTCTTCGGGTTGGTGGCCATGGTCCAGAAGTAGTGGCTGGTGGACTCCGTCTCCGGGGTCACGCCATGGAAACCACGCATGTGGAAACCGCCACGATCCGGGTCGTCCAGGGCGTCGGTGCGCACATCCACCGCACCGGTCCAGATGCGCAGGTGGCTGACGTGGAATTCGATCTCCTGCCATCGATCCACATTGCCCTTGAAGGGGAAGGCGGCGGTGTAGGTGGGTGGCGGCACCGAGTCCGGCATGTGGCGAACGACGCGGACCACGTCGCCCACCTCTTCCACTTTCATCTGCGCATTCATGTGGATGCTGGCATTGCCGCCGATGGTGTGCAGGTGGACATAGCCTAGGTGGCTGAGGTCCATCAGGTTGTCATGGATGAGCTGATAGGGCGCGTCGTAGTGGTAGACGTCGCCATCGAACAGGTACTTGCCACTGCTGTGGACGTCATACACCGGCGGTTCGCAGGTGGGCTGCGGATGGGCCTCACTGCCGAACCAGATCCACACGATCCGGTCCTGCTCGCGAACGTGGTAGGCCGGTACCTTGGCCTTGCTGGGCAGCTTGTCCTGGCCGGGGATTTCCAGGCATTTGCCCTCGGCGTTGAACAGCAGCCCGTGGTAGCCACAGCGCACGCCACGTTCTTCCAGGGTGCCATTGGACAGGGGCAGCGCCCGGTGGCAACAGCGGTCTTCCAGTGCCGCGACCTGGCCATCGGCGGTGCGGAACAGCACCACGGGCTTGTTCAATAGGGTCCGGCCGAGGGGTTGGTCCTTCAGTTCCCAGCCCAGGGCCGCCACGTACCACTGGTCCAGCGGGAATCTGGGTACGGAGGGGGAGCTGGCCTCGTAGGCGAGCGATTCAGCAGCGGATGCACTCATGGTGATCTCCATGGTTCACGGTTGTTGTTCTGGATAGGGATTCAGAGGTCGAGGACCAGGCGCGGCGACTTCGCCCGCGAGCAGCACGGCGTGAACTGGTCGTTGCACGCGTGCTCGGCCGCCGTCATGAACTGGTCGCGGTGATCCGGGACGCCTTGCAGGACACGGGTGATGCAGGAACCGCAGATGCCCTGTTCGCAGGAGGTCTCGATCGCGAACCCGGCTTCGTCGAGCACCTCGAACACGCTGCGGTCGGCGGGTATGTGGAAGACCTCGCCACTGCTGGCCAGCTCGACCTCGAAGGGGGCATCCGTGCCAAGTTGGGTGGGCGTCGCCGCGAAGAATTCGCGGTGCACCTGGGCCTCGGGCCAGTCGGCGTTATCCGCGGCCCCCAGGATGTAGCCCATGAACCCGCCCGGGCCGCAGACATAGAGGTGGCTGCCGGCATCCGGATTTGCCAGCAGCGCGGCGGCATCCAGCTTCTGCGCCTGGGCGCCGCTGTCGTCATGCAGGTGCACGCGTCCGGTAAAGGGCGAGTGCCGGAGCTGCTCGATGAACGCGGCGCGCTCCTGCGAGCGGAAGCAGTAATGCAGCTCGAAGTCCGCCCCCCGGTGGGACAGCTCGCAGGCCATCGCCAGCATCGGTGTGATGCCGATGCCACCGGCGAACAGCAGATGTCGGGTGCCCTGGTGATCCAGGGCGAAGAGGTTGCGGGGTTCGCTGATATCGAGCAGTTGCCCTTGCACCACCCGCTCGTGCATCGCCCGGGAGCCGCCGCGCGAGGCGGGGTCGTCGAGGACGCCGATCAGGTAGCGATGGCGTTCCTCCGGATGATTGCAGAGGGAGTACTGGCGGATGAGTCCGGCGCCGATGTGGACATCGATATGGGCGCCGGCCTCGAACGGTGGAAGTTCACCACCATCGGCGGCGCAAAGCTCGAAGCTGCAGATACCTTCGGCTTCTTGGGTTTTTCGGGTTACACGAACCTGGAGCATGACGCGGCCCTCCACACTGAAGTGGTGTTTGCAAAAAGTGGAATTTGAGAACCCGGTGTGGGTGCTGGCTTAGTCCGAGGACGAGACGGGGAGGGCGCTGCGGCGGAAGTGCAGGGAGGGGTAGGCGTAATCGAGGTGGTTCATGGCAAGGACCTGATAATTATTTTTGTGTGGTTCCGCGGCGGCATATCATGCGGACGAATGCCCGCGCCGCTTCGATGGAGGTAATCCTCGGAGTAATTGGTTGCGGTGTCAACCAATTTGATCATGCACCTCGTCAGTAAGGCGCTTCGTCCATGCACACCGATTCTCAGCTGAACCTTGCCCGCTACGTTCCCGCACTGCTCACCTTCCTTGCCAACAAGCTCGCCACCGGGGCCTCGCAGTGCTATCGCAAACACTTCGGGATCGGCGTCGTGGAGTGGCGGATGCTGTCCATGCTTGCAGTGGAGAACGGCATCACGGCCAATCGCATCTGCCAAGTGATCGGCCTGGACAAGAGTGCCGTCAGCCGATCGCTGCAAGCGCTGGAAGCGGCCGGGCATGTCAGCAGCCAGGTGGACCCGCAAGATAATCGGCGTAATACCGTGAGTCTCACCGCCAGCGGGCGGGAGCTGCATGATCGGGTGCTGAAGGTGGCGCTCGAGCGCGAGCGCCGGTTACTCAGTGGATTGTCAACTGAGGAAGTGGACACGCTCATTGCATTGCTGGGGCGGTTGCATACCCAGGTAAACAACGTGAATGAATACGACCCTGAAGACGACTGATTTCACCAAGGTTCGCTTGCTGCCGATCGCTAGAAACACCTGAGGGTATTGCTGCGCAATACCCCATCCCTCGCTCCTTCCTTTCCCTTTCGGGCCCCAGTTCTGGACAGAGGCTTTCACCTCTTGCCGGTCCTTGTGTCGTGTCCCATCTGCATTCCTCAGGTATCGCGAAGCGCGATAGGTCGCATCCTGACAAGCGATTAGTCAGAGACCACGAGCCACGTCAACCTTTGGCCATCGCCGGGTCATTCCCGCCTCGCGATGCCACTCCGGCATTTCGACCACACCGGTCCGGACTGCCTTGATCTGGTCGGTGTGGCCTAAAGAAGTTCGCCAACAAGAACAATAAGAGGGTTCGTTTGATGGCTATACGCTATAGCGCCGCATCGCGGTGTGCGCCGTTCACCCTGACGCTCGCCGCGGCTTTGGTATGCGGTGTCCCCTCCGTCCACGCCTTCGAGATCCAGACCGGTAATCCGGACCTGAGTCTGCGCTGGGACAACACGCTCAAGTACAGCACCGCCTGGCGCCTGAAGGACCAGAGCAACAAGCTCACCGAAGGGCAGGTCGCCCTGAACCAGGACGACGGCGACCGCGCCTTCGACAAGGGGCTGATCTCCAACCGCCTCGACATCCTGTCCGAACTGGACATCGGCTACCGTGACTTCGGTGCCCGAGTCAGCGGTGCCGGTTGGTTCGACACCGAGTACCAGAACGACAACGACAACGACGATCCGACCCGCGCCAACGCACGCTCGGTCGCCTACAACGAATTCACCGATGACACCCGCCACCTTCACGGTGGCGATGGCGAGCTGCTGGATGCCTTCGTCTACTGGAACGGTGATCTGGCGGATCGCAGCCTGTCCGTGCGCCTCGGCCGCCACGGCCTGATCTGGGGCGAGAGCCTGTTCTTCGGTGCAAACGGCATCGCCGGCGGCATGGCCCCGGTGGATGTGGTCAAGGCCATCTCCGTGCCGAACACGCAGTTCAAGGAGATCACCCGTCCAGTCAGCCAGCTGTCCACGACCTACCAGCTAACCGACGACGTCTCCCTCGGCGCCTTCTACCAGTTCGAGTGGGAAGAGACCCGACTGCCGGCAGCCGGCAGCTACTTCTCGGTCAGTGATGTGCTCGGCGAAGGCAACGAACGCCTGATCGTTGGCGCGCCGTTCCCGGCCTTCCTCGGTGGCAACCCGAGCAGCCCTGCAGCCTTCTTCCATGGTAACGACAAGGAAGCCAGGAGCTCGGGGCAGGGCGGCCTGCAGTTGCGCTACAGCGCAGACACCGTGGAGTACGGCCTCTACGCCATCCAGTACCACGACAAGACGCCGAAGCTGTACCTCAAGCCGAGCACCACCGGGCCGAACTTCGCCACTGGCGAGGTGGGCCAGTTCTACTGGGTCTACCCGGAAGACATCCGCGCGCTGGGCGCGAGCTTCACCACTACGGTGGAAGAGTTCAGCTTCGCCGGTGAGGCCTCCATGCGCTGGAACATGCCGCTGGTTTCCAACGGCCAGACAGTGCTGCCCGGCGTGGTCGCCGACAACAATGACAACCCGCTCTACGCGGTGGGCCGCACCGCCCACGTCAACCTGAACATGCTTGCCTCCCTCGGTCCGTCGCTCATCTCCAACGAGGCCAGCCTGGTGGGCGAGATCGCCTGGAACCGCCTGCTCAGCGTGAGCAAGAACCGTGCGGCGCTGGACCCGGGTGCCACCGACGACGGCCTCGGCTTGAAGCTGGTCTACACCCCGACTTACCGCCAAGTGTTCCCCGGTGTCGACCTCAGCGTGCCGATGGGCATCAGCTACTTCCCTCTGGGCAAGTCGTCGGTGGTGGGAAGCTTCGGTCCGGACAACGGGGGTGACTTCAACATCGGTGTCAGCGCCACCTACCTCGACCGGGTCACCTTGGGCCTGACCTACACCCACTTCTATGGCTCGGAGGACACCAACCTCGACTCCGTTTCGCACTTCACCTTCAAGCAGTCGCTGAAGGACCGGGACTACCTGGCCTTCTCCGTGAAAACCACCTTCTGAGGGACTTGCGCATGACTATCCCGTTCACTCTCAAGAGCTTCTGTCTGGCCCTGGTTGGCGCCGCCGCCCTTGGCCTGCAACCCGCTCTCGCCGCCAGCGTGGATGACCTGGGCAAGAGCCTGACCCCGCTGGGCGCGGAGCGCGCCGGCAACAGCGACGGCAGCATCCCGGCCTGGGATGGCGGCTACACCAAGGTGGACCCGTCGTTCAAGGAAGGTGGCAAGCGCGGCGATCCCTTCGCCGCCGACAAGCCGCTGTACAGCATCACCGCGAAGAACCTGGACCAGTACGCCGACAAGCTAAGCGATGGCGTCAAGGCCATGTTCAAGCGTTACCCCGAAACCTATCGCATTGACGTCTACCCCACACGCCGAAGCGCTGCGGCGCCGCAGTGGGTTTACGACAACACCCTGAAGAACGCAGAGAACGCCAAGCTGGTGGACAGCAGCGCCGGCCCGGTACCGGAAGGCGCCTTTGGCGGCATCCCGTTCCCGGTGCCGAAGAGCGGCGCCGAGGCCATGTGGAACCACCTGCTGAATTGGCGCGGCACCTCGGTGGCGATGGATTTCCGCCACTACCTGATGACCGCCGATGGTGCGCAGGTTATGACCACTGATGGCAAGGCCGTGCAGGAGATGCCCTATTACTACCAGGACGGTAGCGCCGCCACCTTCGAGGGTGACTACTGGCTGTTCCGCCTGCTCAACGTCGGCCCGCCCCTGCGTGCCGGCGAGCAGATCATGGGGCGCACCAACCTCAACGGCGACAAGTCCCAGGCCCACGTCTACCTGACCGGCCAGCGCCGCGTGCGCAAGCTGCCCAACGCCTGCTGCGACACACCGACTCCGGCTACCGCCGGGGTGATGTCTTTCGACGAGCTGAGCGTGTTCCAGGGCCGCATGGACCGCTTCGACTGGAAGCTGGTGGGCAAGCAGGAGATGTACATCCCCTACAACACCAACAAAGTGCAGACCGCCGCCAAGCCGGAAGACCTGTTCGACAAGCATCACCTGAACCCCGACTACGTGCGCTGGGAACTGCACCGCGTCTGGGTAGTGGAAGCCGACCTCGCCCCCGGCAAGCGCCACCAGCTTCCCAAGGGCCGCTATTACCTCGACGAGGACACCTGGCAGGCGCTTCTGGGCGACCGCTGGGATGCCAATGGCCAATTGGCCAAGACCCTCTGGTCGCTGCCGGCTGTGATGCCGGACCTGCCCGCCGTGGCCCAACTGTCCTCGGGCTTCTACGACCTGGTGTCCGGTGCCTGGTTCATCCAGAACCTTTACGCCGGCAAGGACCAGCAGTACGGCCTGGTCGAGCGTTACAAGCCGGCGGAGTTCTCCCCGGCGGCGATGGCGGGACGTGGCGTGCGTTGATGAAGTTAGGGGAGGGCGCCAGCCCTCCCCGGGTCTGGCTGAATTCGAGGTAGAACATGAACAGATTGCGTCAGGTGAGCGGCCTGCTGCTGGCCCTCGCCCTGCCGATCGCGGCCCCTTGCCTGGCCGACGCCAAGGGCGTCGGCGATGTACTGGAAAGCCCCGCGATGCAGGTGCCCAATGCCGAGCGCGCGGTGTTCACCGACCTGGCCCGCGCCGGTGATCGCCTGGTGGCGGTGGGCGAGCGGGGCCTGGTCCTGCTATCCGACGACAACGGTCAGCACTGGCGCCAGGCCCAGGTGCCGGTGTCGGTGGGGCTGACCGCCGTGCAGTTCGTCGACGCCAGCCATGGCTGGGCGGTCGGCCATGCCGGCGTGGTTCTGGCGACCACCGACGGTGGCGAAAACTGGGCGTTGCAGCTCGACGGCCGTCGCGCCGCGCAGCTGGAACTGGATGCCGCGCGCCATGAACTGCCGGCTGCGGCGGACGCCGAAGCTGCCGAGACTCGGGTGCAGACCGCCGAACGCCTGGTGGAGGAGGGCGCAGATAAGCCCCTCCTGGCCCTGGCCTTCAGCGACGCCGAGCGTGGGCTGGTGGTGGGGGCCTACGGCCTTGCCCTGCGCACCGAGGATGGCGGAACCACCTGGCGCTCGGTGATGGGCGCCATCGACAACCCCATGGGCCTGCACCTCTACGCCGTGGCCCGTCAGGGCGTGGCCTGGTTCCTTGCCGGCGAGCAGGGCTACCTGGCGCGTTCGCCGGATGGCCAGCAGTTCCAGCAACTGGAGAGCCCTTATGCCGGCACCCTGTTCACCCTCGCAAGCCGTGCCGACGGGGCGCTGCTGATCGGCGGGCTCAAGGGACACGCCTTCCTCCTCGCGAAAGACGCCGACAGCGCGGAAGCGTTGCCGATGATGGCGCCGCTGTCCTTCAGCGACGCCATCTGCCTGGATGACGGTCGTGTGCTCCTGGCCAACCAGGCCGGCGGCCTGTTCGCCAGCACGTCAGGCCACTTCGCCCCGGCCACAAAACCTCTGGGCAAACCGGTTTCGGGAATCATTCAGGCCGCCGACGGCAGCCTGGTCCTCGCTGGTTTCACCGGCCTGTCGCGCCTGCCGCAGTCCGCCGTTTCCGCTTTGGAGTGAGTTCATGAATTCCGCTCGCCAAGCCATTCCGTCCGGCCAGGACGCGTTCGATCCCCGTTCCGGCTCGCTGGTGGAACGGGCCCTGTTCAATCACCGTCACTGGGTGCTGTTGCTATGCCTGGTGACCACTGTGCTACTCGGCTGGCAGTCGACCCGCCTGGAACTGAACGCCAGCTTCGAGAAGATGATCCCCACCGGACATCCGTACATCGCCAACTACCTGGCCAACCAGAAGGAACTGTCGGGGCTGGGCAACGCCCTGCGCATCGCCGTCGCCCACCGCAATGGCGACATCTACGACGCCGACTATCTGCGCACCCTGCAGGCGCTTAGTGATCAGATTTACCTGCTGCCAGGTGTCGACCGGGCCTATATGAAGTCCCTATGGACGCCGGCCACGCGTTGGGTGTCGGTGACAGAAGAAGGGCTCGACGGAGGGCCGGTGATTCCGGACGAGTACGACGGCAGCGCCGCGTCCCTCGCCGATCTGCGGCGCAACGTGCAGCTGTCCAATGAGATCGGCCAACTGGTGGCCTTCGACCAGCGCTCCAGCATCATCTACGTGCCGCTGCTGGCGCGTACGCCGGATGGCAAGCCGCTGGACTACCGGGCGCTGGCCGACCATCTGGAGGCCCTGCGCGGCCAGTACGAGAGCGACAGCGTCGACATCCACATCACCGGCTTCGCCAAGAAGGTGGGCGATCTTATCGAAGGCCTGGAGCAGATCCTGCTGTTCTTCGCTGTCGCCATCCTCATCACCACCGTGGTGCTCTATGGCTACACCCGCTGCGTGCGCAGCACGGTACTGGTGGTGCTCTGCTCGCTGGTGGCGGTGGTCTGGCAACTGGGCCTGCTGCCGCTGCTGGGCTACGAGCTGGACCCGTACTCGGTGCTGGTGCCCTTCCTGGTGTTCGCCATCGGCATGAGCCACGGCGCGCAGAAGATGAACGGCATCATGCAGGACATCGGCCGCGGCATGCACCGCGTGGTCGCGGCGCGCTTCACCTTCCGCCGCCTGTTCCTCGCCGGCCTCACCGCGCTGCTCTGCGACGCGGTCGGTTTCGCCGTGCTGATGATCATCCAGATCCAGGTGATCCAGGACCTGGCGATCATCGCCAGCATCGGCGTCGCCGTGCTGATCTTCACCAACCTGATCCTGCTTCCGGTGCTGCTCTCCTATGTCGGCGTCAGCCCGCGTGCCGCCGAACTCAGCCTGAAGAGTGAGCGAGCGGAGCAGGGCGGCCAGGCTAGGCACCCGTTCTGGCGTTTCCTCGACCTCTTCACCCGCAAGCCCTGGGCGGCGATCTGCGTGGGCGTCAGCCTGGTGATGGCGGTGCTCGGCTTCATGGTCAGCTTGCACCTGGCCATCGGCGACCTGGACGCCGGCGCCCCCGAGCTGCGCCCGGACTCGCGCTACAACCAGGACGACGCCTTCATGACCCGCAGCTACGGGGCCAGCAGCGATCTCTTCGCGATCATGGTGCGCACGCCGGACAGCGTATGCGCGCGCTACGACATCCTGCGCAAGGTGGACGAACTGGACTGGCAGCTGCGCAGCCTGCCGGGGGTGGATTCCACCAACTCCCTGGCGCTGCTCAACCGCCGCATGCTGGTGGGCCTCTCCGAAGGCAGCCCAAAGTGGTACGAGCTTCAGAACAACCAGGCGATGCTCAACATGATCACCGCCAGCGCACCGCGCGGTCTGTACAACGAGTCCTGCAGCCTGCTGACGCTCTACGTCTACCTGACTGATCACAAGGCCGAGACCCTGACCCGCCTGGTGGAGCACGTCGAAGCATTCGCCGCGGCCAACGACACGGACGAGGTGAAGTTCCAGCTGGCCGCCGGCAACGCCGGGATCGAGGCCGCCACCAACATCGTGGTCAAGGAAGCTAACCGCGAGATGCTGTTCTGGGTCTACGGCGCGGTGATCCTGCTCTGCCTCATCACCTTCCGCTCCTGGCGCGCGACCCTCTGCGCGGTGATTCCGCTGATGCTCACCTCGATCCTCTGCGAGGCGCTGATGGTCTGGCTCGGCATCGGCGTGAAGGTGGCCACGCTGCCGGTGATCGCCCTCGGGGTGGGCATCGGCATCGACTACGCGCTCTACGTGATGAGCATCATGCTCGGCCACCTGCGTCAGGGCGCCAGCCTCTCCGAGGCCTATTACCGGGCGCTGGTCTCCACCGGCAAGGTGGTGATGCTCACCGGGGTGACACTGGCCATCGGCGTCGGCACCTGGATCTTCTCGCCCATCAAGTTCCAGGCCGACATGGGCGTGCTGCTGGCCTTCATGTTCGTCTGGAACATGGTCGGCGCCCTGGTCCTGCTGCCGGCGCTCGCCTACTTCCTGCTGCCGGCCACCCGCCTTGGTGACGCACTAGCCGAAGACTCGGCGCTGCCGGCGCAACGGCGCGAGGCGCGTACCGACCAGGCGCTGCTGCTGGATGCCGTGAATTCCTGAAACCACAGAACAACAACAAGAGCCGATCGCGATGACACGACTGATCACCACCTTGCGAAGTATCTGGAAAACCCTGCCTGCGGCTGTCGGGCATTACTCCGAAGGCGCCTATGGCTTCATGCCGGAGGTGCGCTATGAGCGTCGCTGAACGCCAGGCGGGTCTGCCGCAATCGCTGTTGCTGCTGATCGGCAGCTGCCTGCCAGTGCTCGGTGCGGTGCTCCTGGCACCGGTGTTGCCGCGCATGCAGGCACACTTTGCGGAAACGCCGGGAGCCGCGGTGCTGGCGCCCATTGCCCTGACCATCCCAGCGCTGGTGATCGCCCTGCTGGCGCCCTTCGCCGGCATGATCGTCGACCGCCTTGGGCGCAAGCCGCTGCTGCTCGCCTCGATGCTGCTCTATGCCTTTTGCGGCCTGCTGCCGTTGTGGCTGGACTCGCTGCCGGCGATCGTCGCCAGCCGCGCCGGCCTGGGCCTGGCGGAGGCGGGCATCATGACCTGCTGCACCACCCTGATGGGCGACTACTACCAAGGCGCGCGCCGCGAGCGACTGTTCGCCTTGCAGATGGTCGCCACTTCCCTGTCGGCCGCCGTGTTCATCGCCCTGGGCGGTGCCCTGGGGCAGGACGACTGGCGAACCCCGTTCGTACTCTACGCCGTGGGTCTGCTGTTCATGCCGCTGATGGCGGCGCTGCTCTGGGAACCCACGCCCAGCGTCGGCGACGTGCATGTCAGTGAAGCCGGGCGCTTCCCCTGGGGCGCGCTGCTGCCGCTGTACGGGCTAACGGTGCTGGCGGGTATCAGCCTGTTCATCGTGCCGGTGCAGGCCGGTTTCCTGCTGGCCCTGCTGCATGTGGATGCGCCGCAGCAAATAGGCATGACCATGGGCGCCAATCAGCTGGGGGTGCTGGCCGGGGCCCTGAGCTTCCGCCTGTTGGCGGGGCTGCGCCGCCCGCTGTTGTTGCTGCTGGCCTTTGCCACCGCAGGGCTCGGCGGTTGGCTCATGGCCAGTGCCGCCAGCCATGCCCTGCTGATCGTGGCGGTGCTGGTCAATGGCCTGGGCATCGGCCTGCTGCTGCCGACCCTGATCACCTGGGTGATGAGCCAGGTCAGCTTCGCCCAGCGCGGACGGGCCACCGGCGGTTTCACCGCCGCCCTGTTCGCCGGCGAGTTCATCAGCCCGCTGGTGGTTCTGGCCCTGACCCACGGCGAAGCCGGTGCTCTGCCGGCGGCCCTGACTCTGGTGGCCATCGCCCAGTTGTTCCTGGCCGTCGCCTGCCTGGCACTGCCCTGGCTGTTCCGCCCGCTGGCTGCGCCGGCCACCAGCCTGTCCTGAACCTTTTCGGAGTACCCCATGGCCCATCCTCTGGATTCCGCCGCTGTCGACCAACTGTTCCTCAAGGCCCGCTCGCACAACCTCTGGCAGGACCGCGAGGTGCCCGAGGCACTGATTCACCAGCTCTACCAGGCCCTGCGCCAGGGCCCCACCAGCAACAACTGCAGTCCGGCACGCTTCGTCTTCGTGCGCAGTCCGGAGGCCAAGCAAAAGCTACTGCCGGCCCTCAAGGGCCATAACGGCGACAAGATGCTGCAGGCGCCGGTGACCGTCATCGTCGCCTGGGACAGCCGCTTCTTCGAACTGTTGCCCGAGCTGTTCCCGATCTATGACGCCGGCGCGGCCTACCGTGACAATCCGCAGGCGGCGTTCACCGCCGCGCTGCGCAACAGCAGCCTGCAGGGCGCCTACCTGATCCTCGCAGCGCGCACCCTGGGCCTGGACTGCGGCCCCATGTCCGGCTTCGACAACGCCCAGGTGGACGCCACTTTCTTCTCGGACGGCCGCTGGCGCAGCAACTTTCTTTGCTGCCTGGGCTATGGCGATGACACGGGCCTGCGCCCGTCCGGACCGCGCCTGTCCTTCGAGCAGGGGTGCCGCATCCTATGAGCAGCTCGCTGTTTTCCCTCGAAGGCCGGGTCGCGCTGATCACTGGCGCAACCCGTGGTATCGGCCTGGCCATCGCCCGTGAATACGGTCGCGCCGGTGCGAGCCTGGCCATCAGCAGCGAGAACGCCGACGACTGCCAGCGCGTGGCGGCCGAGCTGCGCGGCGAAGGCTTCGTCGTGACCAGCATTGCCGCGGATCTCGCCCAGCCGGACGAGGTCCGCGCACTGGCACGGCAGGTGCTCGACCAGTACGGGCGGATCGATGCGCTGGTGTGCAATGCCGGCGTGGCGCCGCACTTCGGCCCGCTGCACAGCGCCGATGAAGCGGCCTGGCGCCTGACCATGGGGATCAACCTGGAAAGCGCTGTGTGGCTGAGCAACGAGCTGTTGCCGGTGATGGCGGAGCAGGGCGGCGGCAGCCTGGTGTTGATGGCCAGCATCGCCGGCGTACGCGGCAACAAGGCCCTGGGGCTCTACGGCCTGTCGAAGGCAGCTCTGGTCCAGCTGGCGCGCAACCTCGCGGTGGAGTGGGGCCCGGCCAACATTCGCGTCAACGCCATCAGTCCCGGTGTGATCCAGACCGAATTCGCCCGGCCCCTGACCGACAACCCCGAAGTGATGCAGCGCCGCCTGGAGCTGACTCCCCTGCGCCGGGTCGGCCGGCCGGAAGAGGTGGCGGCCTTGGCGTTGCTGCTGGCCGCCCCGGGCGGCGCCTTCATTAATGGACAGAACATCATCGTCGACGGTGGCACCACCATCGGCGACGGCAATTGAAAGGAGTTTCCATGCACGCACTTCCCCCCTTCAAACGCGTGGTCACCGGCCACGACGCCACAGGCCAGGCCGTGGTTGCCATGGCTGGCCCGACGCCAAACAACTTCCCGCTCAAAGCGGTGCCCGGCACCCTGTTCTACGAGGTGTGGAACAGCACCACTAGCCCGGCAACCCTGGACAACGGCGACGACCCCACCGCCAAGGCACTGCAACTGTCTCCCGACGCCCTGGGCAGCGTGATCCGCGTGGTGGATATCCCGCCGGACAGCGTGCAGAACCAGGTCAGCGCCGAAGACGCGGCCGCCGTCTTTGCCGAGATCGGTGAAGCCCACGCCGGCACTGGCAAGGCTGATTCGAAGCACAAGCTGATGCATCGCACCGAGACCCTGGACTACGGCATCGTCACCGAGGGGGAGGTCTGGCTGGTGCTGGATGGCGAGGAAATCCACCTCAAGCGCGGCGACATCGTGGTCCAGCGCGGCACCAACCACGCCTGGAGCAACCGCACCGAGGCCATGGCGCGGATGGTCTTCATCCTGCTGGACGGCCGCTACGCACCGGCGCTGGCGGAGGTGTTGAAATGAAGCTCGCCACCCTGGCCGATGGCAGCCGCGACGGGCGCCTGCTGCTGGTGTCCCGCGACCTGACCCGCGCGGTGGACGCCACCGATATCGCTCCCACGCTGCAGGCGGCGGTGGATCATTGGTGGAGCCTGGAGGAGGACCTGCGCAGCCGCTACGACGCTCTCAACCGGGGCGAACTCGAGGACGCCTTTGACTTCGATCCAGCCGACGTCCTGGCGCCGCTGCCCCGGGCCTGGCAATGGCTGGACGGCTCCTGCTTCCTCAGCCATGGCGAGCTGATGCAACGCGCGTTCAACCTCGATCCTATCGAAGGCGTGGAGATTACGCCGCTGATGTACCAGGGTGCTGGTGACGACTTCCTCGGCGCTCGCCAGGACATCCCGCTGCCCAACGAGGCCCATGGCATCGACTTCGAGGGTGAGTTCGCCGTGCTGGTGGACGAGGTGCCCATGGGCTGCACCGCGGAGCAGGCGCTGGGCCATATCCGCCTGGTGCTGCAGGTAAACGACGTCAGCCTGCGGGCCCTCGCACCCCGGGAAATGAACACCGGCTTCGGCTTCGTCCAGGCCAAGTCCTCCTCCAGCTTCGCTCCGGTAGCTGTGACCCCAGACGAGCTGGGCGACGCCTGGCGCGACGGCCGTGTGCACTTGCCGTTGAACGTCGAATGGAACGGGCAGTGGTTCGGCCATCCCCATGGCGGTGCCATGCACTTCGGCTTCCACCAGTTGATTGCCCACGCGGCCCTGACCCGCCGCCTCGCCGCCGGCAGCATTCTGGGTTCGGGCACCGTTTCCAACGCCGATCGTAGCGTCGGCTCGGCCTGCATCGCCGAGCGCCGCGCCATCGAAATGATCGCCCAGGGGGCGCCAGCCACCGGCTTCATGCGCTTTGGCGACAGGGTGCGCATGGAGGCGCGCAACAGCGACGGATCAGTGCTGTTCGGCGCCATCGACCAGCGGGTGATTCAGGGAGGTTCGCCATGCGTGTGATGGTCACCGGGGCCGGGGGCTTTCTCGGCCGGCAACTGGTCCAGCGCCTGCTGGAGTCGGGCAGCCTGCGCGGCCACAGGATTGAGGCGCTGGTACTGCTCGACCAGCGCCTCGACGGCTTCGCGGCGGACCACCGCCTGCGTCTGCTGGAGGGCAGCATCACCGATCCCACACTGCTGCGCCGGGCCCTGGCCGACGGCATGGACGTGGTCTTCCACCTGGTGAGCATCCCCGGTGGCGCCGCGGAGCGTGAGTATGGCCTGGGTCACCAGGTCAACCTGCTAGCCAGCCTGGAGCTGCTGGATCAGCTGCGCCGCACGGCACGCCCAGCGGTGTTGGTGTACGCCAGCAGCGTGGCGGTGTACGGCGCCGACCTGCCCAAGCGCATGGACGAGGGGCTGATGCCACGCCCGGCGCTGTCCTACGGCGCCCACAAGCTGATGGTGGAAACCCAGATCAGCGACCTGGCCCGCCGTGGCGAAGTGGATGGCCGCGTCTTGCGGCTGCCCGGCATCGTCGCACGGCCCCGCGAGCCAAATGGGTTGCGCTCGGCCTTCATGAGCGACCTGATGCATGCCCTGGCTGCAGGTGAAGCCTACGAGTGCCCGGTGTCTCCCAGCGCCACCGCCTGGTGGATGTCGGCTCGCTGCTGCGTCGACAACCTGCTGCATGCCGCCGAACTCGACAACCCCGGGGCGCAACCCATCTGGCAACTGCCGGTGCTGCAGCTATCCGTCGCCCAGGTGGTCGAGGCACTGGCCGAAGCCTTCGGCGACGACCGCCGGGAGCTGGTCAGCTACCAGCCCGACGCCGGCCTGGAGGCCCTGTTCGGTCGCTATCCACCCCTGCGTACGCCACTGGCCCGGACCCTGGGCTTCCGCCACGACGGCTCGGCCCAGGCCCTGGTGCGCAACGCGCTGAGTGCCACGTCCCGGCGTACCCACGCCATTGAACGAACCGCTTGAGAACCGCCGCCATGACCCTTGCCCGCAAACGCCGCCTGGTCGACCTTTCCGTCACCCTGGACAACAACCCCTACACCGATCCGCCGCCGCTTCTGCCGAGGATCGACTACATGGACCACCAGCAGGGTTGGCCGGAAATGGCCGCGATGTTCCCCGGCCTGTCCATCGACCAGATGCCGGGCAAGGAATCCTGGGCCGCCGAGCGCCTGGCCATCACCACCCACAGCGGCACCCACATGGACGCGCCCTGGCACTACGCCTCCACCACCGATGGCGGCAAGCCGGCCTTCGGCATCGACGAACTGCCCCTGGAGTGGTGCCTGCAGCCGGGGGTGAAGCTGGATTTCCGCCAGTTGCCCGACGGCCATGTGGTCACTGCCGCCGAAGTGGAAGCCGAACTGGCACGCATCGGTCACGAGCTGCAACCGCTGGACATTGTGCTGGTGAACACAAGCGCCGGCAGCCTGTTCGGCCAGTCGGGCTACCTGGAAGCCGGTGTCGGCATGGGCCGCGAGGCCACGCTCTACCTGCTGGAGCGCGGCGTGCGGGTGGTGGGCACCGACGCCTGGAGCTGGGACGCGCCGTTCAAGTACACCCGCGAGCGCTTCGCCGAATCGGGGGATGCCTCGATCATCTGGGAAGGGCACAAGGCCGGGCGCGACATCGGCTACGGCCAGATGGAAAAGCTCGCCAACCTCGACAGCCTGCCGGTGAGCGGCTTCCTGGTGTCCTGCTTCCCCTACAAGATCAAGCATGCCTCGGCGGGCTTCGTCCGCGCCGTAGCCATCTTCGAAGAATGAGAAAAGGAGTTCCCCGTGCGCTTTTCCCTGCTGCTGGCTGCCCTGGCTTGCCTGGCGCCGCTTCATGCCGGTGCCGCCGAGCGGCCCAATATCCTGCTGATCGTCGCCGATGACCTGGGTTACTCAGACCTGGGCGCCTTCGGTGGCGAGATCGCCACGCCGAATCTGGACCGCCTGGCCGAAAGCGGCCTGCAGCTGACCAACATGTACGCTGCGCCCACCTGTTCGCCAACGCGGGCGATGCTGATGTCCGGCACCGACAACCACCTGGCCGGGCTGGGCACCATGGGTGAGGCGATCCAGCCCTTCCAGCGCGGCAAGCCGGGCTACGAGGGTTACCTCAACCAGCAGGCTCATTCCATCGCCGAGCTGCTGCAGGGTGGTGGCTACCGCACCAGCATGGTAGGCAAGTGGCACCTGGGCCTAGCCCCGGAGCAGGGGCCCGACCGGCGCGGCTTCGAGCAGTCTTTCACCCTGCTGGAGGGCGGCGCCGTGCACTTCAAGCCGACGGCGGGCGCCGCGACCAAGCTCGAACAGGTCACCTACCGTGAGAACGGTCGCCCGGTGGAGCTGCCGGCGGATTTCTACTCCACGGATTTCTACACCGACAGGCTGATCGGCTACCTGAAGGCGGGGGAAGGCAGCGGCAAGCCGTTCTTCGCTTACGCCGCCTACACCTCGCCACACTGGCCGCTACAGGCGCCGGAGGCTTACCTGGACAAGTACCGGGGTCGCTACGACGGCGGTTATGACGCAATCCGCCAGGGGCGAATCGAGCGAATGAAGACCATGGGCCTGCTGCCCGCGGACTTCCAGAGTGCCGCGCCTTTGCCCGCGAGCCCGCAACTGCCCGATTGGGATCACCTGAACGCCGCGCAGAAGCGCGTCGAGGCCCGCAAGATGGAGATCTACGCGGCCATGGTCGACAACCTCGACCACAACGTCGGTCGCCTGCTCGACTACCTGCGCGAGAGCGGCCAGCTGGACAACACCCTGGTGGTGTTCATCTCCGACAATGGCGCCGCTGGCGAGCGCCACGAGCAGTTCTACCCGGCCGGTCCCGACACCGACAACAGCCTGGCGAACCTTGGTCGGCGCGGCTCGCAGATCGACTACGGTCTGCGTTGGGCCGAGGTGAGCGCGGCGCCCCTGCGGCTGTTCAAGGGCAGCACCGCCGAGGGCGGTATCAGCGTCCCGGCCATCGTGCTGTTGCCAGCCAGCCTCCGTCGCCAGGGACTGGAGCGCAGCGTCGCGCGGGTGGATGAACTGGCGCCGACCTTCCTCGCCCTGGCTGGTCTGCCCGATCCGGGTGACAGCTGGAAGGACCAGCCGAAGCACCCCATCACCGGCCGTTCGATGCTGGCCATGCTGGAAGGCCAGGGCCGCCCCGAACCAGTCATGGCCGGGGAGCTGTTCGGCAGCCGCTACTACCGCGAAGGCAACCTGAAACTGCTCGGCTTGGTGCCCTGGGGCAAGCCCGGTGACGTTCCGCCGCCGCTCCGCTGGCAGCTGTTCGACCTGTCCCGGGATCGCGGCGAGCAGCGGGACCTGGCAGCTGAACAGCCGGCAACCCTGGAGCGCCTCAAGGGGGCCTGGCTGGACTATGCGCGCCGGGTCGGGGTGGTCGCGCCGCCGGTTGCAGGGGTGCAATGAGGCCGAAGCGCCTGTGCTGCATCGCCCTGGATTCAAACGAGGCGATGGGTTTCGTTCCTCGACCGATCCTACGGGCTGGAGCCAGTTCGTCGGATGGGTCGGGCGGTGCGCGCAGCGCACCCTACGCCCGGCGCAGCGGCAGGTCCTCCAGGCGCAGGGCGATCAGCAGCGGTAGCAGGGCGACCAGGCTGTCCAGCAGCAACAGCTGGCGGAAGGCCTCGCCGGCGAGTGCGCCGCCGGCCAGTTCGAGGGCGTCGCTCGGCGCTTCCGGCGAGAGCAGCCAGTAAAGGCTGGACAATGCTGCTACCCCTAGTGCACCGCCGAGGCCGCGCGCGAGGCCGCAGAGACCGGTGGCGACGCCCAGGTGCTCGGTCGGCACGGCGTTCTGCACCGCCACCAGGGAGGTGGGGAACTGCATGCCGAGGGCGGCGCCACAAAGCAGCAGCACCAGCAGATGACCGCCGGCGGACAGCGGTAGCCAGGCCCAGGCCAACAAGGCCAACGGCAGCAGTGCGCTGCCGGTGACCAGCAGGCCTTTGTAGCGACCCCAGTGGGCACTCAGCCGTCCCCCCAGGTAGGCGCCAAGGGGCGCACCGAAGGCGATAGCGGTGAGCTGTGCGGTGCTGCTGGAAAGCCCCTGACCACTGGCGTGCAGGGGAATCAGCACGGCCAGGCCAATCGCCTGGAAACTGGCGAAGAACAGCAGCAGCCAGCCGCCCCGTGCCGTCGCGATGCGCAACAGCGGCAGGGGGATCAGCGGATCGCTGGCGCGCTTCTGGCTGGCGACGAACAGCGGCAGTGCCACGGCGCACAACCCCAGCGCGGTGAGGTTGCCGGCGTCCAGAGGATCCACCGCGTGGCCGACACGGCCAACCAGCCAGAGTAGGGAGGCCAGGCCCAGGGACAGCAGGGCGGCGCCCAGGTAGTCGATGGGTGAGTCCCGGCGCTGCTGCACCAGGGACTTCAGCGCTGGGCGCGCCAACAGGAAGCACAGTACCCCCAGGGGCAGGTTCAGCCAGAACACCCAGTGCCAGGACAGCCGCGTGCTGAGGCCGGTACCCAGCACTGGCCCGGCAAGGCTCGCCAGGGCGAACATGCTGCTGAACCAGCCCTGGTAGCGGCCGCGCTCGGCGGGCTCCACCAGGTCGCCAACCAGGGCCTGGGTAGTGGCCATGAGGCCGCCGGCGCCGATGCCCTGCAGCAGCCTGGCAGCCACCAATTCACCCATGTCGCGGGCCAGCGCGCAAAGCACTGAGGCCAGGACGAACAGCAGCAGGGCGACGGCCAGCATCCGCCGGCGACCCAACTGGTCGCCCAGTTTGCCGAACAGCGGCGTGGCCACCGTCATCGCCAGCAGATAACCGGAAACCACCCAGGCCAGCAGTTCGGCACCGGACAGTTGGCGGGCTATGGCGGGCAGGGCGGCGGCCACGATGGTCTGGTCGAGGGCGGCCATGAACAGGCCCAGCATCAGGCCGGGCAGCAGGCTGCGCAATTGCGCATGGCCGGCGGGGAGGTGGCGGGGTGGCGCGTTCATCGAATTCCTTGGCGGGAGGTCGGTGGCGTGACGAATGGCGTACAGGTTAAGGGATTGACCGATGTCCCTTACAGCCTGTCGCCATGGGGAACACCGGTCCGAGGGGATGAAAAAGGCGGGGCCATGCCTTGTGGGCGGGGTCCGTGGCGTTGGCGAAGTGACTGATCGTCACCATGCCATGGGCGCAAAAAGACTCCCGGGCCAGCCGGCTCCCGGGAGTTGAGGCGGCAGGTTCCCCTTGCCCGGGGCGTGCGGCTCCGGGGGTGTGCCTGCCGATGACGACGGAGCGCGTCAATGCTTGGGCGGCGGACCACCCGGTGCCCATTTTTCCTGGTAGTGGAACAGGAAATATTGTGAATTGTCCGCGCCGGGCAGAGCCTCTCGGGCAGTCCAGCTTTCGTCGTGCAAGTCCATGTCGGCGTCGTACTCCACGTGGCAGCCCATGGGGCTGTTGAAGTACCAGAACCAGTTGGAACCCAACTGGTGGCGGCCGGGGCCCCAGAACGACTCGTAGCCCTGCTCCACCAGACGGGTGCCGGCCAGCATCACTTCGGTGGGGCCGCCCATGTGGAAGGTGAAGTGCTCAATGCCCTTCATGAACGGAGGTGTCTGGATCAGGAACAGGGTGTGGTGGTCCAGGGTGCCGGCCGGGCGCAGGAACGGCCCGACATCGGTGAAGCGGTCGGTGCAGACGAAGCCGATGCGCTGGTAGAAGGCTTCCGCTTTGGCGTAGTCAGGGACGAAGTAGACGACATGGGACAGGCTGCGGGGCAGGGCGGCCAGCTCGTCGCTGGCGCCCAGGGTATTGACCTCGCGGCTGAAGCTGGAACCAGGCGCATTGCTGATCTCGCCGGGCAGGTCGAGAGTGCGTCGGCAGGTAATCTGGAAACCGAGGGCAAAGCCCATGTCATCCACCACGCGAAGAACGCCGTCTTTACCACGGACTACGTCGCGATCTTTCGACAGCTCGGCCTCGATGGCCTGAAGAGTCGCTTCGTCGGCAACGCCATAGACCGTTTCACGAAGAGTGCTGGCGGTTTCCATCGCCTTCGGCAGGCGCGCGTCGTCGCGATGGCGAATGACGACGCCGGTGCCGTCCAGGGCTTCCAGGTAGCCGCCGGTTGCGTCGAGACCGCGTGGCTTGAGTCCATAGTCGGTGAGGTATTGCACGCAGGCGTCAACGTCGTCGACGCCGAACACCAGGTAATCAGGTCCGATGATCTTCATGGTCGGATTCTCGTTTTGGCAATCAGGCGGTACGGCCGCCGAGGGTCTCGGCGACCCAGTCGGCGATGTACTGGCCGGCATTGATGGAGTTGTCGAAGCTGGAGTGCTGCACACCGCCTTCGCGCGGGGTGAAGATCTTCAGTTCGCGCTTCGGGCTGTTCACCAACTGCTCGTAGGTACGGTGGGCCCACTTCAGCGGGATCTGCGAATCCTGTTCGCCGTGGGTGACCAGGAAGGGGACCTTGATGCGTTCCACCACACCGTCCAGGTGGACGTTCTCGGCGATGGTCATGAACTCGTCGACGTCCTTGCCGCCCCAGACCCAGCGCACGTGCTCCCAGTAGTGCGGCACCGGGAAGCTACCCTCGCGCTCCAGACGGCGTTTCTGCACGTCGCGCCAGTCATGGTTGGCGCCCCAGACCACACCACAGGCGAAGCGCGGTTCGAAGGCCACCACGCGGGGGCAGTAGTAGCCGCCGAGGGACACGCCTTCGCAGCCGATGCGGCTGGCGTCCACGTCCTCGCGGGTCTCCAGCCAGTCGAAGACGCGGCTGCCCCAGTGCTCAGCGTCGTAGCGGGCCTTCAGGTCATGTAGGCGCAGGGCCTCGCCGGTGCCCGGCTGGTCGATCAGCAACGAGGACACGCCACGCTTGGCCAGCCACATCGGCAGGCCGACGCGGTATTTCATTTCCTTGGTGGAATCCAGGCCGTTTAGCTGCACCAGCAGCGGTGCGGGGCCTTCCACACCCTCGGCACGAACGTACAGGCCGGAGATGACCTTGCCCTCGTAGGGTATCTCCACCCGTTCGCAGTTCTCGCCAGAGAGGGCGATGCCGCGGGCGAAGGTGTCGAGGAAGCGTTGGTACAGTTCCAGACGGCCGGGGGCACCGTGGGCCTGGAGGCGTTCACAGGTCAGGTAGTAGGTGGCGGCGCGGTTGTACTTCTCGCCGGCCGAGAGCAGGCGGCCTTTTTCTTCGTCCTCGCGGGCGAGGTCACAGAGCTTGTCGGCCATTTTCGACCAGGTTTCACGGAAGGCCCGGGTACCGGCGGCGTCGGGTTGTTTGGCGGCGTCCTGCAGGGGTTCGCACATCTCGACGATCTCGCCGATGCGGGCGCCCATTTCCAGGGCCAGGTCCACCGAGAGATTCCAGACGTAGTTCGTAGGGAAGTAACGGAACATGTTGTTGTTTTCCTTCTTCTGATCCGGGGCGCGCCTTCGCGGCGGTTGGCGCTGGGCGCAGGGCGGGCGCTCCCTGGATGACTGCTCCCGCATCAGGCAGTGATACGGGCGTCGACCACCCGGCTGGGGCGGCCCTGGCAAGCTCGCATGGGGGTAGGAATTGGACAAATCGCTTGTTCGGATGCCAGCTATCTGCCGGCGAGATACCTTGCGGCAACCATGGCCAACGGCGATGCCTCGCATCGCCAGTCTCGATTGGTTGGCTTGCAGCCGGGCTGGCTAGGGTACGCGGCCGCGCTTCCTGCGCCCGATCCGATGAGGAGGATGCCCTTGCCCGTTACCACTCCACGACACGAAAGAATCGCCACCTCGCTGTGGCGCTGGCTCGGCCACCTGAGCGTCGGCGGCAAGCTGTCTCTGGGCTTCGGCCTGGTGTTGGCCTGCACCCTGGGCATGGCCGTGGCCGCCTGGCAGGCGCTGCAGCTCACTCAGGCGAGTGCGGCCCAGCTGCGTGCACTCGACCACCTCCAGGCTGCACTGGCGGAGGCGCGTCTGGCGGAGCGGGCGTATGGCCTGGCGCCGTCGGCGGGCGCAGCAGGGGAGGTCGAGGCCGGGTTGCGCCGGCTGCGTGACGAGGCCCCACGGGTGGGCTCCGGAGACGTCTTCCGGGCGGCCCTGGAGGCCAGCGCCCAGGGTTATCTGGAGGCCTTCCGGGGCTATGCTGACGCTCGCCGCGTGGCGCTGGACGCTCGGTTGCGCATGCAGGGTCTGGCGGAGGACACCGGCGAACGTTTCAGCGGGCTGTTCCTCGACCAGGCGGATGACATCAATCTCGCGCTGGAGCAGGGTGCCGTGGTGGAGCCGCAGCAGATGCAGTTGCTGGAAGAGGCGGCCAGCCTGCGTGAGCGCCTGGCCCACCTGCGGGACTCCGAACTGTATTTTTCCCTGGAGGCGCATAAGCGCTACCGGGATGATTGGGAGAATCGGGTCAGCGAGCTGGGCAGCGCCCTGGCCAGCCTGGCCTCGCGCCTGGACGGCGAGCGGCGTGGTTCGCTCGACGAGGCGAGTCGCACGCTGGACCAGTATCGCCAGGCGTTCCTGCGCTTTGCCGCCAGCGGTGAAACCGCCGCCACCGCCCAGGCCGGCATGGCTAGCGCCGCCCTGCAGCTGACGACCCTGCTGGAGCGGGAACGGACGCTGCGCGCCGAGGCCGATGGCGCGATGCGCAAGCGCCTCGACCTGCAGCTGCTGGCCATGGTGCTGCTGGCGCTGGTGGCGAGCGTCGGCGCCTGCCTGGCGATCCGCCGCGCCATCGTCGCACCGTTGCGGCAGATGCTCGGCCTCGCCCGGCGGGTCGCGGCCGGCGACCTGGAGGAGGGGCCGCTGCCCGCTGCGCGGCGAGATGAACTGGGCCAGTTGGGCGAAGCCATCGGCCAGATGCTCTCGGCGCTGCGCGCCCTGGTCGGGCGGATAGGTGCGGAAGTGGCGCGGCTCGACCAGGCTGCCGGGTCCCTGGCCGGGATGGTCGAGCGCACCGGGCAGGGGGTGGATGCCCAGCGCCAGCAGGCCGACCGCGTTGCCGACGCCATGCGCCACATGACCCGTTCGGCGGCCCAGGTGAGCGCCCAGGTGGACGGCAGTCAGGCCGCCCTGGCGGACGCGGGAACGCTGATCCGCGAGGGCGACGCACTGATGCGCGAGGCCAGCGAAAGCCTGCAGCGGCTGTCACGGGAAGTGAGCGGCAGCGCCGCGTCCATGCAGGTGCTGGAAGCCCAGAGCGAGGCCATCACCGCGGTGCTCGACGTGATCAGTTCGGTGGCGGAGCAGACCAATCTGCTGGCCCTGAACGCCGCCATTGAGGCGGCTCGCGCGGGTGAGCACGGCCGGGGTTTCGCCGTGGTGGCGGACGAGGTGCGTGCCCTGGCCGGGCGCACGCGCAGCTCCACCGGCGAGATCGAGGCGATGATCCAGCGGCTCGGCCAACTGACCCGGGAAACCGCCGAAGGGCTGCGCGGCAGCCAGTGCCTGACCGCCGTGGGCGTGGACCTGGCCGGTCGCGCCAGCGGCGTGTTGGCCTCCATCACCGAAGCCATGGGGCAACTCGAACGCACCGGCCTGACCATCGCCCAGGCCGCCGCCCAGCAGCATGAAATGGTCTGTCGGGTGGACGAGTCGGTGGGCAAGGTGGGCGCGGTGGTGGAGCAGAACGCGCGGGACTGCGCCGAGCTGGAGGCGGCGTCCGACAGCCTGCAGCTGCTCAGCGCCAGCCTCGGCGGAGCGGTGGGGGCGTTCCACCAGAGCCAGGGTGCCTGAGGCTTAGGGCGAGACCGGAGACTCCGGTCGCTGGAGCATGTCGATCAGCTTTTCCCGCAGCCAGCGCAGCATGGGGTCGCGGTCCAGACTGCGGTGCCAGCTCATGTACTCCTGCATCGCCGGCAACTCCACCGGCGGTGGCAGGATGCGCAGCGGCAGATTGCGCGCGTAGAGCCGCGCCAGGCGGCTGTGCATGGTGGCGACGCGCTCGGTGCCGATCACCAGCTGGGGCAGGGTGTTGAAGTCGTGGGTAATGACTTCCAGGCGGCGCTTGCAGCCGTACTGGGACATGAACCACTCCTCGATGCCCGGCGTACGGCTGCGGCCGAAGGCGACGCTGACGTGCCCCAGCTCCAGGTAGCGCTCCAGGGTCAGGCGCTCACCGACGCTGGCGTTCTGGTCCCACACCACGCACACGTGCTGCTCCTCGAACAGGAGTTGGGAAGGGTGTTCCTTCACGACGTAATGCTCCGGCGCGATCATCAGGTCCACCTCGCCGCGCATCAGCATCTCGACGGCGGTCTCGCCGGGGCTGATGAGCTCGAAGGTGACCTGGGGCGCCTCGTGGTTGATCTCGCGGATTACCTCGGCGAAGAGCACGCTGATCAGGTAGTCCGAGGCCATGATGCGGAAGTGCCGCTTGCTCTCGGAGATGTCGTAGACCGGCTTGGCGGTGATGGAGGTCTGGATCTTCAGCAGGACCTCGCGTACCGGGATCTCCAGTTCCTTGGCCAATGGGGTGGGCATCATCTTGCGGCCCACCTGAACCAGCAGGTCGTCCTCGAAGTAGGTGCGCAGGCGTCCCAGCACGCCGCTGGTGGCTGATTGGGTCATGTGCAGGCGGGCGGCGGCGCGGGTGATGTTCTGTTCTTCCAGCAGTACATCCAGGGCCACCAGGAGGTTCAGATCCAGGTGCTTGAAGCGCATGTCAGGCGTCTCTTGTTGTATTTATTTTCGCGATACCCTGCATCCCGACTAACGATTAGTCAAATTGTTCCCGCCTTCCTAGCCTGTGCTTCCAAGGACCGCCCGGCGGTCCCCCTTCCCGAAAACGCTCGCCCGGGCCGCCGTGCTCGCGATGTCCCGTGCGTCACACAACAAGAACAAGGATTCATCCATGAGCGATATCAGCAAGGTACTCATCGTCGGTGGTGGCATCGG
The DNA here is from genome assembly GCF_002003485.1 of Metapseudomonas resinovorans. Lineage (GTDB taxonomy): Bacteria > Pseudomonadota > Gammaproteobacteria > Pseudomonadales > Pseudomonadaceae > Metapseudomonas > Metapseudomonas resinovorans_D. The sequence goes on from NZ_BDMA01000014.1 coordinate 41,212, forward strand.
TGGTCTCTGCGCGGCCATCGCGCTGCGCCGCCAGGGCATCCCGGTGGACCTGGTGGAGATCAAGTCCGAGTGGACTGTCTACGGCGTCGGCATCATCCAGCAGAGCAATGTGGTGCGTGAAATGGCCCGTCTCGGCGTGCTCGACCGCTACCTGGACGCCGCCTATGCCTTCGACGACGTGGGCATCTACGACCTGCAGGGCAACGCCCGGGTACGGATTCCCGGCCAGCGACTGGCGGGCCCGGAGTACCCGGCCAACGTCGGTATTTCGCGCCTGGCCCTGCACCAGGTGCTGAGCGGCACAGCCATCGAACTCGGCGCCCAGGTGCGCCTCGGGCTCACGGTGGAGTCCTTCGAACAGGACGCCACGGGCGTCGACGTGACCTTCACCGACGGCAGCACCGGCCGCTACGACCTGGTGGTGGGCGCCGACGGCGTCTACTCGAAGATCCGCGGCATGCTCTTCGGCGAGACCTACACGCCGCGTTTCACCGGCCAGGCGGTGTGGCGCTACAACTTCCCCCGGCACAGTTCGATCGACCACCTGGCCAGCTACACCGGCGCCGAGGGCAACGCCGGCCTGGTGCCACTGGCCGACAACCTGATGTACATGTTCTCCACTTCCCACGAGCCGGGTAACCCCTGGTACGAGCCGGAGCATTTCGCCGAGCTGATGCGCGACCGCATCAAGCACATCGGCGGCCTGGTGGGCGAGCTGCGCGAGCAGATCACCGACAGCAGCCAGGTGGTGTACAAGCCCATGGAGGTGGTGTTCGTCGACGAGCCCTGGTTCAAGGGGCGCGTCCTGCTGATTGGCGACGCCGCCCACGCCACCACGCCGCACCTGGGGCAGGGCGCCGGCATGGCCATTGAGGACGCCCTGGTGCTGAGCCTGGAACTGGCCGGCGGCGGTTCGCTGGAAGAACGCCTGGAGCGCTTCATGGCGCGCCGCTTCGAGCGCTGCAAATACATCAGCGAGAACTCCATCCTCGCCGGGGATCGCGAGATGGCCCACGACGCCAGCTTCGACCGCATCGGTCTGACCAAGGCCATGCTGGCGCGCACCGCCGAGCCCATCTGAGCCCACGGCCGGTCCCGAACCCCGTTCCACTCCCCCGCGTATCCGCACCCGCGGATGCGCGGCCTTGTCTCATCCATGAGGTCAGCGATCCATGATCGAGGTCACGGTCACGCGCAAACTGCGAGAAGCCGAAGGCGTCTGCAGTTTCGAATTGGCCCGTGCCGACGGCGGCCCCTTGCCGCCGTTCAGCGCGGGCGCCCATATCGACGTACACCTGCCCAATGGCCAAGTGCGCCAGTACTCCCTGTGCAACCACCCGGACGAACGCCATCGCTACCTGATCGCGGTGCTGCTGGACCCTGCCTCCCGGGGCGGCTCCCGGGCCATGCATGAGCAGGTGGCGGAGGGGGCGACGATCCGCATCGGCGAGCCGCGCAACCTGTTTCCGCTGGAGCGGGGGGCCGGGCGGACGCTACTGTTCGCCGGCGGCATCGGGATCACGCCGATCCTCTGCATGGCCGAGCGGCTGGCCACGAGCGGCGCCCCCTTCGAACTGCACTATTGCAGCCGGGAGCAGGCGCGGACCGCATTCGTCGAACGTATTCGCCGTTCCGCCTTCCGCGACCAGGTGGTCTTCCACTTCGACGACCAGGGCGATGCGCAGCGCCTGCGTGCGTTCGAGCTTCTGGACGGCTACCGGGCCGGTGACCACCTGTACGTGTGCGGCCCCGGCGGCTTCATGAACCATGTACTCGGCGAGGCCCGCCGGGCCGGCTGGCCGGAAGCAGGCCTGCACCGCGAGTACTTCGCCGCCGAGCCCGTGGTCGGAGGCGAGGAGGGGGCGTTCGAGGTGCAGCTGGCCAGGGACGGGCGTTGCTTGCAGGTGCCCTCGGGGCGCAGCGTCGCCGACGTGTTGCTGGAGGCGGGAATCGACCTGCCGCTGTCCTGCGAGCAGGGCATTTGCGGCACCTGCCTGACCCGCGTGCTGGAGGGGGAACCGGAACACCGCGATATGTTCCTTACCGCCGCCGAGCGGGCGCAAAACGACCAGTTCACCCCTTGTTGTTCGCGCTCGCGTAGCCCTCGGCTGGTGCTGGACCTGTAGGAGGGATTTCAATCACGAATGAATTCGCTCCCACAGTACAGTCGGCCGTAGGGTGCGCCGCGCGCACCGCCAGCTGCGCGCGTCCTACATGCCTGGCAGCGGGCCCACGGCGGCGGTGATCACTGCCGCCTCGGTCTGCTCGCGGCTCAGCGCGCCCAGCATGTACGGCTTGAGCATGTTGCTCTGGCGCAGACGCGCGTAGCCGTAGAGGGTCGACCACATGGCGATCAGGCGGCCCTGCAGGCGATCGTCATCGGACTCCTCCAGGGCTTCGCGCAGGGTGGTCGCGATGCCGGTGTAGATCTGGTGAAGCACGGCGCCCAACTCATCTTCATCCTCCGCCTGTTGCAGCAGGCCCGAGTCGTACATCAGCAGGAACAGCCCCGGTTGCGCCTCGGCGAAGGAGAGGAAGGCGCGGCAGGCCGCTCGTGCCCTGTCCCCGGCCGTGCCGGTTTCCTGCGCCGTCTCGCCGTGGGCGTCCAGTAGCCGGCGGAAACCTTCACAGGCGCAGGCGCGCAACAGCGCATCGCGATCGGCGAAATGCCGGTAGGGCGCTCCCCTGGAAACCTCCAGCACCTGGGCCAGGTCGCGCAATGACAAGGCCTGGTAGCCCTGTTGCTCGACCGCCTCCAGGGCTGCGTCGATCAGGGATTGGCGAAGGTTTCCATGGTGGTACGCACGTGTCTCGTTCATGCCGATTGACCATTGACCGGAGTTGAAGGGATGACTAATGTGAGCGGTGCTTACATTTGCTCGATCGACCGTCCCGCGAGCCTGTTCCGCCGCTGCCACGGCGGGAAGGCGCGAGCATATCAGGGGGACGGGCGCTCGATGCAGGCAACCCTGTCAAAACGCCCATGAGGACAAGAACAAGATGAAATTCCTGAGCAACACCTGGTACGTCGCCGCCTGGGACGATGAGGTCAAGGCCGGCGAACTGTTCGCCCGTACCCTGCTCAACGAGTCCGTGCTCTTCTTCCGCGACGAGGCCGGCAATGTGCAGGCCATCCACAACCGATGCCCGCACCGTTTCGCGCCGCTGTCCATGGGCACGCTGTGCGACGGCCAGGTGCGCTGCGCGTACCACGGACTGGAGTTCGACGGCAGCGGCGCCTGCACCCGCAATCCCCATGGCGATGGCGCCATCCCCCGGGCGGCGCGGGTACGGGCCTTCCCGGTCGTGGAGAAACACAGCGTCATCTGGATCTGGATGGGAGATGTGGAGGCGGCGGACGAGGCATCGATCCCGGACTTCGGCTGCATGGACCCGACGCGCTACTACGTCGCCAAGCGATACCTGCATGCGCGGGCCAACTACGTGCTGGAGTCGGACAACATCCTCGACCTGTCCCACATCCAATACCTGCACCCGAGCACCCTCGGCAGCAGTGATGTCAGCCAGGCCATCACCCGCGTCGAGCAGCAGGGCGAGACGATCTGGTCGTACCGCCAGACCGTCGCCGAGATCATGCCGGACTTCCTCTACGGCGCCATGGGCATCGCCCACGGCACGCCGGTGGACCGCTGGATCGACGTGCGCTGGGACGCCCCGGCCAACATGCTCTTGCTGGCCGGCGCGGTGCCTACCGGGCAGCCGCGTGCCGAGGGCCGGGAAACCCCGCTGCCGCACCTGTTCACCCCGGAGACCGACACCACCACCCACTACTGGTTCTCCTTCCCCATCCCTCGCGAGATGGGCGAGCTGGGTGAGCGCATCGCCGAGGAGCAGGTGTCCGCCCTCAACCAGCCGTTCAGCACGGAGGACCTGCCAATGCTCGAAGCCCAGCAGGGGATGATCGGTGACGCCGATTTCTGGTCCCTGAAGCCGGTCCTGTTGCACGGCGATGCAGCCGCGGTGCGCGCCCGCCGTGTGCTGGACAAGCTGATCGCCGACGAGCAGGCGGCCCGGATCGACGTGCGCGCGGTCCAGGCCTGAGTATCCCGGCGGGCGATACCTCGCATCGCCACTCGCGATTGGTTGGGGCCGGCACGCCATGGCAGCCTGCGCCCCAACAGCATTTCCGAGACCGGCCGTGCCCGACGATCTGAACTACCTCTGCCACGACGACCAGTTGGAGGAGGGCCGTGCCCGTGGGTTCGACCCCTGGGGTCATGGCCGTGACACCGTGCTCGCCCTGCGCTGGCGCGGCCAAGTGCGGGTCTACCGCAACCTCTGCCCGCACCTGGACGTGGCCATGCAGTACCGCAAGGACCGCTTCATGTCCGGCGATGGACAGCACATCGTGTGCTTCGCCCATGGCGCGCTGTTCCGTCCCGACAACGGCTTCTGCGTGCTCGGCCCGTGCCTCGGCCAGTCGCTGCAGGCCCTTGCGGTAACGACCGACGCCGAGGGCGGCCTGTGGCTGGAGGGGCTTGCCGATACGGAGGAGCCGGCGTGCGCTTCCACGGTCTCGACCTGAACCTGCTGGTGGTGCTCGATGCGTTGTTTCTCGAGCGCCACGTCACCCGGGCGGCCAACCGCCTGCACCTGACCCAGTCGGCGGTGAGCGCCGCCCTGGGCCGGCTGCGCGAACACTTCCAGGACCCGCTGTTCGTCCTCGTGGGTGGGCGCATGCTGCCCACCGCGCTGATGCAGCGCCTGCAGCCGGACATCCACCAGGTGCTGGACGCTGCGCGCGGGATCGCCTTCGCCAATGTCCGCTTCGAGCCTGGGGAGACCCGGCGACGCTTCCGCATTATGGCTTCCGACTATGTAATGGCGGTGCTGCTGCCGGCGCTGCGCCAGCGCCTGGCCCAGGTGGCGCCCGGGGTGGACCTGCAGTTGCTCAGTCTGGTCCCGCAGCGCGGCGGCGAGGCCGGCGGCCTGGTGGACGAGGCTCTGGAGCAACGGCACTGCGACCTGGTGATCCTGCCCCATGCCCACGGCTCCGAACGCCATCCGCGACAGTCCCTGTTCGAGGATGGCTTCAGCGTCATCGCCTGCGCAGACAACCCGGCGCTGGCCGAGGGCCTGACGCTGGACCTGTACCTGGCGGCGCCCCATGTGGTGCGCGAGACGGGAGCCGGCGCCCAGGGCAGCATGGAGGCGGAATTCCTCGCCAGCCAGGGCCTGGACCGGCGCGTCGCGGTGGCCGTCGAACAGTTCGGGCTGATCCCCGAGTTTGTCGTCGGTGGCCCGTGCCTGGCGACCCTCCACAGCCGCCTGGCGCGACTCTACGCACGGCGCTTCCCACTACGGCTGCTGGTGCCGCCGCTGGCATTCCCGGCCACCCGCCAGGTGCTGCAGTGGCACGCCTGCCAGGACGGCGACCCGGCTCTGGCTTGGCTGCGCGGACTATTGGCGGAAGTGGCCGCCTGACGGGCGCGGCCATCAATTTCCTTCATGCCCGGCCAGCAGCAAACTTCACTTCCCGCACTCCGGGGGCGCTGGGTAGCGTGATGGCACGACAACAAGAGGCCAGACCGCCATGCCCAGACTCCACGTCCACTGCAACACTCTGTTTACCGGCCTGGAAGACCAGGCTCGACGCGACCAGGCGCTGATCATCGAAGACGGCCTGTTCAGCCATGTCGGCCCCCGCGTGAGTGCCCCGCAGCCGCTGCCGGGTGAAACCCTGATCGACACCGGCGAGCACTTTGTCATGCCCGGCCTCGTGGATGTCCACACCCACCTAGTGTTCGGCAACGCCAAGAGCGAGGAGGACATCGACCTCCACGTCTCCGCAGAATTCCGCGCCTTGCGCGGCCTGTTCTTCGCCCAGCACGTGCTAGCCGCCGGCTACACCTCGGTGGTGGTGCCCGGGGACGCCGGCCAGTGCAGCATCGCGGTGCGCGACGCCATCAACGCCGGCCTGTTCGCTGGCCCGCGCATCGCCGCCAGCAGCAACGTGATCGCCAACCGCCAGAGCCTCAACGACTGGTTCCCGAGCTGGGTCGGCACGCCGGAATACTTCACCGGGCGATTGTGCGCCACCCGTGACGAGCAGATCGCCGAAATCCGCCGCCAGGCCAAGGATGGCGTCGACCTCATCAAGATCGCCATGGACGGCACCCAACGCCGGGCCAATGGCGAACACATCGCCGCCTTCACCGAGGCGGAGACCCGCGCAATGGTCGAGGAGGCGCATCGCCTCGGCAAGAAGGTGGCGGTGCACGCCTACGGCCGCGAAGCGGTGCTCTACGCCGCCCGCGCCGGGGTAGACGTGATCTTCCACGCGTTCTTCCTCGACGACTCCTGCATCGAGGCGATGCTCGAATCTGGCAGCCACCTGGCGCCCACCTTCACCATGCTGGCCAACAACGTCGAGTTCGCCGAAGACTACGAGCCCTCCACCCGCAGCGGATACGCGGCCATGCAACAGCGGGTGATCGACATCGGCTGCCGCAACCTGCGCCGCGCGCGGGAGGCCGGCGTGCCCTTCATGACCGGCAGCGACAGTGGCTTCGCCATCACGCCTTACGGCGAATGGCATGCGCGAGAGATCGAGATACTGGTCGACTGGCTGGGCTTCACCCCAGCCGAGGCGCTGCGCGCCGCCACCTCGGTCTCGGCACGCATGCTGCCGGCCACGCAGCCGGTGGGCGCCATCGAGGTGGGGCGGCGGGCTGACTTCATCCGTGTCGACGGCTCGCCCCTGGAGAACGTCGCGATCCTGCAGGAGCGCGAGCGCATTCGCGGCGTCTACCTCGGCGGGCGGCGTATGGAGCCCCAGGTGCCGGGCTACGACCCCTACAAGGTGAGCGACTTCAACACCGTCAAATGGGCCGAACTGCATACCCGGCAGCGTGCGGTGGCGGCTGGCAAGCGTCCCGTCCCGGCGCGGGGGTGACCGGCATGCGCAGACTCACTCTGGAACTGGCCTCGCTGATGGTCGATGCTGCCCTCGCCGAAGGCCGACGGCTGGCCCTGCAGCCCCTGTGCGTGGCAGTGCTGGATTCCGGCGGGCACCCGCTGGCGCTCAAGCGCGACGAGCGCGCCAGCCTGCTGCGGCCGCAGATCGCCAGCGGCAAGGCGGCGTCGGTGCTCGGCATGGGTTTCGGCGGCCGCGAACTGGCGCGCCGCGCGGCGGCGATGCCGGCCTTCTTCAACGCCCTGAGCGACCTGGCCGGTGGGCAGATGCTGCCGGTGCCGGGGGGCGTGCTGGTGCGCAATGGCGGCGGCGAGATCCTCGGCGCCATCGGCATCAGCGGCGACACCTCCGACAACGACGAACGCTGCGCCATCGCTGGCGTGCTGGCGGCGCACCTGGTGCCGGATACCGGCGAGTCCTGATCTGCATGTTTAGCTGTAATGCTCCAGCCAGACGGGCCCTATGGTCGGCGCGTTCGCGTCGGCTTTCGGCCCGTCCGGTTTACAGGCCGCTTTTGGAGTCGGGACGGTACGCGCGCCACCCACTCCACTGGTATGGCTGGAGGCGTTCCCCAGGTCGAGGCGGCCTGGAAAGATCATCTGGCGGGTGTCGACGCTCTTCATTCCCAGCGCCTGTCGGAAGCCGCTTGTCGCTTGACCCGCAATGACATTCTCGCGGCGCACGCGTCCTTGCTCGCTGAGCAGGGTGGCTGGTGGTTGCTTGCCAATCGCCGTGGTCTTGCCTGATACCGGCCTACGGGGCCTCTTCAAGAAATGGGACAAACCATGCCTTGCCCAGCGCAGGGCTTACTTCTAAGTGAGCAAAGTGGCTTTGTCCTCCCACCCCAGACCAGTCAGCTCCGACACCGAAAGGGCGACGGCCTGCGGCGTTTCTCTGTGGCGCAGAGAAGTGCGCGGAAGTCGTGCCATTTCTCGGTCGTCTTCCATTCCGGTGGCCAGGTCAGCGCGGTCAAGTCGGTGAACTGGCCCACGGATTTCATGGGGGGAGAAGCTCATCGGAGTAGGTGTGGCGGTCGACGTCCGAGCCCTCGGTGATCACACCCACCCCTTGATGCAACAGGCGTCACGCCAGGTGTGATCGTTCCGCGGGGCGTTCATCCGGTCCCTGAACTGCGACGCTACCTAAGTTCAGGTGCGCCGGTTGAGCTGATATCGCCAGGCACATGGGGGCATTGACAATCAAATTGTTGGCGTGAAAAGCCAAGCTTTTTCGATTCGTTTGATCCTAGCATTCGGGCGGCGGGCAGCGCGGTCGATCAGCTGCCGCCCGCGCGCCGGCTTTCCCAATAACAAGAATGGAGTTGCCCGCATGCCACAGGCCGCCACCCGCCTGTTCGTGGACCTTACCGTGGGCAAGAAGCTGTTTTGTGGTTTCGGCCTGGTGTTGTTGCTCACCGTCGCAGTCACCGTCAGCGGCTTCCTGGCGGTCAGGGCGGTGCTGCAGGGCCATCGTCTGGTCGATCAGTTGGCAGCGGTGAATGTGGAGATCCTGCAGGCGCGGCAGCTGGAGCGCAGCTTCGCCGTCGAGCAGAGCGCCGAGAGCGCCGGGCAGGTGCGCGAGAGTTTGCTCCGGGTGCAGGAGCTACTGGCCGATCTGGCGCAGGACGCTGTACCCTCCGAGCAGCAGCGTGTTCAGGAGATGCAGGAGGCGGTGATCGGGTACCTGAATCAATTCGTCAGCTATGTCGAGTTGCAGGGCAAGGCGCGTGCAGCGCGGCAGGACATGGGCAAAGCCGCCGCCGAGGCCCGCGACCAGTTCGAGGCGGTCGAGCTGGAAATGTACGACAGCGTGCGCAAGCAGTTCCAGCAGAGCGACCCTCTTTCCGGTAACGACCCCCTTGGTCTGGCGGAGACCGCCTCGAGCCTGAGCAAGTCCATGTTCGACCTGCGCAGTCAGGAGACCCTGTTCATCATCGACGGCTCGGCCGAGGCCCTGAAGCAGTGGGCCTTGGTCTGCGAAGACCTGCGCGGCGTCGCCGACAGCATGGTGACCGGATTGACCGATGAGCAGAAGGCCGTGATCGGCACGGCATTGCAAGCTTTGACTCGATACCAGCAATCCTTCAGCCATTACCAGCAGATCCGCGAGCAGAGCCGTGGCAGCGAGAAGGCGATGATCGAGCAGGCTCGCTCGGTGCTGGGCCTTGCCGAGGCGGCGCAAATCAGGGAGCGGCAACACATGACGGATGCCAGCGACTGGGCACTGATACAGCTCGGTGGCATGGGCTTCGCCGCCGTCGTGTTCGGCCTGCTCGCCACCTTACTGATTTCCCGCTCGATCGTCGGGCCCTTGCGCCAGAGCGTGGTTGTGGCTCAGCGCATCGCCGGGGGAGACCTGAGCCAGGATATTCCGCTACAGCGGCGTGACGAACTGGGCCAACTGATGGCGTCGATGCAGGACATGACCGGCAACCTGCGAACCCTTGTGGGGCGGATCGGCGGCGGCGTGGGGCAGATCGCCGCGGCGGCCGAGCAATTGTCGGCGGTCACCGCGCAGACCAGCGCCGGGGTGCAGAACCAGAAGCTGGAAACCGACCAGGCCGCCGCCGCCATGCACCAGATGGCCGCCACCGTGCAGGAGGTGGCGCAGAACGCCGAGGAGGCCTCGCTGGCGGCGCGCGAGGCCGATCATGAGGCGCAGCAGGGCAACCAGGTGGTGCAGCAGGCGGTGAGCCAGATTGGCGAACTGGCGGCCGAAGTGGAGCGTTCGGCCGAGGCGATCGCCGCGCTGAACCATGAGAGCGAACGCATCACCAGCGTGCTGGAGGTGATCCGCAGCGTTGCCGAACAGACCAACCTGCTGGCACTCAATGCCGCCATCGAGGCCGCGCGGGCCGGTGACCAGGGGCGCGGTTTCGCCGTGGTGGCCGACGAGGTGCGGGCGTTGGCGCGGCGCACTCACGACTCGACCGAGGAAATCGAGGGCCTGATTGCCGGCTTGCAACGCATGGCCAGGGGCGCGGTGGAGCAAATGGGCAGCAGTCGCAGCCTGACCCAGCGCACGGTCGATCTGGCTGCACAGGCGGGCGATGCCCTGGCGCGCATCACCCAGGCGGTGAGCACCATCGAGCAGATGAACCAGCAGATCGCCGCTGCCGCCGAGGAACAGAGTTCGGTGGCAGAAAACATCAGCGAAAGCGTGACCCGGGTGCGTGACATCGGCGAACAGAGCACCAGCGCCAGCCAGCAGACCGCCGCTTCCAGCGCCGAGCTGGCGCGCTTGGGTGGCGAGTTGCAGGACCTGGTCGCACAGTTCCGTACCTAGGCGGGGAAGAAGAAGCACCTCTTGGCGGGTTTTCCCAGGTCGAGGCGGCCTGGAAAGATCATCTAGCGGGTGTCGACGCTCTTCATTCCCAGCGCCTTTCGGACGCTGCTTGTGGCGTGACCCGTGGCGACCTACTTGCGGTGCACGCGTCCTTGCTCGCTAAGCAGGGGGGCCAATCGCTGTGGTCCGGCCTGATACCGAGCCAGGGCAGCTCTACAAGAAATGGGAAAAACCACGCCTTGCCCAGCGCAGGGCTTACTTCTACACGGGGGACGCTGAGTGATGAAAGCTTTACATCTGGTGTTTGCATTGGCATGGCCGGCGCTTGTTTCGGCGCAAGTTGAAGTCGTCCCCCCCGATTCAGAGGCGGCGAATAAGGCCCAATTGCTGATCAAGGAAGCTTATGCCTTGCATGCCAAGGTCACTGAAATCTGTACAGACTCGAGCGCCACGGGTCTGCTCTATGAAGCAGCTGAAGATGCAGTGAAGCAGTTGGATGCATGGCCAGATCATCAGAACGGCCAGGCCCTGTCGTCATTTCATGCCTGTCGCCAGTCCATGGTGGACGTCCAGAGCTATGCCTACACCTGTGCTCAAGGTGTGTACAAGGACAAGACGATGAGCTACATGCAGCGTCGGTGGACCGAGGACACCACCCGCTGCGATGAAGCCATTCGTGCATCAGGTCTTGCACTGCAAGACAGCAACTGAGCTCAAAGCCATCGACGTAGTTTCAGATCGATCCCGAAGCGGCCGCGACTACGTTTCGCTCAGCTGGCTCTGGTAGCAAGGCCCATGCACACATGCATGCACCTGGATGCACGGCATCTCCTTGTGGATTGGTTTTACATCCACCTTCCAATGCCACAGCTGCCGCAAATCACACCTGACTCGGGAGGTTCTGGTGGCGGCTGCGCAGCAGGCGCGGTTGCCTGTTCGCGGAGTGGCTCTTCTGCCACTTCCGGGGGCTGACGCCAAACCAGCGATTGAATGCCCGGTCGAATCCGCTGGCGTCCGAGTAGCCGAGCAGCCCTGCTACCTGCGCCATGCTTATGGACGGGTCGTCGAGGTAGCGACGCGCCATTTCCTGTCGGGTCTCATCCAGCAAACGCTGGAAGGAGGTGCCTTCCTGTTCCAGTCGGCGTTGAAGCGTGCGCGGATTGACTGCCATGCAGTCGGCAACCTTCTCGAGGGAGGCGCGACCGCTGGGCAGTAGGCTGCGCAGCAACTGCCGGACATAGCCGGGAAGCTCGTCGGCTGGCAGCCGCTCCATTATTGCGATGTGTTCGGCGATCAGTTGGTGCAGCCTTGCATCGGCCGCGGCCAGGGGCAGTGAAAGCACCGAGGCGTCGAATTCCAGGTCCGTGCAACGGGCGGCAAAGACCGGTCGCACACCTAACGCACGACGATAGACCGCCTCATCACCCAGCGGCGGGTGCCGGAATCGGACCGTTTTCGGTCGCCAGCCGGTACCGGCCAGGGCACGCAGTAGCTGCACACCGACACCGCAGGCCAGTTCTTCCGCCTGACGTATTCCGGGAATTTCGCAATCATTGACGTGGTAGCCGAGACGGGCGATGTCGCCGTCAAGCTCGAAGCTGATATCGGCGGCGCCGTTGTACAGGAAGTAGTTGGCGCGCAGCTCGGCCAGCGCGTCACCGACGGTGCCGGCATTGCGAATCAGATAGAACAGCTCGCCAAAGACATCGATTCCCTGAAACAGTCCGTACAGCAGGCCGAACGAGGCATTGCCCGACTGTGCCGTGCACAGCTGCAGCAGCTCGCAGTAGCGTCGATAGGGGATGATGCCGTCTTGCTGGCGCGGGCTGTCTTGCGGCAGGGAAGCGTGCCTCAGCATGTCCGCAGGATTGAGACCCTGGCCGCTGGCAAATGCATCGAAGCCGACAAGGCTCAGGGCACGAACGAACGGATTGAGTGCCATGCCTCGCTACCGTCGGGTCGCAAGTGGCTGGTGAGGGGAAGCCGGGGCGGCGACGGACTCGGCTAGCTGTTGGGTCTGCTTGACGCGCTGTTTCCATTTCTGCGGACTGACACCGTACCAGCGGGTGAAGGCCCGGGAGAACACGCTTAGATCGGCGTAGCCCAGTAGCGCGGCAAGTTGCGTCAGTTTGATGGACGAGTCGCAAATGTAGCGCGTGGCCATTGCCTGGCGTGTCTGGTCCAGCAGCTCCTGAAACCCGGTGCCCTCTGCTTGGAGGTAGCGCTGCAGCGTCCGCGGGCTGAGCTGCATGTGCTCGGCGACGTGCTCGATGCTGATACGGCCCTCGGGCAGCCCCTGGCGCAACAGCTTCTGAACATAGGCCGGCAGCTCTTGGACGCTCATGCGGGCCAGCTCATCCAAGTGGCGCCGTGCGAACTGCTGGAACCTTTCATCGGTGGCGCTGAGGGGCGTTTTCAGCAATGCCGCATCGAAGGCCCAAGCGTTTATCGGACCATCGAAGCGCGGCGTGACGCCCAGCAGACGCCGGTATGTACCGGACTCGCTCGCCGCCGGGTGGCGCAGCCAGAGAGCGCTTGGTTTCCAGGCCTGGCCAAGGAGGCTTTGCATGAGTTGGGCGCCCAGGCCCATGGCCAGTTCCACGGTCTGCCGCACCGAGGTGGCATCACCGTCGATCACCTCGTAGAGGAACCGGGCCTGGTCACCCTGGTGTTCGAGATGGAGTTCGGCGCCACTGCTGTGTACGTGGAAGTACTGCACCAGCGCCTGCAGTGCGTCGCCCACGGTTCGGGTGCTCTGGATCAGGTAGAGCAGACTGCCAAGCGCCTGGGAGCCCTGCTGTAGCCCGAGCTGCAGCCCGAACAGCGGATTCCCCGAACGCCTGGCGCACAGCTCGAGCAGGGCGTTGAACTTCACACCGGAAATCAGCCCGTCGAGGTCATCGGTGGGGAGTCCTGTCTCGACCAGAAGGGCCTTCGAATCGAGGCCCTGGCCAAGAGCGAACTCATCGAAACCCAGCAGGGCGATGCCGCGAACAAATGACGTCATTGCGAATGCCTGAATGAATCATGGCGAACCTGATGGCTGCCGTTTCCGCTGCGATCCTACACCACGGCCCCGAGCTCGCATCCCCACGCACCCTGCGTGTCATTAATTACCGATTTGTTGGCGTTAATTGCAAAGCTTTAGTGCGAGTCAGCGCCCAGACTCAAGCTACCTAAAACAACAAGGCACTGCATTCGGCTCCCGCCGGCTGACGGAGGTTTCCATGCGTCGACTCCTGCTCTCTTGCCTGGTCGTGCTCCTGGCAGCCGCTGCCATTCATTCGATCAACGCCCCGATCCTGGTCACCCTCGCAGGCCCTTCGACGGCATTGCCGATCGCCAGTATCGGCGATGTGTTCAGGCATTTCTGAGCCACCAGGGTGATGCGTCCTCCCGGCGCGCTCTGACTGCCTGGCAACCCGAGGATTTCCATTGAACGACCTGATCCATTACCGCCTCGAACAGGGATTGGCCCTGGTCGGCCTGGACCTTGCGCCGGTCAACGCGCTTGATCAATCCCTTCGCGCGGCGCTGTCCGACGCCTGTGAGCGTGCCGCAGCGGACCCGAGGGTGAAGGCCATCATTCTCCATGGCGAGCGCGGGCTGTTCAGCGCAGGGGCTGATATCAAGGAGTTCGGCACCGAAGCCTCATCTGCCGAGCCGGACCTGCCCAGCATGCTGATGCGCTTGGCCGCCATTCACAAACCGATAATCGCCGCCCTGGGTAAGGTGGCGCTGGGTGGTGGACTGGAACTGGCCCTGGCCTGCGGCTACCGCATTGGAGAACCGAACCTGCGTGTCGGTCTGTCTGAGATCAACCTCGGGTTGCTGCCAGGGGCCGGCGGTACCCAGCGTCTGCCGCGCCTGATCGGCGCTGAGTCCGCCCTGAACCTGATTCTCTCGGGCAGTCTTGTCGATGCTGAAAATGCTCGACTTCTGGGCGTGCTCGACCGCATCGCCCCCAGTGCGGAGCGGTTGCTGGATGAAGCCCGTGAGTACGCGTATGAGCTGATCGCCTGTCGTGCGCCGGCGCGGCCAGTGGAAGCTTGGCCGGAGCCGGGGGAGGGCCTGCCAGATGACTTTCTCGCCCGCTATCGCGCGGAGCACGAGCCGAGCTGGAAAAGCCGCCTTGCGCCGCGACTGGTGCTGTCGGCCCTGGAGGCGGCCTGTCTGCTGCCGCTCGATGAGGGGCTTCTGAGAGAGCTGGCACTGTTCAAGCAGGCAGAGTCATCTCGTCAGTCGAAGGCGCTTCGCCATGTGTACTTTGCCGAGCGCGAGGCGGCCCGGATTCCAGGTATCTGTGGCGATCTGCCGCTGCGCAAAATCACGCGAGTTGCGGTGATAGGCGCCGGCACCAAGGGTGGTGGGATCGCGATGAGCTTCGCTGATGCCGGTGTCCCGGTCGCCCTGCTGGAGAACGATGGGAAGGCCCTGGACCGAGGCCTGACACAGATTCGCGGCAACTACGAGATAAGCGTTCGACGTGGCAGGCTCCGCCCCGAGGAGGTGGAGGCACGCATGGACCTGATCTTCGGCACCCTTGACTACGCGGACCTGTCTGGGGCCGACCTGGTGATCGAAGCGGTCTTCGAGAAGATGGAGGTCAAGCAGCAGGTGTTCCGCACCCTGGACAAGGTGTGCAAGCCGGGCACGATTCTGGCGACTAGCACCTCGTCGTTGGACGTGGACGCCATCGCGGCGGCCGTGGGGCGCCCGCAGGATGTCGTGGGGTTGAACTTCTTCAGTCCCGTCAATGCCATGCGCCTGGTCGAGGTGGTGAGGGGCAAGGTCACGACGTCCGACGTGCTGGCCACTACCCTGGACATCGCCAAACGCATTGGCAAATTGCCGGTGATTTCCGGCGCTGGTTTCGGCTTCATCGGCAACCGCATGCTCGAGCCGTACGCTCGCGAGGCCCATCGCTTGGTGTTGGAAGGCGCAACACCGGCGCAGGTGGATCGAGTATTCACCGACCTGGGCCTGAACATGGGTGTGTTCAGCATGCTCGACCTGATCGGCATCGATGTGAATGTCCTGAAACGCGATGCCAACCGGACTGACGTTTCCCACGACGCGAGCTACTGCCGCCTGGGCGAAGAGCTGCATGCCATGGGGCGATACGGCCAGAAGAGCGGGCGAGGTTTCTATCTCTATGAAGGTCGGAACCGCACGGACGACGCGGAGGTGATCGCGCTGGCCGAGCGTCTCGCGGGCGAGCTGGGAATTCCCCGATGCCCAATGGACGACCAGGAAATCCTGGAGCGCTGCCTGTTCATACTGATCAACGAAGGCATCCAACTGTTGGATGAGGGCATTGCCCTGCGCGCTGGCGATATCGACCTGGTGTGGATCAACGGCTACGGCTTCCCCGCCCACCTGGGTGGCCCAATGCACTACGCCGAGCAACTGGGCCTCGGCAATCTGCTGGTCGGCCTCCAGCGCTACCGCCAGACCTTGGGCGAATACGGCGAGACGTGGTTCAAACCGGCACCACTGCTGGAGCGCCTGGTGGCTGCCGGCAGGAAGCGCATAGAGCGCTTCTGAGGGTTCCCCTGCTCCGGAAATGGGTTCGTACGAGGGTGACCACGCCAGCCCTTGCACGACACCGTTTCCGGGGAAGGCGGGGAGCCTGATGTGGCTGATCACTGCACGACGCAATGCGTCCAGTACCCACTTCATCTTCGCCCCGGCATCCCGCCTGGCTCGCTCGTCGGCCAGAGAGATTGCCAGTCCTATCTGTTCGAGGTTCTCCCATGACTCACCCCTACACCCGAAACTTCTCCCTCGCTGATCGCGTAGTGCTGATTACCGGCGCCTCCAGCGGAATCGGTGCGCACCTGGCGCGGCTGGCCTCCCGTGCCGGTGCCCGTGTGGTGCTGGCTGCGCGGCGTCTCGAGCGATTGCAACAAGTGGCAGCGGACATCGAGTGGGAGCACGGCCAAGTGCTGCCGGTTAGCCTAGATGTCACCTGTCGGGCCAGCGTTGAGGCGGCTTTCGATGCGGCCGAAGCGCATTTCGGAGTGGTCGATGTCGTGCTCAACAACGCGGGTATCGGAAGCGGTCAGCGGCCGCTGGAAATCAGCGAGGAAGACTGGCGTGCCATGCTCTCGACCAACCTCGACGGTGTCTGGCGTGTGGCCCAGGTGGCCGCGCAACGCATGGCTCGCAGCGGGCGCGGCGGAAGCATCGTCAATGTTGCGTCCATCCTCGGGCTGCGTGTCGCGACGGGGTACAGCCATTACTGCGCGGCCAAGGCAGGCGTGGTGCAACTGACCAAGTCGCTGGCGCTGGAATTCGCCCGCTATGGAATCCGGGTCAACGCCATCGCTCCGGGGTACTTCAAGACTGAGATGAACGAGGCCTTCTTCGAGGGTGACAAGGGCGACAGCTACATCCGCTCCACGGTGCCCATGCGTCGTCTCGGTGAGCTGCAGGAGCTGGAAGGACCGTTCCTGTTGCTGGCCAGTGAGGCCGGCTCCTTCATGACCGGTAGTGTCCTGGCGGTCGATGGGGGGCATCTGGTCTCCAGCATGTAACACTACGTACCTTCCTTTCCTTTCCTTTCCTTTCCTTGCGGTGCCGGTCAGACCCCGGCGCCGTGCAGGAACATCCGCTCCAGCACGCTGGCAGAATCGGCGCTGGCCGCGCGGCCACGACGCTCGGCATCGACCATGCCGTAGACCATAGTAGTGAACAGTTCGGTGAATACCGCCGCGCCAATGTCGATGCGGAAGACACCTTGTTGCTGACCGCGCAGGAAGAAGGTGTCCAGGGCCTCCATGTAGGATCGCCAGCGTGCGCCGCCGCTCTCCGGTGCGAGGAATTCGGGACTGTACTGAAACATCAGGAAAACCAGCAGTTCCCGGTGTATCAGGTGATCGCCGATCAGGCGGCGTAGTGCATCGAGCGGTTCGGCCTGTTCCAGGTCGGCGGAGACGATGATCTGGTTGAGCACCGCCTCTCCATAGCGCTCCAGCATTTCCACCAGATGGTCGCGAGTACCGCAGAAGCGGTGCAGCGTCGCCTTGCTCACGCCCGCAGATTCCGCCAGTTCCTTCAGCGTGGCGCGGGGGCGGTTGACGATGGCTACGGCCAGGGCCTTGAGAAGTCGTTCTTCTTGGGCGGTCAGCGACATCAGCGGATCTCGGATCGATTTTTGGAATGCGCGCATTGTGCAGAAAACCCATGCGCTTCAAAAGATGATGACGAACTAAATCACAAAAGAATCAAATGAGACAATATTGACTCATTTTGATTTTGAACGGATCATTCGCGCCGTTTCCAGAAAGCCGTGGGTGAGTCATGGGTGATTTACGAGTGATTGGGATGGTGGGTGCCCTGGTGGCGTCGATGGCATTGGCCGGCTGCGGCCAGGCGGATGCACCGGAGGCTGCCGCCGAGATGCCGCGTCCGGTCGCTGTGGTGACGGCGGTTGTCGAACCGCTGATGCTGATGTCGGAGTTGCCAGGCAGGGTCGAACCGGTGCGCGTCGCCGAAGTCCGCGCGCGGGTCGCCGGTATCGTGCTGGCCAAGCGCTTCAAGGAAGGTGCCGACGTGAAGGCCGGCGACCTGCTGTTCCAGATCGATCCGGCGCCGCTCAAGGCGGCAGTTTCGCGTGCGGAGGGCGAGCTGGCACGTGCCAAGGCGTCTCTGTACGAGGCTCAGGCACGGGTCAAACGATATGCACCCCTGGTGAAGATCGAGGCCGTGAGTCAGCAGGATTTCGACAGCGCCATGGCCGACCTGAGTGGCGCCCAGGCGGCTACGCGCACGGCCCAGGCCGACCTGGAAACCGCGCACCTGAACCTGGGTTATGCCGCGGTGCGTGCGCCGATTTCCGGACGTATCGGCCGGGCTCTGGTGACCGAGGGTGCGCTGGTGGGGCAGGGCGATGCCACGCTCCTGGCGCGCATCCAGCAACTGGACCCGATCTATGTCGACTTCACCCAGTCCGCCGCCGAGGTGCTGCGGCTTCGTGAGGCCCTGCGCAACGGCAGCCTCGGCTCCAGCGAGGGGCAGATGCTGAACCTCGGGATCGAGGGCACTCAGTACGAGGCCAAAGGCTCCCTGATGTTCACCGATGTGACGGTAGACCCGAGTACGGGCCAGGTCGTCTTGCGTGGCAAGTTCGCCAACCCGGAGGGTGTCCTGCTGCCGGGCATGTATGTGCGCGTGCGTGCCCCCCAAGGGCTCGATCAGCAGGCGATCCTGGTACCACAGCGCGCGGTGCAGCGGGGGCCGGATGGCGCCGCTCATGTGCTGGTGATCGGCGCAGACGGACGGGCCGAAGTGCGCGGTGTGAAGACCGGCGCGATGCAGGACTCCCGCTGGCAGATCCGTGAAGGGCTGCAGCCGGGTGACCAGATCATCGTCAGCGGTATGACCGGCCTGCAGCCAGGTGCCCAGGTGGTCGCGCATCAGGAGCAAGAGCCGCAGGCGCAACAGGCCGCACGTCAGTAAGGGCGGATACGCCGCGAGGATCGTTCAATGTCCAAGTTCTTCATCATGCGCCCCAATTTCGCCTGGGTTGTGGCGCTGTTCATCTCCCTGGCAGGGCTGCTGGTCATTCCGCTGCTGCCGGTGGCCCAATACCCAAATGTGGCACCGCCACAGATCACCATCACAGCAACCTATCCGGGCGCTTCTGCCAAGGTGCTGGTGGAGTCCGTGACCAGTGTGGTCGAAGAGTCCCTCAATGGCGCCAAAGGCCTGCTCTACTTCGAATCCACGAACAACTCCAACGGGATTGCCGAAATCGTCGTCACCTTCCAGCCGGGCACCGACCCGCAACTGGCCCAGGTGGACGTGCAGAACCGGCTGAAGAAGGCCGAGGCGCGCATGCCGCAGCCCGTGCTGACCCAGGGGATCCAGGTGGAGCAGACCAGCGCCGGTTTCCTGCTCATTTACGCGCTGAACTACAAGGAAGGTTCCGAGCACGTCGACACCACCGCATTGGGTGATTACGTTGCGCGCAACATCAACAACGAACTGCGTCGGGTACCCGGCGTCGGCAAGTTGCAGTTCTTCTCCTCCGAAGCCGCCATGCGGGTATGGATCGATCCGCAGAAACTGGTGAGCTACGGCCTGTCCATCGACGATGTGAACCAGGCCATCGCCGCGCAGAACGTGCAGGTTCCCGCCGGCAGCTTCGGCAGTTCTCCCGGCAGCGCTCAGCAGGAGCTTACGGCGGTGCTCGCGGTCAAGGGCACCCTGGATAGCCCGGAGGCGTTCGGTCGCATTGTCCTGCGAGCCAACGCCGATGGCTCCACGGTCACCCTCGCCGATGTGGCTCGCATCGAGATCGGCAGCGAGAGCTACAACTTCTCTTCCCGTCTGAACGGCAAGCAGGCAGTTGCCGGCGCCATCCAGCTGTCACCGGGGGCGAACGCCATCCAGACCGCCGAAGCGGTCAAGCAGCGCCTGGTCGAGCTGTCGGTGAACTTCCCCAGCGATGTGGAGTACTCGGTTCCCTACGACACCTCGCGCTTCGTCGAAGTGGCCATCGAGAAGGTGATCTACACCCTGCTCGAAGCCATGGTGCTGGTGTTCCTGGTGATGTTCCTGTTCCTGCAGAACGTCCGCTACACCCTGATCCCGTCGATCGTGGTGCCGGTGTGCCTGCTGGGCACGCTGGCGATCATGTACCTGCTGGGCTTCTCGGTGAACATGATGACCATGTTCGGCATGGTGCTGGCCATCGGCATCCTGGTAGACGATGCCATCGTGGTCGTCGAGAACGTCGAGCGGATAATGGCGGAGGAGGGGCTGTCCCCGGTGGCTGCCACGGTCAAGGCCATGGGGCAGGTGTCCGGCGCCATCATCGGGATCACCGTTGTGTTGGCGGCGGTCTTCCTGCCGCTGGCCTTCATGGCCGGTTCCGTGGGCGTCATCTACCAGCAGTTCTCGCTGTCGCTGGCGGTATCGATCCTGTTCTCCGGCTTCCTGGCACTGACGTTCACTCCGGCGTTGTGCGCCACGCTGCTCAAGCCAATTCCCCAGGGGCACCACGAGAAGGGCGGCTTCTTTGGCGCTTTCAACCGTGCCTTCGAACGCCTGACCGAGCGCTACACGCTGCTCAACCACGGGCTGGTGCAGCGGGCAGGGCGTTTCATGCTGGTGTACCTGGGCATCGTCGCGCTGCTGGGCTTTTTCTACCTCCGCCTACCGGAATCCTTCGTGCCGGTGGAGGACCAGGGCTACAACATCGTCGACATGCAGCTGCCGCCCGGGGCTTCCCGCGTGCGCACCGACGCCACTGCCCAGGAGCTAGAGCGCTTCCTGCAGTCCCGCGAGGCGGTCGCCTCCACTTTCCTGGTGATGGGTTTCAGCTTTTCCGGGATGGGTGAGAACGCCGCCCTGGCGTTCCCCACCTTCAAGGACTGGTCCCTGCGCGGCAAGGAGCAATCCGCCGAGGCGGAAACAGCCGCGGTGAACGAGCATTTCGCAGTACCGGGCGACGGGGCCGTAATGGCGGTCATGCCTCCGCCCATCGATGGCCTGGGCAACTCCGGTGGTTTCGCCCTCCGCCTGCAAGACCGCGGCGGACTGGGGCGTGAGGCCCTGCTGGCCGCCCGTGACCAACTGCTCGGCCAGGCCAACGGCAACCCCAAGATTCTCTACGCCATGATGGAGGGCCTGGCGGAGGCTCCGCAGCTACGCCTCGATATCGACCGCGAGAAGGCCCGCGCTCACGGCGTGAGCTTCGATTCCATCAATGCCACCCTGTCCACCGCCTTCGGTTCGGCGGTGATCAACGACTTCTCCAACTCGGGCCGCCAGCAGCGCGTGGTCGTGCAGGCGGAGCAGGGCGCGCGGATGACTCCAGAGAGCGTGCTCCAGCTATATGTGCCCAATGCCAAGGGTGAGCAGCTGCCGCTGTCCACTTTCGTCACCAGCCACTGGGAAGAGGGGCCGGTGCAGATCGTGCGCTACAACGGTTACCCGTCCATCCGCATCGCCGGAGACACCATGTACGGCGTCAGCACCGGCGAGGCCATGGCCGAGATGGAGCGTCTGGTAGCCCAGCTGCCGGCCGGTATCGGTTACGAGTGGACGGGACTCTCCTACCAGGAAAAGGTCGCCAGCGGTCAGGCGTCGCAGCTGTTCGCCCTGGCGATCCTGGTCGTATTCCTGGTGCTGGTGGCGCTCTACGAGAGCTGGTCGATCCCACTGACGGTGATGCTGATCGTGCCGATTGGTGCGCTGGGTGCAGTGCTGGCGGTGATAGTCGCCGGCCTGCCCAACGACGTGTACTTCAAGGTTGGCCTGATCACCATCATTGGTCTGGCGGCGAAGAACGCGATCCTCATCGTCGAGTTTGCCAAGGAGCTCTGGGAGCAGGGACGCAGCCTGCGCGAGGCCGCCATCGAAGCCGCTCGCCTGCGCTTCCGCCCCATCGTCATGACGTCCCTGGCCTTCATCCTCGGCGTGGTGCCGCTGACCCTGGCCACGGGCGCCGGTGCCGCCAGCCAGCGCGCCATCGGCACCGGGGTGATCGGCGGCATGCTCGGCGCCACCATGTTGGGGGTGGTCTTCGTGCCCATCTGTTTTGTCTGGGTGTTGTCGCTGCTACGACGCAAACCCACCGCCGTCGAACAACCGGCCCAGGCCTTGGAGTGATCGCCATGCGCAATTCCGTCTTTATCGTTTCGGCGCTGGTGTTCGCCCTGTCCCTCGGTGGATGTTCCCTGGCGCCGACCTACGAGCGTCCCGAAGCACCCGTGGCCCAGGCCTGGAATACCGCCAGCGATCAGGCCGGCGCCGAGGTCGGTGGCCTCGACTGGCAGGCTTTCATCATCGACGCCGAGCTGCGCCGCCTGGTGGGCGTCGCCCTGGACAACAACCGTTCCTTGCGCCAGACGTTGCTGGACATCGAGCAGGCCCGCGCGCAGTACCGTATCCAGCGTGCCGACCAGGTGCCGGGCCTTGCCGCCGGCGCCTCGGGCAATCGCCAGCGCCTGCCGGGGGACCTGTCCACGACTGGCGCGACGGATGTCGGCAGCAGCTATCAGGTCGGCCTTACCCTGCCCGAGTACGAACTGGACCTGTTCGGTCGGGTGAACAGCCTGACCGACTCGGCGCTGGAGCAGTACCTGGCCAGCGAAGAGGCCGGACGCAGCGCGCGGATCGCCCTGGTGGCCGAGGTCAGCCAGGCTTACCTGACCTATGCCGGCGCGCAGCAGCGCCTGGAACTGACCCATCGCACCCTGGCCAGCCGCGAGGATTCCTTCGTACTGATCGAGCAGCGCCGCAGCGCCGGTGCCGCCACCGCGCTGGACTATCAGGAGGCGCTGGGGCTGGTGGAACAGTCCCGCGCCGAACTGGAGCGCAACCAGCGGCAGAAGCAGCAGGCATTCAACGCCCTGGTGCTGCTGCTGGGCACGCCAAATGCGGCTGCGGCGATTCCGGCGGCGTCACCGGACGGGTTGCGGGTGTTGCAGGACATCGCCCCCGGTACCTCGTCCGAACTGATCGAACGACGCCCCGACATCCTGGCCGCCGAGCACCGCCTGAAGGCACGCAATGCCGACATCGGCGCAGCGCGCGCGGCGTTCTTCCCGCGCATCACCCTGACCGGTAGCTTCGGCAGTTCCAGCGCGGAAATGTCCGGGCTGTTCGACGGTGGCTCGCGCTCCTGGAGTTTCGTGCCCAACCTGACGCTGCCGCTCTTCGATGCCGGCCGCAACAGCGCCAACCTGGATCTGGCCGAGGTGCGCAAGGACTCCGCCGTGGCCGCTTATGAGGGCAGTATCCAGACCGCATTCCGTGACGTGGCCGATGCCCTGGCGGCAACCGATACCCTGCGCCGCGAGGAAACGGCCCGCCGCGCGCTGGCAGACACCAGTAGCGAGACCCTGAAACTGGCCAGGGCCCGTTACGAGGGCGGGGTGGATAGCCATCTGCGCTACCTGGATGCCCAGCGCAGCAGCTTCATCAATGAACTGGCGCTGATTGAAACCAGCACCGAACGGCAGATCGCCCTTGTCGACCTGTTCCGCGCCCTTGGCGGCGGCTGGACCGGGATGGCGGAGCTGTAACGCGATAGCGAGTTGTGACTGCGACCTTTAAGGGGCCCCGTCGTCGATCGACGCCTGGCCCCTTCTTTTTTGCTGTCAGTGTGCTGATGAGCTCGGCTCTTTCTCACGCATAGGCCTTGCTCCATGACTGGAAGTCACGTCCGGAGATCGGCTTGCTGATGCAATACCCCTGGGCTTCCTCGCATCCCCAGTTCGAGAGCATTTCCATTGTCGCTGCCGTCTCGACTCCTTCAGCGACCACTTCGATGTCCAGGCTATGGGCAAGCTTGATGATGGATTCGACGATGGCCGCTGACTCCCTGTCGTTGTCGAGATCCTTCACGAATGACTGGTCGATCTTGATGTAGTCGACCGGGAGTTTCCTGAGGTAGGAGAGGGATGAGTAGCCAGTTCCAAAGTCATCGATGAACAACTTGAAGCCCTCTTTGCGCAGTTGCATGAGTACCTGCTGGGCGGCCGACAGGTCTTCCATGATGCCGCTTTCGGTCAGTTCGAACTGAATCCAGTCCGGGGAGCCTCCCCAGGTTTCCAGCGCGCTCGATATCTGCTCGAACAGCTGCGGGTCGCGAATGTCATGGGGCGACAGATTGATGGCGATCGGCACTGCCTGGCCTGAACCATGCCACGAATGGCTTTCGCGAACGGCGGCCGCCAGCACCCAGTAAGTCAGCCGCGTGATCAGGCCTGTGCTCTCGGCGAAACCGATGAACTGGCCCGGGCTCATCAAGCCTCGTTCAGGATGTTTCCAGCGAATCAGCGCCTCCACACCACTTACGCGTCTGGAGTGCATCCGTAGTTTGGGTTGGAACAGCAGAAGCAACTCGTCGCCGTCGATGGCTCGGCGCAGGTCAGTCATCAGGATCAGCCGCTGGGCGTTGTCGCTATCGAGCGAACCCGCGTAGACCGCCAGTTTTTCCGTGCTGCGACTGGCGCCATAGCGGGCTACATTCGCCCGGCGCAACAGCGCATCGGGGTCGCTGCCATGCCCGGGGAACAGAGTGATCCCCGTGCTGCAGTCGGCGGATACCAGCAGGGTGTCCAGTTCCAGGGGCGTACTCAGCGCCTGCATGACCTTGCGTGCGGTCTGCACGGCATGACTGGCATCCATACCTGGAAGCAGGATCGAGAACGATGAGTCGGCAATGCGGGCGACTGTCTCTCGGGGAGGCAACGTATCCCGCAGCGTTGTTGCGACTTCCTGCAATAGCCGGTCCCCCTGGTGGTAACCCAGGGTTTCATTGATGTCGCGGACGTTGTCGACTTCGACGTGCAGCAAGGCGAAGGGCGTGTGGGCGTCTCCCGACGTGGCGATGGCTGTGCTCAGGGCATTCCTCATGGAAAGCCGATTGGGCAGGCCAGTAAGCTCATCGAAATAGGCCATGCGCCGGATGCACTCCTCGGCTTGCTTGCGCTCGGTGATATCAGTGAAGAAGCCTTCCAGCGCAATGACTTGCCCTTGGGCGGAGTAGACTGCGCAGCCCTTGTCCCAGACCCAGCGGACCTCGCCCGTTGCGGTGCGGATACGGTAGGTGGACTGGAACGGCCTCCCGGTCTGCAAGGCCCTGGCTACCTTGCGTTGGAGCTCGGGAAGGTCGTCCGGGTAAATGATGTCCAGCATCTTCACCGTGCCGTCGACGAGATCAGAGGCGGCATATCCGGTTAGCTGCAGGCAGCCCTCGCTGACGATTTCGGGGCGCCAGGAAAGATCGTTGCGGCAGCGGTAGGCCACTCCCGGCAGATTACTCACCAGCGTCTGCAGTGTACGTTGGCTTTCCCGAAGATCATCGAGGGCACTGGACTCCCGGCTGGCAGCAGCATCCAGCAGACTGCGCATGCAATTGCGCTGGTGGAGCAGGGCCTTGATCTGGTCAGCCAGAATCCGCAGTGCCTCGATCCCTGTCGCATCGAGGTCTCGGGCCTGGGTGTCAGCGACCGAGAGGACGCCGACAATGCCCTGTTCGGGCACTTCGATCGGGATACCAGCGAAACACCTGACGTGGGGTGGGCCGGTCACCAGGCGACAATGGCTCAACCGTTCACTGGTACGGGCGTCGGGCACATGCAATAGCTGCCCAGCTTCTGCCACGGCGGTACTCAGTGAAAGTTGTCGTGGTATCTCGCCGCATTCCAGCCCGTACTGGGCCGCGAACCATTCCCGCTCGGCATTGAGGAAGCCGAGCAGGGCGATCGGAACCTGGCAGGCGATGGCTGCCAGCCTGAGGTAGCCGTCGAGTTCCGGATCGGGTCGGGGGTCAAGGTTTGCACGTGTCTGACGAACGGTCATTTCCCGGCTCCTCCCCTCGGGTCAGCGCGGGTTCGAATGCGAGCTCGCCAGACTTACCGCCGCTGGACACCCTGTCCGTGGAGGGACAATGGGCAGGGTCCAGCAATCAGTGTAGTTGCGCGGGAGCCGATCCCGCAGCGCACCCTGCGGTGGGGCGGGGGCAGGTTCACCCCTTCCGGGAAATATCCGGCGCCTGACTATGGCGCGGGCGTGAGGGAGTGGCTGCTCACCAGAAAGGCCAGCGCCCGGCAGGCGGTCTCCGTTTCCGCCTGCAGTCGCTCCCGGTCGCCATGGGCGGACCAGGCGACGAGCAGGCCATCGAACAGCTGGATGAGCAGGCGGCTGATGGCTTTCAAGGCAGTCTTGTCGAGCTGCTCACCAACGGCACGTTCGATGGCATGTTCCGTTGCCTCGGTGCTCACCGAGTAGATCTTGCTTGCCATCTCGGGTCTGTTGCGCATGGCCCAGATGAAGAGCTCGGATTGCGCCCGGGCCAGATCCGGATTGGTTGAGAACCAGTTGACCACTTGGCGCAACATTCCGGCCGCCGTCTCTGACGCAGTGGTGCCAGCGGGTACCTGGTCGAGGGACTGCTGCGGCAGGCTGAAGAGCGATTCGTAAACCGCGTACAGGAGCTCGTCCTTGGTGCGGAATACATAGTGGAGCGAGGCGAGGGGACATCCTGCGGCGGCAGCAATGCGCCTCGTGGTGGCATTGGCCACACCGTGCTCGGCAATCACCTTGACCGTCGCTTTCACGAAGTCCTGTCTGCGTAGTTCGGCGCCCACTCTGGCCATGAAAGATTCTCCGTTCCTGTCGCTACGCCGCTGATGCCCAGGCTGGGGCAGCGCCGGCGGATGCTACCCCATGCCCCCTCGCGGCGTCATGGAGCGATATGTATCCGGTGATGGCGTCTCTCCACCTGGCTTGGAGAAATACGGTAACAATCGTTTCGTAAATTCCCATGTTGGTGCGTGTACCTGAAAGAAGCTGGTGCACGACTGGGTTGTCAAGTATCACGTTACAGTTGTTATAAAAATGATAACTAGCTGATATTAAAGGACAAATATAAGTTTTACTTGGTTGGCACATGGATTGCTTTGATCGGCTGACTTGGTCATTTGACCAAGTCGAATGACCAGAAGTCTGGCACAGCCCGATTCTTCCTTCCAGGAAGCTCCGGTCGCCGGTTAAAGCCCCATGAGGACCTTCCAATGAAAGACGTGATTCAGCGCCCCGATATCGGCAACTCCACCGCGGGTGGAGTCAGGCAACTGCTGGTAGCGCTCGCGGCATCGGCCGCCTTCTGTTCGGTTCAGGCTGCGGAGAGCGATGCATCCCGGTTGGGCGCCACGCTGACACCGTTGGGCGGAGAGGTTGCGGCGAGCGCCGATGGGGTGATCCCGGCCTGGACGCCGCCCGGTCAGCAGGACTCGGGTTGGAGCTACGGCCAGGTGCGCGGCCAGCACTGGAAGTTCAAGGACGACAAGCCGCTCTACAGCATCGATGGGAACAACGTCGCGCAGTATGCGAGCAAGCTGTCCCCCGGCCAGTTGGAACTGTTCAAGAAGATCCCGGGCTATCGCATGGACGTGTACCCGACCCGTCGCAGCTGCGGCGTGCCGGATTTCGTGGCCGAAAACACCAAGAAGAACGTCGGCTTCGCCAAGCTCGACGCCAGCGGCGTTGCCCTCGAGGAAGCCCACGTCCCCGGCATCCCGTTCCCGCAGCCCACCACCGGTGCGGAGGTGATGTGGAACATGAAGATGCGTTATCGCGGCGTTGGCTTCGACATGTCCAAGACCGTATCCGGGCTATCGCCACGCAAGGGCGGCGGGGACTGGTTGCGGACCTCCACCGACTGGTTCATTTACACGCCCTGGGGTGAGAAGGGCAGCCAGCTGTTCTCCTCCGTCGATCGACTGGAGAGCTCCACCTACTTCTCCTACATGGAACCCGCCGCCCTGGCGGGCCAGTCCGGCGTCATTTCCACCAAGGCCGGCGAACAGGCGACCACCTTCTACTACTTCCCCGGCCAGCGTCGCGTGCGCCGGATGCCGTCGTACTCCTACGACGCCCCGCAGATCGGTCTCGACAACCAGTACACCATCGACGAATCGAACATCTTCTTCGGGCCGATGGACCGCTTCGACTGGAAACTGGTGGGCAAGCAGGAGCTGCTGGTGCCCTACAACGCCTTCGGCGCCTATGACGCCTCCGCGAAGATCGAGGAAGTGGCCAAGCCGGACGCCATTGCACCGGAATACCGCCGCTACGAGTTGCACCGTGTCTGGGTGGTCGAGGCCAATGTGCGCCAGGGCATGCGCCACCAGGCACCGAAGCGCGTGTTCTACATCGATGAAGACAGCTGGAACGGCCTGATGGCGGTCGATTACGACAAGCAAGGTCAGATCTGGAAGGTCCGTGAGGGCTACACCATCCCCGTGTACGAGACCGGCACCTGCGACATGGAAGCCCAGGCCCAATACAACCTGGTGGACGGCCGCTACCTCTACGACATGACCTCCATCGGCGTGGGCAAGAAAGACCACCGCTGGCTCACCGAGAACGCCGGTAATCCCCGCCTGAAGCGCGACTTCTACACCTCCGACAACCTGCGTGCCATCAGCGAACGCTGAGTCCTTGCCGATCGAGAGCCAACATGAAAAGAACAATCACAAAAGCTTCAGGCCTTGCTATTGCGTGCGTGACTCCCCTGGCGATGGGGTTCACCTTTGAAACCGAAAACATCCGGGGCTCGTTCGACTCCACCATTTCCTACGGCATGGGGCTGCGTACCGAGTCCCAGGGCTGCAACCTGATCAATGAAGGCGCCACTGGGCACCATCCGCCCGCCGGTTGCCTGGCGCAAACCTCCAGCATCGGTGACCAGGGCAACCTGAACTATGACAAGGGCGACCTGTTCACCAATTACCTCAAGGGCACTCACGAGCTGCTGCTGAAGCTGCCCGAGGACTTCACCTTCATGGCCCGTGGTAGCTGG
The DNA here is from genome assembly GCF_002003485.1 of Metapseudomonas resinovorans. Classification (GTDB taxonomy): domain Bacteria; phylum Pseudomonadota; class Gammaproteobacteria; order Pseudomonadales; family Pseudomonadaceae; genus Metapseudomonas; species Metapseudomonas resinovorans_D. The sequence goes on from NZ_BDMA01000014.1 coordinate 69,762, forward strand.
ATTCGCGATTTCGCTGCCAGCGATACCACTGGCGCGCTGTCGTTCAATACGCCACCGAGTGTCGGCAGCGACGGGCTGACCGACGCGGCTCGTGATGACCTGGAATTCAAGGCGCGCCTGCTCGACCTGTGGGTGAGCAAGAGCTTCGATGTGGGCGACCAGCGAGTCCGCGCGCGCCTGGGTAACCAGGTGATCAACTGGGGCGAGAGCCTGTTCGTGGTGGGCGGGATCAACGCCACCAACGCCTACGACTACCAGGCACTCGCGCGCCCTGGCGTCCAGCTCAAGGAGGCCGTGCTGCCGGCCCCGATGCTCAGCGTCGCCTCGGGCCTGGGCTCCGGCCTGAACGTCGAGGCCTACTACCAGTTCGGCTGGAACAAGAGTGAAGTGCCGCCGGTTGGCAGCTACTGGTCCACGACCCAGGCCCTGGGCAAGGGCATGGAATCCTACGGTTTCGTCGACGAGGACGCGCGCGACAGCGGGCAGTGGGGCGTCTCGCTGCGCTGGCAGCCGGAGGACAGTGACGTCAACTACGGCCTCTATGTGATGCGCTACCACGACAAACTGCCGTCGCTGACCATGCAGCTGCTGGACCCCGACACCTTCTCGGTGGCACAGGAATGGGTCTATCCGGAAGACCGCATGCTCTACGGCATCAGCGCTAACATGCCGATCGGCGACTGGGCCGTCGGCACGGAACTCTCCTACCGACCCAAGGACGCGGTGCCGCTCAACGCCGCTGTCGACCTCTGTGCCAACAATGGCGGTGAATGCTGGAAGGACGAGAAAAAGTTCCAGTGGCACCTGACCGGCCTTTACAGCATGACGCCCTCCAACTCGCCCGCGCTGCTGGATTTCACCGGCGCGAGCACCGGCACCTTGCTGACCGAGCTGGTGGTGATCCACTACCCGGGCCTGCATGACGAGTTCGACGGCGAACCCGTCGCACCGGGTGCCTACACCTGGCAGCTGGACCCAGCCACTCCGCCCACGGCCAAGGGTGACAAGACGTCCAAGGGCATCAACCTCGATCTGAGCCTCACCTATGACGGTACGTTGATTCCGGGCTGGCAGGTCACGCCGGGGATCTTCTATTCGCGGTCCCTGGGCGGGCGGACGCCGAACCTGGCGATGACCTTCACCGAAGACTCCAGCAGCATGAACCTGTACCTGAATTTCGCGCGTAACCCCGCGAGTTGGCAGGTCAACTTCAACTACGCGAAGTTCATGGGGGGCGACACGCCCTATGACCAGCTGCTGCGTGACCGTGACTATGTTGGCGTCGTGATTTCGCGTTCTCTGTGAGGCCTGTTGTGAACAGTTCTGTAAAGCTGTCGGAAATCCCGGTGCGCGGCGTCCTGCCGCGCATCGAGGACGCTTTGTTCGGGCATCGCCGGCTGGTGCTGGCGGTGCTCGCGCTCTTCACCCTGGGCATGGCCTGGTTCGCCGTGCAACTGCGCATGGATGCCGGCTTCGAGAAGCAGTTGCCCATCGGCCACGAGTACGTGGACACCTTCGAGCAGTACCGCGAAGACCTGCTGGGGGCGAACCGCCTGACCATTGTGGTCAAGGCTCGCCAGGGCAATATCTGGACCGAGGCGGCGCTGAAGCGCCTGTACGACGTCACCCAGGCGGTGATCTTCCTGCCCAGCGTTTCGCGCAGCAGCGTGCGTTCCCTGTGGACGCCCAACGCCTTCGTCAACGAGATCACCGAGGAAGGCTTTCGCGCCGATCCGCTGGTGCCGGGAACGGTAACCCCGGAACGCCTGGACGCCGAGATCATCGGCAGGATTGCCAACTCCACCGCCCAGGGCGGTTTCATCGGCACCCTGGTGTCCCGCGACCAGACCAGCGCGATGATCACCGCCGAGCTCAACGAGTACGACGCCAAGGGCGAGCGCCTGGACTACGTGGCCTACAACGGGGTGCTGGAGAAGCAGATTCGCCAGCAGTTCGAGGACGCCGGCTTTGAAATCCAGATCATCGGTTTCGCCAAGCAGATCGGCGATATCGCCGACGGCGCCTCGGCAGTGCTGGAGTTCTGCCTGCTGGCCCTGCTGCTGACAGCGGCGGCGGTTTACTGGTACTGCCACTCACTGCGCTTCACCTTGCTGGCCCTGGGCTGCTCGATGGCCTCGCTGGTCTGGCAGTTCGGCAGCCTGCGCCTGCTGGGCTACGGCCTCGACCCGCTGGCGGTGCTGGTGCCGTTCCTGGTGTTCGCCATCGGCGTCTCCCATGGCGTGCAGCAGATCAACTTCATCGTCCGCGAAATCGCAGTCGGCAAGAGCGTCGAGGCGGCGGCACGCTCCAGCTTCATCGGTCTGCTGATTCCCGGCACCCTGGCGCTGGTGACGGCCTTCGTCTCCTTCGTGACGCTGGTGCTGATCCCCATTCCGATGGTGCGTGAGCTGGCCATCACCGCGTCACTGGGCGTGGCCTTCAAGATCATCACCAACCTGGTGATGCTGCCGCTGGTGGCCTCGATGCTGAAGGTCGACGGCAACTACGCCGCCGCCGAGGAGAAGTCCCGCGAGCGGCGCACCCGCTGGCTGCACGGCCTGGCGAAACTGGCGGAATGGCGAAAGGCGCGTCTGGTTCTGGTGGTTGCCTTGCTGGTGTTCGCCACGGCGGTCTGGCAGAGCCACGACCGCGTCGTCGGCTCCCTCCAGGCGGGTGCGCCGGAGCTGCGCGAGGACTCGCGCTTCAACCTGGACGCGGTGGCCATCGCCAGCAACTACGACATCGGCCTCGACTGGCTCAGCGTGGTATTCGAGGCCCGCCCGGAGGAGGCCGGGGAGGGCGGCGCGGTAGCTTGCGAAGACGTTGCACTCGGGCAGTACCAGGACCGCTTTGTCTGGGCGATGGAGGGCGTGCCCGGCGTGCTCTCGGTGGCTTCTTTCTCCACCGCGATGCGCCAGTTCAACGAGGGCTACAACGAAGGCAACCCGAAGATGAGTGCGGTGCCCATCGACCCGATGAACTATTCCTCCCTGGCTGCCGAAGTGGCGCGCATTCCGGGGCTGATGCGTGGCGATTGCAGCATGACTGCCGTGCACCTGTACCTGGCGGACCACAAGGCCACCACCATCCACCGGGTGATCGAGGCCGCCAAGGCCTTCCGCAGCGAATACCCCATGCCGGGCATCGCGGTTCGGCTGGCCTCGGGCAATGCCGGGGTGATCGCAGCCATCAACGAGGAGGTGGAGAAGAGCGAGACACCGATGCTGCTCTACGTCTACGCCGCCATCGCCCTGCTGGTGTTCGTCGTCTATCGCGACCTGCGTGCGGTGCTGGTGTGCTGCCTGCCGCTGACCATCGGCACCTTCATCGGCTACTGGTTCATGAAGGAGCTGCAGATCGGCCTGACCATCGCCACCTTGCCGGTGATGGTCCTGGCCGTGGGCATTGGCGTGGATTACGCCTTCTACATCTACAACCGCATCCAGCTGCACCAGGCCCACGGCCAGCCCATCGTCAAGGCGGTGGAGCATTCGCTGCTGGAAGTGGGCGTGGCGACCATCTTCACCGCCATCACCCTGGCGGTCGGCGTGGCCACCTGGGCCTTCTCCGACCTCAAGTTCCAGGCTGACATGGGCAAGCTGCTGGCCTTCATGTTCATGGTCAACATGGTCATGGCCATGACGGTGCTGCCGGCCTTCGCCGTGTGGCTGGAGCGGGTGTTCCCGCGCAAGCGCCCGGTGCGCATGATCGGCGCGCTGGCGCATTGAGGAGCACAACATGGGATACCTGAACACACTCCTGGCCGCCGCGCTGGCGGGCCTATTGCCCCTGGCCTCCGGGCAGGGCGCCGTGCTGCCGCCGGTGGCGGCGGTTCCCTCGGCGACTGCCGCCCAGGCCATGCTGCTGGGCGCTTCCCGCGCTGCGGATCGGCTGGTGGCGGTGGGTGACCACGGCATGATCCTCCTGTCCGACGATCAGGGGCGGAGCTTCCGCCAGGCACGGTCCGTACCGGTGTCGACCTTGCTCACCGGCGTCAGCTTTGCCGACGCCAATCACGGCTGGGCGGTGGGCCAGTGGGGGACGATCCTGGCCAGCGCCGACGGTGGCGAGACCTGGGACATCCAGCGCCTGTCCAGCGAAGAAGACCGGCCGCTGTTCGCCGTGCATTTCTTCGATGCGCGGCAGGGCGTCGCCGTGGGGCTCTGGTCCCTGGTGCTGACCACCGAGGACGGCGGTAAGACCTGGAATGAGCAGACCCTGGAAGCGCCGCCTGGCTACAGCCGCGCCGATCTCAACCTGATGGGCCTGTTCGCCGATGGGCACGGCAGCCTTTACGCCACCGCCGAGCGGGGCCAACTGCTGCGCTCCGATGACCGTGGCAAGACCTGGCGCTACCTGGACACCGGCTACGAGGGCACCTTGTGGAGCGGGGCGGTATTGGCCGACGGCAGCCTGCTGGTCGGCGGTCAACGCGGCACCCTGCTGCACGGTTCGGCGGACGGTGCGTCCTGGCAGCGCGTCGCCCTGGAGGGCAAGAGCTCGATCACGTCGATCGCGGTGTCTGGACCGCACGTGGTCGCGGTCGGCCTCGATGGCCTGATGGTGAACAGCCCCGATAGCGGCCGCACCTTCGAGGAACAGCGGACCGCCGATGGCGTTTCGCTGACGGCGGCGCTCTTCACCGGGCGGGACGCTCCGCTGCTGTTCTCCCGACGCGGTGTCATCCCGGTGCAGGCGCCTTAAGGACAGGTCTGGTCTTTGGCACGATTGCCGCTGCCTTTCACCCGGAGCTTCGGCTCCGGGTTGAACGGTCCTTGCAGCGGTGGTTCACGAAAAATAAAATAACTAACGTTATCTAAAGTAGATGACCTGTATCCGGGCCGCTTCGGCGCGGACGGATACGTGCGACTCGAACAACTTACATGACAGCCTGGTGGGGTCTTTATGCATACGAGAGTTACGGAATTGACGGGAACGCGCTATCCGATCATTCAGGGTGGCATGCAATGGGTGGGGCGAGCCGAGCTGGCAAGCGCGGTTTCCAACGCAGGTGCGCTGGGTGTGCTGACCGCACTGACTCAGCCGACGCCCGACGCCCTGGCGGCGGAGATCGCGCGCTGCCGTTCCCTGACGGACCAGCCGTTCGGCGTGAACCTCACCATCCTGCCGACTACCACTCCGCCTCCCTACGCGGATTACGTGACGGCGATCATCGAGAGTGGCGTGAAGGTGGTGGAAACCGCTGGGCGCAGTCCTGCCGATTTCATCGAGCGATTCAAGTCGGCCGGGGTGAAGATCATCCACAAGTGCACCTCGGTTCGCCATGCGCTGTCGGCAGAGCGCGCCGGCGTCGATGCGATCAGCATCGATGGGTTCGAGGCGGCAGGGCATCCCGGCGAGGATGACGTGCCGGGGCTCGTGCTCATACGTGCCGCCAGTGCCGCCCTGCGCATTCCCGTCATCGCCTCGGGCGGTATCGCCGATGGCCGCGGGATGGCCGCAGCCCTGATGCTGGGCGCAGAGGGGATCAACATGGGCACACGCTTCATGCTGACCAAGGAAGCGCCGATCCACGAGGACATCAAGGCCGCGCTTGCGGCGGGTAATGAGCGGGACACGAAGCTCATTTTCCGGCCCTTCAACAACACCGGTCGCGTGTTCCGCAACGCTGTGTCGGAAGAAGTGGTCGAGATCGAGCGTCAGGCGGGCTCCACCTTCGAGGACATCAGACCACTGGTGGCCGGCGCGCGTGGGCGTGCCGCCCTGGAAAGCGGGGATGTGAACGGTGGGTTGGTCTGGGCCGGGCAAACCATCGGCCTGATCGATGATGTGCCGACTTGCGCCGAGCTTGTTAAGCGCATCGTGACGGACTGCCGCCTGGCCATCGCCCGTGGCGTAACGCTGACGGGAGATTGAGGCGTGTCTTACGAGACGATTCGCTATGACGTGAACGACGAGGGCATTTTGCTCCTCACCCTGTCGCGTCCGGACAAGCTCAACGCTTTCACCGTCCAGATGTGTGACGAACTGGTCGATGCCTACCGCCGCGCCAGCCTGGACGATTCGGTGCGCGCCATCGTCGTGACGGGCGAGGGGCGTGCTTTCTGCGCCGGCATGGATCTGTCGGTCGAGGGCAATGTCTTCGGCCTGAATGAGTCCCTGACGCCAACGCTGCAAGACGTACGTGAGCGGGGGGAGAGCGAGGAGATCCTGCATGGCGTGCGTGACACCGGCGGGCGCGTGGTACTGGCCATGTACGAGTGTCTCAAGCCGATCATTGGCGCGATCAATGGTGCGGCGGTTGGTGTCGGGTCGACCATGCTGCTGCCCATGGATTTTCGCTTCGCTTCGGACAAGGCCCGCTTCGGGTTCGTGTTCGGCAAGCTCGGGGTGACCCCAGAGGGCTGCTCGAGCTGGTTCCTGCCTCGCATCGTTGGCCTGGAGCAGGCTATGGAGTGGTTTTACCGGGCGGAAATCTTCGACGCCAACGAAGCGCTTGAGAAGGGGCTGATCCGCGCAGTTCTGCCGGCAGAAACGCTGGTGGAGGAGGCCAGTGCATTCGCCGCAGCCCTGGTGAAAGACCGTTCACCGGTATCTATCGGCCTGATTCGCCAGATGCTGTGGCGCAACAGTGCTCAGCCTTCTCCCATGGCTGCACATGAGGTTGAGTCACTGGCCATGTTCTACACGAGCCAGGCGGACGGGCGCGAAGGCGTGCGGGCGTTCATCGAGAAGCGCGTGCCGAGCTTTTCCGGGCGGGCTTCCAGCATGCCGCCGTTCTATCCGTGGGAGTGATCAGACTGGATCGCGGCGCCTGTTATTGAGGCCCGCTCGTCCGGCCATTTGCAGTCAGGCATGGCTCTCCGTGCTCCGCATCGGGTGATGCCTCTCCCTGGTCGGAGTCTCGTATCGCGGCAGCCCCCGTTGCTGGGGGCTTCCCGTCTTTCAAACAGGCGATTTTCGTCCTGGAACGGCCAATAACTGGCGCATTTCGGCGTTGCGTCGGGGGGATGAATTCGTCTCGCGATAAATTAAAATAACAGTTGTTGCGTAAAAGTATTTCCAGCGTTAGAGTTCGACAAAACAACAAAAGCTTCCCAGGAGACACCTCCATGTTTGCGACTCGTCTTGCAGAAGAATCAAAGGGAAGTCCCTTGGCCGAGAGATTTCGTCTCATTGGCGGATGGGTGGAAAAGCCTGACGATCTGCAGCCGGAACTGGTGGGTGATGTCAGCGCCGACGTGATCGTGGTCGGTGCCGGCTTTGCTGGTCTGTCCACTGCACTGGAACTCACGGCCCTGGGGGCGAAGGTCATCGTCCTCGAACAGGAGTTCGCCGGCTTCGGTGCGAGCGGGCGAAATGCGGGCTACCTCGCCGGCAGCATGGGCGTCGAGTTCGAGCTCTTCCTCAAGCGCGTGGGCCATGAGCAGGCCAAAGGGATCGTCAAGTTCTACGACGAGGGCGTGACCTATGTGGAAAGACGGCTGCGCGAACTCGCCATCGACTGCGACTACAACCCGAGCGGGCTCATCCGCGCGGTAGTGCATCCGTCCCAGGAAAAGAGGCTGCGGCACAGCATGGCCCAAGGTGCGGAGCTGGGTTCCGTCACCCGCTTCGTGGATTCCGCTGAGATGCGTGCACGGGGTATTCCGCCGGCCTTCCTGTTCGGCTGCGTGCAGCATGGCGGCACGCTGGACCCCGGCAAGTACGTGATGGGGTTGCGGCGCGCGGCGCTGAAGGCCGGCGTGAAGCTGTACGAGCGGACCCCTCTGCTGTCTTACAGCGAAGGCCCGACCATCACCTGCAAGACCGCGCGGGGCACCGCCAGCGCGCCATTCATGGTGCTCGCCACCAATGCCTATACGCCGCAGCTTGGCCTGCTCCGCGACAAGGTGGCGCCGTTGCGGGTCTCTGCGATCGAAACCGAGCCGCTGTCCAATGCGCAACTGGCCTCCCTCGGCTGGGCGGGACGAGAGGGCGTGGTGACACCCCACTGGACCATGGAAAGCCACCGCCTGACGGCGCGCGACACGCTGCTCGTCACGACCAAGCAGCTTGGCTATGCCTATGGCTCGCAAACGCCGAACCGGCCGGACACGGCGGCCTATGGCGCTTTGGTGCAGGCCCTGGACGACCGTTTCCCGACCTTGCGGGGCATTTCCATCCGTGCGTGCTGGAGCGGCTACATCAGCCTGGCGTACGACGCCCTGCCAGTGGTGGGTGAAACCGGGCCGCAGCAAAACATCCTCTACACCGCCGGTTGCTCGGGGCACGGCGTCGGTACCCAGTCCCTGGTTGGCTATCTGCTGGCCGAGCGGATCGGCGGCATCGAACACCCGCTGCTCGCGGCGTTGCGCCACAAGACGCCTTCCGCGCTTCCCGAACCGCTGCAGTGGTGCGCCATCAAGGCTGCGCTGATGGGGGCGAACGCAATGGACCGCTACGTGAATCGCAGGGTGCGTGGCACCGCCATCGACTGACCGCCAACGCCGGCGGTCGCTGCCCTGGCCAGGGCCCCGGCTTCGGCCATCTTTTTCAACTCATGGAGTACCTATGAATACCTGCTCGAACGAGGCCGTACGCGTGACGGCCTGGGCCGCGATCCTGGGCGGCATCTTCGCCTACCTGAACGTGGGCTTCATGGTCATGGTGACGCACGGCGACATGGCGTTGACGCTGCACGGCGCCTCGATGCTGACCTTGTCCGCCGAGGCGAGGCAGTACTTCCGGCTGTCGATGTTCGCCGACGTTCTGGGCTTCTATCTGCCTTTGCTGGCGATCGGCGGCTACCTCTGGAACCGCTTCCGCAGCGAGGCGGGCGCCCTGGGTGACATGGCGGTTCTGGCGATCACCACTTATGTCGTGCTGGGCGTGGTCGGGGCGGGGCTGCAATTGGCCGTGCTGAATCCGCTTGCGGAACTCCATGCCGCAGGCGGGGAGGCTGCGAAGGCTGCCGCCGAAACTGCCTGGACGACCATCGCGGTCGGCAGCCAACGGGGCCTGTGGTGGTGCGAAGGGCCTGTCGTTCTGTTCTGGGGGCTCGTCGTTGGTGGCCACCTGAAGAGAGCGGGCTGGGGAGCTTCGATACTGCTGCCGCTGAAGATTGTCGGCTGGTGCTTCGGGCTCTACTTCGTAGCCGGGTTCTTCCGGGAGTTGGAGGCGTTCACCGCTGCCTTGCTGGTTGTCGTCGTGCTGATCTTCCCCCTGTGGATGGTCATGTTCGGCGTGCAGTTGCGGCGCAGGTCGGTCCTCAGCCCACTCGGCGCCTGAACCAGTCTTGTCGCTGTTTGCCCGAAGCCGCACTGCCGTTTCCGGCGAGTGACGAATCCAAATAACAATTGCGTGAGGCTCCTTGTATGGCTGACAAGCCCACCTCATCTTCATCCTTCGATTTGAATCGGCGGCAGCTGCTGAAGTTCGCCGGTGCCACGGCGGCCGTGGGCGGTCTTGGCCTGCACGCGGGGCTGGCGGGCGCCAGCGAGAGTCCGCAAGGCGCCCGTGACGACGCAGATGGCGTGCTCGACATCGCCATCATCGGTGCGGGGATCGCCGGGCTGACTGCGGCTCGCGACCTGCAACAGGCGGGCTGCGATTCCTTCGTGGTCCTGGAAGCGCGGGACCGGGTCGGAGGCCGGGTGCTCAACCACGACCTGGGCTCGGGCTACATCTCCGAAGTGGGCGGTCAATGGATCGGGCCAGGCCAGACGGCCGTGGCGGACCTCGCCCGCGAGCTGGAGGTGGGCACCTTCCCGACCTACTGCGAGGGGGAAACCGTCATCCTGGGTGGCGAGAAAGGGCGCCTGGCGATCGATCTGAAGGGCACTTTCGGCACCGATGAGACTGTCGCCGCCAAGCTCAGCGATCTGTCCCGCGACGTGCCTTCCGGCTCGCCCTGGAAGTCCTCGCGGGCCGCCGAGCTGGACAAGCTCTCGGCGGGCGATTGGCTGGCGCAGCAGAACATCAAGCCCGAGGACCGCTCGGGCTGGGATACCAGCTTCACACTCACCTGTGGCGTGCCGCCGGCCAAGATGGGACTGCTGCATTTCCTGTCGATGGTCAATTCGGCGAGCTGCGACTACATGAAGCTCGACTCGATCAAGGACAGTGCCCAGGGGACCCGGCTGGTTGGCGGGTCGCAGATTCTGTGCACTAGGATGGCTGCGCAGCTTGGCGACAAGGTGCGCCTGTCGTGCCCGGTCCGTGAGATTTCCGGCTGGAATACCGATGTAGTCACGCTGCACACAGACCAGGGGGAAATCCGCGCCCGCCGGGTGATCGTGGCGATCCATCCTGCCCTGTGCAATCAGGTCCGTTTCGATCCGCCGCTACCGGAAGGGCGCGCAGCCCTGCAGCGTGCCTGGCCAGCCCACAGTCCGGCACGCAAGACGGCGATGGTCTACAAGCGGCCGTTCTGGCGCGAGAAGGGCCTGAACGGGCACACCATCCAGGTCAAGGGACCGGTGCTCTGGGCCTGGGACAACTCGCCGCCTGGAGGGGAAATCGGCGTCATCAATGCCTTCATCGTCAATGCCCAGGTGCCTTCGGACCATCAGGCCGCGCAGCGGGTTCTGACGGAGGTCTATGCGCGGTCCCTCGGCGACGAGGCGTTGAGCCCGGTTGCCTATCACGAGCATGACTGGGGGCAGGCCGATCCCTGGAGCATTACCTGCGTCTCCGCGATCCCGCCGGGTTTCTGGACCACCCATGGTGAATCCCTGCGGCCGTCCTGCGGCAACCTTTTCTGGTCGGGCACCGAGACCGCCGAGATCTGGGCGGGCTACATGGACGGCGCCGTGCGCTCGGGTCACCAGAGCGCGCTGCAGGCGCTCAGTTCGTTGCGCCAGGCATAGGGGGCGGAGATGAAGAAGAAACTACTGCTGGGTATTGGCGTTCTACTCGTTGCGCTGCTGGCGCTGTTCGGGCGCGACCTGGTCGGCCTCTACTACCTGCTGGATCATATCGAAACCACCACCAAGGCCTATGAGGCCGAAGGCGCCTGGCCGCAGGTGGCCGATGCTTGCACCGGCTGCCACGGCGCCAACGGCAGCTCCCTGCACCAGCGTTATCCGAGTCTGGCGGGGCAGCCCGCCGCTTACCTGACGGCACAGCTCCACAGCTTCGCCAATGGCCAGCGGAGCTTCCCGAACATGGAGCCGCTTGCAAAGACCCTGAGCGAGGACGAGATCTCGCGTCTGGCGGACTACTTCGCCCGCCAGCCTGCCATCGAGAACCACGGGTTCCAGCCCGATCCCGCCCTGCGGGAAAAAGGCGAGGCGCTTGTGGCGACCGGGGCCTGTACGGCCTGCCACGGGGCGACGTTGATGGGGCAAGCGCAGTTCCCGCGTCTGGCGGGGCAGGGGGTCGACTACCTCCAGGCGCAGCTGGATGCCTTCGCCGAGGGCCGGCGAACCGATCCGACCGGCTCGATGAAGGCCGTCACCGCGAACCTGTCCCCGGACGATCGCAAGGCACTTTCCCACTACCTGGCAGCACTCGCTCCAGCGGCGAAGTAACCAAGATCAGAGGCTATTACCATGGATATCAAAGAGACTTTGGCGCTGCTTTCCTGCGTCCTGCTGGTGCTGTGCGGATACATCTACGGGGCGAAGTTCGTCAGACGGGGTAATTACCTGCTCGGCTTCGAGTGGATGATCGTCGCGTTCTCCGGCACCAATCTGTTGCTCTGGATGTTGATCCAGACCGACCTGCCGGGGCTGGCGAAGATCAACTACAGCATCTCGTACTTTCTCGACGCCTTCTCCCGTGGCTTTGGCATCCCCATCGTCGCTGTCCTCGGTCTGATGGCCGTCACCCACAGCTTCAAACCCTCGGCATTCAAGGACGCCTTGATATTCGTGGTCACCTTTGCGGCGACCTTCGTCCTGATCAAAGCCGACTTCATGGTCAAGCCGCTTCCCTATTACTACGTGATCATGTGGGGGGTATATACCCTCTACCTCGCCTACTTCATCTGGAAGCTGGCGGGTGTTGGAGAGAAGTGGCATGCGCTGGGCGTCACCCTCGGGGGCGCCTTGGGGCTGATGGTTGCCTGCATCTATGACTTCTTCCCGATCCCCGGTGACGAGACGAAGGTGGTGTTCCTGACGATTGCCCTGGTGAGCTGGTCGTACATGATGGTCCAGCTGTACTACTCCTATTTCGCTTTCGAACGAGCCAAAGCGGTCCGCATTCGCTGAAACGCCGGAGTCCTTCCCATGTCGATCGAACAAGTCGGGCCGGCCGTCGAGCAGGTGCGCCAGGTCTTTGCCAGTCAACGCGCGTCCTTCGCCCGTGAACGCTATCCGTCGTATCAGACCCGTCGCGCCAATCTATTGGCCCTGAAGTCTGTGGTGCTGGATAACGCCGATGAAATCGCCGCCGCGATCGCAGCCGATTTCGGCCACCGCTCCGTGCACGAGACCAAGTTGCTGGACATCTTTGGCCTGGTCAGCGAAATCAACCATGCGCTCAAGTGCCTGAAGCGCTGGATGAAGCCGCAGCGCCGTGGGGTCGGGATCTGGTTCCAGCCCGGACGCGCCGCGCTGCTCGCCCAGCCGCTCGGGGTGATCGGCATTGCCGCGCCCTGGAACTATCCGCTCTACCTGACCCTGGGGCCGCTCTGCGGAGCCCTGGCCGCCGGCAACCGCGCCATGATCAAGATCGCCAGCGACTCCAGTCGTTATGGGGCGCTGCTGGCGCGCCTGCTCGGCCAGCGTTTCAGCCAGGACCTGGTGGCCGTGATTCAGCCAGGACCCGGAATCAACGACCAGTTTTCCCGCCTGCCGTTCGATCACCTGATCTTCACCGGGTCACCGGAAGTCGGCCGGCAGATCATGCGCAATTGCAGCGAGAACCTGACGCCGGTGACCCTGGAGCTGGGCGGCAAGTCGCCGACCCTGGTGGCGCCGGGATATTCCTTGAAGGGCGCTGCCGAGACCATTCTCTGGGGCAAGTGCCTGAACTCCGGGCAGACCTGCGTGGCCCCTGACTACCTGTTCCTGCCCGAAGGCAGCGAGGCCGAATTCATCGAGCATGCCCAAGCTGCCGTGGCCCGCTACTACCCGCAGCCGCTGGGAGCCAACCCGGACTACAGCTGCATGATCAACGTCCGCCAGCTGACGCGAGTCGAGGCCCTGCTGGCTGATGCCCGCGAGAAGGGCGCCAGGGTCGTGGCGCTGGCCGATGTCGAAGAGGCGCGTCGTGCTGGCAAGCTGGCGCCTCACCTGGTGTTCAACGTGCGCGACGACATGCAGATCATGCAGGAGGAAATCTTCGGCCCCTTGTTGCCCGTGCTCGGCTATCGCCAGCTGGAAGAGGCCGTGGACTACATCAATGCTCATGAACGGCCACTGGCGCTGTACCTGTTCGACGATGACTCGGGGCGTGTGCAGCAGGTACTGCGGCAGACGCTTTCCGGCGGTGTCTCGGTTAACAGCGTGATGTTGCACGTGCTGCAGGAAAACCTGCCGTTTGGCGGCGTAGGCAATTCGGGGCTGGGCCATTACCACGCCGAAGAAGGTTTCCAGACCTTCAGCAAGATGCGGCCGATTTTCTACCAGGCTCGGTTCAACGGCAGCTTCCTGCTCAAGCCGCCTTATGGGCGGCTGACCCAGGGATTGCTGCGATTGTTGCTGCGCTGACGCCTCCACTCTGCGCCCGGCGGCGCAGGAGCCGGTCAAGATTCTCCGTTTTGGCGCCCTTCGGGGCGTCTTTTTTCTGTGAGGGAGAAGTGCCGAGTGTGATGCCAAATTGCCCAGGGGGCCCCGTCTGACAAGTGGCAGCTTTCGACCGAGAGCATCCGATTGTGAGAGACGGCTTTCGGCCAGAGCGGGCGTTTAGAGTAGAGAAAATAAATCTGTCCCCTTTTCGGCCTTTTCGGCCTTTTCGGCCTTTTCGGCCTTTTCGGTCTGTCCCCTTTTGGGCCACCGATCGTCCCTCGCTGACCGCCAATTCCCTTACCCCGATAGCCAATTCGCCTATACCTAAGGCAGGGCCAAAGCCCGCCACCCCTTATCCAATAATAATGAGCGCAAACATGAATTCGACTCTTGCGCATACGCCACTGCGCGTGGCGGCGTGCTTCATCCTGGCCCTCAGCGTCTCCGCCCACGCCACCGAGAACGGCGTGGACAACATCGCGCCGGGAACCGATGGCTTCTTCACCCTGCCCCTGGACGTGAACAACCTGCCCGACCACCTGTTCGCCTTCGTCCTCTACTACAACCATTACAAGGCTAAGAAGCTGAACATCAGTTCGCAGGGAGGCAAGGTGCCCGGCGCCGAGATCACCTCGGATTCGATCACCCCGCGTCTGGATTACGTGGGCCCGCTGCGGGTCTTCGGCGGGCGACTGGGGGGTTACATCGCCGTACCCTACGTCCGGCAGCGGGTCTCCGCCTTCGGCCTGAACGACGAGCGGAACAGCATCGGTGACACCACCCTGGCCCCGATCATCCTCTGGGACATGGGCAAGACCCTCACGTTGGGCGCCGCGCTTGAAATCACCATTCCCACCGGCCATTACGATGCCGACCGGCTGGCCAACACCAGCACCAACTTCTACACCTACAAGCCGCTGTTTTCCTTTACCTGGCTTCCCACGGAACGTACCGAGCTGTCGCTGAAGGCTACCTACAGCTTCAACGAGGAGAACGACGACACCGACTATCGCTCCGGGCAGATCTTCCATTTCGACTATTCGGCCAGCTACGGGGTGACCGACAACCTGCGCCTGGGCCTGAACGGCTACTACCTGAAGCAGACCACCGACGACAAACAGCATGGAAGGACCGTGCAGTTCTTCGGCGAGGATGTGGACGACGGCATGCGTGGCCAGGTCTTCGCCGTCGGCCCGGCACTGCACTACACCTTCCTCGAGTACTGCAGCGCCGAGATTCGCTGGGCCAAGGAGTTCGATGTGGAGAACCGCCCGGAGGGCGACATGCTGTGGGCCAAAGTCAGCATTCCATTCGAGCTCTGACATTCCGGAAGGGGCCAGCAGCCCGGGCAGGGCACCAGGCTGCAGCAGCACCGACTCGCTCAGGGGTGGGCACACTCAGGCCGGCGTCGCTGTGCCGGCTCGAGCGATCATCAGTTACCAGGCAAAGTGTTCAACTGCGGCGTTCGCTCGCGGTTCTCCCAGTGCAGCAGGAGGGAGATCGCGCAGGGAAGGACCGTGAGGGTCACGATCGTCGCGACGGCGAGCCCGCCGACGACCGCAAAGGCCATCGGCCCCCAGAAGATCTGCGGCGCGATCGGAATCATGCCGAGGATCGCCGCGCATGCCGTCAGCACAATGGGGCGTGCCCTGTGCATCGCGGCGTGCACGATGGCGTCGCGTGGCGACCGGCCCGCACCGACATTGATGTCCACTTCCTCGATCAGGATGATCGCGTTGCGGACGATCATGCCGACCAGGGCAATGACACCGAGCTGCGCCACAAAGCCCATGGGCGTTCCGGTTGGCAACATCGCCAGGACGACACCGATCAGTCCGAATGGCGCCATCGCGAGGGCGAGGAACATGCGCGAGAAGCTGCGCAGTTGGACCATCAGCAGCACGCACATCACGAGTGCTGTCACCGGCAGGACGGCAGCGAGCGAGTGACTGCCTTTGGCCGCCTCTTCGACCGCGCCGCCCGTTTCGACCTTGTAGCCTTTGGGCAGTCCGGCGGCGAATTGAGCCACGGCGGGCGCGAGCGCATGTACGACAGTCGCTGCTTCATGGCCCTCGCGGACATCGCCCTGGACGGTGACAAGCGGGAGACGCTGCCGCCGCCAGACGATCGGATCCTCAACGCCGTAGCTGAGTTTGGCTATCTGGGAAAGCGGGATGGTATGACCCTGCGCGGTGCGGATCTGCAGATTGGCGAGAGTCGCCAGATCGGTGCGCTCACCGACTTGCGCTCGCACAATCACGTCGACGAGCCGGTCCTGGTCGCGCACGGTCGTCACCGTCGTGCCTGAGAAGATCGCCGCCATGTTGCTCGCCACCTCCTCGGACGAAAGCCCCAGCGCTCGTGCCTGGGTCTGGTCGATTGCAACAAGGACGCTCCTTTGCGGTTCGCCCGACAGCAGGTGCACCTCCCGCGTGTCCGGGTTGGCCGAGAGGAGGTTGGCGAGCTGCCCGGCGATGTCGCGCACCTTGGTCTGATCGGGGCCGGTGATTCGGTACTTGAGCGGCCAGCCGACCGGCGGGCCAAGTTCCAGTGGCGTCGCGCGGGCGATGAGGCCCGGGAATTCGGTCTTGAACGTTGCGGCGAGCCTGGCCTGCAGAGCGTCGCGCTCCTTGATGCCCTTCGCGATCACCACCGTCTGGGTGACGTTGTCATTCTGCAGCAGCACCTCCATCGGCAAGTAGAAACGGATTGCGCCGGAGCCGACATAGGTCGAGAAGCGCTCGACGTTAGGGTCGTCCTTGAGCAGTTTTTCGAGCTTCAGTGCCTCCCGATCCGTGGCCTCCAGCGACGCGTTCTGCGGCAGCGTCAGGCTGACCAGGAGCTCGGGCCGGTCGGAGGGCGGGAAGAACTGTTGCTCGAGGTAGGCGGAGGTACTGAGCGATACCACGAAGGCCATGACCGCCACCGTGAGGGTGATGGCGCGATGACCGAGGACCCAGGCCAGGACACGCTCGTAGGCACTCATGATCCGGCCGCCGCCATGGCCGTGGTTCGGCAGCGATTTCGGCAGGATCAGGGTGCCGAGCAGTGGCGAGAACAGGACGGCGACGACCCAGGACGCCGACAGCGAGATCAACACCACCATGAACATCGAGTAGCAATACTCACCCGCGCTTGAAGCGGCGAAGCCGACCGGGATGAAGCCGGCGATCATGACGAGGGTGCCCGTCAGCATCGGAAAGGCTGTCGAATCGTAGGCGAAGCTCGCCGCTCGCCCGAGGCTCCAGCCCTCTTCGAGTTTCCCGACCATGGCCTCGACCGTGATCATCGCGTCGTCGACGAGCAGGCCGAGGGCAATGATCAGCGCGCCGAGGGAGATGCGCTGGAGGCCGATGCCGGTGAGCTCCATGCCGATGAAGGTCAATGCCAGGACGAAGGGGATCGAGATACTGACGACGAGCCCGGCCCGGACGCCGAGTGAGAGGAACGAGACCGCGAGCACGATCGCAATCGCCTCGGCCAGTACCGTGAGGAAGCCGCTCACCGCCTGCTTCACCACAGTCGATTGGTCGGCTACCTGAAGCATCTCGATACCGTGGGGCAGCGCCATCCTCACTTCGTCCATGCGGTCTCGCACCGCCTGGCCGAACTCGAGGAGATTACCGCCCGAGGCCATGGAGATGGCGAGGCCGAGCGCCTTCTCGCCGTTGACCCGGAACTGCGGGGCCGGTGGGTCGGCTGGAATGCGCCGCACCGTGGCGAGTTCGGTCAGCGGCACGAAACGATCGTTCGCCCGCAGGGTCATGTTGCGCAGGCTTTCCTCGGACACGAAGCCACCGCTGACGCGCAGGGCGATCTTGTCGTCGGCCGAACGCACCGTGCCGGTCGGACTGACTGCGTTCTGCGCCTTCAGGGCCCGCAGTGCGGCCTCTTCGTCGAGCCCGAAGGCGGCGAGCTTGCCGGGTGAGAACTCGACGGCGATCTGTTCCTCCTGCACGCCAAGGACTTGTACCTTGCCGATGCCCGGGAGGCGCAGCAGTTCGGCTCGCACGCCTTCGAGGTAGTCGCGCAGTTCGCGATCCGAAAACCCCTCGGCCGTGAACCCGTAGATCTGGCCATAGGTGTCACCGAACTCGTCGTCGAAGAAGGGTCCCTGCACACCATTCGGGAGCGTCGTGGCGATGTCGGCCATCTTCTTGCGCACCTGGTACCAGGCGTCGGGGACGATGCTTGCCGGCGCATCGTCGCGCAGGTTCACCATGATCACGGTCTCGCCGGGGCGTGTGTAGCTGTCGAGCCGGTCGAGATAGGGAATCTCCTCCAGCTTCTTCTCCAGGCGGTCGGTCAGGAGCTTCGTGGTGTCGTCGATGTTCGCGCCGGGCCAGCGGGCGGCCACCACCATGGTCTTGATGGTGAAGGCCGGGTCCTCGTTGCGGCTCAGCTTCGTGTAGCTGAGCGCACCGCCAATCAGCGTGATCAGCATGAGGAAGAAAATCAGCGGCTTCTGGCTGATGGACCAGGCCGAGAGGTTGAAGCCACCCTGATTGTCCGGGGATGCGTTGTTCGCACTCATTTGGTCACCTCTGCCGCGTTATAGGTGACCTTCTGGCCGGGTCTGAGCTTGCTCACGCCTGCGGTGACCACCGCATCGCCCTCGCTGAGGCCGGACTCGATCAGCGTCTGCGTCGCCGTATGGCGGGCGACCACGACGGGCTTGCGGACGAGTTCCTGGGTGGCGGGCTGGACCACAAAGACCGCCGGCTTGCCGTTCTCGCTCGTCAGGGCTGAGGCCGGGAGGACGATGAGGGATTTGCCGGGCAGAATGATGCGCCCTGTCACAGTGGCTCCCAGCGTCATGGCGTCGGGGGCGCCGGGCAGGGCGATACGGACGCGGTAGGTGCGGGTCGCCGGGTCCGCTGTCGGGCTCGCATCGCGGATCGGGCCGATGACCTTGATCGTGGGGTCGGACACGAGTGCCACTTCGACCTGCACGTCGAGCGGCACGGTGGTGTAGATCCGTTCGGAGACATTGAAGACGGCGTCACGTTCGTGGGTCGAGGAGAGCGTGATCGCTGGCTGGCCGGCATCGACAACCTGTCCGGCATTGACCGCGACAGTGCTGACGACGGCGTCGTCGGGCGCACGCAGCTCTGTGTAGGTCAACTTGTTGCGTGCAGTCTGCAGCCCCGTTTTCGCGACGTTGAGCTTGGCGTTCGCGGCGCGCCAGTTGGCTTCGGCTTCCTCGACCCGAGCGCGCGCGACGAACTGCTTCTTGAAGAGGGTGCGCTGGCGATCGAGCTCCGAGCGTGCCAATCCCTCTGCGGCCTCGGCGCTCTTCACCTCGGCCTCGGCGGTCAGCACCTCGTTCTGGACATCGCTCGGGTCGAGTGTCGCCAGAACCTGCCCCTTGACCACGTTCATGCCGACCTCTGCGGTACGGGTCGCGACGCGGCCGTCGATGCGGAAGCCAAGATTGGTCTCGACATTCGCCTGGATCTCGCCTGTCTGGGCGACCTCCTCGCCAATGGCTGCGGGCTTGGCAATAACCGTGCGGACGGGGCGTGGAGGTTCCGCCGTCTGCGTTTCCTCCTGGCAGCCCGTGAGGGCCAGCGTCAGGCTGCAGGCATAGCCGCAGAGCAGGAGCGTCTTGAGTGGTTTCATGTGTGGTCTCCTCGCTCTGGAACGAGCAATACAAAGCGGCGCACGCACTCTCGGCCGAGAGTGCGTGCGCCGCTGAAATCGAACTTGCGAACTGTGAAGGTGAACATGCGGGTTGCGTGAGTCGCCGCCGTGGGCAGTCGCGATACTGCGCAGAGATACCGGGCCGCCCCTTGCGGGGGGATGCGGCCACGGCTGTGGGAGAGCGGCGCATTGCTGAGGGCTGGTCTCGGCATGGGCTCTCCTCTAATGAACGTGAACAAGGCACACGCTACTAACCAGCCTAGTCCGTCATGACGCGGTTCCTTGCCGGTGCCTCAAGCCGAGGCGACCCACTCGGCGCCGCGCTCGGCGATCATGATGGACGCGGCGTTGGTGTTGCCGCCGACCAGCGTCGGCATGACCGAGGCATCGATAACCCGCAGGCCCTCGATGCCTTTCACGCGCAAGCGGCTGTCGACCACAGCCATTTCGTCCTGACCCATCTTGCAGGTACCGACCGGGTGATAGATGGAGTCGGTACGTTTGCGCAACAGCTCGATCAGTTGCTCGTCGCTGTGCAGGTCCTCGCTGTAGATATCCTTGAGGCCGAAGCGCGCCATGGGGGACTGGCTGACGATCTCGCGGGCCATGCGATAGCCCTTGAGCAGGGTCCGGACATCATCGTCGTGGCCGAGGAAGTTCGGGTCGATACGCGGTGCCGCGCTCGGGTCGGCGGAGGCCAGTCCCACGTTGCCGATGCTCTTGGGCCGCAGCACGCAGACGTGGCAACTGAATCCATGCCCCCAGTGGAACTTGCGGTTGTGGTCGTCCACCGAGCCGATCACCGAGTGCAGCTGGATATCCGGGCGCGCCAGGTTCGCATCGGTCTTGAGGAAGCCGCCACCTTCGGCGCAATTGCTGGATAGCGGGCCACGCCGGCGGCGCAGGTAATCGAACAGCGCCTTGCTCATTTTCGGAGTGCCACTGACCGACACGCCCAGCAGCGAGGTGTCGCTGCTCTTGTAGCAGAGCACGACGTCCGGGTGGTCCTGCAGGTTCTGGCCGACGCCCGGCAACTCATGCTGCACGGCAATGCCCTGGGGCTTGAGTTCCGCCTCCGGACCGATGCCGGAGAGCATCAGCAGGTGCGGGCTGCCAAAGGCACCGGCGGCCAGCAGGACTTCCTTGCGCGCCTTCAGTTGCAGGTGCACGCCGTTGACCAGGACCTGCACACCGACGGCCTGTTTGCCTTCGAGCAGGACGCGCTCGGCGTGGGCACCGGTAAGCACGGTGAGGTTGCTACGTTCACGGATCGGTTTGAGGAAGGCCGTGGCGGTGCTCCAACGGCGGCCGTCGCGGATGGTCACGTCGTAGTAGCCGACACCTTCCTGCTGCGTGCCGTTGAAGTCGGGATTGAAGCGGTGGCCGGCGTTGATCGCGGCTTCGACAAAGGCCTCGGTGGCGGCGTGGCGATGGGCTCGGCTGACGTAGAGTTCGCCGTCACCGCCGTGGTATTCGCTACTGCCGCTGTGGTGCATCTCACTCTTGCGGAAGTAGGGCAGCACATCGGCGAAGGACCAGCCATCGTTGCCCAGCGTCTGCCAATCGTCGAAGTCACTCTGGTGACCGCGGATATAGATCATGCCGTTGATCGAGCTGCTGCCACCCAGTACCTTGCCGCGCGGCTGGTAGCCGAGGCGCCCGCCCAGTCCGGGTTGCGCGACGGTCTTGAACGCCCAGTTGACGTGGCGGGTCGGCAGGATCGCCGCCATGCCGACCGGGATATGGATCAGTGGGGATTTGTCTTCGGGGCCGGCTTCCAGCAGGCAGACGCGGGTATCCGGATTGGCGCTCAGACGATTAGCCAGGACGCAGCCGGCAGAGCCGGCGCCAACGATGATGTAGTCGAATTCCATCTTTGCGGGTCTCGAATAGGGGGCCAGGAAGGAGGTGGGCAGCTTGATTGCCGGCCCGTTAGCCATCCCAGTCCGTGTGGTCGTTGACGAAGCGCTGGATGCGCTGGGCCGCTGCACGGGCCTGGGGCAGGGCAGCGATCATCTGGAAGACATGGGGAAGCCGCTTCCAGATCTCCAGCTGCACCGGGACGCCGGCGGCGTCGGCCCTGGCGGCGGCCCGCACAGAGTCATCCAGCAGCATTTCCGTGCTGCCCACCTGGAACAGCAGCGGTGGAAGGCCGCTGAAATCCCCGAACAGGGGCGATACCGATGGTTGCGAATAGGTCTCGGCGGGTGCGTAGAAACCACGGATCCCAACCGCGAAGGCCAGGTTGAAGATCGGATCGTGCGGCGCATTTCCCAACGCGCTCGTGCCACTGAGGGTGAAATCCAGGAAGGGCGAGAGAAGTACCGCGCAGCTAGGCAGCGGCTGGTTGGCAGCCTTGAGGTGCTGCAGCGTGGCCATGACCAGGTTGCCACCAGCGGAATCGCCAGCGATGACGATGTCTTTGGCCTTGATGCCCTGATCCAGCAACCACTGGTAGGCGGCAAGGCATTCTTCCAGTGCAGTGGGATAGGGGTGCTCGGGAGCCAGGCGGTAGTCCAGCATCAGCGCCCGTGCCTTCAGGGGCTGGCACCAGGACGCCACCATGGCGGCGTACACATCGGGCGTGTAAGCCACAAATGCGCCGCCATGGATATAGAGCAGTACTCGGTTCTGGCGGCAACCCTTGGGCGACAGCCACTGGGCAGCAACGCCGTTGCAATCCACGCTTTCGCGTTGCACGTCAGCCAGGACACGGGGGGCCTGGCGATTCAGCTGGCGGAATTTTTCACGCAGTTTCGGAATGTCGATCTGCACTCCATGCCGCGACTTCACCGTAATGCGCAGTAGCAGATTGAGCAGCTCGCCTGCCCAGCGGCCCTTCGCTGGATGGATGACACGAGTGAAGGTTTTCACGTGAGTCGTCATGGCGCCACCTCAGGCCTGCACCTGGTCGGCGGTCGGCCAGCGGTACTCGCGCAGTTGTTCACGCAATTGGACCTTGCTGATCTTGCCGGTCGCGGTGTGCGGGATTTCGTCGACGAACACCACGTCATCGGGAATACAGAACCTGGCGACCTTGCCCGGATACTGGGCCAGGATGTCCTCGCGGCTGACGCCCTGGTCCGCTTTCTTCACGACCACCAGCAACGGACGCTCATCCCATTTCGGATGAGCGATGCCAAGCGCAGCGGCTTCGGCGACTGCCGGGTGGCCCATGGCGATGTTTTCCAGCTCGATGGAGCTGATCCACTCGCCGCCGGACTTGATGACATCCTTGGAGCGGTCGGTGATCTGCATGAAGCCGTCCTGGTCCAGGGTGGCCACATCGCCTGTCGGGAACCAGCCGTCCAGCAGCGGGCTGTCGTCCTTGCGGAAATACTGGTTGAGAACCCAGTGGCCACGGACCAGCAGCGCACCGGAAGTCTTGCCGTCACGGGGCAGGGCGTTGCCATGGTCATCGACAATCTTCAGGTCGATGCCAAACGGCGGGCGGCCCTGCTTGACCTCAATGGCGAAGCGCGCCTCGTCGCTCAGCTTGAGGTGCGATTCCTTGAGCGTACTGACGGTGCCGAGCGGCGACATTTCCGTCATGCCCCAGGCATGTTGAATCTTGATGCCGAAGTCTTTCTCGTAACTCTTCATAAGGGCCGGTGGGCAAGCCGCGCCACCGACGACCATGCGCTTGATGCTCGACAGTGCCGAGCCGCTTTTCTGCATGTACTGCAGCACGGCCAGCCACACGGTGGGTACGCCAGCGGAGAAGGTGACGCCCTCGTTCTCGAACAGCTCGAAGACGCTTTCGCCATCCAGCGCTGCCCCCGGAAACACCAGCTTGGCGCCCACCAGCGGCGCCGAGTATGGAAGGCCCCAGGCATTGACATGGAACATGGGCACCACAGGTGCGATCACGTCACGCCCGGAGAGGGCCAGGGCGTCCGGCTGCAAGCTGGACAGGGCGTGCAGCAGGGTCGATCGGTGGGAGTAGAGCACGCCTTTGGGGTTGCCCGTGGTTCCCGAGGTGTAGCAAAGGGCGGCGGCTGAATGCTCATCGAGTTGCGGCCAGGCGAAGTCATCTGACTCTTCGGCCAGCAGGTCTTCATAGCAGAGCAGGTTCGGGATGCTCAGGGCCGGCATGTGCGCAGGGGCGGTCATTGCGACCCAGAACTTGACGCTCGGGCAGTGCGCTGCGATGGATTCGACCAGTGACGCAAAGCTCAGGTCGAAGAACACGACGCTGTCTTCGGCATCGTTCGCGATCCAGGTGATCTGTTCCGGGAACAGGCGTGGATTGATGGTGTGGGTGATCGCACCCATGCCCGAGATTGCGTAGTACAGCTCGAAGTGGCGATAGCCGTTCCATGCCAGGGTGCCGACCCGATCACCCTGCTGAACGCCGAGCTTCTTCAGCGCGTTGGCGGCTTTCCTGGCGCGCAGATGGGCCTCGGCATAGGTGTAGCGGTGAAGCGTCCCTTCGACGGTGCGGGAGACGATCTCGGTGTCGCCGTGATAGCGCTCTGCATGTTCCAGCAGGGAGGAGACGATCAGCGGCAGCGTCATCATTTGACCTTGCATGTTTACTCCCCCTGAGCTTCACGAGTGATGATCACGGGCTTCGCGTCTCGCGATAGGGCGAATGGCGTGACATTGGGGGCGGGCGTGCTCGCTTTTCTGGCGGGCAGGAACTCCAGGCGGCTGTCCTCGACGGCGTCTTTCAGCAGCATCTTCTTGTCAGGGCCGTAGTTCATGGCGACCTGCCAGGGATAGGTTTTCCCCTGGCGCGGCAGGAACTGCTGATCGCGCTGGATGTAGCCCGACTTCATCGAGTGCATGATGCTGTTGGGGGTGGAGTTCTCGCCGTTGTCGTGCGGGATGACGACTTCAAGGCGGTTCTCTTCCATGTAGGAGAACAGGCGGCACAGGTACTGCGCCGAGACGCTGACCTTCAGGGTCCAGGCCGCGTTGGTATAGCCGAACAGCCAGGCAATGTTGGGCAGGTCTTCCAGCAGCACGCCCTTGTAGGTCATCCCGTCGCCGATGACGCGCGGTGCGCCGTCTACCGACAGCTCCATGCCGCCGAGCAACTGAAGCTGCAGGCCGGTCGCGGTGATGATGATGTCCGCTTCCAGCTCCTTGCCGGATTTCAGCAGGATGCCCTTCTTCGTGAAGCGCTCGATCTGGTCGGTCTCGACCGAGGCCTTGCCATCGCGAATGGCCTTGAACATGTCCCCACCGGGCACGGCGCAAAGGCGTTCGTCCCAGGGCATGTACTTGGGCGTGAAATGGCGCATGTCGACGTCCGGGCCGACCTGCTTGCGCACGTGGGATAGCAGGAAGCTGCGCATCAGCTTGGGCCAGCGCCGGCAGACCGCGTAGATGGCGCGGTACATCAGGATGTTGCGTTTACGGGCCAGTCTGAGCGCCCACTCACTCGGCATGATGCGAGACAGCGCGAGCGTCAGTACGTCGTTGGACGGCAGCGCATAGATGTACGAGGGCGAGCGTTGCAGCATGGTGATGTGCCTGGCGTTATTCGCCATGGCTGGAATCAGCGTCGCGGCGGTAGCCCCGCTACCGATCACAACGACCTTCTTGCCCTTGTAGTCCAGGTTTTCCGGCCAGTGCTGCGGGTGGATCTTGATGCCTTTGAAGCTTTCCTCCCCGGGGAATTGGGGCAGGAAACCGTCTTCCTGGTTGTAGTAGCCGGTACAGCACAGCAGCTGCTTGCAGCTGTAGGTGCGCACAGTGCCGCTGGGCTCATGCAGGGCGGTGAGCTGCCACAGGCGCAGTTCGCTGGACCAGTTCGCGCGCGTGACCTTCAGGCCATATTGGATCTTGTCGGTGATGCCGAACTCGGCTGCGGTGTTCTGGATGTAACGGCGAATCTCGGCGCCGTCGGCCAGTATCTTCGGGCTGTTCCAGAGGCGGAACTTGTAGCCGTAGCTGAGCATGTCCGAATCGGAACGAATTCCCGGGTAGCGGAAGAGATCCCAGGTCCCGCCGATACGCTCGCGGCGCTCCAGAACGGCCAGGCTCTTGTTCGGGAATTCTTTGGTGAGATGGCAGGCAGTGCCAATGCCCGACAAGCCGGCGCCAATGATCAGGATGTCGAAATGGTTGTTGCTCATATGCATCTCCGTGCTCATCGAGGTAAGCAGGGCAATTGATTGATGAAGTCGGCTTAGCCCGCGAGGCGTCCCATGAACAGCGATGCTCGATGAGCTCCAATGGCGAGGTGCGCACTGCCCGAACGGTTCGGGCAAGTGGTGGCAGGTGCATTGGGTAGGGCAAGGGGGTTGGAGATGCCGGCGTCGGCATGGAGAAGGTTTGCGGCGTCTTTCATGAGCTGAGCTCCTGAAGCTTTTGTTGTTTTGCCGGACTGTAATGCGCTGCACGTATTTACGCAACAGATGTTATGCAAATAAAACGTTACGTAAAATAAGACCGACCTGCGGTCGCAGGCGCGTGCGAGTTTTCCAGGGGGTGTTGGTCTGGTGGGCGATGGCGAGCGTCCCTGCTCGCCAGTGGGTCAGTGGGCGCTGCGGGGCTGCGCTGGCGCCAGGCCGGAGAGGTAGTGGGCGGTGGCCTTGAGCTCCTCATCCGATAGCGAGCTGGCCATGGCGTTCATGGCCTGGCTGGGGTCCTGGCGTTGGCCGTGCTTGAAGGCTTTCAACTGGTCCGAGAGATAACCTTCACCCTGGCCGGCGATGCGAGGCCCGAGGGGGCCGCCGGAGAGGCTTTCGCCGTGGCAGGCGATGCATCCTCTGGCCGCGACAACTGCCTCGCCACGCTTTGCCAGGGCGTCGTCCTGCTCAGGTGCTTCCGTCGTTTCCGGCGGCTGGCGGGAGAAGTAGTCCGCCAGGGTCTTGATCTGGACGTCGCTCAGGTTCGCCGCTAACGGCCCCATCTGCGCGCTGTGGCGCCGCCCCTCGGCGAAGGCGTGTAACTGGGCCTCGATATAGGACGCTGGCTGACCGGCAAGGGCTGCGTACTGCGCATCCCGGGGCTGGCCGTTGACGCCATGGCAGAGCGCGCAGGAATCCTGGATCTGCGGCCAGGCGCCGCCATTGGCTTCGTAGCTGGCGTAGTACCGGTCGAGGGCGTCCATGAAGCGATAACCGGCCAGCAGTTCCGGTCCAACGATGGCTGTCGCCGTCGTGAGACCTGCCACTACCACTGCGGTGCCGATGAGAAGAGCTCGTTTCATCATGCGCCCCTCCGCACGTTTACCAGCGCCTGGAGTGCCTCGAGTGCCGCCCGGTGGCCGGAGCGCACTGCGCCGTCCATGCCACTGGCCCAGATATCGGCCGTTTCGGTGCCCGACCAGATCAGGCGACCGACCGAGGGCTTCAGGTACTTGCCCCATTTCGTCAGGAAGCCCGGCGGGATGGAGCCGACGCAGGTCAGGGTCCAGGGGTCGACCTTGCCCCAGTCATGGTCGTGGAACTGGGTGGGGTGCAGCGCTTCGTCGCCCAGTACCTCGGCGTAGATGGCCGACAGGGTGCTCTCGGCGCGCTTGGGATCCTGGGGCAGCTGTGCGGTCCTGACGAAGGCGCTGAGGACGCCGACGCTGCCGTCCGGAGGCGAGTTGTCGTAGGAGAGGATCAGAGGCCCGTCGGCCTGGGTGATCTGGCCGTTGAGGCCCTGTTCCCGCCAGAACGGACGCGGGTAGACATGCACCGTTTTGCGCATGGGGGCATGGGAGGGCCAGAGGCGATTCAGCTCTGCGCGCCCCTCGGGAAGCGGCGGGTCGAAGGTGATCTGGTTGCACAGCGACGGGTGCAGTGCGGCGATGACCTGGCGGGCGCGGATGATGCCCTGGTCGGTATGAATTTCGACGATTTCGCTGTCCCAGCCGACGATCTTGCGTACCGGGCAGGCTAGCCGGACCTTGTCGCCCAGCGCTTCTGCCATCCGCGTGCTCAGGATCTGCGAGCCGCCAACGAAGCGGGTTTCCTGGGCGCCGCCCTTGAACCCCTCGAGCTTTTCCATGCTGCAGTCGGCGGAGTTGACCAGCGACAGGTAGTGCAACAGCGCCAGGTTCGAAGGAGGCGTGCCAGTGGTCAGTCCGATGGAGGAATCGAAGCTGAGCCTGGCTACGTTGTCGATTCCTTGCTGGGCCAGCCACTGGCCGACCGACAGCTTGTCGATGGCCGCCGCGTCCGCCGCGGTCCAGGGTTCCTTGCTGGGGATACTGCGCGCCAGCTTGTTGAGCTTTTCCGTGATCGGAGAGCCTGAGCCCTGGCTATCGGACAGGTCCTCCTCGTACTGGGCGCCGCCCACCAGGTACACGTTCTTGCCCTGGTAGTAGGAAGGGAAGGTATCGACCTCCAGTTCGCGGGCCAGGTCGAAGATGGCGGTCTGGCCTGGACCGATCCATTGGCCGCCGGCCTCGGAGATGACGCCGTTGCCCAGGTCATGGTTGTAGGTGCGCCCACCCACCCGGTCCCGGGCCTCCAGCACGACGAAGGACTCACAGCCCGCCCTGTGCAAGTCGCGGGCTGCTGTCAGTCCCGCCAGGCCCGCGCCGATGATCGCCACGTCCAGGACATCGTCCTCGCCCGCACGCAGCACGTTGGCTGTCACGCGTCCGCTGAGCGCTATCCCGCCCACCAGTGCCGCGCCGCCCATCGCCTGCAGAAGCAGGCGCCGCCGACGTGCAGTCAGCGATAAATCATGGTTTTCAGATGCCATCTTCGCCTCGGTCAACTCTGTTGTTTTAATTAAAATAACTGACGTTATCTAAATTACTCCAGAATGTACGCCGTGCAAAGGGAAGAATGGCGGGAGGTAGGAGCGGACTTGCTCGCGAACAGCCCGAGCGAGATCTTTCGCGAGCAAGCTCCCACGGAAGCTCCGACTTGCCAGCACGAAGCACTCGCTTGTGACGCGCATGGAAGAAGAATGAGAGGCGGGGTGAGGGGGGAAGACAGGCCTGGTGCCGGGCCTGTTGGGGGGGGCGGATTACTGTGCTGCGGCCTTGGCCCTGGACGGGCGCTTGGTGGCCTTGGGCGGGGAAATCAGGATGATCAGCGCATCGATCAGGGCCTGCCCGCGCTCCGCGCTGAAACGCTCGGGCTCGACCGGCAGCATCATCAGCCAGCCATCGCTGATGGCGCTGAGCTGGTCGGCCAGCAGCTCGGCGGGGATATCGTCGCGAATCTTGCCCTGTTGCTGTCCTTCTTCCAGCACCGACGTGAACACCTGGCGGAAGCGTGCATAGCGCTGCTTGATGACCCCGCCGAACGCGGGCTCGTGGCGGGCGTGGGTGAGCAGTTGCAGCCAGGCCAGCCAATTGTCCGGCTCGTCGGAGCTGATCCATTCCAGCCACTGCTGGATGAGCGACTTGATGTCGAACTGTTCGCGATTGGTTTCCAGCAGTGCGTCGACCCGGTCGAACAGGTTTTGCGCGACAGCGCCGACCATTTCCTCCTTGTTGGCGAAGTAGTAGGTCACGGCGCCGGTCGTGCATCCGGCATGCTGCGCTACCCGGCGCATCGATGCACCGGCGTAGCCCTCCTGGGCGATTACCGCGATCGCCGCCGCCAGCAGCTCGGCACGTTTGGCATTGTGGTCACCGACGGGACGCCCCCTGCGTGCAACGGGCTCGGACTCGGTTTCGCTCGCGTGCTGGGTTGTGGATTGCGGGCGGTTCTTGGCGTCAGGCATGAGGACTCGGGAACATCGTCAGGTCAGTTGGAAAGGGGGGCCGCTGGCAGCAGCTCTCCGGGGTGCGGCCCAGCATAGGGAAATTGTTGGAATAAAGCACCCACGATGGGCCGGCTCCGGAACGGGGCATTTCCGTCCTCCCGATCAGAAGGCCCATCAGTCGTCGGCGCGGAAGATGACCGGTGAAATGTTGGTGAAATTCAGCACATCGCCGATGACTTCGCGCGTCCTGGGAGAGGCCAGGGCGGCATCGACTCCGGCCTGGTCGGCAAAACGCAGGAGCACCAGGCCGGCCAGGGGCTGGGGGCCCGCAGCGGGAAACAGGACCTCCGCCGATTGCAGGCCGAACTCGGCCCAGGCGGCCTGTACCAGTGGCACGTGGGTGGACAGGTAGTAGTCCCGGTCGAAGGTGGCGCCGGCGCTCAGTGGGTAACTCACGGTCAGCGTAGCCATAGGTGGTCCTTGTGCTTGTTGTGGAAGTAGGTTCCTGGATTCAGGCGTCGCCGCAGCCGGCGACAGCTACGGCGCGGATCTCCACTCGCAGTTCGGGAAGTGCGAGCTGCGAAATGCCGATAGCGGTCCAGGAGGGATAGCGGTCGGGGAAGTACTGGTCCTTGACCTTGGCGAAGGTCGGCATGTCGGTCTGCATCTCGGTGTGAAAGGTCATCAGCTCCACCACATCGGCCAGGCTGGCGCCGGCTGCTTCGAGGACAGACTTCAGGGCCTGGAAGGCCAGCTGCGCCTGCTCCTCGACGCCCTCGCCGGGCTTCATGGCACCGTCGATGCCCACCTGCCCGGAGACCCAGATCATGTCGCCCACGCGGGTAGCCTGGGAGAAGTGGAAGTTGTCGTAGAACACCTGGGTCGGTGGCGGATTGATGGACTGTCGCTTGAGGTTCTGGGGACTCATCGGCGGTGCTCCTCTCAAACGAGTTGGCGGAAGGTCGGGTGGCGGAAGGGTTCGCCGGCGTTCAGGGTCGACAACTGCTCGGTAAACAGGACGCCTTGCTTCGGATAGCCCGAATCGCTGTGCTCCGGCAGCGGGTGGAAGGTGGCGTCGTCGCCGAAGAAGCGGAAGACGAAGGTGTGGCGATCCGGGAAGTCCGCATCGACGGGTGCGCCGCCGTGCAACGAACCTGGGTGGATGAGCAGTACGTCACCTGGCTCGGTGGCCCAGGAGAGGATCTCGTAGGCGTCGGGGTTCAGTCGGCGCTCGGCCTCGACATCCGGGAGGCGGGGCAGGTCGCCGCCATGCAGGGGTTGGGTCGGGTCATTGGGATCGCGGAAGGTGGTGCCGTCGTAACGCGGTCCGCGATGGGAGCCACGAACGATCTCCAGCGCATTCTTCCGGGGAACGGACTCGAAGCTGATCCAGGCATTGCCCCAGTGGTTACCGGCCCAGGGGAGGTAGGAGGTGTCCTGGTGCCAGAGGGTGCGCGAGCCATGGCCGCCGGCCTTGAGGAATACCTCCTCGGCGAAGTACCAGACATTCTCCGATCCCCAGATGTCCGCGAACAGCTGGCCCAATGGCAGGGAAGCTACCAGCTCTTCCAGGCGTTCCTTGGCTAATGGGTTGGCGTTGTCGACGTGGGATTGCTGCTCGGTTCCGTTGAACATCCGGGTAGCGTGAGGGCCGTGGTTCGCCACGGACCAATCGAAGGCCTCGCGGCACCTTGCCAACTGATCCGCATTCAACAGGCCCTTGATCAGGACCGCCCCGTCTTCCAGAAACGCCTTGCGCAGAGAGTCGTTCACGGTGCTGTCTCCTCGGAGGTTTGCTCTCGGGTGAGTCGGAGACTAGCAACGCGAAACAATTAACGCAACGATTGTTATGTTAAAAGATCTGAGGCCTGGTCAATCGATTCCTTGAGTGGCTAGCGATGTGTAGTTTCCGGATAGGGAGTGGGTACAGCGAATGAGTGATGGCATTGCATTGACCGCCTTGGCCGTCCCTGCCTCCAGATCCACATCATCCCAGCCCAGCGCAATCAACTCCGAAAGCGACATGCCCGACCAGCAGTCGAAGAAGATCATCGTGATGTCCTGCTTCCGGATGGTCTCCCCTCCAGCCAGAGGCCTCCGCTGCGGTACTTGCGCGCCGCCTCGGTGGAGATGCCGAAGGTGTGGAAGAGCAGTTCCTGGCGGAACCAGGCGCCCGGGGAGATGTGGAGATCGAGTTTCTCTGCCGCGGACATGGCATTACCTCTCCGCCGAATCTCGCCGGCAGCTGGTGGGGAGGGAAGGGATGGACCAGGACTTGGGTGGAGCGGGGATGCAGTTCAGGCAGCCACAGGGCATGGGCTTGCCGGTGTGGCGACAGAAGATAGGTCGAGTCATGGGTGGCTTCTGATTTCGGGACTAAGCTGTTCCGAAGCTCACAGCAAAGGACTGCGCGATGAACAAGGCTCAGCTGGTGTTTGTTGAAAGCTCGCTAGGGATGGCTCTGCTGCTGGTCAGCATTGGGTGGGCTGTCTTGTTGGTGTGGCAGATTGGGTCACCCTTCCTGCCTGATGGCCACTCCTTCCTTAGATTCGCCGAAGGCATTCTTGCCTTGGATCGCGCTGCGCTCCTGGCTACAGCGAAAGGAGCCTTTGTACTCCTCTGGATATGGCTATGCGTGTATGTCCGGCTGGGGATGAAGAGGGGATCAATGCACCAGTCGCCCTTAGGGAAGTAGTTTGGCGTCAGCAATTCCCTCGCCAGATAAGCGGAAAAGAGTTTCCGAAATCGGCTAATAGGTTTCCGGGGAAGGAGTGACAGGTTCAGGTGGCTGTCTTCTGCCGCCGCGCGCCGCGGTACTCCGGGTCGGGCTTGTACTGGGGCGGCCTGATGATTGCTGCGATCGACTGCTTCCAGGTGGTGGCGTTGTTGGGCAGGCGGATGCCGAACTCACTGGTGTCGTACTCCATCTCGCAAGTCAATTTCTCGACCAGACTGAGTGGCACAGCGATGTTCGAGCAGCCGCTGTTGTAGTAGCCGAGACGGGCAAGCACGTCCGCCTCCTCGTAACGCCCGGCACTCTCCAGCTTCCAGCAGTAGCCGCGATCATTTGTTTTCTTCAGGCATAGGGGATTCCTTCCTTCGCCGTAATGGCGCTACAGGTTGAGCTGGTCTTTGCTGGAATTTCGGCATTCGCCGGTTTCAGGAGATCAAGGAAATGAAGAAGGCACTGCTGGCAGTTGCGTTGCTCGCTGCGTCTGGCGCGGTGAACGCAGGGATACCGCTGTTGAATGCAACTTGCCCGGGAAACATCGAGGTTCATGCCGACCAGGGCGGCCCGATCTACATCAACGGGAAGGAGGGCAAACTGAAGAAGTTCAACGACAACTACTTCGAGGCCAAGGGCAGCGACGTGACGATCTCACTGAGCATCAATCCCGATGGCTCGCCCGACGTTTCCTACACCGGCCCCGGGAAGGCGAACGGTGTCTGCCAGATCAAGAACGACTGACCAATCCCGCCACGGCACCGCTGAGGCTTTGATGGCCTGCACTTCAACTGCGTGGAGTGTGGCGAACTAGGTATCTCCGGGACTCTGCTGGCGACCAACAAGGGGCGCCGTTTCGACGTGAAACAGACAAGGGCGTGGCTGGAGCGCCGCCGCGAAGCCCGCCCAGACGAGTTTCCGAAGATTAGTGACCTCGATGTTTTCTGGGCACTTTGAGGTGAAATTATGTCGCTGAGAATCGTCCTGGGCACTCGTGGGAACAGTCACTCGACCGATGACTTCACCTATTACCTTGAGCAAGACGAGGATTCGCGGAGTTTTTCTTGGTCACTGAGCGTTTTTGGTCTTGGTGATAACCATGAAATCCGGCGAGTGCTATTGCACAGAGCGCAGGACCATCGCTTCTATCGAGAAGCCATGAAGGTGACTCGAGAGCGCCTGTTTGGTGGCGAACCGATCTAGACCCTATTCCACCCTGCAATGCCACGACTGCGCATAGGCCACCCCGTCGATGATTTCTATTCCGGTGATCACCATGCCGAGGGTGGCCATGCCGTGTATCTGCACGTCGTACAGGGGCGGTAGCGTCTTCGTGTCCCCGGTGGTCTTCAGGGTTTCGGCGATCAGGGAAGGCCTATCCATCGGTGAGTTGTTAGCCATGCGGATGTACAGGTCACCGCGAATGGGCTGGACGTTGCGGAGCTTTCGGTCTTCGATGGACTTGCCCTTGAAGCGGAGGCGGCGGATGTCGAAGTGCATGGCGAATTCTGGATAAATAAACAAAATTCTGAGCAGCCCTTCGATTCCGTCCAGATTCCCCGTCGTGAAAGAATCACGTTGCGAGCTCAGACTTTAGTCGTATCTGCGGTGCCAGATGCACCGTGGGTGCCCATACTGAGTGAATCAAGCCAACCTGAACGGTTGGCTTTTTTTTGCCCGCTGTTTAGCGGGGCTCATAAGGCTGATTGGCCTTTCTCCTGGGAGAATGTCCATGGACATAGCGGTTCAGCGGCTCACCGACCAGGGACGAGACGTATGGCAAGTGGAAGCCTGTGGGATGGCAGTGTCGTTCAACAATCAAGCATCGGCCGTCTCCTTCGCGGAGAAGTGGAAGGCGCGCGTAGAAGCGCCCCACTGCATCCCGGAGGATGTGCTGCACCGATGGGCTGAAGAGCATTCTAGGATGTGCTCGGAATAGGGCAATCGACTAACTCTCCAACCAGCGAGGCCGGGGAGAGTGGCGCACCGCACTCTACCGTGCCTAACTCTCTTGTCCCTATTGCGGGAGGATCAGAGCATGGCGGAAACCTACTGGCAGAAGGCTGGGCGACTTTCGCGCGAAGCGGAAATCGCTTTCCGAGCGATCGTGGACTTCATTGATTCCGAGCCAGACCTCAGCGACGAAGATGTCCGGGTGGACTACTGGGAGTTGCAGTGCAAAGCACTTGTTGCTGCTGATGCGTTGAAAGAGCACTACGAGGAGTCATTGACCGGTGGTAGTGGTGGCGGAATGGGCGCCGGAGGCTAGACAGCCACCATCGGCACAAGCCCTGGGCGAAACTCTTGGCTCGGTTTATGAAGTCTTTACGTGGTGCCCGAGACCGACTTGTTACGCTTCGCCTAACACCCGCCGGCCGCGCATCGGGCAAGAATGGCGGCCGGGCAGGGTGGGCCAGGCTGCGATTGCCTGCCGCTGGCGCGCTTTCCATGGATCAGTGGCTCGCGCGATCGCCGCCATAGCTCCCGGGCTGAAACTGTTCCCGCACATATGCACCTGCTCCGACGGGCTGAACCGCCGACCATCATGCCCCCGGTCGATGATGTAGCTGTCCGGGAAGCCCTGGGTGCGGTACAGCTCGCGGGGCTTCAGCATGCGCAGGCGGATAGACGCCCAAATACAACAAAGCCCGCAGATCGCGGGCTTTTTGTTGCCTGGTGAGTCAAGCCGGTTCGACCAGGTTGGGGTAGTCGTTCCGCACGTTGCCCACGGCCACATCCACCCGGTACCACTCGAACACCTCGGACGGCTCACCCTGCTGCAGGATCATCGCTTCGGCAAGCTCCTTCGGCGTGGCGGGGCTGAGCCATTCCCGGGCGAGGGCAGGAGAGAACACCACCGGCCGGCGGTCGTGGATGTCGACCATGCCGCCCTGGCTGTCCGCGGTGATGCTCACGAAGCCCCTGAATAAAAAGGTTCTTCACGGATTACCGGGGAAGGCGGCTTTGATTTTCATGAAAAAGAAGTCGCTGTCCCGATAGCCGTAGGCCATGCGCT
>NZ_BDMA01000015.1:0-23994 GCF_002003485.1 Metapseudomonas resinovorans
CGAGGATGACCAGCTGCGGCTGCTCTTTCTCGACCACGGCCTTCAGCAGCTTGGCGACGGCCAGGGAGTTCAGCTCGTCGGCGGACTCCACCAGGATGGCGCGGTCAGCGCCCAGGGCCAGGGCAGTACGCAGCTGCTCTTGAGCAGTGTTCGGGCCGATGGTGACGACGACGATTTCACTCGCTACGCCTTTTTCTTTCAGACGGACGGCTTCTTCTACGGCAATTTCGCAGAAGGGGTTCATCGACATCTTCACGTTGGCGAGGTCGACGCCGGAGTTGTCCGCCTTGACGCGGACCTTGACGTTGTAGTCGACCACTCGTTTGACAGCTACAAGAACCTTCATGGATTCCTCGTTACTCTCCGGTTAATAAGAATGTCGCCAAGACGAGCCTGGCCAGTGATGCAGGTCGGCCGGAACCGACGTCAGCCCAGACAGCGAGCGCAAAACCGCCCGTATCTTGACCGGATCGCCTATTCGGGTCAATACAGCAGAATGACCCGCCATAAGCCGCAGAGCCTTATCCTATCAGGGCTTCACAAAATTCAAACAAACGTTTGTATTGGACCAGCCTTAGGTGCTGGATATAATGCGCCGGCTCAGGTCAGGGATTGAGCCTAGCCCTCCAACACAAAATATCGAAGAGCCTTGAGGAGATTGACTGTGGAACGCGAATACATGGAATTCGACGTCGTCATCGTCGGCGCCGGCCCCGCTGGCCTGTCCGCCGCGTGCCGACTGAAGCAGAAGGCCGCGGAAGCTGGTCAAGAGATCAGCGTGTGCGTGGTCGAGAAGGGTTCCGAGGTCGGCGCCCACATCCTCTCTGGCGCCGTATTCGAACCGCGAGCCCTGAACGAACTCTTCCCTGACTGGAAAGACCTGGGCGCCCCGCTGAACACCCCGGTAACCCGCGACGACATCTATATGCTCAAGGATGCCGACTCCGCGATCAAGGTTCCTGATCTGTTCGTGCCCAAGACCATGCACAACGAGGGCAACTATATCATTTCCCTGGGCAATCTCTGCCGCTGGCTGGCCCAACAGGCCGAAGGCCTGGGCGTGGAGATCTACCCGGGCTTCGCCGCCCAGGAAGCGCTGATCGACGAGAACGGCGTCGTTCGCGGCATCATCACCGGCGATCTCGGCGTGGACCGCGAAGGTCATCCGAAAGAGGGTTACTACACCCCCGGTATGGAACTGCGCGCCAAATACACCCTGTTCGCCGAAGGCTGCCGTGGCCACATCGGCAAGCAGCTGATCAAGAAGTACAACCTGGACTCCGAAGCCGACGCCCAACACTACGGCATCGGCATCAAGGAAATCTGGGACATCGACCCGGCCAAGCACCAGCCCGGCCTGGTAGTCCACACCGCCGGCTGGCCGATGGACATCATGGGCACCGAAAACACCGGTGGCTCCTTCCTCTATCACCTGGAAAACAACCAGGTGGTCGTAGGTCTGATCATCGACCTGTCCTATGCCAACGCTTACCTGTCTCCCTTCGACGAATTCCAGCGCTACAAGCACCACCCGGTGATCAAGCAGTACCTGGAAGGCGGCAAACGCGTTGCCTACGGCGCCCGCGCCATCTGCAAAGGCGGCCTGAACTCGCTGCCGAAGATGGTCTTCCCCGGCGGTGCGCTGATCGGCTGTGACCTGGGCACCCTGAACTTCGCCAAGATCAAGGGCAGCCACACTGCCATGAAGTCCGGCATGCTGGCCGCCGAATCCGTGGCCGCCGCCCTGGCCGCTGGCAAGGAAGGTGGTGACGAGCTGACCAACTATGTCGATGCCTTCAAGTCCAGCTGGCTGTACGACGAACTGTTCCGCAGCCGCAACTTCGGCGCGGCCATTCACAAGTACGGTGCCCTGGTGGGCGGTGCGTTCAACTACGTCGACCAGAACTGGTTCGGCGGCAAGCTTCCGTTCACCCTGCACGACAACAAGCCGGACTATGCCTGCATGAAGCCGGCAGCCCAGTCCCAGCGCATCGACTATCCGAAACCGGACGGCAAGATCAGCTTCGACAAGCTCAGCTCGGTATTCCTCTCCAACACCAACCATGAAGAGGAACAACCCTGCCACCTGAAGCTGGCCGACGCGAGCATCCCGATCGCCAAGAACCTGCCGCTGTACGACGAACCGGCGCAGCGCTACTGCCCGGCTGGCGTATATGAGGTGGTGACTCAGGAAGATGGCGCCAAGCGCTTCCAGATCAACGCCCAGAACTGCGTCCACTGCAAAACCTGCGATATCAAGGACCCGGCCCAGAACATCACCTGGGTTGCCCCGGAAGGTACCGGCGGCCCGAACTACCCCAACATGTAAGCAGGCACGAAAAAGGCTCCCTAGGGAGCCTTTTTCATGTCCACCTTCTGCCTACTCCGGCAGTGGCCCGATGGGGAAGAACTCTCCGCCACTCCACACACCCAGCCAGGTAATGCCATCGATCTCGCGCGGCTCCGCCAGTTCCACCAACTGGTAGAAGACGTTGCGATGGATCAGCGCTTCCAGGTTGGTCCGCACCAGGACGTAAGGCGACGGCTCCTGGGTTTGCGGGTCCAGCTCCACGCGCAGCGGATGGACTGCACCGGCAACCACCTCGTCCTCGACATTGGTGATGAAACGCAGCTGCTGCTCCCGCCCGACTCCCTCCACCCGCAACTCGACGGCAACGAATGGTGCATCATCGACCTTGATGCCCACCTTCTCCACCGGCGTGACCAGGAAATAGTCCTCGCCATCCTTGCGAATCACGCCGGAAAACAGCTTGACCATGGGCTTGCGTCCGATTGGCGTGCCCAGGTAGTACCAGGTGCCATCGCGAGCGATGCGCATGTCGATATCTCCGCAGAACGGCGGGTTCCACAGATGAACGGGCGCACCACCCGGCTTGTCGCCCTTGGGTATCTGCGCCAGCAAGTCACCGGCTTTGCCGGGATCGCTCATTTCAATCTCCTTAACGACTCAACCCGATCAGGCTGCGAGCATACTCTTCCAGCGGCGCGCCGATCAGGTCTTCGGGCTTCTCATCGTAAAACGTCAGAAAACCGCCACGATTGCGGATTCGGGCGGTGTCCACGAGATAACGGGTGTTGGTCTCGATCAGCATCAGCTGAATCACCCCACGATCGCGCCCGAGCCGATCCAGCGACTCCTCGTCTTCCCACTCCTCGACGGTTCCGATGCGGTCGTCAGCACTGGCGAATCGCGCGTACAGCAGATAGTGCGCCCCCACTGCGCGAGCCTGGCCCATGGCGTCTTCCAGGCCGGCAGGGCCCTTGGCACGACGCACCATGGGGAAGTATTCGACGAAACCGTTGAACGCCTCTTCAGCGACCACGTTGGGTCGTGGATAGGCGGAACCCGGGGGCACGAAGTAGCCCTGCGCGATGTAGATGAAGGAGTCTGCCTGCAGGCGCCAAGGGCTGGCGCGACGGGTCTCGCTGTGGTCCAGGAATCCGGCATCGCTCAATTGCTCGCGTGTGCCTTCCGCCATGTCACTGACGTTCATGCAGCCCGCCAGGCCGAGAATTGCCAGTAACAGAATCATGCTACGCATCGTGTGTCCTCCAGGCGCCGGCGACGAAAAACCGGCAGATGGAGAACCAATGCAGCTTCCGCGCCATCAACCGCCGATGATCTTCATCACGGTGACACCACCAGAGAACGCGAGATCCTGCTTGTCGGCCAGCGCCTTGACCAGCAACCGCTGCAAGGCAGGCAGCGCCTCATGCCGAGGTTTTTCCAGCAGGTCGCCGACGTAGTGACGATTGCTCGATGACAAGCACCCGTGCAGCCAGCCGGTGGAGGACAGGCGCAAACGTGAGCAGGTCCGGCAGAAAGGTACGCTCTCGTTGGCGATCACGCCGAAATGGCCCTCGCCCGGCACCCGATAACGCAGGGCCGTGGCATCAAGCGGTGCGCTGGCCTGAACGAACTCGTGGGAAGTTCGGATCAACGCCAGCAGCTCCTCCAGCCCGACGAACTGCTGATGGAAACCGTTGGGGTCGCGAGCCAGGTGTCCCATGCGCATCAATTCGATGAAACGAAGCTCGAAGCCCCGCTCCAGGCAATAGTCCAGCAGAGGCAACACCTGGTCCAGGTTCTTGCCACGCAGGGGAACCATGTTGATCTTGATCTTGAGGCCGGCAGCTTTCGCTTCTTCCAACCCCCGGAGCACGGTGGCCAGATCGCCGCCACGGGCGATGCCACGGAACTCGTCAGCATCCAGGGTATCGAGGGAGACGTTCAGGCGGCGTATGCCGCAATCAAGCAGCAGGGGGAGCTTGCGGGACAAGAGCTGGCCATTGCTGGTCAGGCTGATGTCTTCGAGACCGAGTTTGCTGACTGCGCGAAGGAAAGGATCGAGCTTGGGGCTGACCAGCGGCTCGCCGCCAGTGATACGCAGGCGTTCGATGCCGGCCGCCTCGATGAGGTAGGCCACGCCGCGCACCATGGCCTCGGCCGACAGTTCATCCTGGGCCGCCACCAGCCTCTTGCCGTCCGGCACGCAATAGGTACAGGCGTAGTTGCAGGCGGCGGTCAGGCTGATGCGCAGGTTGCGGAAACGCCTGCCTTGGCGGTCGACGATCATGGGACGCTCCGGCATGTGGTACACCGGAGTATATCCCTGCGATCGACACGGCACATATCCGGGACCGCGTTATAGGCGCTCTGAATGCGTCAGCCCGCGGGCGACTCGCTTTCGCGCTTGCGCTTGTTGCCCATGCGGACGCCGATGTCCATGAGGAACTGGAAGAAGCCTTCCTGATCTTCCAGGACATTGCTCCAGAACGGCGAGTGGTAGAGCGCGACAGCGCCATGCACCAGGGCCCAGGCGGCGCAGTAGTGGAAGTACGGCGGAACGTCTTCCAGCTTGCCTTCGGCGATGCGGCCCTTGATCAACAGGGTCAGGCGCTCAAAGTTGGACGCGCGGATCTTGTGCAGTTGCTCGACCATCTCCGGCACCTGGCTGTTCTTCACGACCTTTTCTTCAAGGCGGTCGAACAGGCGATAGCGCTGCGGGTCGCGCATGCGGAACTCGAAGTAGGCGCGCGAAAGCGCTTCCTTGTCGCGATCCACATCTGCGGAATGGAACAACGCATTCAGGTCGCGCTCGTAGTCGAGCATCAGGCGCAGATAGATCTCCGCCTTGGACTTGAAGTGCTTGTAGATGGTGCCTTTGCCGATACCCACTGCGTCAGCGATCATCTCGACGGTAACGCTGTCTTCGCCCTCTTCTAGAAAGAGCTTGAGGGCGGTGTCGAGAATTTCCTGCTCGCGGCGGCGGAACTCACGGACTTTACGGGGTTCTTTCTGCATAAAGGGACTGTGGGGTCAAAAATCAAGCCGCGTATTATGCCTATCTGGCGTAAAAATGCACGGATCATCCGACTATGAGCTTATTGCAAGATGAGTTTGCCCACGCCGATGGGCTCCGCTATCTCAACCATGCCGCGGTTGCGCCCTGGCCCAAACGCGCGACTCGTGCGGTCCAGAGCTTCGCCGAAGAGAACTGGCGCCTCGGTGCAAGGGATTATCCGGACTGGCTCACCGTGGAACGTCGCCTCCGCGAACGCTTGGCCAGATTGCTGAACAGTCCTACCACGGCTGATCTTGCACTAGTCAAGAATACATCGGAAGCCCTGTCGTTCGTCGCCTTTGGTCTGGACTGGACGGCGGGTGATCAGGTGATCATCAGCGATCAGGAATTCCCGTCCAACCGTGTCGTCTGGGAAGCCCTGAAGCGCTTCGGAGTGGAAACGGTCCAGGTGTCGCTGGACGGAGCCGATCCGGAAGGTGCACTGCTCGCCGCATGCGGCCCTCGCACCCGCCAGCTCTCGATAAGCGCCGTGCAATACGCCAGCGGATTGCGTCTGGATCTGCACCGGCTCGGCCACGAATGCCGTCGGCTTGGTGTGCTCTTCTGCGTCGACGCGATTCAGCAGCTGGGCGCCCTGCCCTTCGATGTTCAGGCCATCGATTGCGCCTTCGCCATGGCCGATGGGCATAAATGGATGCTCGGACCGGAAGGACTGGGGGTTTTCTACTGCCGCAGTGATCTGCGAGAACAGCTGAAGCTCCATGAATACGGCTGGCACATGCTCGAGCACCCCGGTGAATACGAACGCGTCGACTGGGAGCCGTCCCGTACAGCGCGACGTTTCGAGTGCGGCAGCCCCAACATGCTTGGCGCCATGGCACTGGAAGCGAGCCTTTCACTGCTGGAAGAGGTGGGCATGGACCAGGTTGCTGCGGCGCTCGCCGAGCGCGTCCAATGGTTGCAGGACGGATTGGCGCAGATCCCCGGCACGCAACTGCTGAGTCCGTTGAATCCCTTGCGTCGCGCCGGCATCCTCAGCTTCCGCCTGGACGGCTGGGACAACCAGGTGCTG
Organism: Metapseudomonas resinovorans; assembly: GCF_002003485.1. Lineage (GTDB taxonomy): Bacteria > Pseudomonadota > Gammaproteobacteria > Pseudomonadales > Pseudomonadaceae > Metapseudomonas > Metapseudomonas resinovorans_D. The sequence continues at coordinate 6,400 of NZ_BDMA01000015.1, forward strand.
TTCGAACGGCTCCGGGCCGAACAGGTGGTCTGCGCCCAGCGCGGAGGAGGAATCCGCTTTTCACCGCACTTCTATACCGAATCCCGCGTGATAGACGAGACGCTCGCGCTCTTACGCCAGATGGCAGACGCATGAGGACTCAGCCGGCCCCGGCGTATTCCAAATAGGTTTAAGAAACGCCGATGCACTGTCTGGACGCATGGGGATATTGACCGATACTTCTTCTTACTGGCGCGCGGCATCTCCCCCCAAGTGCCCAGCCAGTCGAGGAACCGTGGATCGCGTTCCTTTGTTTTACTCCTAATGGTCTTGACCCGGATTCATCCCCCAGAACCCGGGTTTTTTTTGTGCGCGTTTTTTCGAGTGGCTTCCCGCAGCCGCTTCAGCCGCGCCGCGCGAGGGGGAACAGGCGCAGATAGTTCTCGCTGGTCTGCTCTGCGAAAGCTTCGAAGGGAACCCCACGCAAGTCAGCCAGGAACTCCGCCACCTCACGTACGTACTGCGGCAGGTTGGGCTTGCCGCGATAGGGCACGGGCGCGAGATACGGTGAATCAGTTTCCACCAGCAAGCGATCCGCCGGGACCTGGCACGCCACGTCGCGCAGCGCGCTGGCATTGCGAAAGGTGACAATGCCGGACAGGGAGATATAGAAGCCCAGATCCAGCGCGGCGCGGGCCATTTCCCAGTCCTCGGTAAAGCAATGCAACACGCCGGCCTGCGGCAGCGCCGCCTCACGCAAAAGAGCAAGGGTGTCGGCGCGGGCTTCGCGGGTATGCACGATGACAGGCTTGCCGGTTACCTTCGCCGCCTCCAGATGCAGCCGGAATGCCTGCTGCTGGAGTTCGGCAGCTTCGGGTTCGTAGTGATAGTCCAGACCGGTCTCACCGATTGCCACGACCCGCGGATGCTCCAGCTCGCCCAACAACCATTCCAGCGCCGGGGATTCGCCCGGCTGCAGGTCAAGGGGGTGAACGCCGACCGAGCAATGCACGTCATCGTAGCGCTCGGCCACCGACTTCACGGCAGCAGCATTGTCGGCACTTACGCCAATGCAGAGGAACTGGCTGACGCCACGGGCACGAGCGGCGTCGAGGGCGGCGTCCAGGGAACCACCATGGGCGCCCAGATCAAGGCGGTCCAGATGGCAATGGGAGTCGATCAGCATGGTCAGGCTCCAGGCGCAGGCGCAGGCGCCAAGCTTCAAGCCTGTCGCTTTCAGCCCGGGCCCGGCGGCCGGTTACATCGTATGGGTGGGACGGTCGGACTTGAGGGCGCCGGCGAGATAGGTCTCGATCTTGTTGCGCGCGCCACTGTCGCCATCATTGAACTGGACGCCAATGCCCGCTGCGCGGTTGCCTTGGGCGCCCTTGGGGGTGATCCAGACCACCTTGCCGGCGACTGGAATCTTCTCCTGCTCATCCATCAGGTTGAGCAGCATGAATACTTCGTCGCCGAGCTTGTAGGTCTTGTTGGTCGGAATGAACAGGCCACCGTTCTTGATGAACGGCATGTAGGCGGCGTACAGCACGGACTTGTCCTTGATGGTCAAGGACAGAATCCCGTTACGCGGGCCCAGGTTCGGCGGCAGGCTCATACGGTTTTCCTGGCAAGCTGGTTCAGCCACCGATTCTAGCCCGGCGCGGGCAGGCTTGCCCACTGGACTAGAAGAGCTTCGAGAAGCAAGACACGGTTGAGGTTGGCCTTGTTGAGGACTTTCTGACGTTGTTGCAGCAGCCAGTCCTGCATGGCCAGGACTTTATTTTGCGGTGCCTTGTCGGCCAGGTACTGCACCACCTTGCGCATATCGTTGAGTCCGAGCCCCGCTTCGTCACGGGTGAGCTGGTAGCGCAGCATCAACTGAGCCCAGTCGCAAAACCAGTCGAACAGCAAGGGCAAAGGCACAGCGTTCCAGCCTTCTGCCAATTGACTGGCACCCACCTGTTGCTTGAGCAGCTTCTTCACCCCATCCACTACTTCGGCACGCTGGGTACGCACGCCCTGCCCTTCCAGGCGCAGTGCCGAAAGCGGAGAGCCACCGGCGAGCACCAGCAACTCACGCAGTTCCTCAGGCGGTGCATCTGGTAATGCTGAACCTAGCCAGGCGAGGCTCTGCGCGTCGCTCGGCAACGGACAGGCCTGCTGTACGCAACGGCTCTTGATGGTCGGCAGCAGTCGACTGGGTTGGTGGCTGATCAACAGCAGCACCGTATCGCCGGACGGCTCCTCCAGGCTCTTGAGCAGGGCGTTGGAGGCGTTGAGGTTCATCGCCTCGGCCGGCTCCAGCAGCACGACCTTGCGTCCACCGAGCTGCGCGGTCTGAACGACGAATCCCACCAGTTCGCGGACCTGGTCAACGCGGATCGCCTTGTCCACTTCCTCTGGCTCGAGCACGAAGGCGTCGGGATGCGTACTGGCCGCCAGCAACAGGCAAGCCTTGCACTGACCGCAAGCGTCGAGCCCGTTGGGACTCTGGCACAGCAGGCGCGCCATCAGGCGCTCGGCCAAGGCACGCTTGCCGATACCGGATGGCCCGTGCAGCAGGTAGGCGTGCGCGTGCTGCGGACGGCCCGCCAGCTGCTGCCATATCGCGGTTTGCCAGGGATAGGCGTCAGCCATGGCAGCGCACCAGCAGATCGGGAATCAATTTATTGAGACTGGCCTGCACTTCCGCCAGCGTCAGCGACGCGTCGACGACCTTGTAGCGGTCCGAAGCGGCCTGAGCGCGCTGCAGATAAGTCTGCCGAACGGCTTCGAAGAAGCTGCGCTGTTCCTGCTCGAAACGATCCAGGCGGCCACGGGCGGCGGCCCTGCTCAGGCCGATCTCCACTGGCAGGTCGAACACCAGGGTCAGATCTGGACGCAAGTCGCCCTGGACGAAGTTTTCCAGCAGCGCGATACGCTCGCTGGACAGGCCGCGGCCACCGCCCTGATAGGCATAGGTCGCATCGGTAAAGCGGTCGCAGAGCACCACCGCACCCCGCGCCAGCGCCGGCTTGATCACGCCCTGCAGATGCTGGGCACGGGCCGCGAATACCAGCAGCAATTCGGTATCGGCGCCCATGGCTTCGTCGCTGGGGGTCAGCAGGAGTTCACGGATACGCTCGGCGAGCGGCGTACCGCCCGGTTCGCGCGTCAGTACGACCTCGATGCCATGGCTGCGCAGACGCTCTGCAAGGTACTCGCGATTGGTACTCTTTCCGGCGCCTTCCGGGCCTTCCAATGTGATGAACAGACCGCTCACTGGGTGTCCTTATTCATTGCGGGGTGGGGCTGGAGCGGTAGTCGCTGCGGCGCTTCATCTGGAAGTCACGCACGGCCTGATTGTGCTCGCCCAAAGTCTCGGAGAATACATGGCTGCCATCGCCACGGGCGACAAAATAGAGGCTCCTCCCTGTCGCGGGATGCAGCGCGGCACGAATGGCTTCACGCCCGGCGAGGGCAATGGGGGTTGGCGGCAGGCCACTGATCACGTAGGTGTTGTAGGGCGTCGCCTCACGCAGGTGATCGCGGGTCAGGTTCCCATTGTAGCGCTCGCCCAGGCCGTAGATGACGGTCGGGTCGGTCTGCAGCAACATGCCGCTATTGAGTCGGCGCACGAACACGCCGGCAATCTGCCCGCGCTCGGTGGGAACACCGGTCTCCTTCTCCACCAGGGACGCCATGATCAGCGCCTGATAGGGGTCGTTATAGGGCAGCTTGTCAGAGCGCTTGCCCCACTCTTCGGCCAGCACCTGGTCGAGACGATCCCGCGCCTGCTTCAGCAAGTCGATGTCGCGCATGCCGCGCACAAAACGATAGGTATCCGGGAAGAAGCGACCTTCGGGGTACTCGCCTGGGCGACCCAGGCGAGCCATCAGCTCCGCATCGCTGACATCGGTCAGCGTCTGCTCCAGCTTGGCCTGCTTGGCCAGGGCGGCGCGAACCTGGCGGAAGTTCCACCCCTCCACCAACGTCACGCTGTACTGCACCACATCGCCGCGCCGCCACAGTCCCAGCAAGTCGGCAGCGCGCATGCCTGGCGTCAGGCGATACTCACCACTGTGCAGGGACTCGCCAGCCAGGTTGAAGCGCCAGTACTGGCGCAACCAGAACGCATTGTTCAGGACCCCTTCCGTCTCCAGGCGATTGAGCAGGCCACCGGGCGTAGCGCCAGCCGGTACATCCAGCATCCGCTCGGCGGAGATATTAAGGGGTTGCTCAAGGGTGACGCGCTGCTGCCAGCCGGCAAAGGCAATCAGCAGACCGGCAAGGAGCAGGCCTGCTTCCAGCATCAGCAGGAATTTGCGTATCACGAATCAGATATCCAGTAGATCGCGGGCGATGACCTGAAGTTTACGGGTCAGCGGCCCGACCGGCCAGTGATGCCCTGTTACAGAACGCACCGGCCATACGCCGAAGAGGCTGTTACAAAGGAAAACCTCATCGGCCTGGAGAAACTCGTCATAGGTGATATCGCGCACCTCGACCTGGAGACCTTCAGCCTTGGCGCTATCCAGTAGCGCAGCGCGCATGACACCAGCGACCCCGCAACGGGAGAGATCAGCGGTGAGCAGCACGCCGTCATGCACCATGAACAGATTGCTGAACACACCCTCGATCACACGGCCAGACAGGTCGCGCATCAGGCCTTCGGCGTGCTCGCCATCCTGCCACTCGGCACGGGCCAGAACTTGCTCCAGCCGGTTGAGGTGCTTGAGGCCAGCCAGCATCGGTTGCTCGGCGAGTCGAGTGGCGCAAGGGAAAAGTTGGACACCCTGTTCCGCATTGCCGTCTGGATACGCCGGAAAGGCAGCGCTCTGCAGAATGCGCCGGGGCAGCGCGACAGGCGGCGGAGCATAACCACGCAACCCTTCGCCACGCGTGACCATCAGCTTGGCGACGCCTTCACCCAACCCAGCCGAGAAGGCCACCAGCTCCGTGCGCATCAACTGCAGGTCAAGTGGAATACCCAGGCGCTGGCAGCCGTCGGCGAGCCGCGCCATGTGGTACTCGAGAAGCGGGGGTCTACCGCCACGTACGGCGATGGTCTCGAAAAGCCCATCGCCGTAAGCCAGACCGCGGTCCTTGATGGACAACGAGTCGGCCGGATGGCCGTCAACCCAATTCGGCATCAGCCCACGAACCGGCGGAACACCAGGGAACCGTTGGTGCCGCCGAAGCCAAAGGAGTTGGAGAGTACGACATCGATGGGCATCGAACGCGCTTCGTGTGGCACGAAGTCGAGGTCGCAACCTTCGTCCGGGTCGTCCAGGTTGATGGTCGGCGGCGCCACCTGATCACGCAGCGCGAGGACGCTGAAGATGGCTTCCACAGCCCCCGCCGCACCCAGCAGGTGGCCGGTCATGGACTTGGTGGAGCTGACTGCCAGCTTGTACGCATGCTCACCGAACACCGACTTGAGCGCCATGGCTTCAGCGATATCGCCAGCCGGGGTCGAAGTGCCGTGGGCGTTCACGTACTGCACCTCACCGCCATTCAGGCCGGCGTCGCGCAGGGCGTTGCTCATGCAGCGCGCTGCACCAGCGCCGTCTTCCGGCGGCGAAGTCATGTGGTAGGCGTCACCGCTCATGCCGAAGCCGATCAGTTCGGCGTAGATGGTCGCGCCACGGGCTTTCGCATGCTCCAGTTCTTCGAGGACCAGCGCGCCGGCACCGTCGGAAAGCACGAAACCATCGCGGCCCTTGTCCCAGGGACGGCTGGCACGGGTCGGGTCGTCATTACGGGTGGACAGTGCGCGAGCTGCGCCGAAACCACCCAGCCCCAGGCCACAGGCAGCCATTTCAGAGCCACCAGCGACCATCACGTCCGCCTCGCCATAGGCGATGTTGCGCGCAGCCATGCCGATGCAGTGGGTGCCGGTGGTGCACGCCGTGGCAATGGCGTAGTTCGGCCCCTGGATACCCAGGTGGATCGACAGGAAGCCGGACACCATGTTGATGATCGAGCCGGGCACGAAGAACGGCGAAATACGGCGCGGCCCTTGCTCATGCAGGGATTTGCAGTTGTTCTCGATGTTCGTCAGGCCACCGATACCGGAGCCCATGGCCACGCCGATGCGCTCACGATTGGCATCGGTAACTTCGAGGCCCGAGTCACGCACAGCCTGGAAGCTTGCAGCGAGGCCGTACTGAATGAACAGGTCGAGCTTGCGCGCCTCTTTGGCCGACAGGTATTCCTCGACATTGAACCCCTTGACCGAACCACCGAAGCGGGTGGTATAGGCGGACAGGTCCATATGCTCGATAGGGCCAATGCCACTGCGGCCAGCCAGAATTCCCTGCCAGGTGCTCGATACATCGGTACCCAGCGGCGACAGCATGCCAAGGCCAGTGACCACGACGCGTCTACGCGACACAGCGATCTCCTTCTTCAATCTCTACACGGCGGTTGATTCGGATAAACAGACTGTTGAAAAGCTCGGCAGGTAACGCGCAAACCGCAGATTTTCAACAATCGGCTTAAAGAAAAGCCGCACGCCCAATCGGGTCGTGCGGCTTTTCCGCGTCGGGGAACCGACGACTACATTACTGCGCGTGGGCGTTGATGTAGTCGATGGCTTCCTGAACGGTGGTGATCTTCTCGGCTTGCTCGTCCGGAATCTCGGTCTCGAATTCCTCTTCCAGAGCCATCACCAGCTCAACGGTGTCAAGGGAATCGGCGCCCAGGTCTTCAACGAAGGAAGCGCTGTTGGTGACTTCGTCTTCTTTGACGCCCAGTTGCTCGGCGACGATTTTCTTGACGCGTTCTTCGATGGTGCTCATACCGTGTTTTCACTCCTATGGAAAAATCCGTGCAGCTGGGGCTGCAGTGTATAGAAAGGGTTTTCCGCATTTCAAGCAGAACGCCTGAACCCCTTCAGGATCGCCGCAACGAAATGTCTATAACCCGGCTGCACTTATATAGCGAATTCTAGACAGCCCATATGACATCTTCCTGAAGGGATTCGTCACATTCAGCTCATGTACATGCCGCCGTTGACCGGAATGGTAGCGCCGGTGACGTAGGCAGCGCCGTCGGAAGCGAGGAATCCCACCACCTTGGCAATCTCTTCGGCCTGGCCCAGACGCCCCAGCGGAATCTGGGTCAGCAGCGCATCGCGCTGTGCTTCCGGCAGTTCGCGAGTCATGTCGGTGTCGATGAAGCCCGGAGCCACCGAGTTGACGGTGATGGCGCGGGAGCCGACTTCGCGCGCCAGGGCGCGGCTGAAACCTTCCAGGCCGGCCTTGGCGGCGGCGTAGTTGGTCTGGCCGGCGTTACCCATGGCACCCACCACCGAACCGATGTTGATGATGCGACCCCAGCGAGCCTTGGTCATGCCACGCAGCACGGCCTTGGACAGGCGGTACAGGCTGTTGAGGTTGGTGTTGATGACGTCGAACCACTCGTCGTCTTTCATGCGCAGCATCAGGTTGTCGCGGGTGATGCCGGCGTTATTCACAACGATCAGCGGCTGACCCAGGTGCTGCTGAATGTGTTCCAGGGTGCTGGCGACCGATTCGTCACTGCTGACGTCGAGTACCAGACCGGCACCTTCAATGCCGTTTTCCTTGAGGAACTCGGCGATGCGCTCGGCGCCGGAAGCGGAGGTCGCGGTGCCGATCACCACGGCACCCTGACGGCCCAGTTCGAGGGCGATAGCCTGGCCAATGCCGCGGCTCGCACCGGTGACCAATGCCACCTTACCTTGCAGACTCATAGGTCTTCTCCTTGTTCAGGCCAACGCAGCACGGGCGGCCGCGAAAGCATCAGGGGTATCCAGATTGTGGGTGTTGACACCCTTCACGCAGCGCTTGTTCAGACCGGACAGCACCTTACCCGGACCACATTCGACCAGGTCGGTAACGCCACGCTCGGACAGACTGACCATCGACTCCACCCAGCGAACCGGGCTGTAGAGCTGAGCCAGCAGGTCACGTTTGAGCGCGGCGAGGTCGGCCACCACGGAGGCGCTGACGTTCTGCACCAGCGGGATTTGCGGCGCCTGCCAAGCCAGCGCGTCAACGGACTCGGCGAAGCGCTCGGCGGCCGGCTTCATCAGGGCGCAGTGAGAAGGCACGCTGACCGGCAAAGCCATGGCACGCTTGGCGCCACGAGCCTTGCACGCTTCGATGGCGCGCCCGACAGCTGCGGCGGCACCCGCGATTACCACTTGGCCGGGGGCATTGAAGTTGACGGCACTGACCACTTCGCCCTGGGCGGCTTCAGCACATGCGGCCAGCACGTCGGCATCTTCCAGACCCAGGATCGCGGCCATGCCACCCTGCCCTGCCGGGACGGCCTGCTGCATCAGCTGACCACGACGCTCGACCAGCTTCACGGCATCGGCGAGGCCCAGGCTGCCTGCAGCCACGAGCGCGGAGTACTCACCGAGGCTATGACCGGCGACGTACGCTGGACGCGCACCACCTTCGGACAGCCACAGGCGCCACAGGGCGATGGATGCAGTGAGGATGGCCGGCTGGGTCTTGTCGGTCTGATTGAGCTGCTCTTCCGGACCTTGCTGGGTCAGCGCCCAGAGGTCATAGCCGAGCGCCTCGGAGGCTTCGGCGAAGGTATCCAGGACCAGCTTCTGCTGGCCCCCCTGCTCGGCCAACATACCCAGAGACTGGGAACCCTGACCGGGAAATACGAAAGCGAGGGATGCGGACATTGACTGAGGTCCCTTATCTGGCGGTATAGGGAGATTGACGCCTGGCATAGCCAAGCGCACGGAACTGACATTTGGATGACAGGCTGCCGATAGCGGTCACATCCTACAGCAACAGATGCTCCAGTCTTCCGTGAAGGCGCTGCGGGAGATTCTCGCGAACTTCGATCAGCGCGCGACGAATGGCGCTCTGGAAGCCTTCCGACCCGGCCGAACCATGACTCTTGATCACGATGCCCTGCAGCCCCAGGAAGCTCGCTCCGTTATGACGTGCCGGAGTCAGATCGGTCCGAAGACGGCGCAACAACGGCAGGGCCAGCGCACCCACCACGCGAGAAGCGAGGTTTTCGTTGAACAGCGCTTCCATTCGAGTGGAAATCATCGAGGCCAATCCTTCGCTGGACTTGAGCAGGATATTGCCGACGAAACCATCACAGACCACCACGTCGGCCTCGCCCCGATAGAGGCCATCACCTTCGATGTATCCGATGTAGTTGAGACCTTCGGCCTGCTGCAGCAGGCTCGCCGCAAGCTTGACCTGCTGGTTGCCCTTGATGTCCTCGGTTCCGACATTCAGTAGTGCAATGCGTGGATGAGGAGTACCAAGGGCCTCGGCTGCAACCGCCCCCATCACGGCGAACTGGTAGAGATGCTCAGCACTGCAATCGACGTTGGCACCCAAGTCGAGCAGGTGGCAATGACCCCGCGCCGTGGGAATGGCGCTGACCATGGCAGGGCGATCGATTCCAGGCAGGGTCTTCAGCACGTAGCGCGACAGCGCCATCAGGGCACCGGTATTGCCAGCACTGACGCAGGCCTGGGCCCGCCCATTGCGCACAAGATCGAGGGCGACACGCATCGAGGCATCCGGCTTGCCGCGCAGGGCTTGTGCCGGGCGCTCGTCCATGGCGATCACTTCGCTGGCATGTTCGATTTGCAGGCGCTGACGATCGACCGCAGGAATGCGGGCAACGAGTTCTTCCAGGAGGGGAGCTTGGCCGACGAGGACCAGGTGAAGCGAGGGGAATTCAGCCAGACAGGCGACGCTGGCTGGAACAATGCAGCGGGGACCGTAGTCCCCGCCCATTGCATCAATCGCGATGATCGAGGCGGCCAAGGATTACTCAGCAGCGCCCTTGTCGATCACTTTGCGACCGCGGTAGAAACCGTCCGGGGAAACGTGGTGGCGCAGGTGAACTTCACCAGTGCTCTTCTCTACGGACAGGGCGTTGGCTTCGAGGGCGTCGTGGGAACGACGCATGTCGCGTGCCGAGCGGGATTTTTTGTTCTGCTGAACAGCCATAATCAATTAACTCCTAAACGTTTGGGTCACGCTTTAACTGCGCCAGTACGCTGAACGGGTTGGACCGCGGTACCTCGTTCTCGCTCGGCTCGGGCTCATTGGTGCCCGCCGGCTGCTGGCAATCTTCAGGGTCATGGGCCGGAACAATGGGCAGGGCAAGCAACAGCTCATCCTCGACCAGAGTCATCAGATCCAACGGATCTTCACCCACTTCCAGCACGTCATAGCCCTTCGGCAGCGACTGACTGTCCGCCCCTTCCCTCACCACAGCATAATCACACTCGCTGTGGATGTTCAGGGTGACCAGCTCTAGACAACGCTGGCAAACCATCTTGACCTCGACGTCAATCCGGCTGTGAATTACGACAGCACGACGCTCGTCACGGGCGAACGCGAGGCCTGCATGGATGCTGCCCGCGTTGTCCGCTAGGGGATCGCAGAGTCGCTCCAGACTGGCGAGCGCAATGTCACCCTCTAGAGTGACTTCGCGGTCCGCCAGCTTGCGCGGATCTACATGAGGTGGAATCGGCCCATTCAACATAGGCGCGACATTCTAGGGACGAGCCCCTGCCCTGTCAAAAGAATTTCCGCATTGTCCGCGCGCGACGGGCCTCTATAGAATTTCCCGCCTCTTAGACCGGAGATCGCCATGCTACCCCTGGTGCTTGCATCCAGCTCACCCTATCGACGCGAACTGCTCGAACGCCTGCGACTGCCCTTTACCTGGGCCGCACCCGCTATCGATGAAAGCCGCCAGATCGATGAACCCGCCGAACAACTGGTGCGCCGACTGGCGCTGGAGAAGGCCAGAGCCCTTGCCAGCCAGAACCCGAACCATCTGATCATCGGCTCCGACCAGGTCGCCGTGCTGGGCGAGCAGATACTCGGCAAGCCCCACGATTTCGAGCGCGCCCGAAATCAACTGCTGGCAGCTAGCGGAACCAGCGTCAGCTTCCTGACCGGCCTCGCCCTCCTGAACAGCGCTACCGGCCACTACCACGTGGATTGCGTACCCTTCACCGTGCACTTCCGCGAACTGGACGCCGAATGTATCGGTCGTTACCTGGAAGCGGAGCAACCCTATGATTGCGCCGGCAGCTTCAAGGCAGAAGGACTAGGCGTCAGCCTGTTCCGTGCGACCGAAGGCCCGGACGCTACGAGCCTCGTCGGCCTACCACTGATTCGACTGGTGGACATGTTGCTCGCCGAGGGCATCCAGATTCCCTGATCCGCCATATAGAAGGAAGAAAGCCCGGCTTCTGGCCGGGCTTTCTTTTTGAGCAGACGCGAAATCAACGCAAGCTCGGCCCCTGGAACCCCATCCAGAGCGCCAACCGCTCGGCAACGCTGGCGCCGAACTTTTTCGAGAAGCGATCGAAAGGTGACTCCTGCACGGTGTAGTCGACGATCTCTTTTGCACCGACGACCTCGCGGGCAACGAAACTGGTGTTGCCGAGCTTGTCTACCAGACCAAGTGCCAACGCCTGCTCGCCCGACCAGACCAGCCCACTGAAGAGCTCGGGATGCCCATCGACCTTGAGTCGATCGCCACGCCCCTTCTTCACGCTCTCGATGAACTGCTGGTGGGTGGTATCCAGGACGCCCTGCCAGAACTGGGTTTCCTCAACCTTCTGCGGCTGGAACGGGTCCAGGAAGGCTTTGTGCTCGCCCGAGGTATAGACGCGACGCTCAACACCCAACTTGCCCATGGCATCGACGAAGCCGAAGCTCGCCGCAGTGACACCAATAGACCCAACCAGGCTTGCCTTGTCGGCATAGATCTCGTCCGCCGCGCTGGCAATGTAATACGCACCGGACGCACCAAGGTCGGTGATCACCGCGTAAACCTTGATGTCCTTGTGTTCCGCACGCAGTCGACGAATCTCGTCATAGATATAACCGGACTGCACCGGGCTACCACCCGGACTGTTGATCCGCAGCACGACACCCTTGGTCTTCGGATCCTCGAAAGCCGCACGCAGGCTGGTCACTATGTTGTCGGCACTCGCGGCCTCTTCATCGGCGATCATTCCACGGACCTCGACCAGCGCCGTGTGCTCCTGGCTGCGCGCGGCACTTTTCTGCAGATCGAATGCCGGCCAGAACAGCGCGAGGGCGACGAAGAGATACAGGAAGGTCAGGGACTTGAAGAAAATACCCCAGCGCCGGGCGCGACGCTGCTCCTGGACTCCCGCCAGGACAGCCTTCTCCAACAACTTCCAACTCTTCTGCTCCGCCTTGTCGGCAGGCGCTTCTTTCCATTCGTCAGACATAAAGCTCCACCTCTCGGGATTGCCGGCTCAGGTCACCTGCCAGCCAGTGACGCAGCTCTTCGAAACGCTCGATCGCCAGACTGGGCGACTCCTTGAGCAATTCAGCAAGCGGCTGGGCACCGTACCCAACCGCCACGGAATCCATCCCAGCCCGATGCGCCATGCGCAAATCGAAGGGAGAATCCCCCACCATCACAGCTCGCTCGGCAGCCACTCCGCAATGCGCAAGAATTTCATGCAGCATGCGCGGATCAGGTTTGCTCGCAGTCTCGTCCGCGCAGCGAGTGACATCGAAATAATCCAACCAGCCACGCCCAGCCAGCACATGCTCCAACCCCCGGCGACTTTTGCCGGTGGCCACCGCCAGACGATAGCCCTCGGCACGGAACACCTCCAGTGCCTCGGCCACCCCCTCGAACAGCGGCGAAGGTTGGCGCTCCAGCGCGCTGTAATGCTCACCGTAACGCTGCCGGAATGCGTCTATGCACCGGGGGTCTTCGAGCTCCGGATAAAGCGTCGCGATCGCCTCTGGCAAACCGAGCCCGATGATGCCCTTGATAGCCGCGTCATCTCGCCACGGTAGCCCGGAAACGTCTGCCGCCACGCGCATGGACTCGACGATACGAGCAATGGAATCAACCAACGTGCCGTCCCAGTCGAAAATCAGCAACTGGTAATCAGGCACCGAGACGCTCCAGGGTTTTTTGCCACATCTCGTCAACCGGAGCCTCCAGCTTCAGCTCACCCCCATCGGGGAGACTGATCGCCAGGGAGTGCGCGTGAAGGAACAGGCGCTTGCCACCCAACTCACGAACCTCACGGGTGAATTCCTCATCGCCGTACTTGGGATCGCCGGCAATGGAATGGCCCGCATGCTTGGCGTGCACACGAATCTGGTGAGTACGCCCGGTAATCGGGCTGGCTTCCACCAAGGTGGCGAACTCCCCGAAACGGCGCACGACGCGAAACTCGGTAAGCGCCTCCTTGCCTTCCGGATTCACTTCGACCATGCGCTCGCCGGAGCGCAGGTTGTTCTTCATCAACGGCGCACTGACCTTCTTCTTCGAAGTCGGCCAACTACCGCGCACCAGCGCCAGGTAACGCTTGTCGACGCCGTCACCACGCAGCGCCTCGTGAAGGTGACGCAGCATGCTGCGTTTCTTGGCGATCATCAGAAGCCCGGACGTATCGCGATCGAGGCGGTGCACCAACTCCAGATCCTTGTTCTCCGGGCGCAGCTGACGAAAGGCTTCAATCACTCCGAAGCTGAGACCGCTCCCTCCGTGCACCGCAATGCCGGCCGGCTTGTTCAGCACGATCAGGGCCTTGTCTTCATAGACGATCGCACTCTCCAGGCGCTCCAGCAGCCCTTGAGCCACGGGTGCAGGCTCGTCGGGCTCGGACAGCCGCAGCGGCGGAACGCGAATGACGTCGCCAGCCTGAAGCTTGTACTCCGGCTTGATGCGCCCTTTGTTCACGCGGACTTCGCCCTTTCGAAGGATGCGATAAATCAACGTCTTGGGCGCACCTTTCAACTGAGTGCGTAGGAAATTGTCGATGCGTTGGCCGGCATATTCCGGCGCAACCTCAAGCAGCTGGACGCCGGAGGTTGGAGAGGCAGGAGTGTTCATTTGCGCATCATAACAATTTTTTATGGATTTGAAGCACTTAATGATTACTGCTATAGTCGCGAACGCCGCCAAAAGCGGCCTGGTTTCAGGGTGTTCGCCAAAACTGCCACCCTAACCGCTGCAACCCTTTCAGGACGTAAGGCCGTCCGACAGAAAATTCGCTGCAATGACTGCGAATTTTCAGAAACCAAAGCCTTGAGCCATGACGCGTGATCACCCCTTTCCTTTGGGAGATCACGGTAAATGCAACCCGCTACGGATTCAGCGAGCGGCACCCGATTTTCAAGGGATAAGTGTAGGGTGGAGATGCATAACCGTCGGACTGCGTAGTTTCAAGACGCTTCATTTCGTCCGCTTCCGACCGTTGATTCCTCCTCCTGAACAAGTGCTTCTGTCACGACAGCAAGCAGGAGACGTAGTCGCGATTCCGGTCCCTTTGACTGGACGTCGCTGGACACTGGAGTGGCCCGCCGCTCCTGACACGCACCTGACACCGACCGCGAGAGTCGTGTGCGCCAATCGCCGTTTCCGGTAGCCCGGAAACCCATTGGTACCACATGAAAAGAATGCTGATTAACGCGACTCAGCCCGAAGAGTTGCGTGTTGCTCTGGTCGACGGCCAACGCCTGTACGATCTGGACATTGAATCGGGTGCCCGCGAGCAGAAAAAGGCCAACATCTACAAAGGCCGAATCACTCGTATCGAACCCAGCCTTGAAGCCGCCTTCGTCGACTTCGGCGCCGAGCGCCACGGCTTCCTGCCCCTGAAAGAAATCTCCCGCGAGTACTTCAAGAAGTCCCCCGAAGGCCGCATCAACATCAAGGAAGTGCTCAGCGAAGGCCAGGAAGTCATCGTCCAGGTCGAGAAAGAAGAGCGCGGCAACAAGGGCGCTGCCCTGACCACCTTCATCAGCCTTGCCGGTCGTTACCTGGTGCTGATGCCGAACAATCCCCGCGCCGGCGGCATCTCCCGTCGCATCGAAGGCGAAGAGCGCAACGAACTGCGTGAAGCGCTGAACGGTCTCAACGCTCCGGCCGACATGGGCCTGATCGTTCGTACCGCAGGCCTGGGCCGCTCCAGCGAAGAGCTGCAGTGGGACCTGGATTACCTGCTGCAACTCTGGAGCGCCATCAAGGAAGCTTCCGGTGAGCGCGGCGCTCCCTTCCTGATCTATCAGGAAAGCAACGTCATCATCCGCGCCATCCGCGACTACCTGCGCCAGGACATCGGCGAAGTGTTGGTCGACAGCGTCGAGGCCCACGAGGAAGCCCTCAGCTTCATCCGCCAGGTGATGCCGCAGTACCAGAGCAAGATCAAGCTCTACCAGGACAGCGTTCCGCTGTTCAACCGCTTCCAGATCGAAAGCCAGATCGAAACCGCCTTCCAGCGCGAAGTGAAGCTGCCGTCCGGTGGTTCCATCGTCATCGACCCGACCGAAGCCCTGGTGTCCATCGACATCAACTCGGCTCGTGCGACCAAAGGTGGCGACATCGAAGAAACCGCCCTGCAGACCAACCTGGAAGCGGCCGAGGAAATCGCCCGCCAGCTGCGCCTGCGCGACATCGGCGGCCTGATTGTCATCGACTTCATCGACATGACCCCGGCCAAGAACCAGCGCGCCGTGGAAGAAAAGGTCCGCGAAGCCCTGGAAGCCGACCGCGCCCGTGTTCAGATCGGTCGTATCTCGCGCTTCGGCCTGCTGGAAATGTCCCGTCAGCGCCTGCGTCCGTCCCTGGGCGAGACCAGCGGCATCGTCTGCCCCCGTTGTGACGGCCAAGGCATCATCCGTGACGTCGAGTCCCTCTCGCTGGCCATCCTGCGCCTGATCGAGGAAGAGGCCCTCAAGGACCGCACCGCCGAAGTCCGCGCCCAAGTGCCGATCCCGGTTGCCGCCTTCCTGCTCAACGAGAAGCGCAACACCATCACCAAGATCGAACTGCGCAGCCGTTCGCGCATCGTCATCCTGCCGAACGACCATCTGGAAACCCCGCACTTCGAAGTCCAGCGCCTGCGCGACGACAGCCCGGAAGTGCTGAACAACCAGTCCAGCTACGAAATGGCCCCGGCCGAGGTGGAAGAAGCCCAACCGGTCAGTTCCACCCGCACCCTGGTTCGCCAGGAAGCAGCGGTGAAGACCGTTTCCCCCGAGCGCCCGGTTCCTGCACCGACCGCAGTCGTTCCCCAAGCCCAGCCGGTACCGACTCCCGAGCCCAGCCTGTTCAAGGGACTGGTGAAGTCCCTGGTAGGTCTGTTCGCGGGCAAGGAAGAGCCCAAGGTCGAAGCCGAGCAGCCTGCTGCCGAGCGCCAGCCGCGTGGTGAAGAGCGCCGCAATGGCCGTCAGCAGAACCGTCGTCGCGATGGACGTGAAGGCCGTGAAGGCCGCGAAGCTCGTGATGGCCGCCGCGATGAAGATCGCAAGCCGCGCGAAGAACGCCAGCCTCGCGAAGCCCGTGAAGGCCAAGAGGGCCGCCGCGAGCGCCCGGCCCGCGAAGAGCGTCAGCCGCGTGAAGAACGCCAACCTCGCGAAGAGCGTCCGGCTCGTGAGCCCCGTGAGGAGCGTCAACCGCGCGAAGAGCGCCAGCCTCGCGAAGAGCGTCCGGCTCGTGAGCCCCGCGAAGAGCGTCCGCCGCGTGAAGCCCGTGAGCCTCGTGAGCCTCGTGAGCCCCGCGAACCGCGCGAAGGCCAGGAAGGTCGCCGCGAGCGTGGTGAACGCGCCGAGCGTCCGGCCCGCGAAGAGCGCCAGCCACGTGAAGAGCGTCAACCTCGCGAAGAGCGCCAGCCGCGACCCGAATTGGCCCAGGCCGAGCCGGTCGACGAGGAACTGCTGAACAACGAAGAGCTGCTGGACGACGATCAGGAAGGCTCCGATGACGAACGTCCTCGCCGCCGTTCCCGTGGCCAGCGCCGCCGCAGCAACCGTCGCGAGCGTCAGCGTGAAGCCAACGGTGATGAGCTGGTGGAAGATCAAGACGGCGAAGTCGTCCCGGCTGCTACCGTTGCGGCCACCGGCGTAATTGCCGCTGAAGTGGTATCCACCGAAGTTGTTGCCGAAGCCGCTGCCGAAACTCTGGCCCAAGCCGAAGCTCCGGTTGTCGAAACTGCAGCGACCGAAGTTGTAGTCGCCCAGGTCGAAGAAGTTGCTCCGATTGTTGAGCAGGCTTCGGTGGTGGAAGAAACCCTGCCTGCTGTCGAAGCACCCAGGTTCGAAGCTGCTCCTGCTGAAGTCATCGTCGAGGCGCCAGCCGTCATCGAAGAAGCTCCGGCCGCTGCCCCGCAGCCTGAAGCTCCTGCCCAGGCTCCGACCAGCACCGGCCGTGCCGCCAACGATCCGCGCGAAGTGCGTCGTCGTCAGCGCGAAGCCGAGCGCCTGGCCAAGGAAGCCGAAGAGGCAGGCGCGAAGGTCGTCGAAGCCGTTGCTGCCGCCGAACCGGTTTCCGCTGCTGCTCACGCCATCGCAGGCGTCGAAGAAACAGTGGTCGCTGCCGAGCAGAAGGTTGAAGAAACCGTCGAGCAAGCAGTAGAGGCCCCGGCCGAACAGCCTGAACAAGTCGCGCTCGTGACTGAAGCCGAAGTACCGGCGCAAGCCGAGACCAAGGCCGACGAAGAAGAGAAGGAAAAAGCCAAGGACGAGACCAAACCGGTCGTCTGAAGCTTTTCCTGAATGAAAAAGGGGATGCCATTGGCATCCCCTTTTTTTTGGTTCATCGCGCTTTCCCGGGGAAGGCGGCCTTGATTTTCAG
>NZ_BDMA01000016.1:0-25004 GCF_002003485.1 Metapseudomonas resinovorans
GTCTCCCACAGTCTGGCTAGCAGAAGCAAATTCGGTCCCTCCGCCCCCGACAGGTTTCACCCTAGGCCATACAAGCGAATTCATTCGCGAATGAATTCGCCCCTACAACGGTGGGCCCAGCCCGGTACGCATTCGTAGGATGGCGTAGAGCGAAGCGAAACCCATCGATAGCCGGCCAGCTGCCGCACTCAACCACCACACAACGCCTTCAATCGTCCCACCAATTCATCCCCCGCACGCCCCAACCCCGTCCGTCCATAGAGCGCTAGCCGCAGTCCCTGAATCTCTGGCAGATCCTCCGCCTTGCCGAGCAGCCGATGCTCCAGCCCCAGCACACGCAATGGCAGCAGACTCACGCCCAACCCCGCCGCCACCGCCGCGCGCACGCTGGCCAGGCTGGCGCTGGAGTAAGCGATGCGCCAGCGCCGGCCCTGTACGTCCAGGCCATGGAGCATCTCATTGCGGTAGAGCCCGCCAGGCGGAAACACCACCAGTGGCAGCGGCTCGCGGCCGAATACCGGCTGGCTGGCACTGTCCACCCAGCCCAGGGGCTCCGGCCACGACGCCAGGCTGTCGCCGCCGTCCCCCATGCGCTTGACCAGCAACAAATCGAACTCGCCACCCTGGTACAGACGCAGCAGTTCCGGGCTGAGGCCGCTGGTCACCTCGAGGCGCACACCGGGCCAGGCGGCGGAAAATTCCGCGAGTACCGGCATCAGGCGTTCTGCCGCAAAATCCTCGGGCACGCCCAGGCGTAGTACGCCGCTACCGGGTTGGTGGCGCAGCACTTCAGCGGCTTCCTCCTGCAAAGCGAGGATGCGCCGGGCGTAGCCGAGCAGTTGTTCCCCCTCGGCGGTCGCCACCACCTGACGCTGGCTGCGGTCGAGCAGACGACAGCCAAGGCTTTCCTCCAGCCGGCGCAATTGCTGGCTGACGGTGGACTGGGTGAGGTGCAGGCGCTCGGCGGCACGGGTGAAATTACCGCAGTCGGCGACGGCCACGAAGCTGCGCAGGAGGAGGGGATCGAACATTCATGTATTCCTACTGACACTGATAGGCATGGTTATATTTAATTTCAGAATACCTGACCAGATGGACATAATTTCGCCCATTCGACGAAGCGCGGAGGCGAACCATGAAAGCCCGACTCACCCACTGCCTGCTCCTTGCCACCGGCTTGCTGCTGGCGGGCCAGGCGAACGCCGATGACGCCGCACGGAGCCTGCTGCAGGCAGCCGGGACGGGCGACCTCGCCAAAGTCGACAAGCTGCTGGAACAGGGCGTCTCGGTGGATGTGCGTGACGCCGAGGGCAACACGCCCTTGCTGCTCGCCACGGCCGGGAACCAGGTCGAAGTGGCGCGTCGGCTGATCGACGCTGGTGCCGACGTCAATCTGCAGAACCGCATGCAGGACAGCCCCTACCTGCTGGCCGGTGCCAGCGGCCACCAGCAGATCCTCGAACTGACCCTCGCCCATGGCGCCGACCTGCGCAGCACCAATCGCTTCGGCGGCACCGCGTTGATTCCCGCCTGCGAGCGCGGCCATGTGGACACCGTGCGCACCCTGATCGCCGCTGGCGTCGACCTCGACCACGTCAACAAGCTGGGCTGGACCTGCCTGCTGGAAGCCGTGCTGCTAGGCGACGGCGGCCTGGCTCATCAGCGCATCGTCGACCTGCTGATCGCCGCCGATGCCGACCTCGACCTGCCCGACAAGGACGGCGTCACCCCCTTGCAACATGCCGAGCAGCGCGGCCAGTCGGCCATCGCCGCCAGATTGCGCGCCGCTGGCGCCCGCTGATTGATGGAGTTCTCCCATGTCTGATGATCACAACTACCTGGAACAGGCCGTGGAACTGGCACGGCAGAATGTGGAGCAGGGCGGCCGTCCGTTCGGCGCGCTGCTGGTGCGCGACGGTGAGGTTCTGGCCCGCGCGGTCAACGAAATCCACCTGACCCAGGACCCGACTTGCCACGCAGAACTACAGGCCATTCGCGCCGCCAGCCAGCGTTTGGGGCCGCGCCTGGACGGTTGCGTGATCTACGCCAGCGGCCAGCCGTGCCCGATGTGCCTGGCGGCCATGCATATGTGCGGTGTGAGCCGCGTGGTGTTCGCTGCGGCGAATGCCGTGGGTGAGCCCTTCGGCCTGTCTACTGCGGCCGTCTACCAGCAGATGGCCCTGCCGCTGGAGGCCCAGAAGCTGGATATCCAGCACCTGCCGCAAGCGGCCATGCGCGAAATCTACGCCCGCTGGCAGGCCCTGCATGCTGCGCGCTGAACGCCTTGAAAACTTCGCCGGCTGGGCGTTGCTCATCGTCCTTGGTTTGAACCTGCGGCCCATCCTCGCTTCGGTCAGTCCGTTACTGGCGGATATCCGCAGCGCCACCGGCATGGGTTTCCAGACCGCCGCGCTGCTGACCACGTTGCCGGTCGTCTGCATGGGCCTGGTGGCGTTGCTGAGCAACCGGCTGGGGGGGCTCGGTGAGCGGCGCGGTATCGGTCTGGGCCTGGCATTGATCGCAGGTGCCTGCATGGCGCGATTGCTCCTCGGCCAGGCCGGACCGCTGTTGGCAACCGCGTTGCTGGGCGGCGCAGGGGTGGCGCTGATCCAGGCATTGTTGCCTGCGGTGATCAAGCGCCGCTTCGAAGGCCGGGTGGCGCTGGCCATGGGCGTTTATTCGGCATCGCTGATGGCAGGCGGCGGTCTGGCGGCGTTGTTCAGCCCGCTGCTCGCCCACCACTTCGAGCACTGGCAAGCCGGCCTTGGCCTCTGGCTGGTGCCGGCGCTGCTGGCCCTGGTGCTGTGGCTGGCGCGTCCCATGCCGGGTTCCGCGCCGGCCAGCTCAGGCCGGGCCGCGCGCTTTACCGGTAATCGTCGGGCCTGGCTGCTGGCGCTTTATTTCGGCCTGGTCAACTGCGGCTACATGAGCATGGTGGCCTGGCTGCCCGCCTACTATCAGCAGCTCGGCTGGAGCCCGACCCGAAGCGGCTCGCTGCTCGCCTTCATGACCATCTTCCAGGTGATTGCGGCGCTGGGTATGCCCGCCCTGGCACAGCGCGGCACGGACCGCCGGCCGCTGCTGTCGGTGAGCCTGATTGCCCAGGCGGTGGGCTTCGCCGGCCTGATCTGGGCGCCGCTGGAACTGTTCGCCCTGTGGATCGCCCTGATCGGCTTCGGCCTGGGCGCCTGCTTCGCCCTCAGCCTGATCCTTACCCTCGACCACCGACGCGATCCCCGCGAGGCGGGCCAACTGGCGGCCTTCGTGCAGGGCGTGGGCTTCCTGATCAACGCCGTGTCGCCCTGGCTCAGCGGCTTTCTGCGGGAACTCACCGGCAGCTTCGCCGCCGCCTGGCTGGTGCTGGTGGTCGGCGCGGTGCTGATGCTCGGGCTGACCCGGCTGTTCAGTCCGGCCAGCTATCGACCGGCAGTGGTCAAGGAGCCGGTTCCCGGATTGGGGTAGGGTGCGCCGTGCGCACCAGCGGTTTGACGGGGTGCCGAAGCCGATCCCGGAATCGGTGCGCGCAGCGCACCCTACGATCCAGACCTAGCGGCAGGGGCGGACCTTGAGCCCGAGGAATGATTCGCCCCTGCAGGCCGGCGCCGGATAACCGGTCCCGCACGGCGCGCCATCTGCGGCTATACCACTGAAAAGGCCCCACACGCGGCACCAGTCGTGGCTTCGAGGGCCTGTCCGGGAGAGCCGCATGTCAGAAACTGCCAGAACAGCCATCGTCACCGGGGCGTCTCGGGGTATCGGTGCCGCCATCGCGCGACGCCTGGCCGCCGAAGGAATCCAGGTGGTGGTCAATTACGCCTCGCGGCCGGAATCCGCCGAACGAGTGGTGGATGAGATCAGACGGGCAGGAGGAAAGGCCTACCCCGTGCTGGCTGATGTCAGTGACCCGGTGGCGGTCGCGGTGCTGTTCGACCAGACGGAAATGGAGTACGGCGCCATCGACATCCTGGTGAACAACGCCGGCGTCATCCAGCCGGGGCTGGTCCCGTTGGCCGACACCGAAATAGCCCTCTACGACCGCCTGTTCGCCATCAACACCCGTGGCACCTTCAACACCCTCAAGATGGCCGCCACGCGCCTGCGTAGTGGCGGCCGTATCGTCAACCTGTCCAGCAGCGTGGTTGGGTTGAGCCTGCCGGGCTATGCGATTTACGCCGCTTCCAAGTCTGCCGTGGAGACCATGAGCGCGATCTTCGCCCGCGAGCTGCGAGGGCGGAACATCTCGGTGAACTGCGTCGCGCCGGGCCCCACTGCAACCAACCTGTTCCTCGATGGCAAGCCCCCGGAGCTGGTGGAACGCCTGACCAAGCAGGCGCCGCTGGAGCGTCTGGGCAATCCCGAGGACATTGCCAACCTGGTGGCCTTCCTGGTCGGGCCGGAAGGTGCATGGGTGAATGGCCAGACCCTGCGGGCCAACGGCGGCATCGTCTAAGAGCCTGCCCACGATCGGCTGCGCGTCGGAATAACTGCGTTGCGAATGGCCTCGGGCTTGCTCATTTACAGCTCGTAAACTCCGCGCCCTCGGCCATTCGCGCCTTGTTCTTCTCTAGCTCGCGCGATCGTGAGCAGGCTCTATTGGAGGTCGCATGAACGGTTTTCAGCTCACCCTCTACACCCAGCAGAACCGCCGACATCAGGGCAAGATGCTGGCCGACTGGATTGTCGGCCAGGCCATGGACATGGGCCTGCGTGGCGCGACGCTGGTTTCCGGGATCGAGGGCTTCGGACACACCCGGCAAATACATTCCCACCACTTCTTCGAGATGGCCGACCAGCCGATGCTGATTCTCCTGGCGCTCACCGAGGCTGAGTGCGACGCCTTGCTGAAACGCCTGGAAGAAGAGGGCGTGAGCCTGTTCTACGTGAAGGTGCCGGCAGAGTTCGGCCTGCTGGGTGTACCGGTGGATGCCTGAGGCGCGGCTCTGCGACAATCGCCGCTCTTTCCACCTGCAAGGCCACCCGATGAACCCCGAAGACCTGCTGCTCCTGGTCACTCGCGAAATGCCCTACGGCAAGTACAAGGGCCGCCTGCTCGCCGACCTGCCCGGTCATTACCTCAACTGGTTCGCCCGCGAAGGCTTCCCCAAGGGCGAGATCGGCCGGCTGCTGATGTTGATGCAGGAGATCGACCACAATGGCCTGAAACCGCTCCTCGAACCGCTGCGCAAGAAGCGCTAACCGCGGCGCCCGGTCAGGGACGGCTGTTCGCCATACAGCCGCTTGTAGAGCGAGGAGAAATGGCTGGAACTGGCAAAGCCCAGGTCCAGCGCCAGGGTGGTGATGCTCTGCTGCGGGTCCTGTTTGAGCCGGCGGCGTGCCTCGGCCAGGCGCAGGGAAAGGAAGAACTGCTGCGGCGTGGCCTGGCTGATCTGCCGGAAGCAGTACTGCAGGGTGCGGTGGCTGGTGTTCAGGGCTTGGCAGAGTTCGAGCATCGACAGTGGCAGGTCG
Source organism: Metapseudomonas resinovorans (assembly GCF_002003485.1). Taxonomy (GTDB): domain Bacteria; phylum Pseudomonadota; class Gammaproteobacteria; order Pseudomonadales; family Pseudomonadaceae; genus Metapseudomonas; species Metapseudomonas resinovorans_D. The sequence goes on from NZ_BDMA01000016.1 coordinate 5,467, forward strand.
AGGTTCGCCTGCATCATCTCCACCGCCGCCAGCACCAGGCGGCGGCGTTGTTCCAGGGTGCGGGGTAGGGCGGTACCGCGCTGGTTCGGTCCGCGCAGCACTTCGTCCAGCCCCTGCAGCACGCAGTCGAGGCTGGACATCACGGCGCGTACCCCGTGCTCAGCGGAACGCGGGTCATATTCCGCGCGTTCGAAGGCGCCGATCGATGTGCACAGGTCCTCGCGCAGACGCTGCGCGGCCAACGGCGAGATATCCAGCCGGCGCCGCCCGAGTGCCTGCTCCAGGCGTTCCTGCTCCTCGGCCCCGAGGATCTGCGCGAGCAGCCGGTGATCCACCGTCAAGCCGAGCATGCCGATCTCGCCGGGCGCGCAGATTTCCATTTCCTCGCCGCCTTCCAGTACCAGCAGGGTGTCGCCGGCCAGGGTTCCACCATTGAACAGCGAATCGGAGGAAACCATCAGCGGAATGCCGAACACCACCTGGCCGTGTGGTGGCGTCATGTTCTCGTGTAGGTGCAGGTTGGAGTGCTCGTAGATCAATGACGCCCCGGCGAGCTGGACGTGCAGCAATTCGGCATGCAGCCGGCCACGACCCAGTTGGGTGTAGTCCTGGCTCCAGCCGGCCAGCGCGCCGGCGAGCTCGTCGGAGTCGGATGCCTGGTGTCGGGCAATGCCTGTCATTTCGGGTCACCTGTCGAACGCGGTTGGCGGACGCTCCGGGCCATCATGGCGGAGCGCCGCGCAACGGGCATTTCCATGCGCGCCAGGCGCTTGTGCATCCCTGCCAGGCGCTGGCGCGGTGGATCATCGCTGATCGAGATAGGTCCGTGCCAGATGGCAGGCCCGCTCGATCAGCATGGGCGCCAGCTCCTCGGCGGTGCGGCTCTCCCGACGGGTGTGGATCCAGCCCAGGTAGGTCACTCCGCGTAGCGCGAGGAACAGCGGCAGGGTGGCGCGGTCGGCCTCGGTCAGCGGTTTGACCGAGTGGTAACCCCCCAGCAGTGCCGCTTCGATCTCGGTGTAGCGCGGGTCGTCCAGGCAGAAGTACAGCGCCGTGGCGAGTTCGAACATATGCCAGCCGAAGCCGGCGTCGTCGAAGTCGATCAGGTGCAACCTGGCCTGATCCAGCAGCAGGTTCTCCGGCACCAGGTCGGCGTGGATCATGCCGAAGTTGTCCAGGTTGCGCCCGTAACGACGCAGGTCCGCGCGTGCCGCCTGACGAGTGGCCTGCAGCAACTCGCGTTGTGCCGGTTCAAGCAGGTCCAGCTCCCAGTAGGGGCCCCAGAACGGGCGCTGGCCGATCAGGCCTTCTTCATCCCAGGCATGGCGGCTGAAGGCGTTGGGCTGCACCCAGCGTGCCGAACTCTGGTGGATGCGCGCGGCCACGGCGCCGGCGTCGAAGAACAGGCCGGCGACATTGCTCTGCACCGCCAGGCCATGTTCGGCTGAGCCGATGCTGGTGCCATCCAGCCAGCCAAGCATGTCGATGTAGCGCGATTCGCCCAGCTCGTCGCTGTGTACCCGGGCCAGGTGCTCACCCTCGCGGGTGCGGATGATCTGCGGCACATGGATGCCGTCGGCGGCCAGGGCTTCCATCCATTGCAGCTCGGAGCGCAAGGCTTCCTCGGAGTGGTAGCCATCACGGTGGACACGCAGGGCGCTGCGCTGGCCATCGCTTCGGGTGGCACAGAACACGGCGTTTTCACGGTACTTGATCAGGTCCAGGCGGACGAAATCGCCATCCCATTGGCCCAGGGCGGTGAGCGCCAGGCGCTTGAGGCTGGCGACCTGCTGGTCGTGGTCGAAGGTGTGGAATTGGCTCATGGCGCGGTTCTCAGAGTTCGCGGAGTACGCTGTCGAGGGTGTCGATGAACAGGTCCGCGTCGGCGCGGTTGAACACCAGCGGCGGGCGGATTTTCAGCAGGTTGTCGTCGGGGCCGATCTTGCTGATCAGCACGCCGCGCTCGCGCATCTGGTTGACGACACGCCGCGCCTCGGCACCCGCCGGCGTCTTCTGCTGGCGGTCGCGTACCAGCTCGACGGCGAAGAACAGGCCCTTGCCGCGCACATCGCCAATGATCGAATGCTGGCCCGCCAGGCGCTCCAGCCCGTTGGCCAGGTCCGCGCCGACTTCGCGGGCGTTGCGTAGCAGCTGTTCGTCTTCGATCACATCGAGGACCGCACTGCCCACGGCAGCGGCCACCGGCGATCCGCCGAAGGTGTTGAAGTAGAGGTTGCGTCCACCGAAGGCCTCCACCCGTTCGCGGCTGGCCACCAGCCCGGCGAGGGGGAAGCCATTGCCCATGGGTTTGCCCATGGTGACGATGTCCGGTACCGCGCCGTGGGCCTGGTGGCCCCACATGTGATCGCCAGTGCGACCGAAGCCGGCCTGGACTTCATCGACGATCAACAGGCCGCCAGCCTCGTGGACCAGCGCCGCGATACGCTCGACATACCCGGCGGGAATGCGCGGCAGGCCCTCGTTGGCGAACAGGGTGTCGATCAGCATCGCCGCCAGTTGCACGCCCTGGGCCTGGAGCGAGGCGATGGCTTCGGCGACCCGGGCCACATACTGGTCGGCCAGTTCTGCTGCAGTGGTGCCGGCCAGTGCCCGGTACAGGCAAGGAATCGGCACCGCACGGGCGAAGGGCGAGAACGGCTCGGAGCTGGGCAGGGCGGTGGTCACCTCAGCCAGGCTGGTGGTGTTGCCGTGGTAGTTGTAGCTGCTGACGATCACCCCCTTGCCGCCGGTGCAGAAGCGCGCCATGCGCAGGGCCAGTTCGTTGGCCTCGCTGCCGGTGCAGGTGAACATCACGCAATCCAGCGACGGATCGAAGGTGCGGGTCAGGCGTTCGGCGTAGGCGACGATCCGCTCGTTCAGGTAGCGGGTGTGGATGTTCAGGGTGGCCGCCTGGCTGGCCATGGCCTCCACCACGCGGGGGTGGCAGTGGCCCACGCAGGGCACGTTGTTGTAGACATCCAGGTAGCGCTTGCCGCTCTGGTCATAGAGCCACACGCCCTGGCCCTTCACCAGGTTCAGGGGCTGGTCGTAGAACAGCGGCGACTGGTCGCCCATGGCCCGGTAGCGGCGTTGCAGGAGATCAAGTTCAGACATTGTCGGGATTCTCGGAGGCGAGGGGCTTGGTAACGCGCGCAACGCGCACCAGGTAGTTGATGACCAGCACGATGGCCAGCACGGCGAGGGCGCTGAGCATTTCCACTTCGAGCTGGAAGCAGGCGGCGATCACGGTCAGCGTCAGCAGCATGCCAAGGCCGGCGATCACCGGACCGCCACGGAGCCGGAACGGACGCGCCAGGTGGGCATGGGTGCGGCGCATGCGGATGTAGGCGGCGAACAGGAACAGGTGGCAGGTGCACAGCAGCAGTACCACGCACAGCAGCAGTTTCTCCGGGCTGACCAGGGTCAGCGGCAGGCCGATGGCGGCCAGCACCAGGAGCGCCACATAGGGCGAGCCGCGACGGTTGGTCCGCGCCAGGGCTGCCGGGAAGTAGCCGTCACGGGACAGGGCGAAGAGCTGTCGGGAGGCGGAATAGACCACCGAAAAGAAGGTGGCGAGCAGGCCGCAGATGGCGCCAATGCCAACCAGTTGCGCCAGCCAGCTCGAGGCGTCGTAGCGGCCGCTGTGGGTCATCGCGGCGTACAGCGGATCGGCGGCCGTACCCACCACCTGGACCCCGGCGGCGCCCGGCGCGCAGACCAGCACGGTGACCGCAGTCAACAGCAGGGTGCCGACCGCTGCGGCGATGCCACGGGACATGGCGCGGCCCGGATCGGCGGCTTCCTCAGCGGCGGAACTGACCTGTTCGATGCAGATGAACATCCAGATCGCGAACGGCACGCAGGCGAAGACGCCCTTCACACTGAGGGACTCGCTAAAGCTCCCCGTGGTGCCAAGCAGGTTGACGCTATCCAGCTGCGGCACCATCGCGGCGCCGAACACCAGCAGGGTCACGGCGGCGATGGCCCCGGCCAGCAGGGTGACACCGAGGGCTTCACCGACACCGCGGATGTGGATGCCGATGATCAGGGCGAACAGCGCCACTTTCACCGGCCAGCCGCCAAAGCCGAACACCGATTCCATGTAGGAGGCGACGAAGGTGGCCGCCGCACCGGTGCCGATGGTGAGCGCCAGCGCGCAGGCTGAACCCACCAGATAGCCGACGAAGGGGCCGAAGGCGCTCTGGGCATAGGCGAACACGCCGCCGGCATGGGGCATGGCGGTGGACAGTTCGCTGATGCACAGCGCCAGTCCGCAGCTCAGTGCTGCCATCAGCAGGGTGGCGAGGAGCATGTTGGACCAGCCGTTATCGGCGAGGCCGAAGTTCCAGCCGGAGAACTGGCCGGCGACGACCAGCGATATGCCGAGCCCCGCGATCTGGGGCCACCCGAGTACAGCTTTCTTGAGCATGGCGATGCTTCCTTCTTGTTGTTGTGCCGTGAGCAGGCACGGGATGGCCGTGCCTGTTGGGGGCGACGTTAAGGCGAGGGAAGCGGCGGCGATATCAGGAATGCGCAAAGTGAAGCGGGGGCGGACCTGCGGCCCGCTTGGCGAATGAATTCGCCCCTACAGGTGTGGCACCGATGGTGGGCCCTGAGTCACCCCTCTCCCTTCAGGGAGAGGGGCTGGGGGAGAGGGTGGTTGCGGGTAGCTCGGAGTCCCAGGCGTTTCGCGAATGAATTCGCTCCTACAGGTTTGTGCCGGACTCAGTCATGGCACGGACGGCCCCCTCTCCCTCTGGGAGAGGGTTGGGAGTACTCACCTCAGGACGCCGCCCGTACCTCCCGCGCGGTCCCGACAAAATACTCCCGCGTGCCGAACACCCAGTCGAACCAGGGTTTGGTCACGCACCAGTTGGCCTGGGGGTTGGGACCCATGTGGTGGTCGTAGTGCCAGGGCAGGTGCTGGCGGGCCCAGTCTGGATGGTCGTGGGCTTTCTTGTGGGTGAAGTAGTAGTTGCCGGCGCAGTACCAGAGCGTCAGGCACAGCCAGGGTGCCCAGACGATCATCGGTGCCACCAGCAGACTGGCAACGACCAGCGCCCAGGCCTCCTTGCCCTGGGCATGCCAGCCTAGCGGCGGGCGTCGATAGCAGGGGTCGTAGAAGTCGTTCTGGCGGGCGTTGCGGTGGTGTTCGTGGAAGTGGAAGCTCCAGAAGGTGCCGCGCTTGCGGCCCAGGCCGTGCAGCACGACGCGGTGGAACCACCATTCGGTGAAATTGCCGAGCAGCAGGCCGGCGGGGATGCTGATCAGCGCTTCGAGGTACCAGGGCATTTTCTTCTCCTTGTTGTCGTCCCATGCGACCCGGAGTACGACACCCGCCCCGGGCCATCCAGCCAAGGTTCGCGCTGGCGAGCGGTGGGGGCAGCCCGACTTTCGATTAGCGTCGACGCAGCGCCAGCAGTACCAGCGCCGCCACGCAGAACGCCGCCCCGGCGAGGAAGGTGCTGGCGGCTCCCTGGCTCTGCCAGAGCCAGCCCGCCAGCGTGCTGGCCAACAGCAGGGCGGCGCCGCTGGCCAGGTTGAACAGGCCGTAGGCGGTACCCTTGAGGTCAGCCGGCGTAGTCGCGGCCACCAGTGCCGCGAGAATGCCCTGACTGAAGCCCATGTGCAGGCCCCAGAACGCAACGCCGGCCAATAGCAGCGTGGGGTTGTCGGCCCACGCCAGCAGCAGGTCGGCAGCGATCAGCAACGCCAGGGAAAATGCCAGCAGCCCGGCAGGCGGCATGCGGTCGGACAGCTTGCCGGCGGGGTAGGCCGAAAGCATGTAGAAGCCCGCCATCACCACCATGACCAGCGGCACCCAGGTGGTGGAGAAGCCGGCGTCCTGCGCCCGCAGCACCAGGAACGCCTCGCTGAATCGGGCCAGGCTGAACAGCGCCCCCAGGCCAACCACCCACCAGTACGCCGGGGAAAAACTTCTCCAGGCACGAAAGTGGATGGGTGAGCGCAGGCGCCGAGCGGGGCGGACGACATCGGGTTCCTCTACGCCGAACAGGATCAGGGACACCGACACCAGCGCCGGCAGCACGGCGAACCAGAGCACCAGGGCGATATCACCGGCCAGCAGGATCATCAGCAGGATGGCCAGCAGCGGGCCAAGAAACGCGCCGACCGTGTCCATGGCCTGGCGCAGGCCGAAGCAGGCGCCACGAATCTGCGCGGGAGCGATGTCGGCCATCAACGCATCCCGCGGCGCGCCACGAATACCCTTGCCAACCCGGTCCAGCAGACGCGCGAAGAGCACCTGGTCGGTGCTTCCCGCCAGCGGAAACAGTGGCTTGGTCAAGGCTGCCAGGCCATAGCCGAGTAGCACCAGTGCCTTGCGTTTGCCGAGGAAGTCGCTGATGGCCCCGGAGAAGACCTTGACGATCAGCGCGGTGGCTTCGGCAGCGCCCTCGATCAGCCCGACCGCCAGCATGCTCGCGCCCAGGCTGCCCACCAGGAAGAGCGGCAGCAGGCTGTGCACCAGTTCGGAGGACAGGTCCATGAACAGGCTGACGAAGCCCAGTACCCAGACCGTGCGTGGGATGCGGGGAAGGATGGTGGAAGCGGGCATGTCCCTGTCCTGTCGGCACTGCCTGGTTCAGGTTAGGCGAGAAGAAGGTTGAGGGCGGACTTGTTTCTGAAGGAGCGAGGGGGGACGCCGAGTTCTAGCTCGCGAAAGATCGTGCCGGCAGCGGTTCACTGTCGGGGCGAACTCAAAAAGCGATACCCATCGGCTCCGACGAACAGCATGGGTTTCGCAAGCTCAACCCATCCTACGTTGTTGCCTGTTTCAGGTTAGGCAAGAAAGAGGTCAAGAACCTGTATGGACGAATTCGCCCCGAGCACAATGCCGACCCCGTTAGCTCGGTCTTGACCGTAGGGTGCGCTGTGCGCACGGATTCCGGGATCGGCTTCGATGCTCTGTCAAACCGACGGTGCGCACGGCGCACCCTACCGGATTGGCTTCATCCGCGGCCGTCGAACGGTCAATCGTTGCTATCCAGATCCGCCAGCCGATAGCCCACGCCATGGATGGTGTGCAGCAGGGGCCGCTCGTAGGGTTTGTCGAGCACCTGGCGCAGTTGGTGGATATGGCTGCGCAGGCTGTCGCTGTCCGGGCAGTCGTCGCCCCAGAGGGCTTCCTCCAGCACTTCGCGGCGTACTACGGCCGGGCTCCTGCGCATCAGCGTGGTGAGCAGTTTGTGGCCGATGGGGTTGAGCTTCAGACGCTGGCCTGCGCGGGTGGCCTGGAGGGTCTCGAGGTCATAGGTGAGGTCGGACACCTGCAGCCGGATCTTGCGCCCGCCGTGGCTGCGGCGTACCACCGCTTCGATGCGGGCCACCAGCTCGGAGAGGGCGAAGGGCTTGACCAGGTAGTCGTCAGCGCCTGACTTGAGCCCGGCCAGGCGATCTTCCAGGGTGTCGCGGGCGGTGAGCATGATGATCGGCGTGTCGCGCCGGGCCTCCTGGCGCAGGCGGTTGCACAACTGCAGTCCGTCGAGGCCTGGCAGCATGATGTCCAGCACGATCAGGTCGTAGTGCTGAGTGGTGGCCAGGTGCAGCCCCGACAGTCCGTCCTGGGCGCAGTCGACGCCGTAGCCCTTGAGCTGGAGGTAGTCCAGCACATTGGCGAGGATGTCGCGGTTGTCCTCGATGATCAGTACACGCACGTGTTGCCCTCGATCCTGCGCCGTGGCGCCGTTGATGTTTTTTTCACAAGCCCTTTACCAGTTGCTCACGCCTGTCGGCACAGACTGCGGCGGACCCACTTGTCCAAGGACCTTCCGATGCCCCATTCGCGTCCCTTCAATTTCATGCTCTGGAGCGGGCTGCCGCTGGCCGCCATGGCACTTCTGCTGCTGGTCGACGTACCCAGCGTCGATTTCGCCCTCGCACACCTGTTCTACGACCCGCAGGCCGGCTTCATCGGCCGGCACAGCGCCTTCCTCGAAGATGTGCTGCACGACCGCGCCAAGCAGGCTGTGATCATCCTCGGCGTGCTGGCCATCACTGGCTTCCTCGTCAGCCTGCTGCCCACCCGTCTGCGCCAGTGGCGCCGTCAGCTGGGCTACCTGGTGCTGGCCCTGGGGCTGTCGACGGCCATCGTCACCCCGCTCAAGGCGGTGACCGCCGTGCAATGCCCGTGGAGCCTGACGGAGTTCGGCGGTGTCGAACCCTACTCGCCGCTGCTCGGTCAGCATCCCTTCGTCGACAAGCCTGGCCGCTGCTGGCCGGGTGGCCATGCCTCGGCGGGTTTCTGCCTGCTCGCCCTGTTCTTCGTGCTGCGCGACCGCCGTCCGCGGCTGGCACGGGCCACGCTGGTGGGCGCGCTGGCCCTCGGCAGCCTGTTCTCCCTTGGACGGATGATGCAGGGCGCGCACTTCCTCTCCCATAACGTCTGGACCCTGTTGTTCGACTGGATGATCAGCCTGGCCTGCTACCGCCTCGTGCTCTATCGCCCGGCGCCGCTGGAAGCGGTCGTCAGGGCGGATGGGATGCTGGACGTCAGTTCTTCCTGAAACGGTAGAAAAGGTTCGGTTCGCTGACCACGTACAGGGTGCCGTCATCATCCAGGGTCAGGCCTTCGGCCTGGCCCGCGCTTTCCTTCAGGTCGCCGATGTGCCCGAGCAGGGTACGGAAGCTGACCATTTCACCGTTCTCGCCGAGTTCGATGACCAGCTTCGATTCATGACTGAGCACCAGCAGGTGCCTTGTCCGGGTGTCGAAGTGCAGGTCGGAAATGTCCTTGGCGAAGACGCTGCGATCGATCCAGTCGCTGAGGTCTTCCACCTTGAGCTGGAGCTTGCCGCCCAGGCTCGCCTTGACGCCGGAGACGGCAAAGAGCCGACGCGGGTCTCGTTCCTTGGCGACGAAGATGCGGTCATGCGCGGCGTCGTAGGCCACGCCCTCGAAGCCTTTGTTGTGGGCGCTGGACGACAGCGGCAGGGCCAGGGTCTGGGCGTCCCGCTTGTCGATGACCTGGTCAGGACGTTCGGGCAGGTGGAAGAACACCAGTTGCTGCTGGACTTCATCCGTGACCACCACCAGGCCGTTACCCATGTAGGCGAGGCCTTCCACGTCCTCGAATCCTTGCAGCGGATACTGCGCGGCGATCTTGCCCTCGCGGTCCATCTCCACCAGCTTGATGGGCGGTGCATTGGTCACCGCCAGCAGACGCTTGCGGTCCGCCGCGAAATCGATGGCCGACAGGTCGTCATCGATACCGGCCACCGGGCGTGCCTCGATGTCGACGCGGTAATCGGGCAGCCAGATGCTGTGCCCCGCCCATGTGCCGGCATCGAGGCGGCTGCTGACATAGAACCAGGCGCGCTCGTGCCAATGGAACTTGCTGAAGGCGACAGCGGCCAGCAGCACCACAGCCAGGCCCAGGCCCCACAGGCTGAAGGAGCGCAATCTGTGCCTTGGCTTGAGCCTGTACTTGTCGAGTTCAACTGCACTGTTCATGGCTATTTCCTGTACTACGGACGAGCGCCGGCCGCTGGCCCCTCACGGGAGGGGCCGCAATCCGTTCGCGGTCCTTCAGTCGAGCGGTTTCTTCCAGGCGAAGCGGTAGGGTTGCGCTGTGGCGCTCGGGTCGTGGCATTGGCCGTTGTCGGCATCGGCCTGCACCAGGTACCAGTCTTCGTCATCCCCGTCGCCGAGGCGCCTGGCCTGGTCGGGCTTGAAGCAGCGCGCCAGGTCGGACGGGCGGATCAGGGCATGGCCGACGGGATTGGCGCGCAACCACTCGGCGGCCTTCTCCGTCTGGTTCGCGGCACCGACACCGAAATGCACCAGCGGCTGGCGTGCGTACAGCCAGTGGCCCTCGCGCCAGTAGGTCAGCATTAGCTCGCCACCGCCGGTGGCCTCGGCCACTTCGGCCATCAGCACCTGGCGCGGGTTGATGCCTTCCCTGAGCGGCTCGACATAGCCCCGTACGAACCAGGCGATGAACCAGAAGACGGCCAGGCCGATGAAAATCTTTCTACCGCGCGGGCGCTGGGCGAACCAGCGACGCAGCAGCCAGGGCACCAGCGGCGCCATGGCCAACACCAAACCGGGCACGGCCGGGTAGATGTAGAGCTTGCGCTTGCCGCTGCTGAGGCTGAAGAAAATCAGCACCAGGACTACCCAGCCCAGCAGAACCAGATAGCGCCCATCCTGTTTGGCCAGTTGGCGGCGCCAGGCCGGCACCAGCCAGGGCAGGGCCAGTACGAGGGGCAGCCAGTTCTTGGGAATCACCTGGGTGAAGAAGAACCAGAAGGGTTCGCGGTGGTGCCAGGCGTCGGCATAGCGCTTGGCCGTCTGCTTCAGGAGGATCTCGCTGAGGTAGGCGCGGCTGGCCTCGTCGCCATACAGCGTCACCTTGATGACCAGCGGCAGCAGCCAGGTGCAAATGGCCGCGAGCGTGACCAGCAGGCCCAGCGCCCAGGCGCTGCCTGCACCGGGCATGCGCGCCACGCCACTCCAGCCACGGCGGGCGGCATAGGCGTAGGGAATGAGCATCAGCGCCGGCAGGAAGCCTACGCCCTTGCTGATGATGCCGAAGCCCATGGCCGCACAGGCCACGTAGAACCAGCCCCAGGCCGGCCCGAGCAGCAGGTGGCGGACCATGCCGTATAGGCCAATGGCGATCCAGAGCAGGAGGAAGCCGTCGATCTGCCCGGCGCGCTGGATGCTGTAGGTCTGATAGGTGGCGAGGAACAGCAGGCCGGCGATCAGGCCGATGCGGCGATTCCACAGGCGCGAACCGAGGTCGTGCAGGCAGGCGGTGGCCACTACGCCCGCGAGCAGCGCCGGGAGGAACAGGGCAATGGTGGGGGCAATGCCGAGCTTGCTCAGCCCTGCGATGGCCCACATGAACAGCGGCGGCTTGTCCGGGTAGATCTCGGCGGCTCGATGGGGAATCAGCCAGTCGCCGCTCTGGATCATCTCCAGTGCCACACCGAGGAAGCGTTCTTCATCCACGTTGGATGGGTGGCGCATGCCCAGTCCGGCACTGATCATGGCCGCAGCGAGCAACAGCAGGAGCAGCAGCGAAATGCGCTGGCTACCGACCAATCGCATGGGCTGGGCGCTTGCGTCCAGGGCAGGCGAGGTGCGACCCATGCTCAGCGCTCCAGCTCGCGTGCGGTGGTGTTGAAGCGCGTGCGGCGGATCAGCCACCAGACGCCGAACAGGTCGAGGATGCCCACCAGGGCGCGGTCCAGGTTGCCGTACTTGGAGACCCCGGCGCGGCGTGGGCGGTGGTTGACCGGATGGACCAGCATGCCGCCCTGGTGGCGCTGGATCAGTGCCGGAATGAAGCGGTGCATGTGGTCGAAGTAGGGCAGGCGGAGGAAGGCTTCCCGGTCGATCAGCTTGATCCCGCAGCCGGTGTCCGGGGTGTTGTCCTTGAGCAGACGACTACGCAGGCGATTGGCGAAGCGCGAAGCCCAACGCTTGCTCGCGGTGTCGCGGCGGTTCACCCGGTGCCCGGCGATCAGCTTGAGGTTCAGTGGTGCATCCGGGGCACGGACGATGGCCAGCATGCCGCGAATGTCTGCCGGGTCGTTTTGCCCGTCGCCATCCAGCGTCGCCAGCCAGGTGCCACGCGCAGCCTGGGCGGCATGGTAGATCGAGGTGCTCTGGCCCAGCGAACGGTCGTGGCTGAGGATGCGCAGCTCTGCATAACCGGCGCGCTGGAGCGCGAGCAGGTGAGGGAGGGTGTTATCCGTGCTGCCGTCATCGACCACGATGACCTCGAAGTCTTCTTGGGCGAGGGCCTGGCGAACCTCCTCGAGCAGCGAGGGCAGGTTCTCGGCCTCGTTCTTGGCCGGGATCAGGACGGAAACGTAGGGCTTGGTCGACATGCTGAGTCCGTTGAGAGCATTCATTCGAGTCGTTCGATCCGGTTGAGGGTTGGGCACTGTCCACACGAGGCGCGGTGAAGCGTCGAGCGGCGCCCTGGCGTCGGTTTCGGGGTCATGATCGTTCTGCCTCTGCCCGGGCGGAATCGATCCGGCCATCGAGGCCCAGGCCAGGACGATGTCGTCGGTACAGCCAGGCACCGAGCATTCCGGAGGCCAGGAAGAGAAGGGCGGCGGAGCCGATGCGCAGTGCCGGGGCGACGTTGATTCCGCTGCCGACCAGGGCGAACACCAGGGTCTGCGGCAGGAAACCAATGAAGCTGGCGGCGAGGAATGGCAGCAGGCGCGCACTGGAAATTCCGGCGGCGAGGTTGGTCAGCAGATTGCTGCCGACCGGCAACATGCGGATCAGCAGGGTCATCGAGAAGGGATGCTCGTGGACGAAGCGATCAAACCGCGCGGCACGCTCGCCGAGCCGCTCACGCAGGAAGTTCCTGCCGAACAGACGGGCATAGAGGAAGGTGACCAGGCAGCCGAGCAGCGCCGCCAGGGTGCCGAGGAGGGTGCCGGGAATCAGGCCGAAGGCGTAGCCGGCGAGGAAGGCAATGATCTGCCGGGGTAGGCCGACTGCGGTGAACACGGCGCCCATCGCCAGGAACAGCAAGGTGCCTTCGACGCCATGGTCGCGGATGTGGGCGTCGATCCAGGCTTCGTTGATGGCGTTGCCCAGGTCGCTCCGGTCGAACAGGTAGCCGATCAGCGCCAGGCTGAGGATCAGGCCCAGCCCCTTGAACATGGCCCGCGTGGTCAACGTCTGCGCGCTCGGCCGCATGCCGACCCGAGCCTTGTCTTGGGCCGTCTGGCGGATCTGCGTCAACGGGTGCGATTCGTTTCCCATTCATCAGGCTCCGTAGAAGGTCCGGTACCAGTCGACGAAATGGGCGACGCCTTCGTGCAACGCGGTGGTGGGGCGGAAGCCGGTGCGCTGGGCCAGGGCGCTGACGTCGGCCCAGGTCTTCGGCACGTCGCCTGGCTGCATGGGTTTCATTTGCTTGATGGCTTCGACGCCGGTGGCCTGCTCGATGCAGCCCACGAAGTCGAGGAGCTGCACGGGCGAGCCCAGGCCGATGTTGAACAGCCTGTCGGTGGCGCCCTGGCGGACCTGTTCCGATTCGTCTGCATAGGGCGGCGGACAGTCCTGGATGCGGACGATGCCTTCGACGATGTCGTCGATGTAGGTGAAGTCCCGCGACATGTCGCCAGCGTTGTAGAGGTCGATGGGCTGGCCTTCGAGGATTGCCTTGGTGAACTTGAAGGGCGCCATGTCCGGCCGGCCCCAGGGGCCGTACACGGTGAAGAAGCGCAAGCCGGTGACCGGTAGCCGGTAGAGATGGGCGTAGGTGTGCGCCATCAGCTCGTTGGCGCGCTTGGTGGCGGCGTAGAGCGAGACCGGGTTGTCGACGGCATCCTCGATGGCGAAGGGCACCTTGGTGTTCATGCCGTAGACCGAGCTGCTGGAGGCGTAGACCAGGTGGCCCACGCTGTTCTGGCGGCAGCCTTCCAGCACGTTGACGAATCCGGTGAGGTTGGAGTCGGCGTAGGCGTTCGGGTTTTCCAGCGAATAGCGCACGCCGGCCTGCGCGGCGAGGTGGATGACGCGCTCGAATCGCTCCTCGTGGAACAGCTCTCGCAGGGCCTCGCGGTCGGCGATGTCGAGCTTCCGGAACGAGAAACCGGGCGTCGCGCGCAGACGCTCCAGGCGGGCGAGCTTGAGGTCGACGCTGTAGTAGTCGTTGAGGTTGTCGACGCCCACCACCTGGTGCCCGGCCTGGCACAGGCGCAGGCTCGTGTGGAAGCCGATGAAGCCGGCGGCGCCGGTGACCAGGAACTTCATGGCCGGCCCAGCCCAACGGCGGCGCGGCCGATCGGGTAGTAGGCGAGTCCTTCCCGGACCAGGTGGGTTGGCTCGAAGATGTTGCGGCCATCGAACACTACCTTGTCGCACAGGCGCTGACTGATCAGGCCGAAGTCGGCGACACGGAAGTTCAACCACTCGGTGAGAATCACCAGGGCATGGGAGTCGTCCAGGGCCTCTTCCTTGGAGTCGGCCAGGTGCAGGTCGTGGCGCTCGCCATAAAGGCGTCGAGCTTCTTGCATGGCTTCCGGGTCGAAGGCCCGGACGCGCGCGCCTGCCGCCCAGAGAGATTCCAGCAGCACCCGGCTGGGTGCCTCGCGCATATCGTCGGTGTTGGGTTTGAAGGACAGGCCCCAGAGCGCGAAGGTCTTGCCACGGAGGTTGCCGTTGTAGTGGCGGTGGATGTTCTCGAACACCTTGTGCTTCTGGCGGTGGTTGACCGATTCCACTGCTGCCAGCAATTGCGGGTGGTAGCCCACCTCGGCGGCGGTGCGTTGCAGCGCCTGGATGTCTTTCGGGAAGCAGGAACCCCCATAGCCGCAGCCGGCGTAGATGAAGTCGTAGCCGATGCGCGAGTCCGAACCGATGCCTTTACGCACCATCTCGATGTCCGCGCCCAGAAGTTCGGCGAGGTTGGCCATCTCGTTGATGAAAGAGATCTTGGTGGCCAGCATGCTGTTGGCCGCGTACTTGGTCAGCTCGGCGCTGCGGCTGTCCATGACGATGAGCTTTTCGTGGTTACGACTGAAGGGCTTGTAGAGTTCGCGGAAGAGTTCGACGTCGCGCTCGCCGTCGATGCCGAGGATGATCCGCTCCGGGCGCATACAGTCGTCCACGGCGGAGCCTTCCTTGAGGAACTCGGGATTGGAGACCACTTGCATCTGCAGGTCGCAGTGCCGGCGGGCGAGACTTTCCTGCAAGCGTGCCTTGATGCGTTGCGCGGTGCCTACCGGGGAAGTGGACTTGTTGATCACCACTTTGTCTTCGCGGGCGTGCTCGGCAATGGTGTCGGCCACGGCGAAGACGTACCGGAGGTCGGCGCCGCCAACTTCGTCGGGTGGCGTGCCCACGGCGATGAAGATGACCCTGGCAAACTCGACGCCTGCGGCGGCGTCAGTGGTGAAGCGCAGGCGACCGGCGCCGAGATTGCCCTGGAGCAGGGCCTCCAGGCCGGGTTCGTAGATCGGTGAAAGTCCCTGGTCGAGCTCCGCGATGCGGCGCTCGTCGACGTCCACGCAACATACCGTGTGGCCTACTTCAGCCAAGCAGGCAGCCTGGGTCAGGCCGACATAGCCCGTACCGAAAATGGTGATCTTCATTGTGCGCCTGTTAGTTGTTATCCCGAACCCGTCTGGCGACTGTCTGGTTTGCTGGTGCCGGCCCAGCCGGCCCCGCTCGCGGGTATGGGATTAACCTAACGACACAATTGTGAAAATTGTGTGTTGATGTTTCTACGCTTCGAAAGCTTTTTGCCGAGTCCCCGGGAGGCCCGTGAGACGGCGGTCATCATCATTGCGGCGTCTGGCTCCGCAGCAGTTCCAGCACCCGGTTGCGCCCTTGTTCGGCGACCAGGTAACGGCCGGGAGCGGTTTCGACTATGGTTTGCGGCGAACGCAGATGGGACAGCACGACGTTCAGCTTTCCCGTGGCATCCAGCAGTAGCACGCGGGCCATGTGCGTGGCATCTTCGGTGACCCACAGACCATCCCGGTTACAGAGCAGGAAACCCGGCTCGTGCAAGCCATCGATCGCCACCGGGTCCTGCCCGTCGTCCTGCAGCAGGCGGACCTGGCCACTGGTTTTTTCGCTGTAGAACAGGCGGCCATCGGGGCAGAAAGCGACCGCTTCGGCTTCGTCCAGGCCGCTGCGCAGCGTGGTGACGCTGTCGGTTTCCGGGTCGTAGCGCAGCAATCGGCCGTTACCGTGGCGATCTTCAATTGCATAGAGGTAGTGGCCGTCGGTGGACAGCCCCTCGACGCTGTCGGCGACGAACAATTGCCGGGTACCCAGGTCGTTCATCCAGAGCACCGGGTGTTCCCCTTGTTCCTGGCTGAAGGCGATGCCCCCGCGATAGAGCGCCATGCCATCGGGCTTCGACAGGCCGGACTCCACCTCGCTGTTCCGTCCGCTTCGCCCAGCATGCAGGATCCGTCCCTTGCCGTCCTGCAGTTCCTGGCTGAGGAAGAGTCCGCCGCGACCATCGGGCAGGAGTGCACTGACCTGTTTGATGTCGTCGAGGTGCACCTGGTAGCGCCAGCCCTGTGCGGCCGTGGCCGGGAACAGGTGACGCCAGGCGGGTATTCCCGCACTCACCAGCAGGAGCAGGGCGAAGGCCCCAAGCAACCAGCGCGCGATGCGCTGGTCGAGAAGCAACATCAGCCATTGGCCGCCGGGCCGCGAGCGCTTGGGGAAGGGAGAGCGGCGACGCGGCAGTGAGGTGGTATTGGCGGACACGGGGAGCTCCTTCGCTCAGGACGTGGGACGCAGACCCGCCACATGGCGAATCCCGGTGCACCGCATCCATTTGGAGAGCTGGTCACTCTAGATAACGGGCTGTAGTAGCGAGGTCAAAAGCCCGTGAAAAAAATGTCAACGAGCGTGGCCAAGGTGCACGGAGAAGCAACTGCCCGAGTCCGGGCTGGACTCCACCTGGACTTCCCAACCCTGCTGCTGGCAGATACGCCTGACCAGGGAAAGCCCCACGCCCAGGCCTTCGCCGCGCGCCTGCTGGCCGCGAACGAAACTCTGGAAAATGCGCTCCTGCTCTTCCTCCGGAATGCCCTGGCCGCTGTCTTCGACCCGGAAACCGTCCGCCGCGAGGATCAGCCGCACCGCACCTTGTTCAGTGTAGTGAAGGGAATTGCGCAGCAGGTTGGACATCACCGTGCGCAGTTGCGGGGCTTCGTAGCGGTCCGCACCGGCGCCCTCGTCGATCAGGGCGAAGGCCAGGCCTTTGGCTTGGAACTGGGGCATCCACTGCCGGTATTGCTCGGCGGCGAGTCCGGACAGGTCGACCTTTTCGGCGAGGCCGACTTCCTCCTGTCCGGCCCGCGCCAGGCGCAGGAAGGTCTGCACCAGATCGTGCATGTCGGCGCTGGCGCGAGCGATACGGGTTACCTGCGCCCGCTCGCCGGCGGTTAGCCCGGGGGCGTCCAGCAGGAGCTCGCAGGAGGTGGCGATGATCATCAGCGGGGTGCGCAGTTCATGGCTGACATCGCTGGTGAACAGGCGCTCGCGCTCCAGCGAATGACGGAGCTGGCCGAGGGTTTCGTCGAAGGCGGCGGCCAGCCGACCGACCTCGTCGTCCGGGTAGTCGGGCGACAGTCGCGGAGCCATGGGCAGTAACTGGTCGCGATGGCGAACCTGTTGTGCCAGGCGTCGCACGGGCTCCATCACCCGGCGTGCCAGTAGGCGTCCGAGCCCCCAGGCGCCGAACACGCTGAGCAGGAAACCCGCCAGCACCACGTCGAACAACGCTCGCTCGCGCGCCTCGAACTCGTGCTGTTCTTCCACCAGCACGTCCTCGTGGCTGCCATGGCTGCGCTTGAAGACGTAATAGGCTGCGTCGCCATCGAGCACTTCGGAGAAACCTTCCGGCAGCCCGGTGAAGCGCGGCGGCAAGGCATCGCGTCCGCTGTGGGAGCTGAAGAAACGGGTGTTGGCATCGATGCGCGCTGCCGGGTCCAGCTTGAGTTCCTCGTCTATCGCGTAGTCCAGTTCCCGGCCCATCTCCTCTGACACCAGGTGCTCTTCGATGAAGTGCACGATGGCGACGATCCCCAGGGAAAAGGTGCCGCCGACGATCAGTGTCATCAGCACGAAGGCGAAGATGATCCGCCGCTCAAGTGGCTGCTTGCCGCCCATGGCGTGGCCTAGTCCTTCGCTACGGCGATGCCGGTGGTGCGGCAGGCGGCGAACAGGTCCAGGCCTTCGTGGTATTCCCCGGTCTGGACCTGCAACAGGCCGAGCATGGAGTGGAAGAGGTTGTCCTGGCTCAGTGGCTTGTCGCGCTCCTTGTCCAGGCAGCCGGTGTCCAGGGCGAAATCCCTGCGGTAGCTGTCGGAGAACCAGGTGAGCATGGCCACGTGCTTCTGCTGGTCGGGGGCCAGCAGGTAGGGCGTGCCATGCAGGAAGAGGTTGTACTCGCCGAGCGATTCGCCGTGGTCGGCAAGGTAGACCATGGCCGTGTCGACCTTGTCCTGGTTCCTGCGCAGCAGGTCGATCAGGTTCGACAGCACGTAGTCGGTGTAGACCAGTGTGTTGTCGTAGGCGTTGACGATGCTTTGCTGGCTGCAGTCGTTCAAGGCGTTGCTGTTGCACACCGGGGTGAACTTCTCGAAGTGCTTGGGATACCGCTTGGCGTAGTCCGGACCGTGGCTGCCCATCTGGTGCAGGACCAGTACCGAGTCGTCCTTGAGCTGGTCGATGTAGGTCTGCAGGTCTTTCAGGAGGATTTCATCGTGGCACTCGCCGCCACTGCACAGCACGGGGTCTTTCAGGTGACTGAGGTTTTCCTGGGTAACGCGGTCGCAGGTGCCCTTGCAGCCGGACTGGTTGTCGCGCCAGGTCACGGCGAGGCCGGCGTGCCTGAGCACGTCCAGCAGGCCTTCCTGGCTGCGGGCCTGGGCGGCGTCGTAGTCGCTGCGGCCCATGTTGGAGAACATGCAGGGCACGGAAACGGCGGTCTCGGTGCCGCAGGAGCGCACGTTGCTGAAGGCGACGACACCTTGCTGGGCCCTGAGCAGGGGCGTGGTGTCACGTGCATAGCCGAGGAGGCCGAAATTCTCCGCCCGTGCGCTTTCGCCGACCACCAGGACTGTCAGCGACTTGCGCTGGTGGGCCTGCCAGGACGGTGCTTTGTGCGCGTCGGTGCCGATCTGGCGCAGCGGCGCCTTGGCCACCGCCAGTTGTTCACGCATGTAGCCAAAGGAGGCATTCAGGTAGTTGCTGGGGACCACCAGCAGGCGCAGTTCGTGATGGTTACGCAGCAGCGACGCCAACCCCTGGTAGTTGGCCAGGGCAACTACGCCGAGCACGGTCAGCGAGCCGGCCGCCAGGGCCAGTTTGCCCAGCAGCTCGCGTCGCAGCGGCTGGTGGCGGACCGGCAGATTCCACAGCAGCCAGCTTGGCAGCACACCGAGGATGAGGATGAACAGCAGCAGCTTGAAGGAGAGCAGGTCGCGAACTTCATTGACGTCGGTTTCTGCGACATTGCGCAGCATGTTGGCGTCGATCAGCACGCCGTACTGGCTCATGAAATAGGCGACACCGGAGCTGGCCAGGAACAGAAAGATCAGCACCGGCTTGAGGACCCTGCGGAAGGAGAGCAGGGCGAGCACGAAGTTGAAGATGGCCAGCACCATGACGCCGAAGGCCACGCGCATGCCAAGGCCGTCGGAATCGGCCGGGACGATGGAGAAAACGTGCCGCCAGAGCGGGAAGTTGTAGGCCGACAGCAGCAGGAGGCTGGCCAGGAAGGCCAGGGCTTCGGGGCGGATGGAAATGCGTTTGAACATGGGCCGCTCGCTCGGGGCAACGTATCCCTCGTGGATACGGAGCGCAGGGTAGGAACGGCGGAATCAAAACTTCGTGAAGAAAATCTGGGGAAAATGTCGGAGTTGTGAAGGGGATGTCGGGGGCCAGGCATTGTTGTGGGAGATTCCATGTCAATCAGCCGTGCCGACCTGGGGCCGATACGGCTGTTGGCTGGTCATCAGGGCAAAGGCAATCCTGGCCAGCTTGCGTGCCAGGATGATCAGCGCCTCGGT
>NZ_BDMA01000017.1:0-158202 GCF_002003485.1 Metapseudomonas resinovorans
GAAATACAAAACGCCCGATGCGGTGCATCGGGCGTTTTGAGGTCTGGAGGTTAGCCTGAAAGGTGTAAACCTATTTCAGGACTAGACACTGAGGATTGGCAGGTTCGTGCGGTTGCCGGGGTCCGCACTAGCGGGTGCTTCCCTAACCCCCGGCTCCTCTCCCCTCTTTGGAGAGAGGACCGCGTCAGACCATCACCCCCGATACTGCGCCACCACCTCGTTCACCGCCCGCTGGATGTCATTGCGCACATACCCTAACAGGGCGGCTTCGGCGGTATCCGGCTCGTAGCTGACGGTATTGCCACCCCCGGTGTAGAGCGCCACGTCTGGCAGCAGTGGATACTCCTGGTCCAGCGACGGCACCTCGGCGTCGTTGCCGACGGCGCGCAGGAAGGTCTCGAAGTATTCGGCGTAGCTGAGGCTCTCGTCCCCCACCAGATAGGCCTTGCCCGGCGCGAACTTGCCCTCGGCGTAACGGGTATAGGCTTCGAACATGTCGACGTTCAGCCCCGCCACCGCACCAACTACGAAGGGCGCATTGACGCTGCACACGCGGAAGTCCGGCGTGGACAGCGCACGTACGCCTTGATCCGACAGATGGCGCGACCGCACGTAGGGAATGCTCTCGATCAGTTCCGGCGCCACCTGGGGATAGCCGCACCGTGGCTTTCCTGGTCAGCGACCATGCCCGCTACCTGACCGGCGCAACCATCCCCCTGGACGGTGGCCAGGCGTACTGGGGCTGATGGATGGAACGAAAAAGGGGCGCTACCAAGCGCCCCTTTTTCCTTTGGCTCAGATCACCCGTGCCGGATGTTGCAGGCGCGGGCTGCCAAGCATCTCGCGGTAGGACGGCGGCTGCCGGCCTTCGGCTTCGCTGATGCCATAACCCTGCGCCAGCTCCGCCGTCACCAGGGTTTGCCCGGAGAGGCTGGAAAGCTGCGGGTCGTTCAGCAAGGCATGGATCACCCGGCCGTTGAACTCCGGGGTTTCCGCCACGGCCAGGAAGGCTTCGTACTGGTCAGCGCGTTCGGCCCCGGCAATGGCGGTGCGCTCTGTGCGTTGCGGCCCGAGCCATAGCGACACCGCACCCACGCCCGTGCCTTCCAGGTCCACCGCCATGTCCGCAGCGAACTTGTCCACACCCGCCTTCTGCGCGCCATAGGCCGGACCGTGCATGTAGCAGCCGGCGCCGTAGGACGAGACGAAGGCGATCAGACCGTGGCCGTTCTTCACCAGCAAGGGCGCCGCATGGTAGCTGGCGATGTAGGCCGAGCGCAGACCGACGTCGAGGATGTCCACCAGCTCCAGCGGCTTTTCCCAGAACGGACCGGGGTCGATCAGGTTTTCGTGGAGAAACGCGGCATTGTTCACCAGCAGATCGAGACGGCCTTGCTCCCGTTCGATACGGGCGAAAAGTTCACGCACTTGCTCGTCGTCCCGATGGTCGCAGGGCACGGCTATGCCCTGGCCGCCGGCACGGGTCACCGCTTCGGCGGTTTCCGCCAGACTGCCGGGCAGCAACTGGCCACGCAGGCGGCTAGCGCTTTCGGTACTGGAACGGCCGCTGAGGTAGACGGTCATGCCGGCGGCGCCGAGGGCAATGGCAATGCCCTTGCCGACGCCACGGCTGGCGCCGGTGACCAGGGCGATTTGAGGTTTGCTTGCGGTCATGGGTTTCTCCCGGATGGGTAGGGTGCGCCATGCGCACCAAAAGCCCCGCACGAATGTTTTCGGTGCGCACGGCGCACCCTACGGGGCGTAGTTGGCTTCACTCTTCCCGGACTCAGGAGGACAGGCCTTCGGCCTGTTTCGCGAATGAATTCGCTCCCACAGGTTCAGTGTCGGCGCTATGGATATGGCTGGCTGCCAGGAAGCCGAACACCATGGCCGGGCCGATGGTGGAGCCGGCGCCGGGATAGGTGCGGCCCATCATCGAAGCGGCGGTGTTGCCGATGGCATAGAGCCCGGCGATGGGGCTGCCATCTTCCCGCAGCACTCGGGCGTGCACATCGGTGAGCAGGCCGCCCTTGGTGCCGATGTCGCCGGCGTCCACCTTCACGGCGTAGTAAGGCGCCTGCAGCAGCGGTGCGAGGCAGGGGTTCGGCTGCGCGGTGGGGTCGCCGTAATAGCGATCGAACAGCGATTCGCCCTTGTGGAAATCTTCATCCCGGCCCGCTTCGGCCATGGGGTTGAAGCGTTCGACGGTGCGCAACAGCCCGGTCGGATCGACGCCGATCTGGCCGGCCAGTTCCACCAGGCTGTCGGCCTTGTGGAAGTAACCCTGCAAGTGCTTCGGCAGCCGGCTGTCGGGCATCGCGTAACCCGGTAACAGCGCACCGCAGGGGTACTTGCGGCGGAACTCGGCATCGAACACCAGCCAGCACGGCACACTGCGTGCGCCTTCGCTGTCGTGCTGGTACATCGCGTAGACGATGTCGGTGTAGGGGGCCGCCTCGTTGACGAAACGCTGGCCGGCGGAATCGACCATGATGCAGCCCGGCAAGGTGCGTTCGACAAACAGCGCGCGCTGTTTTTCCTCGCCCTCAACAAAGGTGGTCGGTGCCCACCAGCTGTGGTCCATCAACGCGGTAGCCGCGCCCAGGTCCTGGCCGGCGCGAATGGCGTCGCCGGTGTTATAGGGCGGCGTGGCGCTCCAGGTGCTGCGGGACGGCTGCGGATGATACTGGCCGCGCATGTCCTGGTTGCGCTCGAAACCACCAGCGCCGAGCACCACCCCACGGCGGGCACGGATCAGCAGGCGTCGGCCATCACGAGTCACTTCGGCGCCCAGCACCCGGCCGTCCTCCTCGATCAGGCGTTCGAGCCGGCAGTTGAGCCACAGCGGCACCTCGCGGTCCAGCAGGGAGCGGCGCAAGGCGGCGATAAGGGCGTTGCCGAGGGTCAGGAAGCGGTCGCGCTTCGAGCGCAGGCGCCCCGGCAGGTCGCGCCAGTAACGCCAAAGAATCTTCAGGGTCAGGCCGAACCAGCCGGGACCACGGCACAGCAGCACCTGCGCCTCCTTCATGGTCATGGTCATGCGGCCCATCATCAGGGTGCCGGGAGAAGGCTCACGCATGCGGGCGAACTCGTCCCCCAGCAGGCGGGCATCGAACGGCAGCGGGTCCATGGAGCGGTAGCCGGGCTTACCGCCGGGCACTTCCGGGTAGTAGTCGGAGTAGCGCGGCTGGGCTTCGAAACGCACACGTGAATTGGCCTCGAGATAACGCACCACCTGGTGCCCCTGCTCCACGTAGGCCTCGATACGACCGTCATCGATCTCGCCATGGGTCACGGCACGGATGTAGGCGATAGCTTCCTCCGCCGAATCCTCGCCGCCGAGGGCTTCGATGCGGTGGTTGCAGGGTATCCAGATACCGCCACCGGACACCGCCGAGGTACCGCCATAGCGGTCGCTTTTTTCCACCACCAGCACCGTCGAACCGAGGTCTCGAGCCCGGAGCGCAGCGGTCATGGCGCCGGCTCCCGACCCCACCACCAGTACGTCGTAACTCTCGTCCCACTTCAGGCTGTTCGCGCTCATCGGGTTACTCCCTTGTTGTTCTGTATGCGCAATCCAGCCGGATTCTCGACAGCCCTCCTCGCAGCAACATCGTCCGTTGGGACTAGCGGCAAGCACCTGATGCCGGGCCATTCCGCTTAGTCTTTTTGGACGATGTTGCGCCCTCTCGGTGACCACATAGTCAGCCCCGCCACACTCAACTCAATCTTGGGCCTGGCGGAACGAGCTGTGCCCAGACACGCCGAGAGCGACATCATGATAAGAACAAGAAAGGGGCATCCCCTTGCGCCGCTTCACTCCGCGATCCGCTTCGCCTGCTTGGGGCTGGCCCTCGGTCATGCCGGACAGAGCCATGCCCTGGCCTTCCAGCCTAACGAAGACCTGAAGATTTCCTGGGACACGACCCTCACCTACGCCCTCGCCTGGCGTACCGAGTCCCGCGATCACGCGTTGTCCAACGGCTTCCCTAACCCGGCCATCGCCAACATCGATGACGGCAACAACGCCTTCGACAAGGGCAGCCTGATCAACAACCGCGCCAGCTTCCTCACCGAGGCGAACTTCAACTGGCGTCAGGACTTCGGCCTGTTCATGCGTGCCAGCGGCTTCTACGACGACGTCTACAACCGCAGCAACGACAACGGTACCGGCACCTCCAACTGCCTCGCCGGCGGTGGCTGCTCCAAGGCCAACCACTTCCCCCACGACACCATCGACCAGCACGGCAAAGACGTGCGCATGCTCGATTCCTACGTCTACGGTGCCTGGGACATGGGCGGTCACGACCTCAACCTGCGCCTCGGCGACCAGGTTGTGAGCTGGGGTGAAAGCCTGTTCATCAGCAACGGCATCTCCTCTGCCATGAGCCCCGCCGACGGCACCAAGGCCAACACGCCGGGTGTCGAGATCAAGGAAATCTTCCTGCCGGTCGGCCAGCTCTTCGGCCAGATAAGCGTCACCGACAACCTCGGCCTGCAGGCTTACTACCAGTACGACTGGGACAAGACCGAAATCGACGGCGTCGGCAGCTACTTCTCGGTCACCGACCAGATGGACAAGGGCGGCTTCACCGACGCCTTCGGCCTGACCCGCCGGATCGACGACGAAAAGCCCAGCGACAGCGGCCAGTACGGCGTGGCCATGACCTACGTGGCCGAGTCGCTGAACAACACCGAGTTCGGCCTCTATTACATCCGCTTCCACGACAAGGCGCCGACCCTGGACTTCCTCACCAACTGGAACTCCGCCCAGTACCAGGTGCGCTACTTCGACAACATCGACCTCTACGGTGCGAGCTTCTCCACCGTGCTTGGCGAAACCAACGTCAGCGGTGAAGTGAGCTATCGCGATGGCCAGCCGGTGCTGGTGGATACCGGCCTGACACCCCACGCGGTGCGCGCCGAGACCCTGCAGGCGCAGGTGTCCTTCATCCATTCCTTCGGTGACCAGCCCTTTGCCGACAACACCACCCTGACTGGCGAGGTTGGCTACAACGAGGTGCTCAACAACGACCGCGCGCCCAGTTTCAACGTCTTCGTCCCGGACGGTTTCGGCGGTGCGGTGCCCATCACCACCAACAACACCGACGAGCTCTACAACGACAAGAGGGCATGGGGTTACACCCTCAACCTGTCGCTGGATTACCTGAACATCTTCGAAGGCTGGGACCTGACCATTCCGCTGATCTACAGCCAGTCCCTCGGTGGCGACTCCTCCATGGCCGGCAGCTTCGGGATGGGTGAAGGCGACGACCGCCTCGGCATCGGCACCACCTGGCGCTACCTCAACAACTTCGCCATCGAGGCCCGCTACAACGCCTTCCTCGGCGACGCCGGCGACACCCCGCTGGCCGACCGCGACAACTTCGGCCTCAGCGCCAAGTACAGCTTCTGATCCACCGCAGCAGGAGAGACGAGATGCAAGCGCACAACAAGAAACCGCTCCTCATCGCCCTCTTCGCCGCCAGCCTGGCCAGCACTCCTGTGCTGGCCAAGGTCAGCCCCGAAGAAGCCGCCCGACTTGGCAAGGACCTGACGCCCATGGGCGCCGAGATGGCCGGCAATGCCGATGGCAGCATTCCCGCATGGAGCGGCAAGTGGGTGGGCGTGCCAGCCCATGTGAAATTCGACGGTACCGGCAAAAAGCGCCCCGATCCCTATGCGGGCGAAAAACCGCTGTTCACCATCACCGCGGCCAACGTGGAGCAATACAAGGACAAGCTGTCCGACGGACAACTGGCCCTCTTCAAACGTTACCCGGACACCTACCGGATCGTGGTCTACCCCACCCACCGCGACTTCCGCTTCTCACCCGTGGTGGAAGCCAACATCAAGCAGAACGCGCTCAGCGCCGAACTGGTCAACGACGGCAACGGCGTGGCCAACGCCTTCGGCGGTTCGCCCTTCCCCATCCCGAAGAACGGCTACGAGCTGATGTGGAACCAGAACCTTCCGGCGCGAGCCTGGAAGGAAGAAGCCACCTACAACATGTCCCTGGTGCTGGCCAACAACAGCCGTGTGAACGAGAAGGTCGGCTACCAGATCCTCTCGCTCTGGGATGACCCCAGGGGCTCCGTCCAGGGCTTCGACGGCACCCAGGCGTGCGCGATGATCAGCACCCAGGAACCGGCTCGCAAGAAAGGCGAGATCATCCTCAGCTGCGACTTCACCGATCCGCTGGCCAAGCCGCGCCAGGCCTGGCAGTACCTGCCTGGCAACCGCCGCGTGCGTCGCGCGCCCACCATCGGCTACGACACGCCGTACGGTGCCGGCGGCTTCCGCGTGATGGACGAGGACCGCCTGTTCAACGGCGCCCCGGACCGTTATGACTGGAAGCTGGTGGGCAAGAAGGAGATGTACATCCCCTACAACAACTACGCCCTGGACGATCCGGACCTGCCCGCCAGTGAACTCACCAGCGCCACCGGCCACATCAACCCCGACTACGTGCGCTTCGAGCTGCACCGCGTCTGGGTGCTGGAAGCCACCCTCAAGCCGGGCAAGCGCCATGTCTACGGCAAGCGCGTGTTCTATCTCGACGAAGACAGCTGGGCCGCCGCGCTGGGCGACAACTACGACGGCAAGGGCCAGCTCTGGCGCACCAACACCCAGACCTCGGTGTACGCCTATGAGATCCAGGCCTTCCATGCCCGAGTGGCGGTGTACCAGGACCTGATCGCCGGTTCCTACCTGGTCGACCGCCTGGTCAACGGTCTGACCCCGGCAAAGCTGAACGACGCGGCCTTCGACGCCAGCTACTTCACCGCCGCCAACCTGCGCAAGCTCGGCAAATAAGCCGAGCGCCTCCCTGGCACCCTGCCGCGCAAGACGGCGGGGCCAGGGCTTCCCCGCAACCCTCACGGAAGCCATGCACATGTTCATGAGAAACCCTGCGCCTCTGTTGGGCGCCTTGCTCGTTGCCGGCATCGCCAGTACCCCCGCCCTGGCCAAGGTCAGCCCCGAAGAAGCCGCTCGTCTGGGCCAGGAACTGACCCCCACCGGAGCCGAGAAAGCCGGCAACGCCGACGGCAGTATTCCGGCCTGGAGCGGCAAGTGGCGCGGCGCCCCATCCCAGGTGCAATTTGGCGGCAGCGGCAACAAGCACCCCGATCCCTACGCGGGCGAACAACCGCTGTTCACCATCACCGCCGCGAACATGGCGCAGTATGCAGACCAGCTCTCCGACGGACAGAAGGCACTGTTCCAGCGCTATCCAAAGAGCTTCACGATGCCCGTCTACCCGAGCCACCGGGACTTCCGCTATGCCCAGTGGGTCGAGGACGCGATCAAGCAGAACGCCCTGAACGCCGAGCTGGTCAACGATGGCAACGGCGTGACCAGCGCCTATGGCGGCGCGCCCTTCCCCATTCCGCAGAACGGCTACGAGCTGATGTGGAACCACAACCTCCACACCGTGGCCTGGAAGGAAGACGCCACCTACAAGATGGCCCTGACCCTGGCCAACGGTAATCGCCAGTTCGAGTTGGTGAACTACAAGATCCTCTCGCCGTGGACTGATCCCGAGGGCAACGCCGGCGCCTTCAACGGCATCCAGGCGCACTTCATGATCACCACCATGGAACCCACCCGGAAACGGGGCGAGATCTTCCTCGGCAACGAGTTCACCGACCCGCTGGCCCAGCCGCGCCAGAGCTGGCAATACCTGCCCGGCAACCGTCGCGTGCGCCGTGCGCCCACTGTCGCCTACGACACCCCGTACGGCGCCGGCGGTTTCCGCGTGATGGACGAGGACCGCCTGTTCAACGGTGCCCCCGACCGCTACGACTGGAAACTGGTGGGCAAGAAAGAGCTGTACATCCCCTACAACAACTACCGGCTCGACGACCCGACGGTGAAGCTCGACCAGCTGCTGTCCACCAACGGTCACATCAATCCGGAATACATGCGCTACGAGAAGCACCGCGTCTGGGTGCTGGAAGCCACCCTCAAACCCGGCAAACGCCACGTCTACGGCAAGCGCGTGATGTACCTGGACGAAGACACCTGGGCTGCCGCCCTGGCCGACAACTACGACGGCAAGGGCCAACTCTGGCGCACCAACATGCAAGCCTCGATCTACGCCTATGAGCTGCAGGGCTTCCATGCCCGCGTCGCGGTCTATCACGACCTGATCGCCGGCTCCTACCTGGCCGACCGCCTGATCAACGACCAGGACGCGCCGAAGCTCAACGCCAGCGACTTCGACGCCAGTAACTTCACCGTCGCGAGCCTGCGCAAGCAGGGTCGCTGATCCCGGGCATGTCGGGAGGCGATTCCGCAATGGAGTCGCCACCCGGCAGCAGTTGCAACAGCACCCTCGAAAGCCTGTAACAAATCGACCCTAGGGTCAGCTTTTTCCAAACAGCCCCACCTCACGAGGAAACAACAATGAAAACGCTGTTGAGCGCCGGCATCTGCCTGGCCGCCCTTGGCCTGTCCGCGCAGGCCAGTGCCCTGAACATCCTCCTGACCAACGACGACGGCTGCCGCGCCCCCGGTATCGACGCCGTCTACCAGGCGCTGGTCGCCGCCGGCCACCAGGTGACCCTGGTCGGGCCGCAGAACGACAGCAGCGGCATCGGCGCCGCCAGCGTCGTGGTGCCCGGCCAAGCCGTCGCCATTACCCAGCTCGCCCAGGACAAGTACTGCGTCGGCGCCCCGGCGGGCTATACGCCGCCGGCTGGCAAGACCTCGGCCATCGGTACTCCGGTGGACGCGGTGAACGTGGGCCTCGACCTGCTGCTCAAGGACAATCGCCCGGACCTGGTGGTCTCCGGCACCAACTTCGGCGACAACGTCGGCCCGCTGACGCAGATGTCCGGCACCGTCAACGCAGCCGTCCGCGCCATGTTCAAGGGCGTGCCGGCAGTGGCCGTGTCCACCGCCATCGACCTGCAACTGATCGCCCAGAACCCGCAGGCCGGCTACCAGAAAACCCTCAACGCCATGGACGACACCGCGCGCTTCGCCGTTCGCGTGATCAACCGCGCGGCCGCCATCGGGGCCGAGGCGAAACGCATCTGCGACAAGAGCCGTGGCAAGGCCAAGCCTTACTGCGAGACCAACGTGATCGGCCTGCCGGGCAACACCGGTCTGAACATCAACTACCCGGCGCTGGAGTCGGGCGAAGTGACCGGCGTGACCTTCGCGCCGATCAGCGACTGGGGCAACGTGGTCTTCCAGCCGCAGCAGGGCGCTGACGGCGTGGTACGCGTGAACCTCGTCCCTCCGCCCGCCCCCACCGCCGAGCAGAAGCAGGGTGACTCCTACCAGCTGTCCCTCGGCAAGGCGGTGATCACCCCCATCGACGGCAACTACACCGCCTCGCCGCTGGTCCAGGCGCAGGCGAAGCTGATGCTGGGTGGAGTGAAGCCTTGAGGCTTGGTTGAGGAAAGAAGAAGCCCCGCTGATGCGGGGCTTTTTCATTTGCGGGATCGGCTTCTACGCTACGTCGAATCACCGGTGCGCGCGGCGCACCCTACGACTGCCTCCGACGCTCGATTCCGCCAACGGTAGGGTGTGCCATGCGCACCAACTAGAGCGCGTAGGGTGGATGTCGCTCTTCACATCCACCAGCGGAGTTCGGGTGAACCCCACGCCTTATGCGTCAGACCCCGTAGCCCCCATCCACCGCCAGTATTTGCCCGGTGGTGTAACCGGCGCGATTAGAAGCGAGGAAAGCCACCGCTTCGGCCACTTCCTCCGCCATGCCCCAGCGCTTGATGCAGAGCTTGCCCTGCACCGCGTCCTTCCACTGCTCGTCGAAGGTGCCGTCGGCCCAGAGGCGGTGGAAGATCCCGGCGTCGATCACGCCGATGGCCACGCTGTTGGCGCGGATGCCATGGCGGCCCTCTTCCTTGGCGATCCCCTGGATCAGCGATTCGATGGCCGCCTTGGGTGCCACGGACAACACGTCGCCCTCGGGCCAGCGGAACAGCCCGGCGGAGCTGATATGCACGATCGAGCCGCCACCCTGCTCGCGCATATGCGGCAACAGGCACAGCACCAGGTTGAGGAATCCATTGAGGTCGGCGTCGATCACCCGCTTCCACTGCGCAAGGTCGAGATCGCCGATGCGCGGCTGGCTGATGTCCGAACCGGAGGCGATCACCAGGGTATGAATGCGCCGGCCAGCGGTGAGCTGCTGCAACGTCGCGGCAACGCCCCCTTCATCGCCCAGGGTCAGTTGCACCGCCTCGGCACAACGACCGCGTTCCATCACCGCACCCACCACGGACTGCGCACGTTCGGCATTGCGGTGATAGGTGAGTACGACATCGCTGCCAGCTTCGGCCAGGCGCTCGCAGATCACCTGGCCCATGCCACCACTGCCGCCCACTACCAGGGCGACGCCGTCGGGGAATGCTTCACGAGTCATGGGGGTTCCTTGTTGGTTCGGAGATCGATTGGAGGCGGAACTCTTGTAGGGGCGAATTCATTCGCCAAGGGATGCGAAGCGTCCCCCGGGAACTACCAGGCCGATCCTGCGGACCGGTTGGCGAATGAATTCGCCCCTACAGGAATGTCGAGCGTCGAATCAGGCAAACACCGACGGCTGGTTGAGCACGCAACGAATCCCACCCGGCAACCCCATGCTGGCCACGCACTGGTTGCAGTGGGTGCAGGCGCTGCGCCAGGTCGAGCCTTCGTGCTGCAGGCGTTGCGGAAGGTGCGGGTCATTGAGCAGGGCGCGGCCGAGCGCGAGGAAATCGAAGCCTTCCTCCGCTGCCTTCACCATGCCTTCGCCGCTGGCCACGCCGCCGAGGTACACCAGCGGCATGCTCACGGCACGCCGCATCTGCCGGGCGAGTTCGAGGAAGTACAGCTCCTCGAATGGCAGGCTGGGGAAGCTGGCGCCACCGAACCATTTCATGGCGGTGCGCTGCAACGGGTTCTTCTCCAACGGCACCATCTGCGCCAGCGGGCTGTCGCCGCGGAAGAGGAACATCGGCGTGCGGCTGACCAGCCCGCCGCTCATGACGATGGCGTCCAGCCCCGCCTCTTCCAACAAGCGCGCGGCCTCGCAGGCTTCTTCGATCTGCAGGCCACCGGCAAAGCCATCGCTGAGATTGAGCTTGGCCAGAATGGGGAAATCGCGCCCCACCGCTCCACGCACGGCTGCCAGCACCTGCAGCGGCAGGCGCATGCGGTTCTCCAGTGCGCCGCCGTAGGAATCGCGGCGCTTGTTCAGGGCCGGCGAAATGAACTGGCTGAGCAGGTAGCCGTGCCCCATGTGAATTTCGATGGCATCGAAGCCCGCATCGCGGACCAGGCTGGCCGCTGCTGCGTACTCAGCAACGGTGCGACCGATGTCGGCGATGCCCATGGCACCGCCGAAGGGAATGCCGGAGAACAGGCCGTACTGGTTGATGCAGGCACTCGGGCCGCGAGGACGTGGAATGTTCAGCGGGCGGTTGCGGCTGAAGTAGCCGCAGTGGGCCAGCTGGGCGGAAATGGCGCCACCCTCGGCGTGCACGGCCGCCGTCAGGCGTTGCAGCTGCGGGAAGATGCCGGCGTGCATCCACATTTGGTCGGGGAAGGTCAGGCCGTCGGGCGAGACGCCACAATAGGCCACGGTGGTCAGGCCGACGCCGCCGCGAGCCATGCTCGCGTGATGGTTGATCAGGTCGTCGCCGGGAATTCCGCCGGGGCACATGCCCTCGAAGGTGGCCGTCTTGATCAGCCGATTGCGCAGCTGAAGTCCGGCCAGTCGAGCCGGTTGCAGCAAACTGTCGAGGTGCTGGTTCATGCCTGCTCCCGATCGAAGGGGACAAATTCGGCGACTTCCAGCTCGAAGCCGGACACCGCCTTGAAGTTCACCGGGAAGCTCAGCAGGCGCATCTTGCGAACGCCCACGTCCCGCAGGATCTGCGCACCAATCCCCAGCGTGCGCTGCGGAAAGCTCGGCGGTCGGGGCTTGTGCTCACCCTGCTGGAGTTGTTCGATCAGCGCGGCCGGCGTTTCCTGATGGGCCAGCAGGACCACGACGCCAGCACCCTCCTCCGCCACCTTTGCCAGTGAGCGGTCGAGGTTCCACTGCCCGGGGTGGCTGTCGAGCAGGTCCCGCAGGGTTTCCGCCGCCTGCACCCGTACCAGCGCTGGCCGGTCGCGGCGGACTTCGCCACGTACCAGGGCCAGGTGCAGTTGTCCCTCGTAGTCGTCCAGGTAAGTGATGACGCGGAACTCGCCGTGACGGGTCTGGATCGGATATTCGCCCGAACGACGAATGGTGCCTTCATGGAGAATGCGGTAGTGGATCAGGTCGGCCACGCTGCCCAGCGGCAGGCCGTGCCGTTGCGCGAAGTCGCGCAGGGCCTGGCCGCGCGCAGGTTCGCCGTCTTCGTCGAGAATGCTCACCAGCACGGCGGCGGGCATGAGACCGGCGAGACGCGCCAGGTCACACGCGGCCTCGACATGCCCGGCACGCTGCATCACGCCACCCGGCTGGGCACGCAGGGGGAAGATGTGGCCGGGCTGCACCAGGTCGATCGCGCTGCTCGCCGGGTCCACCGCGACCGCTACCGTGCGTGCGCGGTCGGCCGCGGAGATGCCGGTGGAAACCCCGGTGCGCGCCTCGATGGACAGGGTGAACCCCATGCCGTGACGGGCCCGCGAGTTGGGCACCATGAGTTCCAGGCCGAGGGCATTGCAACGTTCCTCGGTGAGCGCCAGGCAAATCAGCCCGCGTGCTTCGCGGGCCATGAAGTTGATGGCGGCGGCATCGGCCCGGCCGGCGGCGATCACCAGCGAGCCTTCGCCTTCGTCTTCGTCGGTCACCACCAGCATCGCGCCGCTGGCCATGGCCTCGATCAGTTGCTGCGGGCTGTCCATGGGCACTCCTTTCAGTTCAATGCGCGGCGCAGGTCGGCACAGGCGGATTCGAGCGCTGCCTGGGCCCGACTGACGAACGCGGACATGCTGATGAATCCGTGGATCATGCCTTCGCAACGCTCCAGACGGACCTGCACCCCAGCCTTTTGCAGGCGCTGGGCAAAGGCTTCGCCTTCATCGCGCAAGGGGTCGTATTCGGCGCTGATCAGGGTGGTGGGCGGCAGACCGGCCAGGTCCTCGGCGCGCACGGGGGATGCCAGGGCGTCGTCGACCAGTTCGGTGCGCGGCAGGTATTGGCTCCAGAACCAGCGCATCTGTTCGCGGGTGAGGAAGTAGCCCTCGGCAAAGGCTTGATGGGATGCGCTGTCGCAACGGGCATCGGTGGCCGGATAGAACAGGCACTGCCAGGCTATGCGCGGGCCCTTGCGAATGTGTGCCAGTCGGCTCACGGCAATGGCGAGGTTGCCCCCGGCACTGTCTCCGGCCAGGGCCAGGCGGCTGGCGTCGAAGCCCAGTTCACGAGCCCGTTCCACCAGGTCGCAGGTGGCGCGGTAGCAGTCGTGGGGAGCCGCGGGGAAGCGGCTTTCCGGCGCCAGGCGGTAGGCCACCGACACCACCACGGCGCTGCACAGCCGCGCGAGGGATCGGCAGAGGTTGTCGTGAGTCTCGAGGTTGCCGATGACGAAGCCACCGCCGTGGAAGAACACCAGCAGCGGCAGGTCGTTGCGATCCTCCGGGCGGTAGAGGCGCGCATCCAGCGCGCCGTCCGCGCCGGCGAGCTTGAGGTTACGCACCTCGAACAGGCGCTCACCGGGAATCGGCGGCATCAGGTTGTCGCAGAACTGCCGGTACTGCACGGGGTCGAGCTGGCTGTAGTCCGGTTGCGGCATGCCGCTGAATTGCTGGAGCACGGCGGCGATCTGGGGATCGAGGGACATGGTGGCGGTCCTTAGGCTTCGGCCATCTGGAAGACCGGGTTGGTCTCGTCGAGGATGCTGGTGAGGCGCCGTTCCAGCGCCGGTTTGAAATTCTTGTGGG
Organism: Metapseudomonas resinovorans; assembly: GCF_002003485.1. Lineage (GTDB taxonomy): Bacteria > Pseudomonadota > Gammaproteobacteria > Pseudomonadales > Pseudomonadaceae > Metapseudomonas > Metapseudomonas resinovorans_D. The sequence goes on from NZ_BDMA01000017.1 coordinate 13,891, forward strand.
GCAGCAGCCAGAAGCGTCCGGCCTCGATGCCGGCGAAGACTTCGCGAGCAAGGTCACGCGGGTCCATGCCTTGGCGAATGCTGCTGTCGAGGAGCGCGTCGAGCTGGCCGGTGGCAGCCCCAGCGACCCGGTTGGACGTCATGATGTCGCTGGCCACGGGTCCCGGGCAGAGCACCGCCACACCGACCTGGGACTGCAACACGGCCAGTTCGTAGTGGAGGGTTTCCGACAGCGCCACCACCGCCTGCTTGCTGACGGTGTAGGGACCGAGCATGGGGCTGCAGACCAGTCCGGCCAGGGACGCGGTGTTGACCACCTGTGCCGGGCGTTGCTGGGCGAGCAACAGCGGGACGAAGCTGCGGATGCCGTTGATCACGCCACCCAGGTTGATATCCAGCAGGCGCTGCCAGCGGCTGGCCTCGATCTCCCAACTGAAGCCGGTCTGCATGATGCCGGCATTGTTGAACAGCAGGTCGACGCCGCCGAAGCGTTCGACGGCGAGATCGCGCAAGGCATCCACCTGGGCCGCTTCGCCCACGTCGGCTACGCGGCTGACCACTTCGACACCCTGCTCCTGAAGCTGCGCGGTAAGGGCCGCCAGGCGCTGCGGGTCCACATCGCTCAGCACCAGACGCAGACCACGTGCGCCCCCTTCTTCCGCCAGGCCGCGACCTATGCCGCCGGCCGCACCGGTGATCACCGCCACCTGGCCCTGTTCGATTTGCATGGCTGACGCCCCTTGCTCTTGTTGTCGGAGCCAGTAGAGCCGCTTCGGCTGGCCAATCCATCGTCCGAGCGGACGAGGGCGTGACTTACTCGGCGACCTGCAGGACCTGCTTGCGCCGCACGCGGCCCTGCTGGAGGCGTTCGTGGGCACTGGCCACCTCGGCCAGCGGCAGCAGGTCGAGGGCTGGTGGGCGCACTCGGCCAGCGGCCAGCAGGCTGGCGATGCGTCCCAGCATTTCGCCGCTGGGCATGCGGCTGTAGGCCACTGCCGTGCGCAATCCACGCCGAGCCGCTTCGGCATGGTCGGGACCGGCATCGCCCGGTGCCAAGGTAAGGATGGCGACGAGAGCACCACCGGGGCGCAGCAGGTCGAGACCGTTCGGCAGACTGCCGCCCCCGATGCAGTCGAGCACCAGGTCCACACCTTCCGGCGCCCATTGCCCAAGTGCCTTGTGGATATCTTCGGATCGATAGTCGATGGCGAGCTCGGCACCCAGTACGCATGCCTGGCTGGCGTTGGCGGCGCTGCACGTGGTCGCGATCCGCGCCCCGGCACAGCGGGCGAACTGGATGGCGAAGCCGCCTACCGCGCTGCCGCCACCATGAATCAGGACGGTCTGGCCAGGACGCAGCGCGCCCTCTTCGAGCAGGCCGGTCCAGGCCGCCAGTGCCGGGGTCGGCACGGCCGCAGCAGCAGCGAAATTGAGGTTGTCCGGCATGGGTACCAGGGAATCGCGGGATACGCAGGCGTACTCGGCGTAGGCCCCCCATTTGCCGGCGCCGACATCGCTCTGGGCGAAGACCCGGCTACCGAGAGTCAGGTCGGCCACGCCCTCACCCAGTTCAGCGACGGTGCCAGCGAGGTCGAAGCCGAGAATGAAAGGGAAGCGATAGTCGAGGAAGCCGCCCAGGTAACCCTCGCGACACTTCCAGTCCGCCGGGTTGACCCCGGCGCAGACCACCCGCACCAGCACCTCACCGGGGCCGGGTCGGGGGCGTTCGACTTCCGTCAGTTGCAGTACCTCGGCTCCACCAAGGCGTTCGATGACCACTGCGCGCATGCGAGTCTCCGAGTCAGTTGTCTGGATAAGCGGCGGCCCTGCCAAGCAGGCTCGCCTGGAAGGGACAGAAAGCATGGGCGATGGCGTCCACCGCCCAGTCCGGGCAATCCGGGTCAAACCAGCGGTCCACCCAGGCCCAGTGATAGGGATGGCTGAGGTACTCCCCCAGCAGATCGTCGACCCGGGCGAATTCCTGTTGCCAGACATGGGTCCAGGGGCCCGGGGACGACACCCGCGCCAGTTGCCAGTTTCGAATGCCGGGCATGTACGCAGGCATGCGCAGCAGGTCCTGCTCCAGCGCGTCGCGTTGTTGCAGGGTTGCCTGCAGACGGACTCGCAGCAGCAGCGTGCGCCAGATGCCGCCCGTCATGGCCGGGGCCCTGAGCCCGCCGCCGATCCGCTGGTAGGCAACGCGCTGGGCGCCGGCAAGGCCGGGAATACGGCTGAGGATGTCGTCAAGGGAAGTGGGAGCCGAGTCGGCGAACAGCAGGTCGAGGGTGCAATCGGCGGCGCCCCAGCTACCGGGCAGGTTCGCGCCAAAGCCCAGATGCAGCAGGCCGGGCAATGCCTGGAGGCACTCGCGCAGGTGGTACTCGACGGCGGCCGGATCAGCGCCCTGGGCCAGCGTCAATTGCAGGGTCTCACTCCACATGGGGCGCCTCCAGGGAATTCCCGGCCGGGCCGAGTACGTGGCGACGACGCCCATCGCAGTCAGCCTCCACCAGGTCCCAGAAGGCCCGGACCTCGTCGCCCGCCGTGCTGCGCATGGCGTAGTAGGCCCAGACATCGGCCACCTGCCAGAGCAGCCAGAGCGTGTTGCTCTGCCCCGGCACCGCGACCGGTGGCGAGACCCAGCGCTGTTCCAGGGTCAGGCCGCGTGCCGCACAGGCCGGCAGGTAGAGACGTTCAAGCGCCTCCAGCACCGGCGCGAGCCGCGCAGGGGCCAGCGGTATTTCATCGAGTATGTGGATCACCCTCGGGCACTCCTGGTCGTGGCTTCCGCCCGCAGTAAAACCGCGACGCCGACCAGGGCCATCGTCCGATCAGACGATGCCGGGAAATGCTGGCTCCGCAGAATCCGTTCAGTGCATCCGCTGCGCCGGTCTGCCTGAGCCGCAAGCAGCCCTCGAGAACCCCGATGGGAGAACAAGAACATGAGTACCCTGCACCGAATCGAAGCCAAGCAACTGGAACCCCGCTTCGCGCGAGGCTGGCATTGCCTGGGACTGGCCGCGCAGTACCGCGACGGCAAGGCGCACCGCCTGGATGTGTTCGGCACCCGCCTGGTGGCCTTCGCCGGGGAAGACGGTCAGATCCGCATCCTTGACGGTTTCTGCCCGCACATGGGCGCGGACCTGAGCCAGGGCTGCGTCGAAGGCGACGCAATCCGCTGTCCCTTCCACGAATGGCGCTGGCGCGCCGACGGCGTGTGCGATGACATTCCCTACGCCAAGCGCATCCCCCCACGGGCGAAGATCAAATCCTGGCCGGTGTCGGAGCAGAACAATCTGCTGTTCGTCTGGAACGATCCGGAAGGCAATGGGCCGATCGAGGAGCAAGCGATCCCGCGCATCGACGCCTCCTTCAGCGATGAGTGGGCCGACTGGGAAGTGGCGGAACTGAAGATCGACACCAACTGCCGCGAGTTGATCGACAACATCTCCGACATGGCTCACTTCGACGCCGTGCACGGCACCGACCTCAACCACTTCAGCAACACCTTCGAGCGCCACATGGCGGTGCAGGTGATGCGCGGCTGCAGCGCGCGCCTGTCCGGCGACAGTGTGCTGACCACGGTGGCGACCTACTACGGCCCGGCCTACCAGATCACCGAAATGACCGGGGCCATGGACGGTGTGCCGATCCATTCGATCCTGCTCAACTGCCACGTCCCCATCGACCTGAACAGCTTCACCCTGCGCTACGGCGTACTGGTGAAGAAGGTGCCCGGCCTGACCGACGAGCAGAACCGCGAAATGGCCAAGGCCTATGTGCAGCAGGCCCAGAACGCCTTCTATGAAGACGTGGCCATCTGGCACAGCAAGACCCGTGTGGACAACCCGCTGCTGTGCGATGGCGACGGCCCGGTCTACCAGTTGCGCAAGTGGTACGACCAGTTCTACACCGACATCGCCGAGCTGCCCGCAAGCCTCGCCGAGCCACGCTCCTTCGTTGTACTGGACATCACCGAGACCGCCTGAGTCCGTTAGGGATCGATCGTTTCCCGATCAGTGGGAGACGATCAGCCTTGATGAACGGTCCCTATAGTCTGTAAGAAGCTCCCTACAAAAATAAAATGCGGTTCAGATATGGCACACAATCTCACGCTCGATGAGTTCAGCGGGATGCTCGGCAACCTCTATCAGGGACCGCTGGAAGACATTCCCTGGGCAACCTTTCTCAATCAGTTGAACCAGTACCTGCAGAGCAAGTACGTCACGTTCATCCTGCGGCCGCCGAGCGAGCATGCCGAGGGCCTGATGGTCAACACCACGGGCAGTTCGTCGGAAGTCACGGCGTCCTACAACAAGCATTTCTTCGCCCTGGACCCCTTCGTCGACCTGCCCAACCGACAAGTGGTGACCAACAGCGAGTTCCTTTCCCGCACGGATTGGGAAGAGTCGGAGTTCTTCAAGAGTTTCCTGGAGCCGGTGGGGGTATTCCATATCCTCGGCGCGGATATCCGCACCAGCGACGGCGCGCAATGCCGCATCCGCGTTAGCCGGGGCCGCGAGGACGCGGAGTTCACCGAAGACGACAAGGCGCTGGTGGCGCAGTTCATCCCGCACCTGGAACGCTCGATCAAGATCCACATGCAGCTCAACCGCATCGAGACCGAGCGCAACCTGTACGCCGGCGCGGTGGACCAGCTCGCCGTGGGCACCATCATCCTCGACGAGGACGGCAAGGTGCTGCAGACCAACCGCGTGGCCGAACGCCTGCTGCATGACAAGGACGGCCTCAAGCTGGTCAACGATGGCTTGCAGGTGGGCAACCCACGGGATACCCAGGAGTTTCGCCGCCTGGTGAAGCAGGCCCTGCAATCGCAGAAGAACAACCTGCCCTCGGTGGTGGAGGCCCTGCGCGTGCAACGGCCGTCCGGCAAGGCGGACCTCGGCATCATCGTGCGCTCGGTGCCGCTGTCGGCCTGGAACGAAGGCAAACAGTGCCCGTCGGTGGTGATCTTCATCAGCGACCCGGAGCAGGAATCCAGCGCGCCCCAGGAAATCGTCAAGGCGCTGTTCGACCTGACGCCCGCCGAAGCCCAGCTGGCCATGCTGCTGGCCAACGGCCTGACCCTGGACGAGGCGTCCGACGCCCTGGGGATCAGCCGCAACACTGCACGGGCGCACTTGCGCTCCACCTTCTCCAAGACCGGCGTGACCCGCCAGACCATGCTGGTGCGCTTGATCCTGCGCAGCGTGGCGACGCTGGGCTAAGCGGTCTGTCCGACGTCCTTCCGCAGGAGCGAGCTTGATCGCGAACACCCCTCGCGCGCGGCCGTTCGCCAGCAAGCTGGCTCCTACAGCGTCACCCGCAGCCCCTGCTCTCACCGCTGACAGGCGTAGGGTGGATGTCGCCTTTTACATCCACCAGCGGAGTCCAGATCAGCCGCGAACGGTGGGTCGATGAAGCGTGACCCACCCTACAAAAGCCCCGACTCAGCCCATGGCGTAGGGTGGATGTCGCCTTCTACATCCACCAGCGGAGTCCGGATCAGCCGCGAACGGTGGGTCGATGAAGCGTGACCCACCCTACAAAAGCCCCGACTCAGCCCATGGCGTAGGGTGGATGTCGCTTTTTACATCCACCAGCGGAGTCCGGATCAGCCGCGAACGGTGGGTCGGTGAAGCGTGACCCACCCTACAAAAGCCCCGACTCAGCCCATGGCGTAGGGTGGATGTCGCCTTCTACATCCACCAGCGGAGTCCGGGTGAACCACCCGGTGGGGCGCGACCCAGCCTCTGAATACCCTCCACGGCGCTCCTTTAGTCCATCCAGACGATGCCCTCGCCGCCGATGCGCGCGACCCTCTTGCGGAACCGCCACGGGAGCCCGCCATGCGCAGCCTGCCCACCATCCTCAAGACCGAACTGCGCGCCAGGAGCGACTGGTTCCAGATCGAAGCCCTGCACCTGGAATTCGCCAACGGCCAGCAGCGGGTTTACGAGCGTCTGCGGGGCTCCGGCTATGAATCGGTGCTCGTCGTGGCGCTGGCCGATCCACAGCACGTGCTGCTGGTGCGTGAGTACGCCGTCGGCGTGGAGCAGCGCGTGCTGGGCCTGCCCAAGGGCGGGGTCGAACCCGGGGAAACCACGCTGCAGGCGGCCAATCGCGAACTGATGGAGGAAGTCGGCCTGCGCGCCGGGTACCTCCGTGAACTGGGCGTGCTGACCCTGGCACCCGGACACCTGTGCCATAGCTGCCGCGTGGTGCTGGCCGAAGACCTGCAGCCTTGCGCTGCCATGGGTGACGAGCCGGAACCCCTGGAGGTCATGCAGGTTCCCCTGTCACAACTGCCGACCCTGGTGGCGTCGGGCGAGTTGCAGGAAGCACGCGCCATTGCCGCACTGTTCATGGCACTCAGCAGGTCGCCCCGAATCTAGTCCATTCGGACGAGGCGGCTTGTCGCAGCAGTTCCTAGTCTTGCTTCACAACAAGATGTCCCTCCATGCAGAGGAATGACCATGACAACAAGAAGAAAGCTGTGCCTCGCCGTCGTCATCTGCGCCTTCGGTGCTGCCTACGCTGCCGTGTTGACGCGCCCCCTGCCGCAGCCGCTGGCCGCGACCCAGTACTGTCCTCCCGCCTACCCCACCTGCATCATGCCGGTTGCCACCATAGGGTCGATGTTGCGCTGATCACTGTACTGCGGCACCCCGCGACCGGATGCCGCACAGCTGCCATGGATTAAACTGCTAGGTGCCCACGCCACGCGTGTTGCGGCTTGGCGCCCCATCACGGCTCATCTGATATGGTTTTTACCGGCTGATCTGAATCTGTTTTGCCGATCAGTGCATTCCTATAGTCCGTCTCGCCGTAACAGCCTGATGGGCACTGATCATGAGCGAGAGAATTCCAGCGCAGGTAATAGAGGTCACCCCCAGCCTGCCGCCGATTGCAAGCAAACCCCTTTCCGCCTCCAACGGACCTGTCCACACCCGTAGCTTCACCGGTTTCTATCGTGACCTGCGCCGCGTCGGCGCGGGTCTGCTGTGCCTGTTGTTCTTCGGCACGCTCTGGCTCGACTGGGGCGGTCGCCAAGCGGTGCTGTGGAGCCTGGAAGACAGCAAGTTCTATATCTTCGGCGCCACGTTCTGGCCCCAGGACTTCATCCTGTTGTCGGGGCTGCTGATCATCTGCGCCTTCGGCCTGTTCTTCATCACGGTGTTCGCCGGCCGCGTCTGGTGCGGCTACACCTGCCCGCAGAGCGTCTGGACCTGGATGTTCATGTGGTGCGAGCAGGTCACCGAAGGCGACCGCAACCAGCGCATGAAGCTCGCCGCCGCCTCCTGGAGCGCAAGCAAGTTGCTGCGCCGCTCCGCCAAGCACGGCCTATGGCTCGCCATCAGCCTGGCAACCGCCATCACCTTCGTCGGTTACTTCACGCCAGTGCGCGATCTGGTGGCAAACCTGGCCACCTGGGAAGTCGGCGGCACCGCGCTGTTCTGGGTGATCTTCTTCACCTTCGCCACCTATATAAATGCAGGCTGGATGCGCGAGCAGGTGTGCATCCACATGTGCCCCTACGCCCGCTTCCAGAGCGTGATGTTCGACAAGGACACGCTGATCGTTTCCTACGACGCCACCCGCGGCGAATCCCGTGGCCCGCGCAAGAAAGGTAGCGACCCGAAGGCCCAGGGCCTGGGGGACTGCATCGATTGCCAGATGTGCGTGCAGGTCTGCCCCACCGGCATCGACATTCGCGACGGCCTGCAGATCGCCTGTATCGGCTGCGCCGCCTGCATCGACGCCTGCGACTCGATCATGGATCGCATGGGTTATGCCCGCGGGCTGGTGGGCTACAGCTCGGAGCGTGCGCTGGAAGGTGGCAAGACCCACCTGCTGCGGCCACGACTGATTGGCTATGCCATTGCCCTGGTGCTGATGATCGTCGCCCTCTTCTGGCTGGGAGCCACTCGCCCGCAGCTGTCGGTGGACGTGATCAAGGACCGTGGCATGTTCCGCGAGAACGCCGCCGGCGAGATCGAGAACATCTACAACCTCAAGCTGATCAACAAGACCCAGCGGGAACAGCGCTACGTGGTGGAGCTGGAAGATGTCCCCGGCTTCCGCCTGCAGGGCGAGCACGAGGTCAGCATCGGCGCCGGCGAGATTCTTTCCCTGCCGGTTTCCGTGGCGCACACCGACGACAGCGGCCCGGCCGGTTCCCGCCCGCTGCGCTTCGTGGTGCGGAGCCTGGACGACCCGACGACCGAGGCCAGCGCCAACAGTACCTTCGTCAGCCCGAGGCGCTGACGCATGGCCCGGGATCATGGCGGCGCACGCGCCGAGCGCTTAGAGTTGGGCACCGCATTGCCGCTGCCCAACCAGGAAAAGATGAAGCGCTACGAGAAATTCGCCGACGAAATCGCCGAACTGATCCGCACCGGGGTGCTGGCCCCAGGGCAGAAGGTGCCTTCGGTGCGCCACGCCAGCCGCACCTACGGCGTGAGCGCTTCCACCGTGTTCCAGGCCTACTACCTGCTGGAGAGCCGCGGGCTGATCATGGCCCGTGCGCGCTCGGGCTACTTCGTCTGCGAGCATGTGCGCCGGCCGCTGCCGGAACCCCAGCCCGGACCGAGGGAAGCCGCGACCACCGAGGTGGACGTCAGCGAACTGGTGTTCTCGGTGCTCAGCTCCATCAAGGACCCGGACACCGTGCCTTTCGGCTCGGCTTTCCCCAGCCCGGAACTGTTCCCCCTGCCGCGCCTGGCCCGCTCCATGGCCCATGCGGTGCGGGAGATGGACCCGCGCTCGACGGTGGCCGACATGACGCCGGGCAACCATGCCCTGCGCCGGCAGATCGCCCTGCGCTACATGGTCGGTGGCCTGCCGCTGCCCATCGAGGAACTGGTGATCTGCAACGGCGCGCTGGAGGCGCTGAACCTCTGCCTGCAGGTGGTGGCCCGTCCCGGTGACCTCGTCGCCATCGAAGCGCCGGCCTTCTATGCCAGCCTCCAGGTACTCGAGCGGCTGAAACTGAAAGCAGTGGAAATCCCCGTGCACCCGCGCGATGGCATCGACCTGCAAGTACTGGAAGACAGCCTGGAGCGGCTACCGATCAAGGCCTGCTGGTTCATGAGCAACTTCCAGAATCCGCTGGGCGCCAGCCTTTCCGAAGACAAGAAACGCCAACTGGCGGCGATGCTGGCCAAGCACCAGGTGCCGATGATCGAGGACGACGTCTACGCCGAGCTGTACTTCGGCCAGCATGCACCCAAACCGGTCAAGGCCTTCGACACCGAAGGCCTGGTGATGCATTGCAGCTCCTTCTCCAAGAGCCTGGCGCCCGGCTACCGGGTGGGCTGGGTTTCAGGTGGACGCTTCGCTGGGCAGATCGAGCGGCTGAAGCTGATGACCAGCATCTCCGCATCGGTGCCGGCCCAAGCCGCGATCGCCGACTACCTGCAACATGGCGGCTATGACCGCCACCTGCGCAAATTGCGCTACGCCCTGGAAAGCCAGCGCAATGCGATGCTCGCAGCAGTGGCACGGCACTTCCCCGAAGAGACCCGCGTCAGCCGCCCGGAAGGGGGCTACTTCCTCTGGCTCGAATTCCCCGAGCAGGTGGACTCGCTACGCCTGTTCCAACTCGCCCTGGCCCAGGGCATCAGCATCGCGCCGGGGCCGATTTTTTCGGCAACACGGCGTTTCGGCCATTGCGCTCGCCTCAACTATGGCCATCCCTGGAGCAACTCCAGTGAACAGGCAATGGAAACTCTCGGCAGGATAATCCGGTCTCTCCTGGGTAACTCCTGATACTGCAAGTGCAGCTATCCGTCACATGAATGGGAAGCTCCAACAATGGAGCTTTCCCATTTGCTTGTTATACTCGGGACTGTTCCATATGGGCTCTTACAGAAATCAACATCTAATCCCGGAATATTCGCAGGGACTTTCCGTAGTACGCGGTTAAGTCCCCAGTAGTTGCGAGTAACGAACATTGTCCTACAAGAAGGTCGCATCGACGGCCTCTACCGGGTGACCGACGCCAAGGAGGCTGAAGCCTCTAGATCACTCGCTGCAGCTGAAGACCATTAATCAGAGAGATGGATTAACCACGTGACGAAAGACGAACTGCGCGCCGAACTCGAGCGCCAGGCGCAACGTTACAAGGATGTATACGGTGGCGAAGTAACCACCTACGCTGCGCAAAGGGACCCCGAGCGCAAGCCCTGGCGTAAGAAACCCAGCCTGCTCGACAAGAGCTTTGAAAGAGAGCTGGAAAAGATCGAGAAAGAGTTGCGAGAGGAACCCTGACAGATTGTCGCACCCCGCCCGCCGGGAGAATCGCTCGTATTGATTTGCGACAACTTCAGTAGGGAACCTCGGAAGCCGCTCGGCGTCAGGGACTGGGCGACGACCGGTTTTCTGGCATAATCGCGGCCCCTTCATGACCTCAGTCACAAAACCTTCATGTTCGATCTCTTCAGCGGGCTAGATGCCTGGCTGGTGCTGAGCCTCTGTCTCGCCCTGGCATTCGTCCTGACCTTCGAGTTCATCAACGGTTTCCATGACACCGCCAACGCGGTGGCCACAGTCATCTACACCAAGGCCATGTCGCCCTACCGGGCGGTGTTCCTTTCGGGAGTCTTCAACTTCCTCGGTGTGTTGCTGGGCGGCGTCGGCGTGGCCTATGCCATCGTCCACCTGCTGCCCGTGGAACTGCTGATCAATGTCAACACCGGCCATGGCCTGGCCATGGTGTTCAGCCTGCTCACCGCGGCCATCGCCTGGAACCTGGGCACCTGGTACTTCGGTATTCCGGCTTCCAGCTCCCACACCCTGATCGGTTCGATCCTCGGTGTCGGCCTGGCCAACGCCGTCCTGACCGACGTTCCTCTCGCCGAAGGCGTGAACTGGGGCAAGGCCATCGATATCGGCCTGTCGCTGATCTTCTCGCCGGCAGCCGGTTTCCTGGTCGCTGCCCTGGTGCTGCTCAGCCTGAAGTGGCTGTATCCGCTGTCGAAGATGCACAAGACGCCGGAAACCCGTAAGGAACTGGACGAGAAGAAGCACCCGCCCTTCTGGAACCGCCTGGTGCTGGTGCTTTCCGCCATGGCCGTGAGCTTCGTGCACGGTTCCAACGACGGCCAGAAAGGCATCGGCCTGATCATGCTGGTGCTGATCGGTATCGTGCCGGCCAAGTTCGTGCTGGACCTGAACAGCACCACTTACCAGATCGAGCGTACCCGCGACGCGGCGACCCACCTGAGCCAGTTCTACCAGCGTCATACCGACACCCTCGGCGAGATGCTGGCGCTAGGCAAGAGCAATGGCAGCGAGATGCCGCAGCTTTATCGCTGCGATCCCAAGCAGACCGAGCCGACCATCGCCGCCCTGCTCAACAGCCTCAACGGCGTGGCCAACTACCGTGACCTGAGTGACGAAACCCGCGTGGAAGTCCGCCGCTACCTGCTCTGCCTGGACGACACCGCGAAGAAGGTAGGCAAGCTCTCCGAACTGCCGGCCCGCGAAAAGGCCGACCTGGAGAAGCTGCGCAAGGACCTCACCGCCACCACCGAATATGCGCCGTTCTGGGTGATCCTGGCCGTGGCTCTGGCCCTTGGCATCGGCACCATGGTGGGTTGGAAGCGCGTGGTGCGGACCGTCGGCGAGAAGATCGGCAAGCACGGCATGACCTACGCACAGGGTATGAGCGCGCAGATCACCGCGGCCTGCGCCATTGGTCTCGCCAACGTCTACAGCCTGCCGGTGTCCACCACACACGTGCTGTCTTCCGGCGTCGCCGGCACCATGGTCGCCAACAAGAGCGGCCTGCAAGGTGGCACCGTGCGCAACATCCTGATGGCCTGGGTGCTCACCCTGCCGACCACGATCGTGTTGTCCGCCGCCCTCTTCTGGCTGGCCATCACCTTCATCGTCTGATTCGGACGAGCATGAAAAAGGGCGCCTTGTGGCGCCCTTTTTCATTTCTGTGGGAGCGAATTCATTCGCGAATGAATTCGCTCCCACAATCAGGTCCGTTCAACGGCGCTTGCTGCCACCCAACAACGATCCCATCAGGCCACGCACGAGTTGCCGGCCGAGCTGGTTGGCCGCCTGGCGCACCGCGGTCTTCATCGCCTGACTGGCGAAGGAGCCCAGCAACTCACCGGCAAGATCTCCCATACCAGGTGGGCTGGCCTGCGCCTTGCTGCCCTTCTGTGTCGGCTCTTCGGCGGGTGCCTGGGCCGCACGGGCGGTGAGCATTTCATAGGCGGACTCACGATCGATCGGCTTGTCGTAACGACCGGCCTGGGGCGAACTTCGCACAAGCGCGGCGCGTTCGCTGTCATTCAGTGGGCCGATGCGTGACTGAGGCGGTGCGATGGCTACACGCTGGACCATGGCCGGGGTGCCCTTCTCTTCCAGGGTCCCCACCAACGCCTCGCCGATGCCCAGCTCAGTGAGCACGCTCAATGCGTCGAACGCGGGATTCGGGCGGAAACCATCGGCCACTGCGCGCAGCGACTTCTGTTCCTTGGCGGTGAATGCGCGCAGGCCATGCTGGATGCGCAAACCGAGTTGCGCGAGTACGTCATCCGGCAGGTCGCTGGGAGATTGGGTGACGAAATACACGCCAACACCCTTGGAACGGATCAGCCGCACCACTTGCTCCAGGCGCTCCTGCAGGGCCTTCGGGGTACCGGCGAAGAGCAGGTGCGCTTCATCGAAGAACAGCGCCAGCACGGGTTTGTCGGCATCGCCACGCTCCGGCAATTGCTCGAAGAGTTCGGCCAGCAGCCAGAGCAGGAAGGTGGCATAGACCTTGGGCGCCTCATGGACGAGACGACTGGCGTCCAGCAGATGGATGCGCCCACGGCCGTCGCGGTCCGGCTGGAGGATGTCCTCCAGTTGCAGTGCCGGCTCGCCGAACAGCGCCTCGGCGCCCTGCTGTTCCAGGGTGGCCAGGCGTCGCAGGAGCGCCTGGGCGGAGGCGCCAGCGAACAGGGCCCGGTCCTCTCCCAGCAGTTCCGGGTGATCCTTGAGATGGTTGAGCAGCGCCTTGAGGTCCTTCAGGTCGAGCAGCAGCAGGCCTTCGCGGTCGGCGACCTGGAAGGCGGCATACAGCGCGGCCTGCTGGCTGTCGGTCAGCTCCAGCAGATTGCCCAGCAATAGCGGGCCCATCTCGCTGAGGGTGGTGCGTAGCGGATGGCCGGACTGCCCGGCAACATCCCATAGGGTTACCGGGTAAGCCTGGGGCCGATGACCAAGCCAGGGCATGGAGGCGATGCGCTCGGCCACCTTGCCCTGGGGATTACCCATTGCACCAAGGCCGCAGAGATCGCCTTTGATATCCGCCGCGAACACTGCCACACCGGCATCGCTGAAGACTTCGGCCAGGCGCTGCAGGGTCACCGTTTTACCGGTGCCGGTGGCGCCAGCGATCAGTCCGTGGCGATTGGCCAGCTTCATGGCCTGTGAGACGGCATTGCCCTGGGGGTCAGCGCCGAGAATCAGGGAGTTTTGATCGGGCATTTCGCCTTCCTCGGTTAAAGCTTTCATTGATTCCCGCCGATATATAAACCGACGTTTCTACTCAGTTTTTCAGCACTCACGTGCCATGAAGACTGGTGCCTGACCCAACCGGACGCAAGCAAACATGATCAAAAACCTCAGGTTCAGCCACAAGATTCTGCTCGCCGCCTCGCTGGTGGTCATTGCAGCCTTCTCGCTGTTCACCCTGTACAACGATTACTTGCAAAGGAATGCGCTCCGAGACGATCTGGAAAACTATCTGCAGGAAATGGGCGATGTCACCGCCAGCAATATCCAGAACTGGCTTTCGGGCCGGATTCTGCTGGTGGAAAGTGTGGCCGAATCCCTTGCAGCCAACCCTTCAGCCGATGCCGTACCTTCACTGCTGCAACAGCGGGCACTGAGCTCGACTTTCGCGTTCACCTACTTCGGCACGCAAGACGGGCAGTTCACCATGCGCCCGAATAGCGCCATGCCCGAGGGCTACGACCCGCGCACCCGCCCCTGGTACCAGGGCGCCAAGAGCGCCGGCGGCACCACCCTCACCGAACCCTACGTGGATGCGGCAACCGGTCAATTGATCATGACCATCGCCACGCCGGTGCAGTCCCTCGGCGTCGCGGGCGGCGACCTGAGCCTGCAGACACTGGTGCAGATCATCAATGCGCTGGACTTCGACGGCATGGGCTACGCCTTCCTGGTCAGCGCCGACGGCAAGGTCCTGGTGCATCCGAACAAGGACCTGGTGATGAAGAGCCTGCGGGACATCTATCCGCAGAACACGCCCGCCATCAGCACCGGCTTCAGCGAAGTCGAAGTGGACGGCACCACGCGCATCCTCACCTTCGCCCCGGTTAAAGGTCTGCCCTCGGTGAACTGGTACATCGGCGTCTCGGTGGACAAGGACAAGGCCTACAGCATGCTCAATGAGTTCCGCGCGTCGGCCATCATCGCCACCGTGATCGCCGTGGTGATCATCATGATCCTGCTCGGCATGCTGATCCGCGTGCTGATGCAACCCCTGCACATCATGGGTCGCGCCATGCAGGACATCGCCCAGGGTGAAGGCGACCTGACCCGCCGCCTGGCGATTCACACCCAGGATGAGTTCGGCGAGCTGGCCAGCGCCTTCAACCGTTTCCTCGAGCGTATCCACAGTTCGATCCGCGAAGTGTCTTCGGCCACGAATCAGGTCAATCAGGTCGCCAAACTGGTGCTCAACGCCTCCAACTCGTCCATGAGCAACTCCGACGAGCAGGCCAACCGCACCAACAGCGTCGCCGCCGCGATCAACGAGCTCGGCGCCGCCGCCCAGGAAATCGCCCGCAACGCCGCCGACGCCTCGAATCAGGCGTCCTCCGCGCGCACCCTCGCCGAAGATGGCCGCCAGGTGGTGGAGCGCACCATCTCCGCGATGAACGAGCTGTCCGGAAAGATTCGTGCCTCCTGCGGCAACATCGAGACGCTGAACAGCAAGACGGTGAACATCGGCCAGATCCTCGAAGTCATCAAAGGCATCTCCGAACAGACCAACCTGCTGGCGCTCAACGCCGCCATCGAAGCCGCCCGCGCCGGTGAAGCCGGTCGTGGCTTCGCCGTGGTGGCCGACGAGGTGCGCAACCTGGCCCATCGCACCCAGGAGTCGGCGCAGGAAATCCAGCAGATGATCGAGGAATTGCAGGTCGGTGCGCGCGAGGCGGTCACCACCATGACCGAGAGCCAGCGCTACAGCGAGCAGAGCGTGGAAATCGCCAACCAGGCCGGCGAGCGCCTGGGCAGCGTGACCCATCGCATCGGCGAGATCGACGGTATGAACCAGTCGGTGGCCACCGCCACCGAGGAACAGACCGCCGTGGTCGACTCGCTGAACATGGACATCACCGAGATCAACACCCTCAACCAGGAAGGCGTGGAAAACCTCCAGGCGACCCTGCGCGCCTGTGCCGACCTGGACCAGCAGGCCGCGCGCCTGCAGCAGCTGGTGGGGAGTTTCCGGATCTGACGCCGGACCGGAGCCAGAGAAAGAGACAGGCCTGCGTAGGGTGGACCACGCTTTTCCGGTCCACCAATCGTCGTTCGGCATGACGCCGATGGTGGATAAAAAGAGCGTTATCCACCCTACGGAACCAGGTCGACTCCCTGCCATTCCGGCGCCCCTCACCCCAGCCCTCTCCCAGAGGGAGCAGATCGTGCAGGATGGCGAGAGGGGAATCCCACTAGCACCAAAGCCAAGAAAGGCGCCCTAGGGCGCCTTCTTCGTTTCTTCCTCTTCCTGCGTCTTTCGCCACAACTCCGCCGCACCGGGGAACTCGGTGCCGTTCTCCTCGCTCAGCTCATCGGGGTCATAGCGTCGTACGCAGCCTTCGCCAAGGGTGGGCGGCGGGCTGGAGGTGGCTCGGTCACGCGGGTCAGCCATGGGGTAATCCTCAGACTTCCGGGGGTTGTTCAGGGTCATGCCGGGCAAAGCCTTTCACGGCAAGCAACACATCGCGACGACTGACCTGGCCGATCAGCACCCCTTCTTCGACGACTGGGAAACGCTGTCGCTTATCGCGCAGGAAACGCTGGCAGACATCGACGATGTCAGCGTCGGGAGAGACGGTCTCCAGTTGGGCGGACATGCATCCGCTGACACTGCCAATCGCAGCCTCGTCATGGGTGCAGGAAAGGATGCCGCGCAAGCAGTCGCCTTCCGAAAGCATGCCGATCAGATGGCCCTGGGAGTCCACCACGGGAGCACCGGATATCCGGTGCTCCAGCAGCCGCTCGATGGCGAGGAGAAGATCGGTGTCGGACCTGAAGGTCACCAGGTGGCGCGTCATGCAGTCGCGCACCTTGATCGACTTGAGCATGGGCGGGCTCCGCTTCCGGTTGACCGGAGCGGATGCCCGCCAAGGTCGTCAGTTGAACACGACGGTCTTGTTGTCGTGCACCAGCACCCGGTCTTCAAGGTGATAGCGTAGCCCACGGGACAGCACCATCTTTTCCACGTCCTTGCCGAAGCGAACCATGTCTTCGACGCTGTCGCGATGGGTCACGCGCACCACGTCCTGCTCGATGATCGGACCGGCGTCCAGCTCTTCGGTGACGTAGTGGCAGGTGGCGCCGATCAGCTTCACGCCCCTCAGCGATGCCTGATGGTAAGGCTTGGCGCCCACGAAGGACGGCAGGAAGCTGTGATGGATGTTGATCACCTGGTGGGCGTAACGCTGGCAGAGCTCCGGCGGGAGGATCTGCATATAGCGGGCAAGCACGACGGTATCGGCGTTGTGCTCTTCCACCAGGCGCGAAACCTCATCGAAGGCCGGCTGCTTGTTCTTCGGGTCCACCGGCACGTGGAAGTAAGGGATACCGTGCCATTCCACCATGCTGCGCAGGTCGTCGTGGTTGGCGATCACGCAGGGGATCTCGCAATCCAGTTCGCCGCTGTGCCAACGGTGCAGCAGGTCGGCCAGGCAGTGGGACTCGCGACTGGCCATCAGCACGACGCGCTTCTTCACCTCGGAGTCAGTCACCCGCCAGTCCATGGCGAACTCACGAGCGATGGGCGCGAACGCCTGGCGGAAACCATCCAGATCGAAAGGCAGGGAATCGGCACGGATTTCATGGCGCATGAAGAACCAGCCGCTCTGATTATCCGAATGATGGCTGGCCTCGGTAATCCAGCCGTTGTAGGTAGCCAGGAAGTTACTGACCTTGGCTACGATGCCGACGCCGTCCGGACAGGCAATCACCAGACGAAATGTGCGCATTTGGGAACACTCCAGAGACTTCACGAAGGCGGCCATTCTAGCCAGTACGCACAAAAACTTCAGTAACCACGTGGCTTCCAGCGGATTGCCCGCCATCGGGAAGAAAACCCAACGCACAACTAAGGGGCGAAAGCCGACATCGATATAGCGAGTGTACGAAGCGCAATTACGCACTTGAACGACCAGCGGACTAGTATGAAAGAAGAAGTCACCGACAATGCGTACAAAAGTTTTCCTGCTTATTTACTTGCAGATAATCGCTGTCTATTATTGATGACACTTCGCAATCGCAAGTCAACGTAGATTCCAACAAGGGACGCCGACATGTCGCTGATCAACGAATACCGGGCAACGGAAGAAGCCATCAAGGAGCTCCAGGAGCGCCTGAAGAACCTGTCCCAGGACGACAAGCTGAAAAAAGAACTTGAGTTCGAAGGCAAACTGCGCACCCTGATGGGCGAATATCAGAAATCCCTGCGCGACATCATTGCCCTGCTCGACCCCGATGCCCGCTCCGCCAAGGCTCCCCGCGCCGCCAAGGCCGCTGGTGGCGGCAGCAAGCGCGCCCGCAAGGTCAAGCAGTACAAGAACCCGAACACCGGTGAAGTCATCGAAACCAAAGGCGGCAACCACAAGACTCTGAAAGAGTGGAAAGCCAAGTGGGGCGCCGACGCCGTTGAAAGCTGGGCCACCATCCTGGGCTAAGCCTTCAGCAATAAAGAACGCCAGCATCTGCTGGCGTTTTTTATTGGCGCGAGTAAACCCCGGAAATACCCGGGGTATTTTCACAACTGATAGCGATTCCTCAGTTCCGTGGCATATCGACGCCACTCCAGCAACACCGCCTGTTGTGCGGGCTCGGCATTGAGCTGGAACTCATCCAGTGCCTTGAAAAAACTCTCCAGGGTATTAGGCGCCCCGTATTCCGGGCTATTCAGCCGATTCCTGCAAAACGCCTCCCATCGCGAGCGGTCGGAATCCGACAAAGTTTCAGGGAAGTTTCTGGCGCGGTAACGGAACAGCAACTCCGGCAGGCGCGGGTCGTCGAATGGCCAATTCTCGCGGGACAAACGTTGCGGATCGGCGCGCCGCACTTGTTCGCACAGTCGACGATCCCGGTCACCGAGGAATCCGTCATACAACTGCTGCTCCGGATCATCCACCGACGCGAATTCTTCTTCCGCGTAAATAACCGGCAACTTCTCTTGCCAGATGGCGGCCTGCGTGGCGAGCAACTCGGCACGACGCTGGCAGAGTTCCAGATCAACGCCGAGGCGCTGCCGATCAGCTTCGCGCAGCACCGCAAGGGGCGCGACTACCGGACAACGATTGATATGCAGCAACTTCAGCGGCACCGGCAGCTCACCTTCAGCCAGGTCATCGCGCCGGGTATAGAGGCGCTGGCGCAGGACTTCCGCATCCAGTTCGAGCAGCGGGCCCGGCTCCGACTGCAGGTCCAGCACGATCAGTGCATTGCGATTGCGCGGATGCCAGGCAAGGGGTAGCACCACCCCCAGGTAGTGACGTTCACCGGAAAAGCGCCCGGAGATGTGCACCAGAGGTTGCAGCAGGCGCACCTGCTCCTGGACCTTGTGCTTGCTACGCAGCTGATAGAGATAGTCGAACAGCTTCGGCTGACGCTCGCGCAGCAGGCGCGCCAGGGCGATGGTCGCGCGGACGTCGGAAAGCGCATCGTGGGCCTGGCCATGGTCGATGCCGTTGGCCGCAGTCAGCAGTTCCAGGCGCAAACTGACGCGCCCGTCCTGTTGCGGCCACTCGATGCCCTCCGGCCGCAGCGCGTATGCGGTGCGCACCAGGTCGATCAGGTCCCAGCGGCTGTTCCCGCCCTGCCATTCGCGGGCGTAAGGGTCATGGAAGTTTCGATAGAGGCTGTAGCGGGTGACTTCATCATCGAAGCGCAGGGAGTTGTAGCCGGCGCCACAGGTGCCCGGCAGGGCGAGCTCGGCATGTACGCGGTGCATGAATTCGGCCTCACCCAGTCCTTTCGCTTCCAGGGTACCGGGCAGGATCCCGGTGACCAGGCAGGCGGCCGGATGGGGCAGGATGTCGTCGCTGGGCTTGCAGTAGAGGTTGATCGGCTCGCCGATTTCGTTGAGCGCCTCGTCGGTCCGAATGCCGGCTACCTGCAGCGGACGGTCGCAGCGCGGGTTGATGCCGGTGGTTTCGTAGTCGTGCCAGAAAATGCTGGATGTCACGGCGTCCCCCTTTTTCATGAGCTGGGCAGTCTATCACCGGCGGGTAGGCGGCAACGGCGCTGAACAGACGGGGAAACTTCGCCATTGACCGCCTTGCTGGGTGGTTTGCGGCGTGCCTAGAATCGCCGCCACTGGACGACCGCCCCGCCAAGGACTGCCCCATGCCCGCGCCTTTCGCACTTCGCGCACGCACCCGCGCGCCATGCGCCCTGTCGAAAACTCCACATCTTTCACAGCATGCGGGCTGAGTCCTCGCCGCCAGGTTGCCTGGATACCGGCCGCTCGCTAGCATCGGGCTTTCCCCTTGGCGCCCAGCCGATGCCCGCAATCCGAGCCAGTTCCCCACCTGTCGATTCCCAGGCCCAACCGCTGGACACCCGCTACCAGGTGGAAACACCGGAAGGCATCGACCTGGTCCTGCGACCGGCCGGCCTGCTGCCACGTGCCCTTGCCTATGCCATCGACCTGGCCATCCGCGGCGCTATCATGCTGGTGCTGTTCATCGCCCTGGCCCTGCTCGGCCAGCTCGGTTTCGGTCTCGGCCTGATCCTCATGTTCCTGCTCAACTGGTGGTACATGGTGCTGTTCGAAGTGCTCAACCAGGGCCGCTCTCCCGGTAAACAGGTCATGGGCCTGCGGGTCGTGCATGACGATGGCACCCCCGTCGGCTGGTCGGCCTCGCTAGTGCGCAACCTGCTGCGCTTCGTCGACCTGCTGCCCTTCGCCTACACCCTGGGCGCCCTCAGCTGCCTCCTGCACCCTACCTTCAAGCGCCTGGGCGACATTGCCGCCGGCAGCCTGGTGGTCTATCGCGACGAGCAGACCCAACGTCCCGAACTGCCGGAGGCCGCGCCCGAGCGCGCCCCCTTCGACCTGACCCTCGCCGACCAGCGTGCCCTGCTGGGCTTCGCCGAACGCCAGTCCGACCTGTCGCCGGCCCGACGTGCAGAGCTCGCAGGCATCCTCGCCGCGCCGCTGAACGTATCGGCGGAACAGGCCCAGGCTCGCATCAACGGCATCGCCCGGGGCCTGCTGGGACCGAGTTCGCCATGAAACAGAATCTCTTCGAACGCCAGCACCAGACAGACTGGAAAGCCTTCGCCGACCTGCTTGACCGCCTCGAACGTGGCAAGGCCGATGCCCGTGCCTGCGAAAGCTTTTCCGCCGACTACCGACAGGTCTGCCAGCAACTGGCGCTGGCCCAGGAGCGCGGCTACAGCAGCCACCTGGTGGAGCATCTGCAACAGCTCGCGATGCGCGGCCACCAGCAGTTCTACCGCCACCGCAGCCACCTCGGCGCGCGCCTGCTGGGCTTCCTCCTGGGTGGATTCCCGCGTCTGGTGCGCAGCCAGTGGCGCAGCATCGCCGCCGCCAGCCTGCTGTTCTACGGCAGCCTGCTGTTGATGGGTCTGCTGGTACACAACTGGCCGGACCTGGTCTACAGCGTGCTGGATCCGGAGCAGGTGTCGTCGATGGAGTCCATGTACGACCCGGATGCGCGGCGTATCGGCCCCATGAGCGAGCGGGACTCGGGGGACGACTGGATGATGTTCGGCCACTACATCATGAACAACATCGGCATCGCTTTTCAGACCTATGCCGGCGGCCTGCTCTTCGGCGTTGGCAGCCTGTTCTTCCTGTTGTTCAACGGCCTGCACATCGGCGCTGTGGCTGGGCACCTGACCCAGGTCGGTTTCGGTGAAACCTTCTGGTCCTTCGTCATTGGCCATGGTGCCTTCGAACTCACCGCCATCGCCTTCGCCGGTGCCGCCGGGTTGCAACTGGGCTGGGCCCTGCTCGCTCCAGGCCGCCTGCCGCGTGGCGAAGCGCTGCGCCTAGCCGGCGCACGCAGCGTGCAACTGGTCGCTGGCGTGATACTGCTGCTGGTGATCGCAGCGTTCGTCGAGGCCTATTGGTCGTCGATGACCCTGGTGACGCCTCAGGTGAAGTACAGGGTGGGTGCGGGCCTCTGGCTGCTGGTCGCACTCTATTTCGGGCTGGTGGGCAGGAGGACTCATGCGCCTGACTGACGCCAGCGTCGCGATCCGCCCCCGCAGTGCCTGGGAGGCCATGGACCTCGGCGTACTGCTGGCGCGCCGTCACGCCGGCCTGCTGATGGCCAGCTGGGCGCTGGTAACCCTACCGGTGTTCGCTCTGCTCACGCTGGTCTGCTGGAACTACCCCGGACTGGCGGTCTTCCTCTTCTGGCTGCTGAAGCCCGCCTACGAACGACTGCCGCTGTACATCCTCTCCCGCGCCCTGTTCGGCGACACGCCGACCCTCGGCGAAGCACTGCGCGCGTATCCGCGACTACTGAAGCCGCAGTTGCTCGCCAGCCTCACCTGGCGGCGCCTCAGCACCACTCGCAGTTTCGACCTGCCGGTACTTCAGCTGGAAGGCCTTTCCGGACAGGCGCGCAGCCAGCGCCTGGTCGTGCTGGGGCAGCGCAACGCAGGCGGTGCCACCTGGCTGACGGTGATCGGCATCCACCTGGAATCCGCCCTCTGGTTTGGCCTCGTCACCCTGCTCTACCTGATGCTGCCTCAGCAGGTGGCGATCGACTGGGACTGGCAGAAGCTCCTGGAAATGGCCTCCGGCGAATGGCTCTGGCTGGAACACCTGTCCAACAGCCTCTACGTCCTGGTGCTGATGATCTGGGGGCCGGTGTACGTCGCCTGCGGCTTCACCCTGTACCTGAACCGCCGCACGTCCCTCGAAGGTTGGGACATCGAACTCCAGTTCCGTCGCATGCGTCAGCGCCTGACCGGCACTGCCTACGCGTTGCTGCTGGGGCTCGGCCTGCTGCTCAGCCAGCTGCCGCAACCGGCCATGGCGGACGACGCGCCGGCCCTTTGCCTGGCGCCCCAGGCCTTCCTCGAAGGCCCCGATGCCGAACGCCTCACCCACCAGGCGCTGACCGGCAAGACCGCAAAGGAACACATCAGTGCCCTGCTGGACAGCCCGCCCTTCCAAAACCGGGAAACCGTCACTCGCTGGCGCCTGGGCGAAGAAGCCGCTGACAAGGATCCCAAGCCCGAAGACGTCGAAGGCTGGGCCGAATTCATCCGCAACCTGTTCAAGCTGGCCGAGTACGCCAAGAGCCTGGACACCCTCGCCCTGGTCATCAAGGTGCTGCTCTGGGGTGCGCTGATCAGCCTCGTTGCGTTGCTGCTCTGGCGCTATCGTGACTGGATCAGCACCTTCGCCGGCCGCCTGGGTCTGCCCCAACGCCGCACGCGTGAAGCGCCTTCAGTGCTGTTCGGACTGGAGCTGGCGCCGGAGAGTCTGCCTGACGATGTCGCTGCGGAAGCCGAACGCCTCTGGGCCAGCCAGCCCCGCGAAGCCCTCGGCCTGCTCTACCGCGCCCTGCTGAGCCGCCTGCTGCATGACTTCCGCCTGCCACTCAGGCAATCCCATACCGAAGGTGAAGTGCTGCAACTGGTGCGCCGCCTGGACAACATCGAACTGGAAGGTTTCAGCCAGGCGCTCACCGGGCACTGGCAGAACCTCGCCTACGGCCACCGCCTGCCCGCCGCCGAATTGCGCCAGGGTCTCTGCGATGGCTGGCGTCGCCTGTTCGCCGCCGGAGCCGCAACATGAAACCGCGCCTGCGCTTTCTCATTGGCGCCGGCCTGGCCCTGCTGCTGGGCCTGTTGGCGATCCAGATCGGCGGGCGTTTGCAGCCCTATCAGGACACCGTCGAACACGGCCCGGCGCCCGAAGTGCTGGGCAATCCGTACCTCGCGGCCGAACACTTCCTGCGCAAACAGGGCCTGCAAGTGGCGCGGGCGGACGGTCTGGAAGTACTCGACAACCTGCCCAGCGCAGGCCACAGCCTGCTGCTGCTCGGCGGCCGCTCGCGCATGACGCCGCGCCAGGCCGATCGCCTGCTGGAGTGGACGAGCAAGGGCGGGCATCTGCTGTTCATCGCCGAGCGAATCTACGACGAAGACGACGGCAAGAGCGGCGATCTACTGGCGGACCGACTGGGCATCCAGCAGCACGAAGCCAAGGACCTGAAAGAAGATACGGCTACTGAACCCGAGACGCCTGACGACACTCACACCGACGAGCCGGCCGAGACTGCCGCCTCTTCCCAGGACGAACAGGAGCCCGCCGAGGAAGACCCCTTCCCGGAGTTGACCAAGCTCTATCTGGAAAATGAACAAGCGCCGGCCTACGCCAGCTTCGACCCCGAGTTCCACCTCTACGACAGCCAGAACCGCGCCCACGCCTGGGCCAACAGCGCCAAGGCCACGCACATGCTGCAACTGGACCACGGCGACGGCCTGGTCACCGTGCTCACCGACGGCTGGATCTGGCAGAACCGCGATATCGACGAGTACGACAACGCCTGGCTGCTCTGGTATCTCACCCAGGACAGCACCGTCACCCTGCTTTACCGCGCAGAACGCGACAGCCTGGCCACGCTGCTCGGGCAGAACTTCCCCGAAGCACTGGTGGCCCTGGCCCTGCTCATCGTCCTGCTGCTCTGGCACGTTGGCCAACGCCAGGGGCCGCTGCAGGCCCCGGCTAACCGTGCACGCCGGCAATTGGAAGAACACCTGCGCGGTAGCGCTGACTTCCTGCTTCGCCGCAGCGGCCAGGCCAGCCTGTTGCAAGGCCTGCAACGTGATATCCAGCGCCGCGCCCGCCATCGCCACCCCGGATTCGAACGACTGCCCGTGGCCGAGCAGTGGCAGGTGCTGGGCCGCCTGACCCGCCTGCCGCCCAGCGCAGTCAGCCAGGCCATGCGGCCGCTGCCCAAGCAACGGCTCACCGCCACCGACTTCACCCGCCAGGTCGCCCACCTGCAAACACTCAGGAATGCCCTATGAGCGAACAGATTTCCGACCCGTCGCAAACCGAAGCAGGCAGCGCTTCCGCCCCCTCGGCCGCCGTCCAGCGCCAGCGCGCCAGCCAGTTGGCCCAGGCGTTGCGCCTGGAACTGCAGAAGGCCGTGGTCGGCCAGGTCGCCGTGATCGACGACGTGCTCACCGCATTGCTGGCGGGCGGCCACGTGCTGGTGGAAGGCGTGCCGGGCCTCGGCAAGACGCTGCTGGTCCGCGCCCTGGCCCGCTGCTTCGGCGGCGAGTTCTCGCGCATCCAGTTCACCCCCGACCTGATGCCCAGCGACGTCACCGGTCATGCCGTGTATGACATGCAGAGCGAGCAGTTCAAGCTGCGCAAAGGCCCGGTGTTCACCAACCTGCTGCTGGCGGACGAAATCAACCGCGCCCCGGCCAAGACCCAGGCCGCGCTGCTGGAAGTGATGCAGGAGCGCCAGGTCACCCTGGAAGGCCGTGCCCTGCCGGTGCCGCAGCCTTTCCTGGTGCTGGCGACACAGAACCCCATCGAGCAGGAAGGCACTTATCCCCTACCGGAAGCCGAGCTGGACCGTTTCATGCTCAAGCTGCGCATGGATTATCCGGCCGCCGACGAAGAGCTCAGCCTGGTGCGCCAGGTCACCCGCTCGCCTCGCGCCGACATGCTCGAAGTGGCGCCGCTGCGCACGCTGCTGCAAGCCCGCGACGTCATGGCCTTGCAGAAGATCGCCAGTGATCTGCCGGTGGACGACCAGGTGCTCGACTATGCCGTGCGCCTGGCCCGCGCCACCCGCAGCTGGCCGGGCCTGGCCATGGGCGCCGGCCCACGTGCCTCCATTGCCCTGGTGCGCGGCGGCCGCGCTCGCGCCCTGTTGCGCGGTGGCGACTTCGTGCTGCCGGACGACATCAAGGGCTGTGCGCTGGCGGTACTGCGCCACCGCGTGCGCCTGTCGCCGGAATTGGATATCGAAGGCCTGTCAGTGGACCAGGTGCTCCAGCAACTCCTCGACCAGGTACCGGCGCCACGCCTATGAAGCCGTCCCGCGCACTGTTGGCGCTGGTGGCCACGCTCTTCGGCCTGGCCCTGCTGCTCGGCGCCCTACCGGCGCTGGGCGTTGGCCTGCCCGACCAGTTGGGCGTTCTCTGGTGGGGGCTGCTTTGCGCCCTCGTCCTCCTTTGCGTGGTGGATTTCGTCTGGCTGCGCCGCCTGCCGTCGCCGCAGCTGGAGCGCAAGCTCCCTGGCAACCTGGCGCTCGGACGCTGGAGCGATGTCCGACTGAGCCTCCATCACGGCTATGGACGCTCCCTGGAGATCGACCTGTTCGACCAGGTGCCAGCCGCCATGGAGTTCGAGCCGCTGCCCCAGCGTGTGGCGCTGCACCCCGGGGAGCACACCGACTTCGGTTATCGCGTGCGACCACTCAAGCGCGGTCACTTCCACTTCCCTGCCTGCGAAGTGCAACTGCCCAGTCCGCTGGGCCTGTGGCGGCACAAGCGCGTGCTCGACTTGCCCGGCGAAGCACGTGTCTACCCGGACTTCGCGCGCCTCTACGGTGCGCAGCTGAAGGCTGTGGACGACTGGCTAAGCCAGCTCGGCGTGCGTCAGCGCCCGCGCCGCGGCCTGGGCCTGGAATTCCACCAACTTCGGGAATTCCGCGACGGCGACACCTTGCGCCAGATCGACTGGAAAGCCACGGCCCGCAAGCGCACGCCCATCGCCCGCGAATACCAGGACGAGCGTGACCAGCAGATCGTTTTCCTGCTCGACTGCGGCCGACGCATGCGCAGCCAGGACGGTGATCTCTCGCACTTCGACCACGCCCTCAACGCCAGCCTGCTGCTCAGCTATGTGGCGCTGCGCCAGGGTGATGCGGTTGGTCTGTCGACCTTCGCCGCCGAACGCGACCGCTTCGTGGCGCCGGTGAAGGGGCCAGCGCAGCTGAATGTGCTGCTCAATGGCGTCTACGACCTGGACAGCACCCTGCGCCCAGCCGACTACAGCGCTGCCACGGACGCGCTGCTGGCACGCCAGCGTCGCCGCGCCCTGGTGGTCCTGGTGAGCAACCTGCGCGACGAGGACGACGCCGAACTGTTCAGCGCGGTGAAGCGCCTGGGTCGCCAGCACCGCCTGCTGGTGGTCAGCCTGCGTGAGGAAGTCCTCGACAACCTGCGCCATAACCCCGTCCAGGGCTTCGATGATGCGCTCGCCTATTGCGGTACGGTGAACTACCTGAACGCCCGCAACAGCCTGCATGAACGCCTGGCGGCCCACGGCGTCCCGGTGCTGGACGCCCGCCCCAGCGAGCTGGGACCTGAGTTGGTCAGCCGTTACCTGGCGTGGAAGAAGGCAGGGGCGCTGTAGAGGCCCTCTCCCCCAGCCCGCACCGGACCGTCCGAGCAGGCGCGCCTTCTGTGGGGGCGAATTCATTCGCGAAATGGAATGGCACCGCGTCCGCCGGCATCCCCCTCACCCCAGCCCTCTCCCGGAGGGAGAGGGAGCCGTCCGAGCGAGGTCCAATCACGGCACCATTCCTGTAGGGGCGAATTCATTCGCCAAGGATGACCGCAGGTCTCCCATGCTCCATCTCGCCCCCAAAGAAAAAGGCGAAGCACCTGGCTTCGCCTTTTTTCATTCCACTCGATCTCAGTGATGCTTGCGCGGCACCGACTTGAGCAGTTCGGTGGGGGGCATTTCGCAATTGATCTTGCGGCCCAGCAGTTCCTCGATCGGCGGCAGGGCGAAGGCATCGTCCTCGCCGGCGAAGCTGATGGAAGTGCCAGTGGCGCCCGCGCGGCCGGTACGGCCAATGCGGTGGACGTAGTCGTCCGGATCTTCCGGCAAGGTGAAGTTGATCACGTGGCTGATGCCGTCGATGTGGATGCCACGGCCGGCAACGTCGGTCGCCACCAGCACGCGAATCTTGCCTTCGCGGAAGCCTTCCAGGGTCTTGATGCGCTTGTGCTGGGGCACGTCGCCGGACATCTGGGCGGCGCTGATGCCGTCCTTGGTCAGGCGTTCCTCGATACGGCGAACCTCGTCCTTACGGTTAGCGAAGACCATGACGCGGGTCCAGTCGTTCTGGGCGATCAGGTTGTAGAGCAGCTTGTACTTGTCACTGCCAGCCACGGCATAGACGTGCTGTTCGACGGTCTCGCTGGCGACGTTCTCCGGCTCGATCTCGACGATGGCCGGGTCGACGGTCCACTGCTTGGCGAGGTTCATCACGTCTTCGGTGAAGGTGGCGGAGAACAGCAGGGTCTGGCGTTCGCCCTTGTGCGGGGTCTGGCGAATGATCTGGCGCACTTGCGGGATGAAGCCCATGTCCAGCATGCGGTCGGCTTCGTCCAGCACCATCACTTCGACCATGTCCAGGTGCACTTCGCCGCGCTGGTTGAAGTCCAGCAGACGGCCGGGGGTGGCGACCAGGATGTCGCAGAAGCGCGATTCCAGTTGCTTGAGCTGCTTGTCGAAGTCCATGCCGCCGACGAAGCTCATCACGGTCAGGCCGCTGTGCTTGGTCAGGGCCTGGGCATCCTTGGCGATCTGTACCACCAGCTCGCGGGTCGGCGCGATGATCAGCGCACGCGGCTCACCCATATAACGCTCTTTAGGCGGCGGGGTCTGCAGCAGCTGGGTGATGGTGGAAATCAGGAAGGCGGCGGTCTTGCCGGTGCCGGTCTGGGCGCGTCCGATTGCGTCCTTGCCCTTCAGGGTATGACCGAGGACCTGCGCCTGGATCGGGGTGCAATAGGGGAAACCCAGATCGTGGATGGCATGCATCAGACTCTGATCGAGGTTGAAGTCATGGAAGCGGGTTTTGCCTTCCTGAGGCTCCACCACGAAGTCTTCCAGCTTCCAGGTGCTCGCCGGAGCCGCGGCCTTGGCCGGACGCTCACGACGCGGTTTGTCGGATTTGGGCTTGTCGCTGCGGGGCTTTTTCTCGCCACGGGGAGCGCGTTCGCTGGAGCCTTCGGCCTTTTCGCCTGCTTCGCGAGGCGCTTTCTTCGGTTTGGCCGGACGCTCTTCCTTGTCGGTACGGGCGGGGGCTGGAGCGGTTGGGGTGGGGCCGGCCTGCGGCTCTTCACCCTTGCTGAAAATCTTCTTGAGTGCTTTGAGCACGGTGGTCTCGTCGATTGATTAAGGAATGAACGGCCGCCAGTGTAAAGCAAGATGCCCGCAGGGCGAAGAGCTGCGGGCATTCAAGGGCTTGACTTGGTTTAAGGAAGGGACTCCAGCAGCAGTCGGCGAACGTTGCCGCCCATGATCAGGGCGATATCAGCCTCGTTGAATCCGGCGTCCTTGAGGCCCTGGGTCAGTTGCGCAAGGCCGCTGGTGTCGAACGGCGTGTGCACTGCACCGTCGAAGTCGGAACCCAGCGCTACATGCTGCACGCCCACCTTGTCGGCGACATAGCGAATGGCCTTGACGATGGCTTTCACCGAGGTTTCGCAGACTGCAGTGTCCCAGTAGCCGATGCCGATCACCCCACCGGTAGCGGCAATGCGCTGGATATGCGCGTCGGTGAGGTTGCGGGTACCCGGGCAGGTGCCTTCGACACCAGTGTGGGACACCAGCACCGGACGCTCGGCCATATTCAACACGTCGTCGATCAGCGCGCGGGACGCATGGGCCAGGTCCACCAGCATCTTCTTCTCTTCCAGGCGAGCGATCACCCGGCGGCCGAAGGGGGTCAGGCCGCCCTTCTCCAGGCCATGGGCGGAACCACCGACCTCGTTATCGAAGAAATGGGTCAGTCCCATGATGCGGAAGCCCGCGTCGTACATGCGGTCGACGTTCTCGAGCTTGCCCTCCAAGGGGTGCAGGCCCTCGGTCGCCAGGATGGCGGCCACCTGGTTCGGGTCCTTCTCCCACGCCGCGAGGAACCGGGAGAAGTCTTCGCGGCTGCGCACCTGGGTCAACTTGCCCTGGCTGCCGGCAGCGGCCTCTTCCAGCTTCTTGCCTTGATAGAGGGCGCGCTCCAGCAGGCTGTGCCAAGTCGCGCGCGGCCAGCGTTGGGCCATGACCAGGAGTGTGATGTCGTCGGTGTCCGAACCGTTGCGCTCGTAGTTGAGGCCGCGCGGCGTCTTGGTGACGGTGGAGAACACCTGCAGGCCTACGTGGCCTTCGAGCAGGCGCGGCAGGTCGCTATGGCCGAAATCATGGCGTTCCAGCAGGTTGCGGTTCCACAACAGGGCATCGTCGTGCAGGTCGGCAACGAACAGGGTCTTGTGCAGTTTCTCGGCCTCGTCGGAGGCGTGATAAGGCGGCGGCGCAGCCACCGTATTCATTTCACGGTCGAGGAAACCCGGCAGGTAGAAGAAGATCCCCAGGCCAACGGCCACCAGCAAAAGCAAAGCGATCAGGAGTTTGCGCATGTCCAGCTTCCGGCTGTCTTGTAGTGAACGGACTCTAGCAAACAGGCGTTTGAAAGAAGCGGAAATGTAATGCAGGACCGAAATCAGCCGTTCAGCCGGTTACGCCCATCCTGCTTGGCCTGGTAAAGCGCGTTGTCGGCCCGCGAAATCATGCCCTGCAGACTGTCCGGGCGCTGCATTTCCGCCAGGCCGATGGAGATGGTCACGCCCGGCAATACGCCCAGCGGTGAATAGAAGGACGGGATCTGTTCCAGGCTGGTCCGCAGCCGCTCACCGATGGTGCGGGCCTCTTCGCAGCCCATCTCGGGCAGCAGGATGACGAATTCCTCGCCGCCATAGCGCGCCATGCTGTCCTTGGGCCGCAGCTGATTGCGCAGCGTGTGGGACACCAGGCAAAGCGCGTAATCGCCCGCCAGATGCCCATGGTGGTCGTTGTATGACTTGAAGTGGTCGACATCCAGCATGAGCATCGACATCGGCTGCTCGTTGAAGGAGCAGCGCGTGCTTTCGCGCTGGTAGATCTGTTCCAGCCAGCGCCGGTTGAAGAGCCCGGTCAGGGTGTCGATCTTCGCGTTCTGCTCGGTATCGAGAATGATCCGATTGCCCTGGCGCACACGGTCGCACAGCAGTTCCAGCAGGTTCTGCATCAATTGCGGCGACTGCTGGAACAGACTGACCAGCGATTGCCGGTGCAGGCGCAATGCGGTGGTGGGTTCCGCGGCGACCACGTAGGCCGAAGGATGGTCGTTGTCGATGAAGCTGATCTCGCCGGCACACTCGCCCGGTTCGATCGAACTGACGGGGTTATTGTCCAGGGAACCAAGGTAGACCTTCAGCCGCCCGCTCACGACGAGATAAAGGTACTGGTTGCGATTGAACGGACTCAGCACGATCTCGCCGGCGTCCAGGTCGCAGGCGCGGAACTCCTTGAGCAACAGCTCGAGGTTGTTCGCGGTGACGTTCTGGAACAGACGCAGTCGGCCCAACAGGGCCATGTCTTTTTGCCAGTGGACATGCTTCATGGCTGCAACGGCCTCGGATGGCAGTCGAAGCGGACGACACCGCTAACGATCCCTGTCTCAGTTGTTAACCCAGTGCGACAGTATTCCCGCACTTTTAGTCTGGCAATGCCCGCCAAAAGTTGGGCCGACGGGCGGCCTGATATCGGTAAGGAACGCGACAATTCCTGATGTTCGCCACAATTTCGCAACAGTTTTCTGGGCGCACGAAAAACGCCTCGTTAACAGCCCGGAGCGTGAGACGCGAAATCTGAATGGCGCAGTGACCAGAAGGCCGCCCTGAGGCGGCCTTCTGTGGGCAGTATAGATGGCCTCAAGCCATCAGGCGGAATTTCACCGAATAGCCCGCCATGCGGGCTTCCAGTTGCGCCCGCAAGGGCTCATCCAACCCCGGTGCGCGAATCTCGGCGACCTGCCCGTGGCGATCATCATTCACCACTTCCACCCGCACGCCCGGGGCGATGGCCCCCAGCACGCCTTCCAGCACGCGGCGGGTAGCGTCGAAGCGAAGCGCCGGCTTGAAGGTCTTGCCCACTGCGGTCACCGGAATCGCGTCGATGATCCAGACATCCTTGGGCACCGCGGCACGCTCGGGCACATGCTGCGCCGCGTGTGCCAGCAACTCGGCTTCGCTGGCAACTGCGCCGGGCTTGAGCTGCAC
This sequence comes from Metapseudomonas resinovorans, assembly GCF_002003485.1. Taxonomy (GTDB): domain Bacteria; phylum Pseudomonadota; class Gammaproteobacteria; order Pseudomonadales; family Pseudomonadaceae; genus Metapseudomonas; species Metapseudomonas resinovorans_D. Next base: position 45,234 of record NZ_BDMA01000017.1, read on the forward strand.
ATAGGCGACCGGCAACTCGCCGACCTTGTCGTCCGGCTTGCCGACGGCCGCGGCCATGGCGACGGCGGGATGTCGATGCAGGGCTTCCTCGATCATCTGCGGATCGATGTTGTGTCCACCGCGAATGATCAGGTCCTTGCTGCGGCCGGTCAGCCAGATGTAACCGTCGACATCCATGCGACCGAGATCGCCGGTGTTGAACCAATCGCCATCGACCCAGATGTCCTTGTTCTTGCTCGTCTGCAGATAGCCCTTGAACACGGTCACGCCACGCACGCAGAGGTTACCGATCTCATCGAGCGCGGCATCCCGCAGGTACTGGCCCTGTTCATCGAGCACCGCGATCTTCACCTGGCAATAGGGCATGCGCATACCGATGGAACCCGGCCGGCGCTCACCGTGGGCCGGATTGCCGCAGGTACCACAGGTGGCTTCGGTCAGTCCGTAGCCTTCGATCAGCCTGAGGCCGGTCTTGGCTTCGAATTGGCGAATCAGCTCCACCGGCATGGGCGCTGCGCCGCACAAGGCGTAGCGCAGGCTGGACAAGCCATGGCCCTCGCTGGGCACCTGCAACAGGCCAGCGTAGATGGTCGGCACGCCGCTGAAGAAGCTCACCCGATAACGTTCGATGACTTTCCAGAAGTTCTGGATCAGCCGCGTATTGCGATAGCCCTGGGGCGTGGCAATAAGGAACTCGGCACCCGCGAAGATCGGTGCGAGGCCGGTGACCATCACGCCATTCACGTGGAACAACGGCAGGCCGCACAGTGTGTTGTCGCCCTTCCCCAGGTTGATCGCGTAGGCGAGGATCATCGCCATGGCCACTTCGTTGCGGTGGCTGTGGGGTGCCAACTTGGGCGTACCGGTGGTACCGCCGGTGTGGAAGTAGGACGCGACGTCATCCGGTGCGATCACGCGGCCGCTTTGCAGGTGGTCGGCGGGGAAGCGGTCAAGCAACTCGTCGAAATCCAGTACGCCTTCCGGCAACGCACCACGCTGGGCCTTGATGGCACTGCGTTGCGGCTCGGGCAGCAGGTTGGCCAGGTCGACTGTGACGATGGCCTCCAGTTCCGGCAGGCGATCACGCAGGCTGGCGACCTTGCCCCAGAGGTCGGTACCGGGGAACGGCGCCAGGGTCACCAGCACCTTGGAGTCGGCCGCATGGATCAGCTCGGCGATGTGCTCCGGCTCCAGCAAGGGATTGATGGCATTAACCACCCCAGCCGCTTCCCCGCCCCAGATGGTGAAGTGCGTATGGGGCAGGTTCGGCAGGAGGAACGACACCGCCTTGCCCGGCCGCACGCCCAGATGGTGGAAGGCATTGGCGGCCTGGGTCACCCGCGCCAGCAGCTCCCCATAGGTCACCTCGACAGGTGTCTCCTCAGCGTCCCCCTGGAGCAGGAAGGTCATGGCGCGCTTGCTCGGGTTGCGTTCGGCGCTGCGGCGGATCAGCTCGTAGGTGCTGTCCGGCATGCCGCGTTGTTCCAGCGAAAGACGTTCGAGTTCTTCGATATCGCGCAGGTTGGCAATGGGCGGAGCTGAGGTCTGGGCCATGGTCACTTCTTGTACTGAAGGGTTGGAGATCAGCTGTGCAGCCGCTTCACCAGCCAGGTGCCGATGTCGCGGATCTGCTGCGGCAGTACTTCGTGGGCCATCGGATAGTCGCGCCACTCCACGGGAACACCGGCGGCGGCCAGGCGATCGTGGGCGGAGCGGCCCATCGCGGGCGGGACCACATCGTCGAAAGTGCCATGCAAGCAAAGGACCGGCAGTTGTCGTTTTGTATCCGACAGTGTCATGTCATCGCTGAAGGTCGGTGCGTAGGTGGAAAGCGCCAGCACGCCGCCCAACTCTTCCGCCCAGCGCAGGAAGGCGGCGTGCAGGACGACGGCGCCGCCCTGTGAGAAGCCGGCGAGGAAGATGCGGCGCGGCTCGATGCCACCGTCGACCTGCGCCTGCGCCAGGGCCATCACATGCTCCGCTGATTCCTCCAGTTGCGCCTGGTTGATGGCGCGTTCCGGACTCATCGCGAGGATGTCGTACCAGGAAGGCATGGCCCAGCCGCCATTGATGGTGACCGCGCGGGTCGGCGCCTGGGGCAGAACGAATCGGGTGGTGCCCAGCGCTTCCTGCAGGGCCTCGGCCACCGGCAGGAAGTCGTAGCGATCCGCGCCCAGGCCGTGAAGCCAGATGATGCAGGCATCGGCGCGATGTGGGGGCTCGAGAATCAGTGTGTCGCTCATGTGTGGCTCCGTTGTGGCGCATCTGCACAGTTGTGGGGCGATGCCATTCAAAGGGGTGGTTTGATAACTGAAAAAGATGTCGCACCGCTAAAACTTTACCTATTGACCTATCGGAATAGGCCTACTGGCACCTCGCTGGTACGCCCTTTGCTAACGAGCACCAGACTGAAATTTGCGCCGGGGCTCGGTAACACTTGCCCTGGCGTGCAACGGGTTGGGTCGCAACTCAGGTTGCTACCTTGCAGGCGATCACCTGGTGCCATTCGTGGTGCAAGGGTGGCGCAATCCGTCTCCAGCCCATTTGACCAATGGGCGAGGAAAGGTCTGGTGGCGAGCGGAGCAGCGCCAACTAGACTCCTTCCTTAGGTCTGACACCCCGGTTGACCTTTTCCAGTGCATGAAAGGTTGAACCTGCCTCACGAGGGTACGGCGGTGGGACCGAGACTCCAACACCAATAAAAGCAACTGGAGGTTTTGATGAAGATGGTGAAATCCACCCTGGCCGTGCTGACCGCGGCAACCGTTCTCGGTGTCAGCGGTTTCGCGCAAGCGGGCGCCACCCTGGACGCGGTGAAGAAAAAAGGCTTCGTACAATGCGGCATCAGCGACGGCCTCCCGGGCTTCTCGTATGCCGATGGCAAGGGCAACTACAAAGGCATCGACGTTGACGTTTGCCGTGCTGTTGCCGCTGCCGTGTTCGGCGATGCCAGCAAGGTCAAGTACAGCCCGCTGACCGCCAAGGAACGTTTCACCGCGCTGCAGTCCGGCGAAGTCGACGTCCTTTCGCGTAATAGCACCTGGACCAGCTCCCGTGACGCAGCCATGGGCCTGAACTTCACCGGCGTGACCTACTACGACGGTCAAGGCTTCCTGGTGAACAAGAAGCTCGGCGTTTCCAGCGCCAAGGAACTCGATGGCGCCACCGTCTGCATCCAGGCCGGTACCACCACCGAGCTGAACCTGTCCGACTACTTCCGCGCCAACAACCTGAAATACACCCCCATCACCTACGACACCTCCGACGAGAGCGCCAAATCGCTCGAGTCCGGTCGTTGCGACGTGCTGACCTCGGACCAGTCCCAGCTCTATGCACAGCGCATCAAGCTGGCTGCCCCGGACGAGTACGTGGTACTGCCGGAAGTCATCTCCAAGGAGCCCCTCGGCCCGGCCGTACGCCAGGGTGACGAGGAGTGGTTCGACATCGTGCGCTGGTCGCTGTTCGCGATGCTGAACGCCGAGGAACTGGGCATCGACTCGAAGAACGTCGAAGAAACCGCCAAGTCCACCAAGAACCCCGACATTGCCCGTCTGCTGGGTACTGAAGGCGAGTTCGGCAAGGACCTGAAGCTGCCGAAGGACTGGGCGGTGCAAATCGTCAAGCAGGTCGGTAACTACAGTGAAATCTTCGATCGCAACATCGGTGCCGGTAGCGACCTGAAGATCGACCGCGGCATCAACGCCCTGTGGAACAAGGGCGGTCTGCAGTACGCACCGCCGGTGCGCTGACCGTCTCCCGGCGGCCACATGAAGTGGCTGCCGGGTTCGAGTTCCGTTTCAACGCGAACCCTGGCCGCCGTCCCCCATCCGGCCGGCCAGTGGTTCCCAGAGGGCTGTCATGCAAAAACCTGCCAACGCCCCGCGTGCCCCGAAAGGTTCGATCTGGACCGATCCCAAGGCACGCGCGTGGCTATTCCAGATCATCGCCGTCGTCGCAGTCGTGGCACTGGGCTGGTACCTGTTCCAGAACACCCAGCACAACCTGCAACAGCGCGGCATCCTGTCCGGCTTCGATTTCCTCGAGCAAAGTGCCGGCTTCGGGATCTCCCAACACCTGATCGATTACAACGAAAGCCACAGCTACGGCCGCGTCTTCGTCATCGGTCTGCTCAACACCCTGCTGGTTTCGGCTATCGGCATCGTCTTCGCCACCATCCTCGGCTTCATCCTGGGCGTAGCGCGCCTGTCGCCGAACTGGCTGGTACGCAAGCTGGCGACCGTCTACATCGAAACCTTCCGCAACATCCCGCCACTGCTACAGATCTTCTTCTGGTATTTCGCGGTGATGCTGCCCATGCCGGGGCCGCGCCAGAGCATGGCCATCGGCGAGCACTTCTTCCTCAACAACCGCGGCCTGTACATGCCGGCGCCGACCATCGCCGAAGGCTTCTGGCCGTTCCTGGTCAGCCTGGGACTGGTGCTGGTGGCAATCATTGCGATGGCCCGCTGGGCGAAAGCCAAGCGTGAATCCACCGGTCAACGCTTCCCGGTGCTGCTCGGCGCCCTGGCGCTGCTGGTGGTGATTCCGGGCCTGGTGTCCCTGGTATTCGGCGCGCCCTTCCAGTGGAGCATGCCGGTGCTGCAGGGCTTCAACTTCCGCGGCGGCTGGGTGGTGATTCCGGAACTGATCGCCCTGACTCTGGCGCTGACCGTGTACACCGCGGCGTTCATCGCCGAGAACGTGCGCTCCGGCATCCAGGCGGTCAGCCACGGCCAGACCGAGGCCGCGCGTTCTCTGGGCCTGCCCGCTGCCAAGACCCTGCGTCTGGTGATCATTCCGCAAGCCCTGCGCGTGATCATCCCGCCGCTCACCAGCCAGTACCTGAACCTGACCAAGAACTCGTCCCTGGCGGCCGGCATCGGCTACCCGGACATGGTCTCGCTGTTCGCCGGTACGGTGCTGAACCAGACCGGCCAGGCGATCGAGGTGATCACCATCACCATGAGCGTCTACCTGGCCATCAGCATCAGCATTTCCCTGCTGATGAACTGGTACAACAAGCGCATTGCGCTAGTCGAGCGGTGAGGTCCGAACCATGACGACACACGTATTCAAGCCCGACCAGCCGCCACCCCGGATGAGCGTCGGCGTACTGGGATGGCTGCGCGCCAACCTGTTTTCCAACTGGTTCAACACCCTGTTGACCCTGTTCGCCATCTACCTGGTCTGGCTGATCCTGCCGCCGCTGATCAAGTGGGCCTTCCTCCAGGCCGACTGGAGCGGCACCACCCGTGCCGACTGCAGCAGCGAAGGCGCGTGCTGGGTGTTCATCAAGATGCGCTTCTCGCAGTTCATGTACGGTTTCTATCCCGAAGAACTGCGCTGGCGAGTGGACCTGGCGGTGTGGGTCGCGATCATCGGCGCTGCGCCGCTGTTCATCCCGCGCTTCCAGCAGAAGGCCAAGTACGGCCTGGCATTCCTGGTGATCTACCCGATCGTCGCCTACTGGCTGCTGCACGGCGGCTTCCTCGGCATGTCCACCGTCTCCACCAGCCAATGGGGCGGCCTGATGCTGACCCTGGTGATCGCTGCCGTGGGCATCGTCGGTGCGCTGCCGCTGGGCATCCTGCTGGCCCTGGGACGACGTTCGAACATGCCGGCGATCAAGGTCATCTGCGTGACCTTCATCGAGTTCTGGCGCGGCGTGCCGCTGATCACCGTGCTGTTCATGTCCTCGGTAATGTTGCCGCTGTTCCTGCCTGAAGGCCTGTCGTTCGACAAGCTGCTGCGGGCGCTGATCGGCGTGATCATGTTCCAGTCGGCCTACATCGCTGAAGTGGTGCGTGGCGGCCTGCAGGCCATCCCCAAGGGCCAGTACGAAGCCGCTGCGGCAATGGGACTGGGCTACTGGCGGATGATGGGCCTGGTGATCCTGCCGCAAGCCCTGAAGCTGGTGATCCCCGGCATCGTCAACACCTTCATCGCGCTGTTCAAGGACACCAGCCTGGTGATCATCATCGGCCTGTTCGACCTGCTCAACAGCATCAAGCAAGCCACCACCGACCCCGCCTGGCTGGGTATGGCCACCGAAGGCTACGTCTTCGCCGCCCTGGTGTTCTGGATCTTCTGTTTCGGCATGTCCCGCTACTCCATGAGCCTGGAGCGCAAGCTGGACACCAGCCACAAGCGTTAGGAGTCATCCCATGACTGAAGCAAGCAAGAAAACCGCCGGCGAGCCGATCATCCGACTGCAGGGCGTGAACAAGTGGTACGGCCAGTTCCATGTGCTGAAGGACATCAACCTCGACGTGCAGCAGGGCGAGCGCATCGTCCTCTGCGGCCCGTCCGGTTCCGGCAAATCGACCACCATCCGCTGCATCAACCGCCTGGAAGAACACCAGCAGGGCCGCATCGTCGTCGACGGCACCGAGCTGACCAACGACCTCAAGCACATCGAGGCGATCCGCAGCGAAGTGGGCATGGTGTTCCAGCACTTCAACCTGTTCCCGCACCTCACCGTGCTGCAGAACTGCACCCTGGCGCCCATGTGGGTTCGCAAGATGCCCAAGCGCCAGGCCGAGGAAGTCGCCATGCATTACCTGGAGCGCGTGCGCATTCCGGAGCAGGCGCACAAGTTCCCGGGGCAGCTTTCCGGTGGCCAGCAACAGCGTGTGGCCATCGCCCGCGCGCTGTGCATGAAGCCGAAGATCATGCTGTTCGACGAGCCCACCTCGGCACTCGACCCGGAGATGGTGAAGGAAGTGCTCGACACCATGATCGGCCTGGCCCATGACGGCATGACCATGCTCTGCGTGACCCACGAAATGGGCTTCGCCCGCACCGTGGCCAACCGGGTGATCTTCATGGACAAAGGCGAGATCGTGGAACAGAACGAGCCCAACGCGTTCTTCGACAACCCGCAGAACGAGCGGACCAAGCTGTTCCTCGGGCAGATCCTGCACTGAGGATTGGACGCTGAATGAAAAAGGGAGCCTTCGGGCTCCCTTTTTTTGTTGGCGCATGGATACCCATTGTGGGAGCGCATTCATTCGCGAAAGGATTGGCGCCAAGCCAGCCCGAAACAACCCTCTCCCCCGGCCCCTCTCCCGCAGGCGGGAGAGGGGTGACTCTCAGCCCACCTTCGGCGCCCGCATAACCCTGCAGGGGCGATTTCAATCGCCAAGCAGGGCGCAGCCCTGCCCGTCTTTGTAGGAGCGAATTCATTCGCGAAGAGACCGGCGCCGAACCGACCGGAATCCCCTCTCCCCCGGCCCCGCTCCCGCCGGCGGGAGAGGGGTGACTCTCAGCCCACCTTCGGCGCCCGCATAACCCTGTAGGGGCGATTTCAATCGCCAAGCAGGGCGCAGCCCTGCCCGTCTTTGTAGGAGCGAATTCATCCGCGAAGAGACCGGCGCCGAACCAACCGGAATCTACCCTCCCCCCAACCCTCTCCCGCAAGCGGGAGAGGGGGCAGTTCGTGCAGCGCTCTGACTGCTTTCGTCCAGACAAAAAAGCCGCGCAATTGCGCGGCTTTTCCCAACGGCAGGGCTTACTCGCCGTAGATATCGAAGTCGAAGTACTTGGCCTGGATTGCCTGGTACTTGCCGTTCGCACGCAGGGTCTTGATGGCACTGTTGAATTTCTCGCGCAGTTCGTTATCGCCCTTGCGCACGGCGATCCCGGCGCCTTCACCGAAGTACTTCGGATCGTTCAGCACCGGGCCAACGAACTCGTAGCCCTTGCCGTTATCGGTCTTGAGGAAGCCTTCGTTGAGCGGGAAGACGTCGGCCAGCGCGCCGTCCAGACGACCGGACAGCACGTCCAGGTAGATCTCGTTCTGGGTGCTATAACGCACGATCTTGATGCCCTTGGGCTCCAGGACCTCGGTGGCGAAGCGGTCGGTGGTGGTGGAGCGCTGGGTACCGATGGTCTTGCCCACCAGGCTCTTGAATTCCGGGTCGACCAGGTTGCCCTTCTTCATCACCAGGCGCGCTGGGCTGTAGTAGTACTTGCCGGTGAAGTCGACGGACTTCTTGCGCTCATCGGTGATGGTCATGGAGGACAGCACAGCGTCCACCTTCTTCACCTTCAGGGACGGGATCAGGCCATCGAACTCCTGCTCGATCCACTGGCACTTCACCTTCATTTCTTCGCACATGGCATTGCCGATGTCGTAGTCGAAACCGGCAATCTGCCCTTCCGGGGTCTTGAACGCGAAGGGTGGATAAGCAGCCTCGATGCCGATGCGCAGAGGCTTGTCAGCGGCGAAAACGCTGGAGGCCAGCAGGCTCAGGGCAAGGCTGCCCAGCAGAACGAGTTTCTTCATGGTGCGACTCCCGCATTACGGATGGAGGCCCGCCGCATGGCAGGGCGAGCCGGTTCGGAATGGATTTGCGAGGCAGAAGCAGATGCCGCCAGGGCTGGCCGGCATGGGAATGGAATGGGTAGCTGGCTGGGGATCATGATGGACGCCGCTAACTTGTACTTGTGAGTCCATACTGGACTCAAATGTACACACCGTCAATGACCCATGAAAAAACCCGGCAATGCCGGGCTTTGTAGGGGCGAATTCATTCGCCAAGCGGGCCGAAGGTCCGCCCTTCAGGTGCCCATTGGGCTGCTGCGCAGCCCTTGGCGAATAAATTCGCCCCTACAGAAAGTTTTCCCCAATCGGTTCATTCCCAGCGCTCGGCAGCAGCCTTGTCGCTGCACCGCCCTTCCACCCAGCGTGGGCCTTCGGCGGTGTCTTCCTTCTTCCAGAACGGCGCGCGGGTCTTGAGGAAGTCCATGATGAAGTTGCAGGCGTCGAACGCCGCCTGGCGATGGGCGCTGGCAGTACCGACGAAGACGATGGGTTCGCCCGGTTCCAGGCGCCCGATGCGATGGAGGATATCCACGTTGAGCAGCGGCCAGCGTTCTCGCGCTTCCACCGCGATCTTCTCCAAGGCCTTCTCGGTCATGCCTGGATAATGTTCGAGGAACATGCCGGCCACATCCTGGCCGTCATTGAAGTCGCGCACATAGCCGACGAAGCCGACCACCGCGCCAATACCCACATTGGCCGCATGCAGCGCATTGAGTTCAACACCAGGATCGAAAGCGGTTTCCTGCACGCGAATGGCCATCTCAGCCTCCGGTCACGGTGGGGAAGAAGGCGACTTCGTCACCGTCGCTGAGGGCTTCGTCCAGGCTGCACAGCTCCTGGTTGCGGGCGCACATCAGGTTCTGTTCGGCGAGAACCTCCCAGACGCCGCCACGGGCCAGCAGATGCCGGCGCAGATCATCCAGCTTCGCGAACGCCGGGTCACAGTTGAGCTGCTCGCCTTCGATGCCGAGCGCTTCACGGTAACGGGCGAAATACTGCACGCGAATCATCATTACTCCCCGGCCTGGTAATGGCCGCTCTTGCCGCCCAGCTTTTCCAGCAGGCGTACGTTTTCAATGGTCATGCCGCGATCGACCGCCTTGCACATGTCATAGATCGTCAGGGCGGCCACGCTGGCGGCGGTCAGCGCTTCCATTTCCACGCCGGTCTGCCCGGCCAGTTTGCAGCGGGCGACAATATGCACGCAGTCGTCCCCTTCCGCTGCCAGCTCCACCTTGACGCTGGTGAGCATCAACGGGTGACACAACGGAATGAGATCGGAGGTCTTTTTCGCCGCCTGGATGCCGGCAATGCGCGCCACGGCGAACACGTCGCCCTTGGGGTGGCCGCCGGACTGGATCATGGCGAGGGTTTCCGGGCGCATGCGCACGCGGGCTTCGGCCGTCGCTTCACGGGATGTCACCGCCTTGTCGGTGACGTCGACCATGCTGGCGCGACCCTGGGCATCGAGATGGGTAAGCACTGCGAGTCTCCTTGGACAGGAGACAGATTGTATACAGAAATCCCCGCCGGGCGGCAGCTGCCGCCCGGCGGGAGTCGAGGGTCACATATGCGCTTCGGCGTACTCGGCCAGCACGGAGCGCGGCACGCCCTGGAGGGTGATGTGCACGCCGTGGGGGAAGTCCTTGAAGCGTTCGGTCAGGTAGGTCAGGCCCGAGCTGGGGGCGGAAAGGTAAGGGGTGTCGATCTGCGCCAGGTTGCCCAGGCAGATCACCTTGGAGCCAGTACCGGCACGCGTGATGATGGTTTTCATCTGGTGCGGCGTCAGGTTCTGGCACTCGTCGATGATGATCAGGCTCTGCTGGAAGCTGCGGCCGCGGATGTAGTTCAGGGATTTGAACTGCAGCGGCACCTTGCTGAGGATGTAATCCACGCTGCCGTGGGTGTTCTCGTCGTCCATGTGCAGGGCTTCGAGGTTGTCGGTGATCGCACCCAGCCAGGGCTCCATCTTCTCCGCCTCGGTACCGGGCAGGAAGCCGATTTCCTGGTCCAGGCCCTGCACGCTGCGGGTGGCGATGATGCGCCGGTAGCGCTTGCTGACCATGGTCTGCTCGATTGCTGCGGCCAGCGCCAGGATGGTCTTGCCCGATCCCGCCGCACCGCTGAGGTTGACCAGGTGGATATCCGGGTCCAGCAGCGCGTAGAGCGCCAGCGCCTGGTACACATCGCGCGGACGCAGGCCCCAGGCTTCCTGATGCAGCAACGGCTCCTGATGCAGATCGAGGATCAGCAGTTCATCAGCCTTGATGCCCTTGATCCAGCCCACGAAACCTTGCTCGTCGACGATGAACTCGTTGACGTGCACGGCTGGAAGGTTGTCGGTGAGCTGCACGCGATGCCAGGTACGTCCATGGTCCTGACGCGTCTCCACCTTGCTCACGCGATCCCAGAACGACCCGGGCATGTCGTGGTAGCCACGGGACAGCAGGGAGACATCATCCACCAACTGGTCGGTGTGGTAGTCCTCCGAATCGATCCCGCAGGCGCGCGCCTTCAGGCGCATGTTGATGTCCTTGGTCACCAGCACCACGGACATGCCCGGCCTGCGGCTCTTCAGCTCCACCAGCTGGTTGATGATCTTGTTGTCGTTGAGGTCTTCAGGCAGCCAGGTGATGGGGGCTGCGCGTTTGCTCATGAGAATCGAGAGGAAGCCGCAAGGGCCGCTTTTCTCTCGCTGGATGGGTACTCCGTGCTCCACTTCCTCGGGGGTTGCGCCACTGAGGATCTTGTCGATGTTACGGATGGCCTGCCTGCATTCAGCGGCAACGCCCTGCTTGCCAGTCTTCAGCTTGTCCAATTCCTCCAGCACGGTCATCGGAATGGCCACGTGGTGTTCCTGGAAGTTGAACAAGGCGTTGGGATCGTGGATCAGGACGTTGGTGTCGAGCGCGTACAAGGTTGGAGCGGTAGGGCGGGAGCGTCCGTGGTCATCCATACTCGGTCACCTTCTTATAGGGCCAGGCGACGGAATGCCAGGGAGGCTCTCCGCCGCGGAGGGCCGCCGACCTCCCCGCTCCGGGTCATGCCGGTTAGGGGATGGAGCCAACAAGGTGAGGGCCGATGGCCGCCACCTGTCTGCAGGGTTCGGCGGTCTGATTTGTTAATACTCCATTCCGGATGACAGAAAAAAGAACTTTTTGGCCTGTACGCGTTTTTTTTTCAGTACGACAAAAAGACCTTGGCGCGTAGGAAATCACCCGTTAAATTCGAAAGTCCCCTCCCCCGAAATTCCCCGACTTTTCCCGCTTGGGATCATTCCGGCTGCCGTATCCAACCTGCCTATCGGCGGGATAGGTGGAGCCAACCGACGCAAATCCCTAGAATCGCCCCGTTCCCGAAGGAGACGATTCGATGCTGTTGGTGATTTCCCCTGCCAAGACCCTGGACTACGAGACCCCGCCGGTCACTTCGCGCTTTACCCAGCCGGAGTTCCTGGACCATGCCCAGGAGCTGATCCAGCAACTGCGCGAACTCAGCCCCGCGCAGATCGCCGAGCTGATGCACCTGTCCGACAAACTCGCCGGTCTCAACGTCGCGCGCTATGGCAGCTGGCATCCGGATTTCACCCCGGCCAATGCCAAGCAGGCCCTGCTGGCCTTCAAGGGCGACGTGTACACGGGCCTCAACGCCGAAGACTTCGCTGAAGCCGACTTCGACTTCGCGCAGCAGCACCTGCGCATGCTCTCCGGCCTCTATGGCCTGCTGCGACCGCTGGACCTGATGCAGCCCTACCGCCTGGAAATGGGCACCAAGCTGGCCAATGCCCGCGGCAAGGATCTTTATGCCTTCTGGGGCGAGCGCATCAGTGGCTGGCTGAATGAAGCCCTGGCGGCCCAGGGTGACGACATCCTGCTCAACCTCGCCTCCAACGAGTACTTCAGCTCGGTGAAGCGCAAGGCCCTGAACGCCCGCATCATCGATACCGAGTTCAAGGACCTGAAGAACGGCCAGTACAAGATCATCAGCTTCTACGCCAAGAAGGCCCGCGGCCTGATGGCCCGCTATGTGATCAAGGAGCGCCTGCAGGACCCTGAAGGCCTGAAGGACTTCAACTACCAGGGCTACCGCTACGCGGCGGAGCATTCCAAGCCGGACAGCCTGGTGTTCCTGCGCGACGAGCCGCAGGACTAACCCCACGAACCCCGCCGCCCGGCGGGGTTTTCGTTTGTGCCGCGCGCATTCGTAGGGTGCGCCATGCGCACCGCTCCCCTTCCCTCGCAGCGCAAGATCCGCTGGTGCGCACAGCGCACCCTACCTCCCCGCGATGCCATTCAATGGCCATCGCAAGTTCAATATCACTTCAAGATCATATAGCTGGCACAAGTTCGTCTTTGATGCTGGCGAACTTGTTTTTTTGATAGTGGCCAACTTGCCTCCCGATAGTGGCCAAGTTGCAAAATGCAATCACCAAAAAACTTGCAAACTGCCTGATTGAACTTTTCCAACGCGCGCCAACTCTGAGAATGCCACGACCTTGACACGGGGCGTAGTCAAAAAACTGCAATAAGTAAAATCTGGGACGAACGGTAGGAACTATCCGAAAAGACGGACACTCATACCCCCGTGACTTAATTCTTCACACCATATTTCGGTGTGATCTCAAACTGCCTTTACCAACTATCGGCGCGCAGCCGAGGGGTAGTTTTTATCTGGCGAAAGCCAAATAGGTTAATTAAGGAGAAGCGCAACAAACTCGACCTACTGGACAAAACCAACGAGCCAGAGCCTTTGAGGCGATCAGCTCAGGACTCTACCCGGGCAAGCAATGCGACATGCCCAGTTCAGGCGCCCTAACTTTGGCGTCCGGTACTACTCATGCCTGTGCACTTTAAAGTTGCAACCGCGACATAAAGGTGCAAACGGAAGTGACACTAACGTCACATATTAAACAGCGTGCTTAAAGGACGAGGTGAATACGATGCGAATCAGCATCTTCGGTTTGGGCTATGTTGGTGCAGTATGCGCCGGCTGCCTCTCGGCTCGTGGTCATGAAGTTGTCGGTGTCGACGTTTCGCAGACCAAGATTGACCTGATCAACAATGGCAAATCGCCCATTGTCGAACCGGGTCTGGAAGAACTTCTACAGCAAGGCGTGAAGACTGGCCGCCTGCGCGGCACTACCGATGTCGCCGGTGCCGTTCGCGAAACCCAGGTGTCCTTCATCTGCGTCGGTACCCCGAGCAAGAAGAATGGCGACCTGTCGCTCGACTACATCGAAGGCGTCTGCCGCGAAATCGGCTTCGCCCTGCGCGACAAGGCCGAACGCCACACCGTGGTAGTCCGCAGCACCGTGCTCCCGGGCACCGTGAAGAACGTCGTGATCCCGATCATCGAAGACTGCTCCGGCAAGAAGGCCGGCGTGGACTTCGGCGTCGCGGTGAACCCCGAGTTCCTCCGCGAAAGCACCGCGATCAAGGACTACGACTACCCGCCCATGACCGTCATCGGCGAATTGGACAAAGCCGCTGGCGACGTCCTGGAAACCCTGTACCGCGAACTCGACGCCCCGATCATCCGCAAGGACATCGAAGTGGCCGAGATGATCAAGTACACCTGCAACGTGTGGCACGCGGCCAAGGTCACCTTCGCCAACGAGATCGGCAACATCGCCAAGGCGGTCGGCGTCGATGGTCGTGAGGTGATGGACGTGGTCTGCCAGGACAACAAGCTCAACCTGTCCAAGTACTACATGCGCCCGGGCTTCGCCTTCGGCGGTTCCTGCCTGCCCAAGGACGTGCGTGCGCTGAACTACCGCGCCACCTCGCTGGACGTGGAATCCCCGCTGATCGGTTCGCTGATGCGCAGCAACTCCTGCCAGGTGCAGAAGGCGTTCGACATCATCTCCGGCCACGACAAGCGCAAGGTCGCCCTGCTCGGCCTGTCCTTCAAGGCAGGCACTGACGACCTGCGTGAAAGCCCGCTGGTGGAGCTGGCCGAGATGCTGATCGGCAAGGGTTACGACCTCAGCATCTACGACCGCAACGTCGAGTACGCCCGCGTCCACGGTGCCAACAAGGACTACATCGAGTCGAAGATCCCCCACGTGTCCTCGCTGCTGGACAGCAACTTCGACGCGGTGGTCGACAAGGCGGACATCATCGTCCTGGGCAACCGTGACGAGCTGTTCGCCCCGCTGGCCCAGAAAGCGCCGGCCGGCAAGCAGGTGATCGACCTGGTGGGCTTCATGCCCAAGGGCTCCCAAGGCAACGCCGAGGGAATCTGCTGGTAAAGCGCCCTGCCCCCCTCCCCAACGGGAAGGGGGGCATCCGCCAAACGAGCCCAGGACGACTCTATGGACAAGATCAAGCATGGTCTGCTCGAAGCCTCGGGCTGGCTGTTCTACCTCATTGCACTGATGCTGCTGGCACTGGCACTGCCCAGGTCCGTTTTCGACCCCGACTCCAAGCATTTCCTGCTGCTGATCGGGGCTGTGGGCATCTGGCGCTATTCCATGGGCGCCCTGCACTTCGTGCGCGGCACGCTGTTCCTCTACTTCGTGTATCCCTGGTACAAGCGGCGCCTGGCCAAGCTCGGCAACGCGGCAGACCCGTCCCACGTGTTCCTGCTGGTGACGAGCTTCCGCATCGAGGCCCTGACCACCGCCATGGTCTACCGCTCGGTGATCGAGGAAGCCATTGCCTGCGGCTACCCGACCACTGTCGTCTGCTCCATCGTCGAGCTGTCCGATGAGCTGCTGGTGAAGAACCTCTGGACCAAGCTCGCACCGCCTTCGCGGGTCAAGCTGGACTTCGTGCGCATTCCCGGTACCGGCAAGCGCGATGGCCTGGCCTACGGATTCCGCGCCATCTCCCGGCAACTGCCGGATGCCAACGCGGTCGTGGCGGTCATCGACGGCGACACCGTGCTGGCCGAAGGCGTGGTCAAGAAGACCGTGCCCTGGTTCAAGCTCTTCCCGAATGTCGGCGGCCTGACCACCAACGAGTTCTGCGAAGTGCGCGGCAGCTACATCATGAGCGAGTGGCACAAGCTGCGATTCGCCCAGCGCCACCTCAACATGTGCTCGATGGCCCTCTCCAAGCGCGTGCTGACCATGACCGGGCGGATGTCGGTGTTCCGCGCCAGCGTGGTGACCGATCCGGACTTCATCGCCGACGTGGAAAGCGACCACCTGGACCACTGGCGCCTGGGTCGTTTCCAGTTCCTCACCGGTGACGACAAGTCCAGCTGGTACAGCCTGATGCGCCTGGGCTACGACACCTTCTACGTTCCGGATGCCGCGATCAACACGGTCGAGCACCCGCCGGAGAAGAGCTTCATCAAGGCCAGCCGCAAGCTGATGTTCCGCTGGTACGGCAACAACCTCCGGCAGAACTCCCGCGCCCTGGCGCTCGGTCCGCGTCGCCTCGGCTGGTTCACCACCGTGGTGCTGGCCGACCAGCGCGCCTCGATGTGGACCTGCCTGCTGGGCTTGGCCGTGGCCATCATCGCCAGCCTGAAGTACAGCATCGCCTACCTGCTGGTGTACCTCCTGTGGATCGGCCTTACCCGCTTCGTCCTGACCCTGCTGCTCAGCATTACCGGGCACCGGATCGGACCGGCTTACCCCTTGATCCTCTATTACAACCAGATCGTCGGAGCGCTGGTGAAGATCTACGTCTTCTTCCGCCTCGACCAGCAGTCCTGGACCCGCCAGAACACCAAGCTCAACCGTGACCTCGCGAGCTTCTCGCGCTGGTTCAACACCTGGTCCTCACGCGCCATGACCTTCTCCGCAACCAGCGTATTCGTCGCCACGCTGCTGGCGATCGTGTGAGCACAAGGAACCTGACAGGAATCGAAGCCATGAATACAGCCGTCAATCTCAATGTGGTGCATGAATCCGAAGCCCAGCGCCAACACGCGCGGGTGAAAATCCCCGGCAAGATCCGCTATATCGCCCGTGGCGAACGCTTCGAAGCGTCGCTGCTGGACGTCTCCGCCGGCGGTTTCGCCTTCACCGCCGGACGCGCCAACTCCAGCATCGGCGACCACCACAAAGGCCGCCTGATGTTCCAGATCGACGGCCTCAGCCTGGGCCTGGACGTAGAGTTCCAGGTGCGCGCCGTGGACACCCGCAGCGAGCGCGTCGGCTGTGTCTTCCATGGCCTTCAGCCGCGTGACATCGCCACCCTGCGCTACCTCATCAGCTCGCACCTCTCGGGCGAACTGGTCAGCGCCGGCGACCTGCTCAGCACCCTGCAGCGCGAGAACTTCACCAAGCCGCGCAAAGGCGGCGCGGGCGGCGGCATGGGCCCCCTGGCGCGTCTCAAGGCGGTCGGCCTCAGTGCCGGCATCTTCGTCGTCGGTGTCGGTGCCTTTGCCTACATCCTCAATTCGCTGTACGGCCTGTACTTCGTCACCCATGCCGATTCGGCCATGGTCGCAGTGCCTTCCATGCAGGTCACCATGCCCCGCGAAGGCACGGTGCAGAGCCTGGTGAGCGCCGACGCCAGCGTGGAGAAAGGCGCCCCCATCGCGTCCTTCAACGCCACCATGCTGGAGATGCTCAAGGGTCACCTGACCGACGACCAGCTCACTCCGAAAAACGTCGAAGAACTGTTCGGCAAGCAGATGAAGGGCACCCTCACCAGCCCCTGCAACTGCAAGATCGCCCGCCAGCTCGTGGCCGACGGCCAGTTCGCCAGCAAGGGCGACGTGATCTTCGAACTGGTGCCCCAGGACACCCAGGCCACCATCCAGGCGCGCTTCCCCTTCCGCCACATCGGCCAGGCCAAACCGGGTGCCCGCGTCACCTTCCAGGTGGCCGGAGAAGACCAGGCGCGCCACGGCAAGATCCTCAGCAGCAGCCTGCATGACGGCAACATGTCCGCCGACATCCGCGCCACCATCCAGCCCGACGAGCCGCTGCCCAGCACCTTCGCCGGTCAGCCGGTGGAAGTCAGCATCGATCGTGGCCCGTCCCTCGACTGGCTGATCGACCGCGCCCTGGCCGCGGGCTTCTGAGGAGGGCTCGACCATGGCCCATCACTCCACTCCCCTCCTGCTGCTGGCCGCGGCCGTCGCCCTGGCCGGCTGTGCCGGCCTGCCGGACGAACGCCTCGCCCGCGAAGCCCTGAAACGCGGCGACAGCTCCACCGCCGAGCAGAACTACCGCCAGCTGGCCGACCTCGGTTATGCCGACGCCGCGGTCGGCCTGGCCGACCTGCAGGTGGCCAGCGGAGACCCGGAGCAACTGCAGAAGGCCGAGCAGACCTATCGCCAGGCCATCGACCAGTCGCCCCGTGCCAAGGCCCGCCTGGGCAAGCTGCTGGCACGAAAGACCCAGCTGAGCCAGGCCGAACGCCGGGAAACCGCGCAACTCCTGGAGGAGTCCTTCGAAGCCGGTGAAGAAAGCAGCCTGCTGCCGCTGGTGATGCTCTACCTGCAATACCCGCAGGACTTCCCCTCGGTGAACGTTCCGGCGCGCATCGCCAAATGGCGCGCCGAGGGCCACACGCAGGCGGAGCTGGCGCAGATCCTCTTCTATCGCACCCAGGGTTCCTACGATCAGCACCTCACCGAGATCGAGCAGATCTGTACCCGCAATCTGGCGTTGACCGACGTCTGCTACGTCGAACTGGCCACCGTCTACCAGAAGCAAGGCAATGCCGACGCAAGGCAGAAACTGCTGGAGCAACTGATGGCCGGCTACCGCGCCGGGCGTATTCCCGCCCAGCGCGTGGAGTCGGTCGCCCTGGTCCTGGCCGACGCCGACATCGGCAAGCCCGAAGAAGGCAAGGCCAAGGAACTGCTCGAAGCGCTGGTACCCGCTTACCCCGCCGCCTGGGTGAGCCTGGCCAAACTGATCTACGAGTACCCGGAACAGGGCGATACCGAGCAGTTGCTGGACTACCTGGAGAAAGGCCGTGCCGCCTCCCAGCCCCGCGCCGAGCTGCTGCAAGGCCGCCTCTACTACGAAGGCAAGCTGGTACCGCAGGACCCGAAGAAGGCCGAGGAGCACCTGCTCAAGGCTGCCCCCACCGAACCCACCGCGCACTACCTGCTGGGCCAGATCTACCTGCGTGGCTATCTGGGGGACATCGATCCGGACAAGGCACTGGACCATCTGCTCCGCGCCGCCCGCAGCGGCCAGGTCAATGCCGACTTCGCTCTTGGCCAGATGTACGCCCAGGGCAAGGGCATCCAGCGCAACCTGGTCAACGCGTTCGTTTTCAGCCAGCTGGCCTTGCCCAAGAACACGCCCCAGGCCATCGAGCTGGCGCAAAGCGTCCAGCAGCAGTTGCCGCCGGCGGAACGCCCTCGCGCCGAACAACTGCTGCGTGAAGAGCGCGCTGCGCGGGGCGCCGCAGCGCCCGACACCCAGATGAGCAGCCTATGAATCCCCCTCCGCAGCTCCCGGTAGGTTGGGCAGAGCGCAGCGAAGCCCAACAGCGAAGTACGGCCCGCGGAACAAGAGAGATGAGAAACGCATGAACAAGAATCCCTGGATCAAGGCTGGCCTTGGTCTGTCCCTGCTGGCCGCAAGCATCGCCCACGCCGCAGAGACCCACGACAAGAACTTCGGACTGGACGTGAAGATCACCGCCCAATCCGAAGACGATCGCGACCTCGGCACCCGCGACGGCGGTGACGTAAACGGCATCGGTCTCGACCTGCGTCCCTGGGTCTACGGCGAGCGCGGCGAATGGAGCGCCTTCGCCATGGGCCAGGCGGTCACCGCCACCGATATCGTCGAAACCGACACCCTGGAATCCAACGACATCGAAGCCGATGCCGCCCAGAGCAACAACGGGCGCGAACCGGACAAGAGCTACCTCGCCATGCGCGAGTTCTGGGTCGATTACGGCGGCCTCACCGCCTACCCCGGCGAGCACTTGCGCTTCGGTCGCCAGCGTGTACGCAGTGAAGAAGGCACCTGGTGGGATACCAACATCGAAGCCCTGCGCTGGAGCTTCGACACCACCCTGCTGCGCGCCCACGCCGGCGTCGCCGAGCGCTTCAGCGACTACCGCACCGACATCGACGAACTGGCGCCGGAAGACGAGGACCGCCAGCACTTCTTCGGCGACATTTCCACCCAGTGGCAACCAGGTCACTGGGTCGGCGCCAAGCTGCACCACAGTCGCGACAACGGTGACCTGCCCAACGTTGGCGAGGAGGTGGATGAACTCGACAAGCGCACTACCGGCGACCTGACCTGGTTGGGTCTGGAAGCCGACGGTGGCTTCTTCGACCGCCGCTCCACACTGCCGCTGAACTACTGGGCGCAGGCCACCTGGCTGACCGGCGACGTGGACGAACTGCAGCAGTCGACCGTCGGCAACCAGACCATCGCCAACGGCAGCCGCAATGTCGATGTCGACGCCTGGGCAGTGGACCTCGGCCTGCGCTGGAACATCGATGACCAATGGAAAGTCGGCGGCGCCTACGCCCGTGGCAGCGGCGGCGGCGACGACGACAGCTCCGAGCAGTTCCGCCAGACCGGCCTGGAGAGCAACCGCTCCAACTTCACCGGCACCGAGGCGCGCATGCACCGCTTCGGCGAAGCCTTCCGGGGCGAGCTGAGCAACCTCCAGGTGGCCACTGCCTTCACCTCCTGGCAGATGGGCGAGGACTACGACGCGAGCGTCGTCTACCACCGTTTCTGGCGCGTGGACGACAACCAGGACGTGGGCCAGAGCGGAATCATCGCGCCCCTGGAAGACGGCGAGAAAGACATCGGCCAGGAGATGGACCTGGTGGTCACCCGCTACTTCAAGCAGGGCCTCCTGCCGGCCTCGATGGCCGAGCACCTGGACGAGCGCTCTGCCCTCGTGCGCTTCCGTGGCGGCGTCTTCAAGCCAGGCGATGCCTATGCCAGTGGCACCGACTCGCTCATGCATCGCGCCTTCGTCGACTTCATCTGGCGCTTCTGATGGACATCCGGCGCAAGGGAGGAACAGTCATGAAACGTGGCATGGGAACCACGCTGCTGGCAGGCGGCGTCGTGCTCGGTGCCCTGCAGTTCGCCGCGCCCTGGGTCCAGGGCGCAGAGCTGACCCAGGAACTGAAGCCGATCAAGAACTACACGGTGTCCACTGCGCCGGCGGAGCAACTGCATCTGGAAACCCCCAAGGCGCCAGACCTGTCCGGCTACACCGCCGCCGCAGTGGACGCGAAGATCGATCGCACCACCCGCGGCAAGGTGGCAGTCAGGCGCATGCTCCAGCAGGACTCGCTGAAGGACTTCATTGGCGGTGACGAGCGCCTGCGCGAGTGGGTGAAACGCCAGCAGAGCATGCCCCAGGCGATCTTCGTCGAAGGTGGCTACGTGACCCCGGCGGACCTGGCCAAGGCGCTGCCCGACAGCCAGTTCAGCGAAACCGAGCCCGGCGTGTACCTCGCCCGCCTGCCGATCGTGGTGGCCCAGGGTGCGAGCCTGCAGATCGGCAAGGAGACCCGGGAATTCCGCCTGTCCCAGGAGCGCGGCGCGTTCCTGGTCAACGACGGCAAGCTGTTCATCACCGGCACCCAGCTCACCGCCTGGAACGAAAAGAACAAGTCCCCGGCCTGGTTCCAGAAGCCCGAGGAGTTCCGTCCGTTCCTGGTGTCCTGGGGTGGCAGCGAGCTGTACATCGTCGGTAGCAAGGTCACCAGCCTCGGCTACAACAACTCCAAGTCCTACGGCGTCTCCATCACCCAGTACACGCCCGGCCAGGCCAAGAGCCTGAAACGCCCTGCGCCCACCGGCTGGCTGCTGGATTCCGAGTTCGTCGACCACTGGTACGGCTTCTACTGCTTCGAAGCGGAGAACGTGGTCATCAAGGGCAATACCTACCGCGACAACATCGTCTACGGCATCGACCCGCACGACCGCTCGAACGGTCTGATCATCGCCCACAACACCGTCTTCGGGACCAAGAAGAAGCACGGCATCATCATTTCCCGTGAGGTGGACGACAGCTGGATCATCAATAACAAGAGCTACGACAACAAGCTCTCCGGCATCGTGATCGACCGTAACTCGGTGAACAATCTCGTGGCCTGGAACGAGGTGTACCAGAACCACTCCGACGGCATCACCATCTACGAAAGCTCCAACAACCTGCTCTGGGGCAACAAGATCCTCAGCAACCAGCGCCACGGCATCCGCGTGCGCAACAGCGTGAACATCCGCCTGTACGAGAACCTCTCCGCGGCCAACGGCCTGACTGGCGTGTATGGCCACATCAAGGACCTCTCCAACACCGACCGCAACATCAAGCTCGACCCCTTCGACACCAAGGTCTCGCTGATCCTGGTCGGCGGAAAGCTCGCAGGCAACGGCTCCAGCCCCCTGTCCATCGATTCGCCCTTGTCGGTCGAGTTGTACCGCGTCGAACTGCTCGCCCCGAGCAAGTCCACCGGTATCAGCTTCGCCGGCATCCTCGGCGAAAAGCAGGACGAAATCCTCGACCTGATGGTGCGCCGCAAGCAAGCCGTGCTGATCGACCCCGTCGAAACCCAGGCCGAACTCCAGGATTGAGGTACCCGATCATGCCCAGAATTTCCCGCAAATGGTTCACCCCTTCGGCCCTGGCAGCCGCGCTGCTGGCATCCGCCCAGGGTGCGCACGCCGCGCCCGAGTTCAGCGTGCAGCGCACGGGGCCACTCTGCGCCGCGGCGCAGAATCCGGCCAACTACAACACCAAGTACCTGAGCTTCTTCACCACCCTGGTGCAGGGTCAGGGCGACTGGCTGTTCCGGACCCAATACGACCTGCGTACCGATTTCGGTACCACGCCCTTCGGCTGGAGCCAGCTGAAGCGCCTGCGCGATGCGCTCAAGGCCAAGGGGGTCGAGCTGATGGTGGTCTACCAGCCCACCCGGGGCCTGGTGAACCGCGAGAAGCTCACGCCCGAAGAGAAGGCCCACTTCAACTACGAGCTGGCGAAGAAGAACTACCTGGCTGCCGTCGACCATTTCCGCAAGGCCGGCATCTGGGTCACCGACCTGTCGCCACTCTTCGATGAGAAGGGCGTCGGCACCGACTACTACTTCAAGGCCGACCACCACTGGACACCGGCCGGCGCCGACCGCACCGCCAAGCTTGTCGCCGAGACGCTGAACCAGATTCCCGGCTTCAGCGACATTCCGAAGAAGGACTACCAGAGCAAGGTGGTGGGCCTGCTGCCCAAGGCCGGTACCCTGCACAAGACTGCCGCCCAGTTCTGCGGCAACGGCTATGCCACCCAGTACGTCGACCGCTACGAAACCGAGGCGGCGGGCGATGGCGGCGACAGCCTGTTCGGCGACGAATCCAACCCCAAGGTGACCCTGGTAGGCACCAGTAACAGCGGTCCGGCCTACAACTTCGCCGGTTTCCTGCAGCAGCACACCGGTGCCGAAGTGCTCAACATGGCGGTCAGTGGCGGCGGTTTCGAAAGCGCCCTGATGCAGTACATGAGCAGCCCGGAATTCCATCAGAACCCGCCCAAGGTCCTGGTCTGGGAATTCGCCACCCACTACGACATGGCCGAAGCGAGCTTCTACCGCCAGGCCGTGCCCATGGTGAACAACGGCTGCGAAGGCCGGCCGGCGGTGCTGAAGAACAAGGTCAAGCTCAAGCCTGGCGCCAACGAGGTGCTGGTCAATGGCAAGGACGCGCCACTGCGTGACCTGCGCGGCGGCGATTACCAGGTGGACCTGCGCCTCAGCGATCCGTCCATTCACGACCTCAAGACCACCATCTGGTACCTCAACGGCCGCCGCGAGAACTTCAAGCTGGAACAGAGCGACCGCATCGATACCGGTGGTCACTACGCCTTCGAGCTGCGCAACGAGCCCGGCTGGGCCGACCTGAACATGCTCGCCCTGGAAATCCACAGCCCCGAGCAGATGCCCCAGGACCTCAGTGTCGAGGTCAGCGTCTGCGCACGTCCCGGCAATGGCGGGAACAACCTCACGGCCAAGGCCGAGTGAGGAAGGAGGTACCCATGACTACCCGACCCTGGCTGATCGCTCCGCTGCTCGCAGGCATCCTGCTCGCCGCACAGGGCCACGCCGCAGACCTGGTGCCGCCCAGGGGCTACTACGCCCCTGTGGATATCGACGCCAAGTCCGCCGGAACCTGCAAGGCGCCTCCCGCGCCCTACACCGCCAAGCTGGAATTCCGCAGCAAGTACGAGGGCTCCGACAAGGCCCGCGCCACCCTCAACCCGAACGCGGAAAAGGCCTTTCGCGAGAAGACCGCCGACATCACCGAGATGGAGCGCGGCGTCAGCAAGATGGTCATGGAGTA
The DNA here is from genome assembly GCF_002003485.1 of Metapseudomonas resinovorans. Classification (GTDB taxonomy): domain Bacteria; phylum Pseudomonadota; class Gammaproteobacteria; order Pseudomonadales; family Pseudomonadaceae; genus Metapseudomonas; species Metapseudomonas resinovorans_D. The sequence continues at coordinate 68,801 of NZ_BDMA01000017.1, forward strand.
CATGCGCAAGGGTCAGCGCACCCAGCTCGAATGTTCCCTGCAATGGCTGGGCAGCTGGGCCCAGGCCAATGCGCTGCTGAGCCCGCAGTACAACCACACCGGCAAGTCGATGCGCAAATGGGCACTGGGCAGCATGGCCTCGGCCTACCTGCGCCTGAAGTTCTCCGAATCGCAGCCGCTGGCGCCCTACCGCGCCCAGACCCAGGTGATCGAATCCTGGTTCTCGCGCCTGGCCGACCAGGTCGTCCACGACTGGAGCGACCTGCCGCTGAAGCAGATCAACAACCACTCCTACTGGGCCGCCTGGTCGGTGATGGCCACTGCTGTGGCGACCAACCGCGAGGACCTCTTCGACTGGTCGGTGGCGCAATACCGCGTGGCAGCCGGCCAGGTGGACCAGGATGGCTTCCTGCCCAACGAACTCAAGCGCAAGCAACGCGCCCTCGCCTACCACAACTACAGCCTGCCGCCGCTGGCGATGATCGCGGCGTTCGCCCAGGCCAACGACGTGGACCTGCGCGAAGCGAACGACAGTGCCCTGCGCCGCCTCGGCGAGAACGTGATCGCCGGTGTGGATGACCAGGACGCCTTCGATGAGAAGACCGGTGACGACCAGGACATGAGCGAGCTGAAGAAGCACGACAAGTTCTCCTGGCTCGAGCCCTGGTGCTCTCTCTATTCGTGCTCGGCCAAGACCCTCGCATGGAAGGACGAGATGGGCCCCTACAAGACCTTCCGCCTCGGCGGGGATGTGACCCAGGTGTTCCATCCGAAGAAGGAGGGTGGAAGCTAAACCCACGCTCGGACAGCCCCCTCTCCCCCTGGGAGAGGGTTGGGGTGAGGGTGGACGGCTCCGCGTGGAGCTCAACATCCCTCATCCGAACGCGGCCCGCCCCGGCCCCTCTCCCAAAGGGAGAGGGGAGCAAAACGCCCCCGCCCTCGCAGGCGGGACTGATATCAAACGTTTAATGGAGAGACTCGGATGGTCTTTTCTTCCAACGTGTTCCTGTTCCTGTTCCTGCCGATCTTCCTCGGCTTGTACTACCTGGTCGGGACACGCTATCGAAACCTGCTGTTGCTGGTCGCCAGCTACATCTTCTACGCCTGGTGGCGCATCGACTTCCTGGCGCTGTTCGCCGCCGTGACGGTCTTCAACTACTGGATCGGCCTGCGCATCGGTGCGGCTGGAGTGCGCACGAAAACGGCACAGAAATGGCTGCTCCTTGGTGTAGTGGTGGACCTTTGCGTCCTCGGCTACTTCAAGTACGCCAACTTCGGCGTCGACAGCCTCAACGCGATCATCTCGTCCTTCGGCATGGAGCCCTTCGTGCTCACGCACATCCTGCTGCCGATCGGGATCTCGTTCTACGTCTTCGAATCCATCAGCTACATCATCGACGTGTACCGCGGCGACACCCCGGCCACGCGCAACCTGGTGGACTTCGCGGCCTTCGTGGCGATCTTCCCGCACCTGATCGCCGGCCCGGTGCTGCGCTTCAAGGACCTGGTGGACCAGTTCAATCACCGTACCCACACGGTGGACAAGTTCGCCGAGGGCTGCACGCGCTTCATGCAGGGCTTCATCAAGAAGGTCTTCATCGCCGACAGCATCGCGCCCATCGCCGACCACTGCTTCGCCCTCTCCGATCCCACCACGGGCGACGCCTGGCTCGGTGCGCTGGCCTACACCGCGCAGCTGTACTTCGACTTCTCCGGCTACAGCGACATGGCCATCGGCCTCGGCCTGATGATGGGCTTCCGCTTCATGGAGAACTTCAACCAGCCCTACATCAGCCAGTCCATCACCGAGTTCTGGCGGCGCTGGCACATCAGCCTCTCCACCTGGCTGCGCGACTACCTGTACATCAGCCTGGGCGGTAACCGTGGCACCACCTTCCAGACCTACCGCAACCTGTTCCTCACCATGTTGCTGGGTGGCCTGTGGCACGGCGCCAACTTCACCTACATCATCTGGGGCGCCTGGCACGGTGCCTGGCTGGCCATCGAACGCGCCCTGGGCGTGAACGCCGCGCCACGAGCGATCAACCCGCTGAAATGGGTCTTCACCTTCCTGCTGGTGGTAATCGGCTGGGTGATCTTCCGTGCCGAAAACCTGGACGTTGCCTGGCGCATGTACGCCGCCATGTTCAGCTTCGGTGACTGGCAGCTTTCCGAGCTCAACCGCGCCCAGCTCACCAGCCTGCAGATCGCCACCCTGCTGCTGGCCTACGTGGTGCTGGTCATCTGCGGTATCCGCCAGTTCTACGCCCAGCCGCTGGCTGGCGCACCGAAGGCCAAGGCTCGTGAAGAAGACGGCATCGCCATCAACGCCGATGGCAGCGCCGCCCTGCCCCGCGCCCGCGTACAGATCGGCGCCCTGGCCTTCCACGCCGCGGTGCTCCTGCTGTTCGCCGCCTCGGTGCTGAAGCTCTCGGCGCAGAGCTTCTCCCCCTTCCTGTACTTCCAGTTCTGAGTGGAACCGACCATGAACAGAACCCTGAACCTGCTCTACATCGTGCTCTTCTGCGGCCTGCTGCTGGCGCTGAGCCTGTGGTCCATGCGCTCGATCCTCGGCTTCTCCGTGGCCAAGGAAACCAGCGTGCTGGACGGCAAGCTGGCCCTGGCCTTCGAGAAACGCTACGACGAGGAATTCCCGGTCAAGCAACTGGGCACCAACCTCTGGGCCCTGATGGACTACAAGCTGTTCGGCGAAGGCCGTCAGGGCGTGGTCATCGGCCAGGACGGCTGGCTCTACTCGGACGAGGAATTCGACCCGGTGGCCGACGGCGCCCGCCACGTGCGCGACAACCTGGCGCTGATCGGGGGCGTGCGTGACGAACTGGCGCGGCGCAACGTGGAACTGGTGCTGGCGATAGTTCCGTCCAAGTCGCGGCTCTACCCGGAGCATGTCGGCGAAGCCACGCCCACCGCCTTGCGCCAGGACCTCTACCAGCGCTTCCGCGGCGTCGCGCGCAAGGCCGGGATCATCGCCCCGGACCTGCTCGCCACCCTCGAGGAAGCGAAGAACCAGGGCCAGGTCTTCCTGCGCACCGACACCCACTGGAGCCCGCTGGGCGCCGAAGTCGTGGCCGGTCGCCTGGGCCAGGTCGTAGGCAAGACCATCGACCTGCGCGGCACGCCGCAGCAGTACGTCACCGAGGTGGTGGGGAATGAGGACTACAAGGGCGACCTGACCCGCTTCCTGCCGCTGGACCCGCTGTTCGAAAACCTGATGCCGGCCCCGGACCAGTTGCAGAAGCGCGCCACCCGCAGCGAAGGCGAAGAAGCCGCTGGCGATGACGCCCTGTTTGCCGAGAACGACGTGCCCGTGGTGCTGGTCGGCACCAGCTACAGCGCCAACGACCGCTGGAACTTCGCCGGTGCCCTGCGCCAGTCCCTGCAACGCGACCTGGTGAACCACGCCGAGGACGGCAATGGGCCGATCCTGCCGATGCTCAAGTACCTCAGGAGCGACGAGCTGAAGGATGCCCCGCCGCAGCTGGTGATCTGGGAGTTCCCGGAACGCTACCTGCCGATGCTGAGCGACCTGTCCGAGTTCGATCCCGAATGGGTCGCCAGCCTGCGCAAGGGTGCGGGTTCCGACGAACGCCTGGCTTCGCGCTCGGGCAACTGAATCCCCCTTTCGAGGGGAAATCCGGGCCGTACGCGGCCCGATCAAGAGAGAAGATGGAGGTACACCTCATGAATCGACAGAACAACCGCAGCTGGACGTCTTATGCCTGCGCCCTGGCACTCGGCATCGGTGCCCTGCACGCTCAGGCCGACGAGGGTGGCCTGTACGGGCCAAAGGCTCCCAAGGGGTCCGCCTTCGTCCGCGCCTACAACGCCGCCAGCAATGAGCTCAGCGTCAATGTCGGCAACACCGCGCTGACTGACGTACCGCCGCTCGGCTCCAGCGACTTCAAGTTCCTCCCGGCCGGCAACTACAGCGCCCAGGTCGGCAGCAGCAACCTCTCGGTGAAACTCGAGGCCGACCGCTACTACACCCTGGTCAACCAGACCGGCAAGGGCCCGCAGCTGGTGGAAGAACCGCCTTTCCGCAACAAGCAGAAAGCCTTGCTGCGCGTGCAGAACCTGTCCGACGCCAAGCTCACCCTGAAGACCGCCGACGGCAAGACCCCGGTCGTCGCCGACGTGGCCCCGCAAGGTCGCGGCGAGCGCGAGATCAACCCGGTGAAAGTCGGCCTCGCCCTGTTCGACGGCGACAAGAAGGTCAGCGACCTCAAGCCCGTCTCCCTGCAGCGCGGCGAAGTGGTGTGCCTCTACATCACCGGCAACGGCGGCAAGCTCTCCCCGGTGTGGATCAAGCGCCCGGCGGAATCCTGAGCGGTACAGCAGAAATAACCGGCGTGGGCTGAACCCCGCCGGTACCTACCCGCCCCGCAGAGGGTGGGAAAAGAAAGAAATGTGATTTGTGGAAGCAGCGCCTACAACCCATGACTGAGTTAGGAGAAACACCCATGATTCCCGTGATCCTCTCTGGCGGTAGCGGCTCTCGCCTCTGGCCTCTTTCGCGCAAACAGTATCCCAAGCAGTTCCTCGCCCTCGCCGGCGACCAGACCCTGTTCCAACAGACCCTGCAGCGCCTCTGCTTCGAGGGCATGCAGCCGGCCGTTCTGGTGGCCAACCAGGATCACCGTTTCATCGTCCAGGAGCAGCTCGAGGCCATCGGCCTGCAACCCCAGTCCATGCTGCTGGAACCCTTCGGCCGCAACACTGCGCCGGCCGTGGCCATCGCCGCCATGCAACTGGTCGCCGAAGGCCGCGACGAGCTGATGCTGGTGCTCCCCGCCGACCATGTGCTGCGCGATCAGGAGGCCTTCCAGCAAGCCCTGGCGCTGGCCAGCAGCGCCGCCGAAAAAGGCGAGATGGTGCTCTTCGGCGTCCCCGCCGAGCGTCCGGAAACCGGTTACGGCTACATCCGCAGCCAGGTCGACAGCGCCCTGCCGGAAGGCATCAGCCGCGTGGCGCAGTTCGTCGAGAAGCCGAACGAAGCCAAGGCCCGCGAGTACGTGGAATCCGGCGACTACTTCTGGAACAGCGGCATGTTCCTGTTCCGCGCCAGCCGCTTCCTGGAAGAGCTCAAGCAACACGACGTGGACATCTACGACACCTGCCTGCTGGCTCTTGAGCGCAGCAAGCGCGACGGCATCGCGGTGAGCATCGACTCGGCCACCTTCGCCTGCTGCCCGGACAACTCCATCGACTACGCGGTAATGGAAAAGACCGCCCGCGCCTGCGTCGTACCGCTTTCCGCCGGCTGGAACGACGTGGGTAGCTGGAGCTCCATCTGGGAAGTGCACGAGAAGGACAAGGACGGCAACGTCACCAAGGGCGACGTGGTGGTGCAGGACAGCCACAACTGCCTGGTGCATGGCAACGGCAAGCTGGTCTCGGTGATCGGCCTGGACGACGTGGTGGTGGTCGAGACCAAGGACGCCATGATGATTGCCCACAAGGACCGCGTGCAGGACGTGAAGAAGCTGGTCAACAAGCTCGACGCCGACGGCCGCAGCGAAACCCAGAACCATTGCGCCGTGTACCGTCCCTGGGGCTCGTACGACTCGGTGGACATGGGCGGCCGCTTCCAGGTCAAGCACATCACCGTGAAGCCCGGCGCGCAGCTTTCGCTGCAGATGCACCACCACCGCGCCGAGCACTGGATCGTGGTCTCTGGCACTGCCCAGGTGACCTGCGACGACAAGGTGTTCCTGCTGACCGAAAACCAGTCCACCTACATCCCGATCGCCTCGGTGCACCGTCTGGCCAACCCCGGCAAGATCCCGCTGGAAATCATCGAGGTACAGTCCGGCAGCTACCTGGGCGAGGACGACATCGAGCGTCTGGACGACGTCTACGGCCGCGCCCCGCAGTCCGCGACCGTGCACAGCATCGCCCGCTGACCGGTGGGAGCCAGCTTGCTGGCGAAGGGGCAACCTTTCGCCAGCAAGCTCGCGCCTACGTCGCCCTCGGCGGCCATGGGCACTCTTGCTAGCATGGAAGGCCTCAAGGAGGTCCTTCCATGCTCATTGGCGCTGTTCTCTTTCTCACCTGGCTGATCCTGCTGGTGCGTTACCCGGCCAAGGCCCTGTCGCTGTCCCTGGCGGCCGTGCTCGGCGTTGCGCTGATCGCCGTTTGGGTGCTCTGGGAAGAACGTGGCGCGGAACGCCGCTTCGCCCGCCTCGATATCCAGCTCACCTACACCCCGCAGAGCTGCCCCGCCGACCGCCCTCTGGCGATCCGGGTCCATAACGGCGGCAAGGCCGTACTGCGCGATTTCGCCTGGCAGGTCCAGGCTTTCCGCCCCGGCGACACCATCAACCTCGCCCAACCCAGCTACGACCATCCGCGCTACCTCGGCCCTTCCGAACTGCAGCCCGGAGCCGAGTGGCAGGACTGCCTGGCCCTGCCGCCCATTCGCCAGGGTTATCGCGCACAATCCCTGGAGTTTCGCGCCGCCAATCTGCGTGGCAAATTCGTCGACTGAACCAAGAGCCCCCTCTCCCCCGGCCCCTCTCCCGCAAGCGGGAGAGGGGAGACAAGCAATCCGAGCAAACCTCGACGGTGGCACGGACGGCTCCCTCTCCCTTCAGGGAGAGGGCTGGGGAGAGGGGAAAACCGGATGCCCTCAGCAAAGGACTCGAAATGCCCTCCCCCACCGCCCTCATCACCGGTTGCTCCAGCGGCATCGGCCGCGCCCTGGCCGACGCCTTCAAGGCCAGCGGCTACACCGTCTGGGCCACTGCCCGAAAGCCGCAGGACCTGGCCGCGCTGGAAGCCGCCGGCTTCATCGCCGTCGAGCTGGACGTGAACGACCAGTCCGCCGTAGCGGCCCTCGCCGAGCGACTGGAACAGGAGGAAGGCGGCCTCGATGTACTGGTGAACAACGCAGGTTTCGGCGCCATGGGGCCGCTGCTGGACGGCGGCGTCGATGCCTTGCGCAAGCAGTTCGACACCAACGTCTTCGCCCTGGTGGATTTAACCCGCGCCTGCTTCCCGCTGCTGCGCAAACGCCGCGGCCTGGTGGTGAATATCGGCAGCGTATCGGGCGTGCTGGTCACCCCCTTCGCCGGAGCCTACTGCGCGTCCAAGGCCGCGGTGCACGCGCTTTCCGAAGCCCTGCGCCTGGAACTGTCGCCCTTCGGCATCGAGCTGATGGAGGTGCAGCCTGGTGCCATCGCATCCAGCTTCGGCGCCAGCGCCACTCGTGAAGCGGAAGCCCTGATCGCCGAAGATTCGCCCTGGTGGCCGGTACGTGAAGGCATCCGCGCCCGCGCCCGTGCCTCCCAGGACAAGCCCACCTCGGCTGCGGACTTCGCCCGCACCCTGCTCGCTGCCGTACAACGCAATCCGCGCCCGACGCTGGTGCGCATCGGCAATGGCAGCCGCGCCCTGCCGCTGCTGGCGCGCTGGGTGCCGAGATCGTTGCTGGACCGAGTGCTGAAGAAACGCTTCGGGCTAGGCGTGGAGTTGTGACGCCCCCGTAGGTTGGCGCCGAGCACAGCGCGGCCCAACGCGATCTACGTTCATGTCCGATCAGCTAGAGTTATCCCCACCTTGGTCCCGAGGAACCACCATGTCCCTACCCATGCGCTACGCCGTCGGCGGCGTGGCCCTGGCCATCGTCCTGAACCTGTTGTTTCGCAGCTTCGTGAAAGTCGGCGGCATCTTCGCCACGCTGCTGATCGCTGCCGCCACTGCCGCCCTGCTGGCGCTCGCGTTCCGCCTCATCCAGCGCCGCGTCCCCGAACCCGGTGAGCGCTGGCGCATCGTGTTCACCTACGGCGGCCTGCTCGGACTGCTATACCTAGGACTGCTGGCGATGATGACGCTGCAGGACACGCCCAGCCCCATGGGCGTCCTGCTGTTCCTGGTCCATTACCTCTGCTATCCGGTGATGGCCGCATTGCTGCTGTCGGAGCGGGTATTCACGAAAGTCCGCTGATGGCCAACAAGGATGTCCACCATGAACTACCGCCCCTTGCGCGTGCCGGCTGATAGCGATCGGCTCGCCGCTTTCGACGCTTCCTACATCACCTCTCACATCTGGCGCATCGAGGCCGATGGCCTGGCCATGCGGCTGGTCGAGGAAAAACTCGCCGAGCCCTTCCACAAGGCCTATGACGCCGCCGGGTTTCCTGATGATGTGGCCGATGCCGATTTCGCCCTTGCGGCAGAAGCCCGCGACGGCAGCCTCGCTGGTTTCGCCTGCGTGCGCCTGGTGCCGTGGAATCGCAGCGCCGAACTGAGCGCGCTGTTCGTTGCGCCTGCGCACCAGGGCCAGGGCATCGGCCGAGCGCTGCTGGAAGGGGCAATGGCCTATGCCCGCAGCCAGGCGATGCGCTGCCTGTGGCTGGAAACCCAGACGAGCAATCACCCTGCCATCGGCTTCTACCAACGCGCCGGCTTCACCTTCTGCGGACTGAACACCATGCTCTATGACCCGACAGAAGTGGCGGCCGAAGAAGTCGCCCTTTACCTGAGCCATCCGCTCAACGGCTGATCGATGGAACCGTCGCCCATCGTTCACCACTAAGCAGAAGGTGTGCGAGGAGTTGGCGATGGACTACCTGAACCTGCTGCAATGGCCGGCGATGCTGGTGACCGTACTGGCCGCCTGGCTGATCGGTTCCAATCTGGACTCAAGGCGCAATGCCGGTTTCTGGGTGTTCAGCGCAAGCAATGCGTTATGGGTCGCCTGGGGGTTGTACGCCCACGCCTATGCACTGATCGTGCTGCAGTTCTGCCTCGCGGCCATGAACATGCGCGGGGTGAAGAAGACCGGGAGCGACTAGATGCTCCCTTCCCGCTCGATGACCAGGACGCGGGCGGCACCGACGGGATGGGCGACATGTTCGCAGCCCGCCTCGGCGAAGAAGATATCCCCGGTCCGCAGCAACACCCGTCGTTCCTCGCCCTCCTCGCGATAACGCATCTCCACCTCGCCATCGAGTACCACGAAGACTTCCGGGCCGTCGTTGACGTGCCAGACGTAGGGCTGGTCGGTCCAGTGCAAGCGCACCGTGGTGCCGTCCATGTTGGCGATACCCAACGCGCCCCACGCCCTCTCCGCAGTGAACTCGCAGCTGCGCACCACTCGCCCGGCGCTCATGCACGCCCCGACGCCGCAGCGGCAGGCGTGGACGGCCTGGGCTTGCGGAACACCAGTACGTTGCCGGCCATCACCAGGCCCAGGCCGAACAGCGCCGGCAAGGTCCACTGGTAGCCTTCGACGAAGGCCGAGATGTTCAGCGCCACCACTGGGAACAGCACAGTGCAGTAGGCGGCACGTTCCGGGCCCATGCGTCCCACGAGGGTCAGGTAGGCGGTGAAGCCGATCACCGAGCCGGGAATCGCCAGGTAGAGCAACGAGCCGATGTAGCGCGTGTTCCACTCCATGCCGAAGGGCGTACCGCTGGCCAGGCACCAGGCGGCCAGCATCAGCGCACCGTAGAGCATGCCCCAGGCATTGGTGGTCAGCGGTTTGAGGCCGGCCTTCTGTTGCAGGCTGGAGAGCATGTTGCCGGCGGAGAAGCACAGGGTTCCGAGCAGGGCCAACCCCAGCCCGATGAAGGTTTCACGGCTGGCGCTGTGGTGCGACAGCTCCGGCCAGAACAGCAGGCCCAACCCCAGCAGGCCAAGGCCGCCGCCACCGAGGACGTTGGAGGCGATGCGCTGGCCGAAGAAGATCCGCGCGTTGAGGGCGTTCCACAGGGTGGCGGTGGAGAACACCACGGCGATCAAGCCGCTGGGTATCCACTGACTGGCGGTGTAGAAGCACATGAAGTTGACGCAGAACAGGCACAAGCCCTGGGCCAGGCAAATCATCTGCGCGCGGCCATCGAGCTTCTGCAGGCGCCGGCTGATCAGCAACAGGGCGAAGAGTATGGCGGCGGCCAGGGCGAAGCGGTAGGCGATGGAGGCTGGAATGGCGACGCTGCCCATCTGCAGCTTGATGGCGATCCAGGTGGTGCCCCAGATCAGGACGGTGAGCAGGTACAGGGACAGGTTCATCGCAGCGACTCCGGTTTTGATGGAACCAGTCTCCGTCCGCCACCTGCTTCCGGCTTGCACAAACTTGCGCTTATCTCGTCGGAGACCTGCCCGTCGGTTTACGCGCGCGCTAGGATGAACCCCATTCGCATACCGGCCGCTTCGTCCATGTCGCTACTCGAAGAGAATCAGGTCTTTCAGTCCCTCAGCAGTTCGCCCAATGCTCGCCTGGAGCATTGCGCGGAGCTTGGCGACGGCCTGGGCGCGGCACTCTGGAACAATCACCACGATGCGCGGGATTACCAGGGGCCGAAGTTCCACACCCTGTCCTGCTACCTTGAGGGCGGCACCGGCACCTACCGCCGCGAGCGCCCGGATACCAAGGGCGCCCCGGGCAAACTGTGCATCCTGCCGGCCGGGCATGAATCTTCATGGGTGATCAACGGCGAGATCCGCCTGGCGCATCTGTACTTCAGCGCGGAGCATTTCGCCCAGGCAGCTGTGACGCTGCTGGACCGTGAGCCCCGCGAACTACAGCTGCGAGAACGCACCTTCCTTGATGACCCGCTGCAGGCGCAGAACTTCCACCAGTTGATCCGCCTCGATTGGGACGAACCCAGCGAGCGCCTGCGTGCCACTAGCCTGGCGCACGAGATGATCCATCACAGTCTGCTGACCCAGGTGGGAATGCGTGAAGGATTGCGCTTGAAGGGGGGATTGGCGCCGGCCTTGCGCAAGCGCCTGGTGGACTACATCGAGACCCGCCTGGCCGAGCCCATCAGCCTGGGCGAGCTGGCGACCTTCTCGGCGCTGTCGGAGTATCACTTCGCGCGGATGTTCCGCGAGAGCTTCGGTATGCCCCCTCACCAGTACGTGCTGGCGCGCCGCCTGGAGCGGGCGCGCAAGCTACTGCGCGAGACCGAACTGCCTTTGGGAGAGATCGCCCTGGCCTGCGGCTTCGCCAGCGCCAGCCACTTCAGCAATCGCTTCCGCGCGACGGTTGGCGGCACGCCAGGGGCCTTCAGGTCGGCGTTTCGCTGATCAGAAAACCAGGTCGGACAGTCGCCAGACTTCGAATGCGGGAGTTTCGTAGGGATGGGCCTTCTTCAGTGCCTTGACCGCCTCATGGATGAGCTCATCGGCCACCACCATCTCCACTTTCCATTCGGCCACATGCTCGACGGTGCCGGACTGGCCCAGATAGGGGTTGCTCCCCTCCAGCGGACGGAACTGTCCCTGGCCGAGCGCTTGCCAGCAACAGCTGTCATAGGCGCCAATGCGCCCGCCGCCTGCGGCGAAGATGGACTTTTTCACAGGTTCCAGATGGCTCTCCGGAACGTAGAAGCACAGCTTGTACATCAGATTCTCCGCATGAGTCGGATGGCTGGATCATGCCCGGTAACGATGCCGCGAATGGTGGCACTTTGATTCCATCCATTGCCGAGGCGCCGTTCACATACCGAGATTTGGACTCATGACGCGCTGAAGCGTTCTGCCTGCCGACAGCGCGCATCGCAATAAATGCGACACCCTACTCACCATTCCAGAAGCGCTGCCAGCGTTGCGCCAAACCGACCGTCGGCGGGCTGTGGCTGCCGTCGCAATAAGGCAGGCGCATGGACTGGCCGCAGCGGCAAAGCAGCAGGCGTTGTTCGCGTCGTGCGGTCAGGAGCAGGCCCTCGGCGCAGCCGGCGGGGCAATCGGGCAGTTGCGCGGAGCGGCCGCAACGGCAGAGCAGGCAGCTGTCGCCCGGCAGGAGGAGGCGGACTTCGGGGAGCGGGATTTCCGGCATGGCGGGCCCTGAGTAAACATCCACGTTCGCAGACCTGGACTTGCTTTTGGCCCCCTGGAAGGAGGCAAGGTCGACCTCTGTGTCGGAGGTAGGGTCCTGCACTGGCTCCACCGTAGGGTGCGCCATGCGCACCAGTGATCGATGCGTCTGGGCTAGCCCGGCAGCCGGTGCGCACGGCGCACCCTACCCACTCGGCTCCATCGCCATCCTGGTCACTTGAACCGTAACAGGCCACATGACCACGTTCCAGGAACGTGGTTTCTCAAGTTCGAATGAAAAAGGCGGGAGAAGAGTGCCTTCTCCCGCCTTTCGCTGTCGATGTCCGAGTGGGCCAAAAAAGGCCCTCTCTCGCCCTTCTGGACCAGGCCGGAGCGGCCGGTTAAAGCCCTCTCCCGCCCTTCGGGCACCCTCTCCCTGAAGGGAGAGGGTCATCAGATGGCCTGCGGCTTTGGATATCCCGAGTTGGCTGGAACCACCCTCTCCCGCCCTTCGGGCACCCTCTCCCAGAGGGAGAGGGTCATCAGATGGCCTTCGGCCTGCTCTTAGTCCACCCAGACGCGGGCGTTGCGGAACATGCGCATCCAACCGCCGTCTTCCTGCCACTCGTCCGGGCGCCAGGAGTTCTGCACGGCCCGGAATACGCGCTCCGGGTGCGGCATCATGATGGTCACGCGGCCGTCGCGGCTGGTGAGGCCGGTGATGCCACGGGGCGACCCGTTCGGGTTGGCCGGGTAGGTCTCGGTGACCTTGCCGTGGGTGTCGACGAAGCGCATGGACACGCAACCGGACAGGTCGGCTTCCAGCAGCGCCTCTTCGCTCTCGAACTCGGCATGACCTTCGCCGTGGGCGATGGCGATCGGCATGCGCGAACCCGCCATGCCACGCAGGAAGATCGAGGACGACTCCTGCACCTGGACCATGGCCACACGCGCTTCGAACTGCTCCGAGCGGTTGCGCACGAAGTGCGGCCAGAACTCGGTGCCGGGGATCAGCTCGTGCAGGTTGGACATCATCTGGCAACCGTTGCACACGCCCAGGGCGAAGCTGTCCTTGCGCTCGAAGAACGACTGGAAGCCGTCGCGGGCACGGGTGTTGAACAGGATCGACTTGGCCCAACCCTCGCCGGCGCCGAGTACGTCGCCGTAGGAGAAGCCACCGCAGGCCACCAGGCCCTTGAAGTCTTCCAGGCTGACGCGGCCAGCGAGGATGTCACTCATGTGCACGTCGATGGCAGCGAAGCCGGCGCGGTCGAAGGCGGCGGCCATTTCCACCTGGCCGTTGACGCCCTGCTCGCGGAGGATCGCCACCTGCGGACGCACACCCTTCCTGATGTAGGGCGCGGAGATGTCCTGGTTGACGTCAAAGCTGAGTTTGACCGACAGGCCGGGGGTGTCTTCTTCCAGCAGCGCGTCGAATTCCTGGTCGGCGCAGTTGGCGTTGTCGCGCAGGCGCTGGATGCGATAGCTGGTCTCGGACCACTGGCGCTGCAGCATACGGCGCTCACCGCCGAACACGGCTTCGCCGTTGAAGCTGATGGCGACGTTGGCGCCGTTGAACGGCTGGCCGATGACGGCAACGCAATCTCCGAGGCCGGCGGCGCTGAACTGGGCCAGTACTTCCGGCGTGGCGTCCTGGCGAACCTGGATGACCGCACCCAGTTCTTCGTTAAACAGCACAGCCGCCAGACCTTCACGGTTGTCCGCCAGGGCGTCGAGGTAGAGGTCCAGGCCACAGTGGCCGGCGAAGGCCATTTCCAGCACGGTGGCCAGCAAGCCACCGTCGGAACGGTCGTGATAGGCCAGCAGGTGGCCATCGGCATTCAGGCCCTGGATCACGGCGAAGAAGGCTTTCAGATCTTCGGCGTCGTCGACGTCCGGTACCTGCTGGCCGAGCTTGCTGTAGACCTGAGCGAGGATGGAGGCGCCTATGCGGTTCTGGCCGCGGCCGAGGTCCACGAGGATCAGGTCGGTTTCGCCCTTGTCCAGGCGCAGTTGCGGGGTCAGGGTCTGGCGCACATCGCTGACCGGCGCGAAGCCGGTGACGATCAGCGACAGCGGCGAGGTAACGGACTTGTCCGCGCCCTCATCCTGCCAGCGGGTCTTCATGGACATGGAGTCCTTGCCCACCGGGATGGTGATGCCCAGCGCCGGGCACAGTTCCATGCCGACGGCCTTGACGGTGTCGTACAGACGGGCGTCTTCACCCGGGTGGCCAGCGGCGGCCATCCAGTTGGCGGAGAGCTTGATGTCGCCCAGCTTCTCGATCTTCGAGGCAGCCAGGTTGGTGATGGTTTCGCCAATGGCCATACGGCCGGAGGCCGGGGCGTTCAGCAGGGCCAGCGGAGTGCGCTCGCCCATCGCCATGGCTTCGCCGGTGTAGACGTCGAAGCTGGTGGCGGTGACGGCGCAATCGGCTACCGGGACCTGCCACGGGCCGACCATCTGGTCGCGGGCAACCAGGCCGGTGATAGTGCGGTCGCCGATGGTGATCAGGAAGTTCTTGCTGGCCACGGCCGGGTGATGCAGGACACGGCTGACGGCTTCGTCGATGTCCAGTTCGGCGGCGGCGAAGTCATCGCCCAGCTCGGCTTCGCGGCTGACCGAACGGTGCATGCGCGGCGGCTTGCCGAGCAGGACTTCGAGCGGCATGTCTACCGGATTGTTGCCGAAGTGGCTGTCAGCTACGGTCAGGTGAGGCTCTTCGATAGCCTCGCCAACCACGGCGAACGGGCAGCGCTCGCGCTCGCAGATGGCCTTGAAGCGCTCGAAGTCAGCGGCGTCCACGGAGAGCACGTAGCGCTCCTGGGATTCGTTGCACCAGATTTCCAGCGGGCTCATGCCCGGCTCGTCGTTGGGCACGGCGCGCAGTTCGAAGCGACCGCCACGGCCGCCGTCGTTGATCAGTTCGGGCAGGGCATTGGAAATACCGCCGGCACCCACGTCGTGGATGAACTTGATGGGGTTGTCCGAACCCATCTGCCAGCAACGGTCGATCACTTCCTGGCAGCGACGTTCCATTTCCGGGTTGTCGCGCTGCACGGAGGCGAAGTCCAGGTCGGCGGAGCTGGCGCCGGTAGCCATGGAAGATGCGGCACCGCCGCCCAGGCCGATGAGCATGGCCGGGCCGCCGAGGACGATCAGCTTGGCGCCGATGGAAATCTCGCCCTTCTGCACGTGCTCTTCGCGGATGTTGCCCATGCCGCCGGCGAGCATGATCGGCTTGTGATAGCCGCGCACTTCTTCACCGTGGGGGGTGTCGATGGCCTGCTCGAAGGTACGGAAGTAGCCGGTCAGGGCCGGACGGCCGAACTCGTTGTTGAACGCGGCGCCGCCCAGCGGGCCTTCGATCATGATGTCCAGCGGGGTGACAATGCGCTCGGGCTTGCCATAGGGCTTTTCCCAGGGCTGCTCGAAACCGGGGATCTGCAGGTTGGAAACGGTGAAACCGGTCAGGCCAGCCTTGGGCTTGGCGCCACGGCCAGTCGCGCCTTCGTCGCGGATCTCACCACCGGAACCGGTGGAGGCGCCGGGGAACGGGGCGATGGCGGTCGGGTGGTTGTGGGTTTCCACCTTCATCAGGATGTGCACGGGCTCCTGGGTAGCACCGTACTGACGGGTCGCCGGGTCCGGGAAGAAACGGCCGGCGGTGGAACCCACGATCACCGAAGCGTTGTCCTTGTACGCGGACAGCACGCCCTCACGGTGCATCTCGTAGGTGTTCTTGATCATGCCGAACAGGCTCTTCTCCTGCGCCTGGCCGTCGATGTCCCAGCTGGCGTTGAAGATCTTGTGGCGGCAATGCTCGGAGTTCGCCTGGGCGAACATCATCAATTCGACGTCGTGGGGGTTGCGGCCCAGGTCGCTGAAGCTCTTCACCAGGTAATCGATTTCGTCTTCGGCCAGGGCCAGGCCCAGTTCGACGTTGGCCTTTTCCAGCGCGGCGCGGCCGCCACCGAGGATATCCACGGCAGTCAGCGGCTTGGGCTGGGCATGGCTGAACAGGCTGGAAGCCTCTTCCGCGCCGGCCAGCACCAGCTGGGTCATGCGGTCGTGCAGGCTGCTGGCGATGAGCTGCGCGTCGGCGTCGCTGAACTCGCCTGCCACGTAGTAGGCAATAGCGCGTTCCAGACGTTCGATCTTGGCCAGGCCGCAGTTACGGGCAATGTCGGTGGCCTTGCTCGACCAGGGCGAGATGGTGCCGAAGCGCGGCACTACCAGGAACAGGCGGCCGCTGGGCTCCTGAACCGGGACGCTCGGGCCGTACTTGAGCAGGCGAGCCAGGACTTGCTCTTCCTCCCCGCTGAGTACGCCAATCACTTCGGCGAAGTGGGTGAACTCGGCATAGAGTCCGCTGACGGCGGGGACCTTCTGGGTCAGTTGCTCGAGCAGTTTGCCGTGGCGAAAAGCGGAAAGGGCGGGAGCACCGCGCAGGATCAACATCTTCGGGACAGCCTCTGGGGAAGGGGTGTGCTTGGAGGCCGTGCATTCTAGCGCAAAGTGCCGCTATCCGGCACCTCTGAAGGTGCCTCGCGTCGCCTGACAGCTAGCAGAGAAGATGCCCTCTGTCGAGATATGGCGCCCGCCAGGCTTTGCGTATACTCCGTGGATGCTAAATCACCACGTGTTCGGCACACGTCGGGCGTTCTGGGCCCTGGCTACCGGATTCTTCCTGATGCTCGTCGGCTGCAAACAGCCCACCACCCTCGAGCGCGTTCAGGAGGAGGGTGTGCTACGCGTGATCACACGCAACAGCCCCGCCACCTATTTCGAAGATCGCAACGGCGAAACCGGTTTCGAGTACGAACTGGTCAAGCGTTTTGCCGACGATCTGGGCGTCGAACTCAAGATCGAAACCGCTGACAAGCTGGACGATCTCTACTTCCGCCTGGGCCAGGCCAACGGCCCGGTGCTGGCCGCCGCGGGCCTGGTGGCCAGCGACGCGCGCAAGGACGATGTGCGTTTCTCTCATTCCTACCTGGATGTCACCCCCCAGGTCATCTACCGCAATGGCGAACGCCGCCCCACCCGCCCCGAAGACCTGGTAGGCCGCCGCATCCTGGTCCTCAAGGGCAGCAGCCATGCCGAGCAACTGGCGACATTGAAAGCCACCCTGCCGGGGCTGAAGTACGAGGAATCCGACGAAGTCGAAGTGGTCGACCTGCTGCGCATGGTCGACGAAGGGCAGATCGACCTGACCCTGGTGGATTCCAACGAGCTGGCGATGAACCAGGTCTACTTCCCCAACGTGCGCGTGGCCTTCGACCTCGGCGACGCCACCAGCCTGGCCTGGGCCATGGCGCCGGGCGAGGACGACAGCCTCTACAACGAGGTCAACGCTTTCCTCGACAAGGCCCGCAAGGACGGCACCCTGCAGCGCCTGAAAGATCGCTACTACGGCCATGTAGACGTACTCGGCTACGTTGGCGCCTACACCTTCGCCAAGCACTTGCAGCAGCGCCTGCCCAAGTACGAGCAGCACTTCCGCGTGGCTTCGCAGAAGAACGACGTGGACTGGCGCCTGCTGGCGGCCATCGGCTACCAGGAATCCCTCTGGCAGCCCACCGCCACCTCCAAGACCGGTGTGCGCGGCCTGATGATGCTGACTGAGGGCACCGCCAAGGCCATGGGCGTATCCAACCGCCTGAACGCCCAGCAGAGCATCCATGGCGGCGGCAAGTACTTCACCATGATCAAGGACGGTCTCTCCGACGACCTCAAGGAGCCGGACCGTACCTGGTTCGCCCTGGCCGCCTACAACATCGGCATCGCCCACCTGGGTGACGCCCGCAAGCTGGCCGAAGCCGAGGGCCTGAACCCGAACAAGTGGCTGGACGTGAAGAAGATGCTGCCGCGCCTGTCGCAGAAGCAGTGGTACCGCAAGACCCGCTATGGTTATGCCCGTGGCGGCGAGACGGTGCACTTCGTGCAAAACATCCGCCGCTACTACGACATCCTCACCTGGGTGACCCAGCCGCAGATGGAAGGCAGCCAGTTGGCCGAAAACGCCAGCCACCTGCCCGGTATCAACAAGACCCGCCCACCGGAAGACCAGCAGGACGAAAAGCTCTGAGCTGTTGTTCCAGACATGAAAAAGCCCGCATTGAAGCGGGCTTTTTCATGTCTGGCAATCACCAGCCGGATGGCAGCAGGTTGAGCGCGCTACAGATGGCATAAGCGGCGCTGGCCAGGTAGATCATCACAATGAACACCTGGATCAGCGGATGGGCGATCCAGCCACACTGCCAGGCCGGTTGCAGATCCCCGTGGCGACGAGCAGATCGCAGCATGAGGATCGGCATGATGGACAGGATCACGCCACTGAAGGCACCGGCGAAGTACAGCGCGTTAACGAAGCCCACCATGCCGCTGTAGGCCAGCAGGAAAGGTGGTACGCACACGATTCCGAGCACCAGAAGACGGGTCTTCGGCTGATTTTCCGGACCGAGCTTGTGAAACTTGTCGAAGATGTTGGTCAGAAAGCTGCCACCCAACCCCCAGTAGGAGGTCAGCATGGCGCAGAGGGCGAACGTGTTGGCGGTGTAGAACGCCCACTGTCCCAGCGCCTGGCCCCACGCCAGCGTGGCGACTTCAGTCTGGTTTTCCAGCCCGTTCAGGGAAATCACTGACATGGGCACGATCGCCAGCAGGCAGAAGGTCACCAGCATGCCGGTGATCACCGCCTTGGGCAGTTGCGACGGTGCATGGCTGAATCCACGGGCCATCTCCGGGACGATGTACTGCGCGGAGAAGCAGAACACCGCGATGTTGAACACCGGCACCATGTAGATCCAGTCACCTTCCAGCAGGCGGGCAACGTCGGTGTTCTCGTTGACCAAGGTGGCGACCACCAGCACCACGATCATGCTGACCATGCCGATGCTGATGAACTTTTCACCCTTGCCGATCGCGCCCAGGCCGAGATAGAGCACCAGCGCCGCCGGCAGGAAGAACAGCAGGCTGCCCAGCGCCGGACTGATACCGAAGAAGGCGCTGAGGATCTTGCCGCTGCCGCTCATATAGGCGATCAGCGCACCGATGCTGTTGACCGCAACCGAAAGAAAAATGGCCCAGGCACCGAACGAACCCACGTAGCGCTGTGCGAGTCCACTCAGCTGGTTGTGGGTACGGGTCCGCAGCGCGGTTTCCGACACATAAAGCATGGAAATGGTGGTGAACACGCCCGCCACCGCGAGCCACAGCAACAAGGGCATGAAGCCGGCCTTGCGGCTGGCATAGGCCATGGAGAGCACGCCAGCCCCGATGTTGGTGCCTACGATCATGGCGACGGCTTCAAGGAAGCTCAGCCGATGGACTGCCAGTCCCGACGCATCGACTGGCTCCGCCCCAACCTGATCCTGGTACGACTGGACCCTGGTTTCACTCATAACAGCACCCTCAACAACACATTCATGTTTTCAGGAGGACCCTGACCTGAAGCTGCCATGGCCTTTCCGTCAAACGGTGAAACGGGCACTGCGGGACAACGGGATTGCGGGCGCCTCCTGGCGGTGGCCCCTATCGGAGCCTTCCCCAGCGACTCGTGAACGAGACGCTCTGGGCCGCCCATTTTGGACGGCCGCGCACCTTAGCACAGGAGAATTCAGGGTCTAGCGGCAATTGGCCCGACCTTGGTCGAATAGCCTGTCGGAAGCGTCCGAGTCAGACGTCCTTGCGCGCGGCTCGACGGGCCTGGAAGAAGGCGGAAAGCATCTCGCTGCACGCCTGCGCCAACACTCCGCCCTCCACCAGCACCCGGTGATTGAGGAATTCCTGGTTGAAGAACTGGCCACGGCTGACCACCACGCCCGCCTTGGGCTCGGTGGCACCGTAGACGACGCGGGTAATCCGCGAATGGACGATGAGCCCGGCGCACATGCTGCAGGGCTCGAGCGTGACGTAGAGGGTGCTTCCCACCAGGCGATAGTTCTCCAGGCGGCTGGCGGCGTCGCGCACCGCCACCATCTCGGCATGGGCACTGGGGTCGTGGCCGGAGATCGGGCAATTGAAACCGCGCCCGACGATCTCGCCATCCTTGACCAGTACCGCGCCTACCGGCACTTCCCCCAAGGCCGCGCCCTGCTGGGCCAGGGAGAGGGCTTCACGCATGAAATGTTCGTCGCGGCTGCGGTCGATGATCTGGGGCTGGCGCATGGCGGGTTCAGACAACCTCGATGGCGGCCATCAGACCGGTTTCCATATGGTCGATGACGTGGCAGTGGAACATCCAGACACCCGGGTTCTCCGCCACCAGCGCGATGCGCGCGGTCTCGTTCTTGCCCAGCAGGTAGGTGTCGGTGAAGTACGGAATGATCGACTTGCGGTCCGAGTCCAGCACCTTGAACGCCATGCCGTGCAGGTGGATGGGGTGCAGGTACTGGGCCATATTGCGCAGCTCGAAGATGTAGTGGCCATCCTTCTTCAACCGGGCAATGGGGCGGTCCGCGCAGGTCTTGTCGTTGATGTCCCAGGCCTTGCCGTTGATCTGCCAGTAGTTGCTCGGACGTCCGGCGGCGCTGGCCAGGGTCGCGGCCCACTCGAAGTTGAAACGCAGCACCTGGGCCTTCTCCAGGTCGGGCTCGGGTACCGGGTTGTCCGGCAGCGGCGCCGGCCAGTCACCGGGCGCCTCGCTGCTGGCCACGCTCTTCAGCGTCGCCAGGCGCAATGGACCATTGCGCAGTGGCACCTCGGTGCCTTCGGCCGGCACCTTGATCGCCAGTTCGATGCGCATGCCCGGTCCCAGCCAGTACTCCTTACCGAGGTCGCGCGGTTTCACCGGGTGACCATCGAGGGAATAGATGCGCGCTTCGCCACCCGGCAGGTTGAGCCGGTAGGTGACGGTGTTGTCCAGGTTCAGGATGCGCAGGCGCACCACTTGCCCCGCGGGCAGTTCAATGGTCGGCAGCGACTTGCCGTTGATGGTGCTCAGGCGGCCACGGGTGCCTTCACGGGCGGCCTCGCGGGGGACGCTGAAGGCAGTGAAGGCGCCTTCCTGATCCACGTGCCAGGTCTTCAGGCTGAGCACTTTCTCGTGCTTGAAGCCGGAAGGCTCACGCTCTTCGACGATCAGTGGACCGACCAGGCCGCGCCCCAGCTGATGGGCGCTGGACAGGTGCGGGTGGTACCAGAAACTGCCCGCATCGTCGGTCTTGAAACGGTAGTCGAAGTATTCGCCGGGCAGCACCGGCAACTGCGAAACGTAGGGAACACCATCCATTTCCAGGGGCACACGGATGCCGTGCCAATGGATGGTGGTGGGTTCGTCGAGCTTGTTGATGAAGCGCACCCGCAGCCAGTCCCCCTGGCGCGAGCGCAGCTCGACACCCGGCGCCTGACCACCATAGGCCCAGGCAGGCGTGGTGTGGCCTGGAACCAGCTCGAGATCCAGCTGCGCGGCGATCAGCTCGTAGTCGTGGGTCTTGGCATCCAGGGTGCGGCCCAGCCAATAGCGAGCGCCACCGGCACCAAGACCGACAATGCCGAGGCCGGCAAGGCCGCCGAGAATCTGTCTGCGAGTGAAGGTCATGGGGGTCAGGCTCCTCTGGGGAAGAACGGGGCTGTCCCATCGGCTAATCGAACCAGCCTCTGTCGGGCCGGCTTTGGGGCGCACAAGATACACCCAGGGGCTGTGAAAGATAAGTAAAAGCATCTGCATCGGCCGCGACCGATGGGCGCAGCAGCCGGTCCGCGCCAGGTCTAGGCTGAATGTGAGGTCCGACTCTCTACAGAGGAACGTCTCCGTGCATCCCACCCGCCGCCAAGTGATGCAACTCGGTCTCGGCGGTCTGGTGCTATTGAACTGGCCGCGTTTCGGCCAGGCCGATACCACCAGGACCTGCCGCCTCAGCCCGGCGCAGACCGCCGGCCCCTTCTACCTGGAAGATGCGCTATTGCGCCAGGACATCACGGACGGCAAACCAGGCACAGCTTTGCGACTGCAGTTCGAGGTGCTGCAGCTCGACAGCTGTCGCCCATTGGGCGATGCCGCCCTGGAGATCTGGCACTGCGATGCGCACGGCGCCTATTCGGGCGTGGGGAGCGACGCGGCGAGCCGCTTTCTGCGTGGCGTACAGATCACCGACGACGACGGTCGCGCGGAGTTTCACAGCATCCTCCCTGGCTACTACCCCGGCAGAACCAACCATGTGCACCTGAAGGTGCATCTGAGCGAGCGGGATATCCACACCGGGCAGCTGTACTTCCCCGAATCGGTCATCCGCCCGGCGATGGCGAAACCGCCCTACTCCCACCCCGACCAGGAGTGGACATCGCTGGAGCAGGACTATGTCTTCCGCCGCCAGGACGGCGAACAGTCGGTCGCGGAGCTGGTGGAAGATGGCGACGGATTCATTGCGCGACTGACGCTGGTGGTCGATACCCACGCCAACGTCTGACAACTGAATCTGACCCGTAGGGTGCGCCATGCGCACCAGGAATTGCGTGCAGGAAAAGCGGTGCGCGCAGCGCACCCTACGTCCAGCCCTTCCCCCCCAGAGGCCGCCCCAAAACAAAACCGGCCAGGCTTTGAGGCCTGGCCGGTTCCGTTTCGCTAGCGCTTGCGCACTCGCGTCATTCCCACTCGATGGTCGCCGGCGGTTTGCTCGACACGTCGTAGGTGACGCGGGAGATGCCTTCGATCTCGTTGATGATGCGGTTGGAGACGGTCTCCAGCAGCTCATAGGGCAGGTGCGCCCAGCGAGCGGTCATGAAGTCGATGGTTTCCACTGCGCGCAGGGCCACGACCCAAGCGTAGCGACGGCCATCGCCGACCACGCCAACGGATTTCACCGGCTGGAACACCACGAAGGCCTGGCTGGTCTTCTGGTACCAGTCCGCCTTGTGCAGCTCTTCGATGAAGATGTGGTCGGCACGACGCAGCAGGTCGGCGTATTCCTTCTTCACTTCGCCGAGGATGCGCACGCCCAGGCCCGGGCCGGGGAACGGGTGGCGGTAGACCATGCTGTAGGGCAGGCCCAGTTCCAGACCGATCTTGCGCACTTCATCCTTGAACAGCTCGCGCAGCGGCTCGACCAGTTCGAACTGCATGTCTTCCGGCAGGCCACCGACGTTGTGGTGGGACTTGATCACGTGGGCCTTGCCGGTCTTGGCGCCGGCCGACTCGATCACGTCGGGGTAGATGGTGCCCTGGGCGAGGAACTTGATGCCCTGCAGCTTGGTGGCTTCTTCATCGAACACTTCGATGAAGGTGCGGCCGATGATCTTGCGCTTCTCTTCCGGGTCGGCGACGCCGGCCAGGCGAGAGAGGAACTTCTCTTCAGCGTTGGCGCGAACCACGCGTACACCCATGTTCTCGGCGAACATGGCCATCACGTGATCACCCTCGTGCAGGCGCAGCAGGCCGTTGTCGACGAAGACGCAGGTCAGCTGGTCGCCAATGGCGCGGTGCAGCAGCGCCGCTACCACGGAGGAGTCCACGCCGCCGGACAGGCCCAGCAGCACCTTGGACGAGCCCACCTGGGCACGGACGGTGGCGATGGCATCTTCGACGATGTTGGACGGGGTCCAGAGAGCGGCACAGCCGCAGATATCCAGCACGAAGCGGGAAAGGATACGGCCGCCCTGCTTGGTGTGGGTCACTTCCGGGTGGAACTGCACGCCGTAGTAGGCACGGTGATCGTCAGCCATGGCGGCGATCGGGCAGCTCGGGGTGCTGGCCAGGATGTGGAAGCCGGACGGCATGTCGGTGACCTTGTCACCGTGGCTCATCCAGACGTCGAGACCGAGTACGCCGTCGTCATCGATATGGTCTTCGATGCCGTCCAGCAGGCGGGCCTTGCCGACCACGTCGACACGGGCGTAACCGAATTCGCGCAGGTCGGAACCCTGCACCTTGCCACCCAGTTGCTCGGCCATGGTCTGCATGCCGTAGCAGATGCCGAACAGCGGCACGTTCAGGTCGAACACGGCCTGCGGCGCACGCGGGCTGTTGGCTTCGTGCACCGATTCGGGGCCGCCGGCGAGGATGACGCCGCGCGGCGCGAAGGCGCGAATCGCCTCGTTGCTCATGTCGAACGGGTGGATTTCGCAGTACACGCCGATCTCGCGCACACGACGGGCGATCAGCTGGGTGTACTGGGAACCGAAGTCGAGGATCAGGATCCGGTGGGCGTGAATGTCTTGGGACATGGCCATCTCTCGTTACGGAATTCACAAACGACACGGGGCTGAATCAGACAGCCCCGTGACGCACTAGCTTTAAGTCAGCCTCAACCAACGCGGTAGTTCGGGGCTTCCTTGGTGATCTGTACGTCGTGGACGTGGGACTCGGCCATGCCGGCGCCGGTGATGCGGACGAACTGCGGCTTGGTACGCATTTCCTCGACGGTGGAGCAACCGGTGTAGCCCATGGAGGCACGCAGGCCGCCCATCAGCTGGTGGACGATGGCGGTCAGGGTGCCCTTGTACGGAACGCGGCCCTCGATGCCTTCCGGAACCAGCTTCTCGGCGCCTGCCGAGGAGTCCTGGAAGTAACGGTCAGAGGAGCCCTGGGACTGCGCCATGGCGCCCAGCGAGCCCATGCCGCGATAGGCCTTGTAGGAACGGCCCTGGAACAGTTCGACCTCGCCCGGTGCCTCTTCGGTACCGGCGAACATGGAGCCCATCATCACGCAGGAAGCACCCGCCACGATGGCCTTGGACAGGTCACCGGAGAAGCGGATGCCGCCGTCGGCGATCAGCGGAATGCCGGAGCCGGCCAGAGCGGCGGCGACGTTGGCGATGGCGGAAATCTGCGGTACGCCGACACCGGCAACGATACGGGTGGTGCAGATGGAGCCCGGGCCGATACCGACCTTGACCGCGTCAGCGCCAGCCTCGGCCAGGGCCTTGGCGGCGTCGCCGGTGGCGATGTTGCCGCCGATCACCTGTACGTGCGGGTAAGTGTCCTTGACCCAGCGCACGCGCTCGATCACACCCTTGGAGTGGCCGTGGGCGGTGTCCACCACCACCACGTCGACACCCGCGGCAACCAGTGCGGAAACGCGCTCGCCGGTGTCAGCGCCGGTGCCTACGGCAGCGCCTACGCGCAGGCGGCCCAGGTCGTCCTTGGAAGCCAGCGGATAGGTCTTGGCCTTCTCGATATCGCGGAAGGTCACCAGGCCGCGCAGATAGAAGTTCTCGTCGACCACCAGCATCTTCTCGATGCGGTTTTCGTAGAGCTTGACCTTCATCTCTTCCAGCGGGGTGCCTTCGCGGGCGGTAACCAGCTTGTTCTTCGGCGTCATGATGGCGGCGACGGTGTCACCGACATTCGGTTTGAAGCGCAGGTCGCGGCCGGTCACGATGCCGACCAGCTCGCCCTCTTCCACCACCGGGAAGCCGGAGAAGCCGTATTCGCGGGCGATCTGCAGCAGCTCGATGATCTTGGTGGAGGGGGTTACGGTCACCGGGTCACGGACAATTGCGGTCTCGTGGCGCTTGACCTTGCGCACCTCGGAAGCCTGCTGCTCGATGGTCATGTTCTTGTGGATGATGCCGATGCCGCCTTCCTGAGCCATGGCGATGGCCAGACGCGCTTCGGTCACGGTATCCATCGCGGCGGAAACCAGCGGGATGTTCAATTCGATGCCGCGGGTCAGGCGGGTCTTGAGGCTGACATCCTTCGGCAGAATCTCGGAATATCCCGGAATCAGGAGAACGTCGTCGAAGGTCAGGGCTTCTTGGCTGATGCGCAGCATGGCGGGGGCTCCCAGGCGGGAAAATTGGAAGCGCGCCATTATAACGAGGCCACGGCCTCCACTCAACGCAGCCGATGGGCTGTAGAGCGTTTCCCGCAAAAAAACATGCCAAGCCGATCAGTGGTCGTCATCCGTCCGTTCGCACCTGGCGCACGGCGAACCCCAGTCGATCGCTGAAAGCGTCGAGAAATGCTGGGGTGAAGCGGGTTTCGCCCCAGCCGTTGAAGATGAATCCCAGGTTGGAGAAACCGCAGGGCTGGAGGAAGAGGAAACCGTTGATGTCATCCTCGAAGCCGCATTCGGGGCAACTGAAATTGTCCGTCTGCCCCGGCCACCACTCCTCCAGGCTCTCGAACAGCGGCTCTCCCACTTCCTGGCGGCACTTCGGACAACCCGCTTCGTTGAGGAAATTGCGGGTAGGTGTGTAGATGCAGCGCTTGTCCACCAGTTCGAGGCCGTTCACCGACTGGCCAAATGGCAAGCGCTCGGGATTCTCCACCACCTCGCGCGCGCCAGCGGCGATGGCGTAAGCCATGCGATTGCCACGCAGGCCACAGGTGCTCGGCAGTGCCTCGACTACCTCGCGCCGTGCCAGCCAGCGCAGCATGCGCCCCGCCAGGGCCTGATGGCCGGGCACAGTGGAAATCTGCGGCACGATGATCAACTGACTCGATTCCATCGCGGGTCTCCTGCTTGGGTGGAAAGGGCGCGCAGCTTAAACGTCATCCCTCACTCGTCAACTATGGCGCATGGCGACAAAGCCATTATCATTTCCACCCATGCTCAAAGACCCCTTCCAACGGCTCGGCCTCGATCGCGAGGTGCTGACCGTCAGCCAGCTCAACCAGCGCGCCCGCCATTTACTGGAGGACGTGTTTCCGCAGGTCTGGGTGGAAGGCGAGATCTCCAACCTCGCCCGTCCCGCTTCCGGCCATCTCTACTTCACCCTCAAGGACGCCCAGGCCCAGGTTCGCTGCGCCCTGTTCCGACAGAACGCCCAGCGCGTGCGCCAGGCCCTGCGCGATGGCCTGGCCGTGCGCGTGCGCGGCAAGGTTTCGCTGTTCGAAGGGCGTGGCGACTACCAGCTGATCGCCGATACGGTCGAGCCAGCCGGCGATGGCGCCCTGCGCCTGGCCTTCGAGGCGTTGAAGGAGAAGCTCGCCGCCGAAGGCTTGTTCGCCACCGAACGCAAACGCCCGCTGCCCGCTCACCCGCAACGCATCGGCATCATCAGTTCGCCCACAGGCGCCGTGATCCGCGACATCATCAGCGTGTTCCGCCGTCGTGCGCCGCAGGTGCAGCTGACCCTGATCCCCACGGCCGTCCAGGGCCGCGAAGCCACCGCGCAGATCGTTCGCGCCCTGGCGCTAGCCGATACGCAGGGCTTCGATGCGCTGATACTCGCCCGGGGCGGCGGTTCCCTGGAGGACCTCTGGTGCTTCAACGAAGAAGCCGTGGCGCGCGCCGTGGCCGCCTGCCAGACGCCCATCGTCAGCGCCGTGGGCCATGAAACGGACGTTTCCATCAGCGACTTCGTTGCCGATGTACGCGCCCCTACCCCATCGGCCGCTGCCGAACTGCTGGCGCCCGACGCAAGCGAGCTGCAGCAGCGCCTCGATGGCCTGCACCGCCGCCTCGTCCTGCGCCTGCGGGAACAGCTGACCCGTGAGCGCCTGCGCCTGGACGGCCTGTTCCGACGCCTGCGTCACCCCGGCGAACGCTTGCGCCAGCAAGCCCAGCGCCTGGACGACCTGGACATGCGCCTGCGCCGCGCCTTCGAGCGAAGGCAGCAGATTCGCCACGAGCAACTGGCGCGCCTGGATACCCGCCTCGCTGCACAGCATCCGGGGCGCAGCCTGGCGCTCCTGCGACAGAAGCTCGACAGCCTCGCCGAGCGCCTGCCCCGCGCCGCCCGCGATGCCCTCAAGGACCGTCGCCAGCGCCTCGACGCCCTCGCCCAGACCCTGCACGTGGTCAGCCCCCTGGCCACACTCGGGCGCGGCTACAGCATCCTGCTCGACGAGCGCGGCCAGGCCGTCCGCGCCGCCAGCCAGACCCGCCCCGGCCAGCGCCTGAAGGCCCGACTCGGTGAAGGCGAGCTGGACGTGCGGGTTGAAGACAACCACCTCACCCCCGTGAACCTCTCCCTGCTGGATTGATAATGCGCCTGCTTGCCGCCCTGCTCTTCTGCCTTGCCCTCCCCGCCCATGCCGAAGGCTTCATCACGCGCCTGCTGAACAAGCCGGTACCGGGTGGCGTGGCGGTGGTCCAACTGGGCAACGGCGCCCAGACCCCCACCGCGCGTTACCAGGGCAAACCCGTGCTGGTGGTGAAGGAAGACGGCCGCGACTGGATCGCCATCGTCGGCATTCCGCTGGGTACCAAGGCCGGCCAGCAGCTGCTCGAGGTCAGCGACGGACGCAAGCTGGCTTTCGCCGTTGGCCCTCGCACCTATCGTGAACAGCACATCAAACTGGCCAATACACGGCAGGTGAACCCGCTGCCGGAAGACCTCAAGCGCATCGACCGCGAACTGGCCGAGCAGACCACCGCCTACCGCCGCTTCAGTCCCGGCTCGCCGAGCAACCTGCTGTTCGACAAGCCGGTGAACGGCCCGCTTTCCAGCCCCTTCGGCCTGCGCCGCTTCTTCAATGGCGAGGAGCGCAACCCGCACTCCGGCCTGGACTTCGCGGTGGGTGCCGGCACGCCGATCAAGGCGCCGGCAGCGGGCAAGGTGATCCTGATCGGCAACTACTTCTTCAATGGCAAGACGGTGTTCGTCGACCATGGCCAGGGCCTGATCAGCATGTTCTGTCACATGTCGAAGGTAGAGGTGAAACTCGGCCAGCAACTGCCCCGCGGCGGTGTGGTCGGCCGCGTCGGCGCCACCGGCCGCGCCACCGGTCCGCACATGCACTGGAATGTCAGCTTGAATGACGTACGGGTGGACCCGGCTATCTTCATCGGTGCCTACAAGCCCTGAGGGACATCCGCGCTTACAGCCTGGGTTTGGACCAGCGGGGCCTATTTGTTATGGTCCGGCGCTTCCCGGGGCCCGCCCCGCTCACCGGATAGATAAAGGGAGCAGCCCATGCAAGAAGAAGCCACCCAGTGGCTGATGTGGCTACGGCAGCACAACGAACTGCACACCGTCGTCTCCACCAGCGCCCTCATCCTGCTGGCCTGGGTTTCCAACTGGATAGTCCGCCGCATTCTCCTGCGCGGCCTGTTCCGCATTACCGGCGCCCATATACAGGACCACGGCCTGATCAAGCGCCTGGCCAACGTGGTGCCCGCCCTGGTACTGGCGTTCGGCGTCAAGATCGTACCGAACCTGCCCACCGCGCTGGTGGAAGTGATCACCAACGTCTGCACCGCCTTCATCATCCTCACCATTGCCCTGGCCCTGAGCGCCGCGCTGAACATCGTCAGCAGCCTCTACCAGCGCCGCAAGGACGCCCACCTGCGGCCCATCAAGGGCTATGTGCAGGTGCTGAAGATCGCCATCTTCGCCATCGCCACCATCCTGATGATCGCCAGCCTGATCGACCGCTCGCCGCTGATCCTGCTCTCCGGCCTGGGTGCCATGGCGGCGGTGTTGCTATTGATCTTCCAGGACACCCTGCTTTCCCTGGTGGCCAGCGTGCAGATCACCTCCAGCGACATCATCCGTGTCGGCGACTGGGTGGAGATGCCGCAGCTCAATGCCGACGGCGACGTCATCGACATCGCCCTGCATACGGTGAAAGTGCAAAACTGGGACAAGACCATCACCACCATCCCCACCAAGCGCTTCATCACCGACTCGTTCAAGAACTGGCGGGGCATGCAGGAATCCGGCGGCCGGCGGATCAAGCGCTGCCTGTACCTGGACCAGAACAGCGTGCATTTCCTCAGCGCGGATGACATCGACCGCCTGCACCGCTTCCGCCTGCTGGACGGTTACCTGAAAGCCAAGGAAAGCGAGTTGCTCAGCTGGAACAGCCAGTTGGATGAATCCCTTCGCCTGCCTATCAACAGCCGCCAGTTGACCAACATCGGCACCTTCCGCGCCTACGTCGAGCACTACCTGCGGGAGA
This sequence comes from Metapseudomonas resinovorans, assembly GCF_002003485.1. Classification (GTDB taxonomy): domain Bacteria; phylum Pseudomonadota; class Gammaproteobacteria; order Pseudomonadales; family Pseudomonadaceae; genus Metapseudomonas; species Metapseudomonas resinovorans_D. Next base: position 98,379 of record NZ_BDMA01000017.1, read on the forward strand.
ACCTGGACATCCGCAAGGACATGACCCTGATTGTGCGGCAGTTGGCCCCCACCGCCGACGGTCTGCCGCTGGAGCTTTACTGCTTCACCAATACCACCGCCTGGGCGAGTTACGAGTCCATCCAGTCCGACATCTTCGACCATCTGCTGGCGATTCTTCCCGAGTTCGGCCTGCGGGTGTTCCAGCACCCCAGCGGCGCGGACATGCGCACACTTCGTCTGCCAAACGCCGAGTGACCGCGCACTGCCCGCGGATTGCCCGGCACGGGGCTTTTCGCGGGCGAGCTGCTCCACCCGAAAAAAGCAGCGCAATCATCTCTAGAAAACTTCAGCAATCGCGCAATAAATTCCTCCCTTGCAAATTCTTGCGCTCTTTTTCACCGTTTTTTTAACAATGCTTGCCATATTCACGCACGATGAATAGGGTTAGCCCCTATGAAAACCGCACACACCCTCATCCTTCTGCGTCAACACGCCTGCCTGCGATTGGTCAGCCCACGACTGCGTGGCTGAATCCCACCTCCGCCGCACCCGCCGACTTCAATGCCTGGCCGACCACCATACGGCCCGCAGTAAAAAGGATTTGCCCCATGAGCATGCTGAAAGACCCGTCCCGCAAATATCGCGCCTTCCCCGCCATCAATCTGCCGGACCGCACCTGGCCGTCGAAGACCATCACCGAAGTGCCGATCTGGTGCAGCTCCGACCTGCGTGACGGCAACCAGTCGCTGATCGAGCCGATGGATGCGCAGAAGAAGATGCGCTTCTTCAAGACCCTGGTGAAGGTGGGCCTGAAGGAAATCGAGGTGGCTTTCCCCTCTGCCTCGGATACCGACTTCAACTTCGTTCGCGAACTGATCGAAGGCGGGCACATTCCGGATGACGTGACCATTCAGGTGCTGACCCAGGCACGTGAAGACCTGATCACCCGTACCTTTGAGTCGCTGAAGGGCGCGAAGAAGGCCATCGTCCACGTCTACAACGCCACCGCGCCATCCTTCCGCCGCATCGTCTTCAACCAGGACAAGGCCGGTGTGATCGAGATCGCCACCAGCGCCGCCAAGCTGATCAAGAAGCTGGCCGCCGAGCAGCCAGGCACCGACTGGACCTTCCAGTACTCGCCGGAAATCTTCAGCTCCACCGAGCTGGATTTCGCCGTGGAAGTCTGCGATGCGGTAATCGACGTCTGGCAACCGACTCCCGCGAAGAAGATCATCCTCAACCTGCCGGCCACCGTCGAATGCGCAACCCCTAACGTGTACGCCGACCAGATCGAATGGTTCGGGCGTCATGTCAGCCGCCGCGACTCGGTCATCATCAGCCTGCATACCCACAACGACCGTGGCACTGGCGTCGCCGCCACCGAACTGGGCCTGATGGCCGGTGCCGACCGCGTCGAAGGCTGCCTGTTCGGAAACGGCGAGCGCACCGGCAACGTCGACCTGGTGACCCTCGCGCTGAACATGTACACCCAGGGCCTGCACCCGCAGCTGGACTTCTCCGACATCGATGCCGTGCGCAAGGTCGTCGAAGAATGCAACCAACTGCCCGTCCACCCGCGCCACCCCTATGTGGGCGACCTGGTGCATACCGCATTCTCCGGTTCCCACCAGGACGCGATCCGCAAGGGCTTCACCCAGCAGAAGGAAGACGGCGTCTGGGAAGTGCCCTACCTGCCGATCGACCCGGCCGACATCGGCCGCAGCTACGAAGCGGTGATCCGTGTGAACAGCCAGTCCGGCAAGGGCGGCATCACCTTCCTGCTGGAGCAGGAATACGGCATCAGCCTGCCGCGCCGCATGCAGATCGAATTCAGCCAGGTGGTACAGAAGGAAACCGATCGCCTGGGCCTGGAAATGACCGCCGAGCAGATCTACAAGCTGCTGGACGCCGAGTACCTGCAGGCCGCTACCCCATTCACCCTGAAGGGCCATCGCCTGCAGGAAGAGAATGGCACCAGCGCCGTGGATATCGAAGTCCAGGTCAATGGCGAGACCCAGCACCTGCGCGGCATGGGCAAGGGCCCGCTGGAAGCCCTGGTGGCCAGCCTGCCGGTGAAGGTGGAGATCATGGACTACTCCGAGCACGCCATCGGCGCCGGCACCAACGCCAAGGCTGCGGCCTACATCGAGCTGCGCGTTAACGGCGGCCGTGCGCTGCACGGTATCGGCATCGACGAGAACATCACCACTGCGAGCTTCCGTGCCGTGTTCAGCGCCCTCAACCGCGCCCTGAGCCAGGCCGAGGCCGAAGCGGCCTGAAGCCGATAGCGCCATAAAAAACCCCGCCAATCGGCGGGGTTTTCTTTTGTGGGGAAAATGCCGGTGCGCACAGCGCACCCTACGCAGAAGCCTCGCTGGTAGGGTGCGCCGTGCGCACCGCCATCCGGGCCAGTTCGGCTAACCCTGCTGCTGCCAGTGGCATTTGCCCCAGGCGCACATGGAATCCAGCACCGGTTTCAGGCTGATGCCATGTTCGGTCAACCTGTATTCCACCCTTGGCGGCACCTCGGCATACACGGTGCGCGAGACGATACCGTCGCGCTCAAGCTCCCGCAGCTGCTGGGTCAGCATCTTTTCGGTGATGCCCGGCACCAGCCGCTTGAGTTCGGAGAAGCGTCGCGACTCGGGGATCAGGTGGTAGACCAGCAGCGACTTCCATTTGCCGCCGATCACCGCCAGGGTGACCTCCACTGGCGTGTTGTAGACCTTCTCTCCTGCCACGAGCAGGTTGCCCCCGGCAGGTATTGGCTTGTGCTCGCTCATGGATTTCCCCGACTCAAAGGTGCAGGTCGAAGGCGTCTGCGTCGCGCATCGCCGGGAAGCGTTCGCGGTAGGCCGCCAGTTGCGAAGCGGACAGGCTCGCGATGAACACGCCATCGGCATCGGCGGCGTCCAGTAGGTGCTCGCCCTGGAAATCCAGCACCTGGCTGTCGCCACTGTAACCATGGCCCTTGCCGTCAGTGCCGACGCGGTTCACCGCAGCCACGTAGCAAAGATTCTCGATGGCCCGTGCCGGCAGCAGGCGATTCCAGTGATGGCGGCGGGCAGCCGGCCAGTTGGCGGTGTACAGGAGCAGGTCGGTATCGTTGGGATCGCGACTCCACACCGGGAAGCGCAGGTCGTAGCAGATCAGCGGACGCACCCGCCAGCCCTTGAGCTCGAACAGCGCCTGGGTCTCGCCCGGCGTGTAGTGCTTGTGCTCGCCCGCCATGCGGAACAGGTGGCGCTTGTCGTAATGCAGAATCTCGCCATCCGGACGCACCCAGAGCAGGCGGTTGCGATGGCTGCCATCGGCGGCCTGGATGATCACGCTGCCGGTAATCACCGCATCCAGGCGCCGCGCCTGCTCACGCAGCCAAACGTGCGTCGGACCTTCTTCGGGCTCGGCGAGGGCTGCCGAGTCCATGGAAAATCCGGTGGTGAACATCTCCGGCAGGACGATCAGGTCCGCCCCTTTCGCTTGCTCGAGCAGGGTTTCGAAGTGCGCCAGGTTGGCGGCGCGGTCGTGCCAGGCCAGGGTGGTCTGCACCAGGGCCAGCTTGAGGTCAGGCAGGGAGGTCAGATCGCGCATAGCTTTTCCGCCGCCTGGCGCAGCGTCTCCTCACGTTTGGCGAAGCAGAACCGTACCAGGCGCAGGTCTTTCGGCGCTTGCTGGTAGAACACCGAAACCGGAATGGCGGCGACGCCGTGCTCGCGGGTCAGCCATTCGGACATGGCCACGTCGTCCAGGTCGTTGCGAATGGCGCTGTAGTCCACCAGCTGGAAGTAGGTGCCGGCGGCGCGGGTGAAACGGAAGCGCGAACCGGCCAGCAGGTCGCAGAACAGGTCGCGCTTGGCTTGATAGAAGGCCGGAAGCTCAGCCAGGTGCTCCGGGTGCGCAGCCATGAAATCGGCCAATGCCCATTGCAAAGGAGTGACGCCGCAGAAGTTCACGTACTGGTGGACCTTGCGCAACTCGGCAGACAGCGCAGGCGGTGCCACCACGTAGCCCGTCTTCCAACCGGTGACGTGATAGGTCTTGCCGAACGAGCTGACCACGAAGGAGCGGGTGTAGAGCTCGTCATGGGCGAGCACGCTGACGTGACCAACGCCGTCGAACACCAGGTGCTCATAGACCTCGTCCGATACCAGGTAGATATCGCGGTCGCGAATCAGCTCGGCCAACTGGTCCAGTTCAGCGCGGGAGATCAGCGCACCACTGGGGTTGTGCGGGCTGTTGAGGATGATCATGCGGGTGCGCGGGCTGAGCGCATCGCGCATACGCTGCCAGTCGATGGAAAAGCCCGGCAGTGCCAGGGGCACGTGCACGCAGCGGCCGCCAGCGAGTTCCACCGACGGCTCATAGCTGTCGTAGCAGGGGTCGAGGACGATCACTTCGTCGCCTGCGCGGACCACCGCCTGGATGGCGCAGAAGATCGCTTCAGTAGCGCCGGGGGTGACGGTCACCTCGCTGTCGGCGCTGACCTGGCGACCATAGAAGGTGGCGACCTTGGCGGCCACCTGCTCGCGCAGGGCCGGCAGGCCGGTCATGGGCGCGTACTGGTTATGTCCGCTGGCGATGTGCCGGCCGACCGCGTCGCACAGGGCAGCAGGCGCGGGGAAATCCGGGAAGCCCTGGGACAGGTTGATGGCGCCGACTTCAGCGGCGAGCTGGGACATGCGGGTGAAGATGGTGGTGCCGACGTTGGGCAACTTGCTGGCGATCATTTCTTCAGGCTGCTGGCGACTGGGAAGTGTGGGTCATAGCTTAAGGCCTGAGCCATTCCACGACCACAGGAAGCGCCGGTAGGAGCGAGCTCTGCTCGCGAAGCAGTGTGCCTGCCCGATTCGCGAGCAGAGCTCGCTCCTACGAAAGACGAATTCCACCCAAAGTAAGTCCCTGGAAAGAAAAAGGACGCCCGAAGGCGCCCTTTTTCGTTCCGGCGAATCAGCGCTTCTTGTCTCGGCGCTTCTTCTCGGCCTTCTTGTGGTGCGACATGAGGCGGCGCTTCTTGTTCACCTGACGCTCGGTCAAGGTGTTCTTCTTGCCCTCGAAGGGGTTCTCGCCGCCCTTGTACTCGATACGGATCGGCGTACCGACCAGCTTGAGCACACGCCGGTAGGTGTTTTCCAAGTAGCGCGAGTAGGACTTCGGCACCGACTCCACCTGGTTGCCGTGGATCACGATCAGCGGCGGGTTGGCACCACCGAGGTGCGCGTAACGCAGCTTGATGCGGCGACCGTTGACCAGCGGGGGCTGGTGCTCCTGCACCGCGTCCTCGAGGATCTGGGTCAGGCGGCTGGTCGGCCAACGAGTGATGGCCGAGCGGAACGAGTCCTGCACGGACTTGTACAGGTGCCCGACGCCAGTGCCGTGCAGCGCGGAAATGAAGTGGATGTCGGCGAAATCGACGAAGAACAGCCGGCGCTCCAGCTCGGTCTTCACGTAGTCGCGCTCGCTCGGCTCCATGCCGTCCCACTTGTTCAGGGCGATGACCAGCGCGCGGCCGGTTTCCAGCACGAAGCCCAGCAGGTTGAGGTCGTGCTCGACCACGCCTTCTCGGGCATCCATCACGAAGACCACCACGTTGGCGTCCTGGATGGCCTGCAGGGTTTTCACCACCGAGAACTTTTCCACAGCCTCGAAGATCTTGCCCCGACGGCGTACGCCCGCGGTGTCGATGAGGGTGTACTTCTCTTCGTTGCGCTCGAAGGGAATGTAGATACTGTCGCGGGTGGTCCCGGCCTGGTCGTACACGATCACCCGCTCTTCGCCGAGCATGCGGTTGACCAGGGTGGACTTGCCGACGTTGGGGCGACCGATGATGGCGATCTTGATGCCATCCTTCTCGCTCGGGCCCGGGATGCGCTTGGCTTCCTCGCCTTCCGCGACCACTTCGGCCTCGGCGGCTTCCTCTTCATCGGCCTGGTCGTCACGGGGGAACACGCCCAGCGCTTCTTGCAGCATCTGGCTGATGCCACGGCCATGGGCAGCGGCAATCGGCAGCGCGTCACCCAGGCCCAGGGGGCTGAACTCGGCACGGGCGATATCCGGATCGACGGTATCGACCTTGTTCGCCACCAGGAAGCTGCGCTTGTTCCGCTTGCGCAGGTGCTCGGCAATCATCTGGTCGGCGGCGGTCATGCCGGCGCGGGAGTCGACCATGAAGAGCACGGCATCGGCTTCCTCGATGGCCTGCAGCGACTGCTCGGCCATTTTTGCGTCGATGCCTTCCTCGTCGCCGGAGATACCCCCGGTGTCGATGACGATATAGGTGCGACCCTGCCACTTCGCCTCGCCGTACTGGCGGTCACGGGTGAGACCTGCGTATTCCGCGACGATCGCGTTACGGGTCTTGGTCAGGCGGTTGAACAGGGTGGACTTGCCGACGTTTGGCCGACCCACCAGGGCGATTACGGGAACCATGAGGCTCTCCATTCGTTATTTCATAAAACACAAAGGCCGCTGCCGTTCGACGGCAGCGGCCGGGTATCAAGCTTCAGCTTAGCGGATGGTCAGGCCGACCAGCTTTCCGCCGTTGCCGTAGGCATACATCCACTCGCCGACCACCAGCGGACGGGCACGCAGGCCGTCGCCGTCGATCTTCGTGCGGCCGACGAAGTGACCATCCACCTGGCTCAGCAGGTGCAGGTAGCCTTCGAAGTCACCGACCGCCACATAGCTGGAAAACACTTCCGGCGCGGACAGCTGGCGACGGGCCAGGGAATCATTGCTCCAGAGGGCGGAGGCGGAACGCTCATCCACGCCTTCCACGGTGCCATTGGCCAGGCTCACGTAGACGTTACCGAAGCCCTGGGCGACACCGGCGTAGCTGGACGCCTCACGCTGCCAGAGCACACGGCCGCTTTCCAGGTCCAGCGCCGCAACGCGACCCTGGTAGGTGGCCATGTAGAGGGTACCGCCGGAGAGCAGCAGGCCGCCGTCGATGTCCACGACGCGATCCAGCTCGGAGCGGCCCTGGGGCACGGCCACGCGCTGTTCCCAGACCGGAATGCCGCGCTTGATATCCAGCGCGAGCACCTTGCCGGTGGAAAGGCCGGCCACGGCCAGGTTGTTGGTCACGATGGGCGCGCCGGTACCACGCAGGGTCAGCACGGCCGGGGTGTTCTCGTAGATCCAGAGCTGGTTGCCGGTGGCGGCGTCGAAACCGAACAGGGTGTCGTTCTGGGTCTGCACGACCACCACGTCACCGTTGTTGGCCGCCGGAGCCAGCACTTCGCCGTTGACGCGCGCACGCCACTTTTCTTCACCGTTGGTGGCGTCCAGGGCAACGATTTCGCCCTTCAGGGTGCCGACCATCACCAGGCCGTAACCAACGCCAACGGCGCCGGAAACCGGCAGCTCGAGATCCTGTTTCCAGATCACGTCGCCATTGAAGCGATTGAGCGCCATGACCTCGCCGTTCACATCGGAGGCGTAGATGCTGTCGCCATCGACGGCGGGCACCAACAGGTTGTAGGTCTCGCCCTGGCCATCGCCGATCGAACGGCTCCAGCCCTTGTCCAGCGTCACTTCTTCAGTGATGTCGGGCAGTTCGGCCGGCGGCAGTTCCTTCTTGCTGTTGCTGCTGCAGCCCACGGCCAGAACGGCGAGGGCCAGCACTGCGGCATTCTTCCAACGCATCACGTCACGCGTCCCCTTTTGCCAGGTCGTCGAGCTTCATCTGCAGGCCACCCACGGCGGCGTCTTCAGGCAGTGCGGCCTTGGCTTTCAGGTAGGCGGCATGCGCATCGTCGGTGCGACCCAGCTGAACCAGCAGGTCGCCCTTGAGTTCTTCGCGGCTGGCAGCGAAGGCCTTGTCGGCATCGCCATCCAGCAGTTTGAGGGCTTCATCGGCCTTGTTCTGGGCAGCCAGAACACGGGCCAGACGCTGGCGCGCCAGTTCGCCCAGGGTTGCGTCGGCAGGCTTGTCGAGCACGGACTTGAGTTCGGCGGCGGCGTCATCCAGCTTGCCGGCCTCGACCGCGACCTTGGCCACGAACAGGCTGCCGTACTGGGCGTAGTGGGTACCGCCGAAGTCGCTCTTCAGTTTGCCGGCGAGCTCGGCGACCTTCGCCGAATCGGGGGTGCCGCTCGGATTCAGAGCGGTTTCCAGCAGTTGCTGGTAAACGATAGAGGCACCCTGGGCCTGATTGGATTCGTACTTCTGCCAGGCCTGCCAACCAAAGACCACCGCCAGCGCCAATGCGCCGCCAGTGAGCATGGGTTTGCCGTTGCGCTGCCACCAATCCCTGAATTGCGCAATCTGTTCTTCTTCAGTCTGCATGCTTAACCCCGTACTCCTGATCTTTGTTTGCTCAAGCCTGCTTCAGGCAGGCTGCGAGATGCTCGGCCAGAGCATCCCAGGCAATGCTTTGTTGTTCGCTGTCGTCGCGAAGCGGCTTGCAACCTACCACGCGCTTGGCCAGTTCGTCGTCCCCCAGGATCAACGCGTAGCGAGCACCGCTCTTGTCGGCTTTCTTGAACTGGCTCTTGAAGCTGCCGGCACCGGCGTTGACCAGCAGGCGCAGGCCCGGAACGGCGTCGCGCAGCTGCTCGGAAAGACCAAGTGCAGCCAACTCGGCGGTTTCGCCGAAGGCGCAGATATAAACGTCGGCCGGGCTGTTCAGCTCGTCCGGCACCAGGCCGAGGGTTTCCAGCAGCAGCACGAGACGCTCGACGCCCATGGCATAACCCACGCCCGGGGTCGGCTTGCCGCCGAACTGGGAGACCAGGCCGTCGTAACGGCCGCCGGCACAGACGGTGCCCTGGGAGCCCAGCTTGTCGGTCACCCACTCGAAGACGGTGCGGCTGTAGTAGTCCAGACCGCGTACCAACTTCTGATTGATTTCATAGCGAATGCCCACGGAATCCAGTCGCGCCTTGAGGGCTTCGAAATGGACCAGAGACTCTTCGTCGAGGTAGTCGTGCAGGGTCGGCGCATCCACCAGCAGGGCCTGGGTCCCACCGTCCTTGCTATCGAGAATACGCAGGGGATTGGTGGTCAGACGGCGCTGGCTGTCTTCATCCAGCAGGTCGTAACGTTCCTGCAGGTAAGCCACCAGGGCATCGCGGTAGCGAGCACGGGCCTCGCTGGAACCCAGGCTGTTCAGCTGCAGGGTCACGGCGTCAGACAGGCCGAGCTTCTTCCACAGGCGCCAGGTGAGCACGATCAGCTCGGCGTCGATGTCCGGGCCGGGCAGGTTGAAGACTTCCACACCCATCTGGTGGAACTGGCGATAGCGGCCTTTCTGCGGCTTCTCGTAACGGAACATGGGGCCGGCGTACCACAGCTTCTGCACCTGACCGCCACCAGTGAGGCCATGCTCGAGCACGGCGCGCACGCAGCCCGCGGTGCCTTCCGGACGCATGGTCAGCGACTCTTCGTTGCGATCGAGGAAGGTGTACATCTCCTTGTCGACCACATCGGTGCCTTCGCCGATGCCGCGCGCGAACAGCTCGGTGAACTCGAGGATCGGCAGACGGATTTCCTTGTAACCGTAGGAGTCCAGCAGGTCCGCTACGGTGTTTTCCAGATAACGCCAGGCGGGCGTCTGCTCCGGCAGGATGTCGTTCATGCCACGAATGGCTTGCAGGGTCTTGCTCACGTCGATTCCTTGTTTCAGCTACGGGCGATCAGCGCCGCGTCAGCTTCGGCCTTTGCAGCCGCCTTCTCGCGGATGAGCCGTTCCAGCTCGTCCACCAGGTTGTCGTTGTTCAGCTTCTGCGCCGGCTTGCCGTCGATGTAGACCAGATTGTTCGGGGTGCCGCCGGTGAGGCCGATATGGGCCTCCTTGGCTTCGCCCGGACCGTTGACCACACAACCGATGACGGCCACGTCCAACGGCACCAGAAGGTCTTCGAGACGGCCTTCCAGCTCGTTCATGGTCTTGACCACATCGAAGTTCTGCCGCGAGCAGCTCGGGCAGGCGATGAAGTTGATGCCACGGGAACGCAGGTGCAGGGACTTGAGGATGTCGAAGCCGACCTTGACCTCTTCCACCGGATCCGCCGCCAGGGAGATGCGGATGGTGTCGCCGATACCCTCGGCAAGCAGCATGCCCAGGCCCACTGCGGATTTCACGGTACCGGAACGCAGGCCACCGGCTTCGGTGATGCCCAGGTGCAGGGGCTGCACGATCTGCTTGGCCAGCAGGCGATAGGCTTCGACGGCCATGAACACGTCGGATGCCTTCACGCTGACCTTGAAGTCCTGGAAGTCCAGCTTGTCGAGATGCTCCACATGGCGCAGCGCAGACTCCACCAGAGCCTGCGGGGTGGGCTCGCCGTACTTCTTCTGCAGGTCCTTCTCCAGCGAACCGGCGTTGACGCCGATGCGGATCGGGATGCCCTTGTCGCGTGCGGCATCGACCACCGCCCTGACGCGATCTTCGCGACCGATGTTGCCCGGGTTGATGCGCAGGCAGTCGACACCCAGCTCGGCAACGCGCAGAGCGATCTTGTAATCGAAGTGAATGTCCGCCACCAGCGGCACCTGGACCTGTTGCTTGATGCGGCCGAAAGCCTCGGCGGCGTCCATGTCCGGCACGGAAATACGGACGATATCGACGCCGGCATCCACCAGGCGCTGGATCTGCCCCACGGTAGCAGCGACGTCGCAGGTATCAGTGTTGGTCATGCTCTGTACGGCGATAGGCGCATCACCGCCCACCGGAACCGAGCCAACCCAGATTTTCCGCGAGACGCGGCGTTTGATCGGTGATTCGCAATGCATGACTTATTGCCCCAACTTCAGGCGCGCGGTCTCGCCGCGGACGTAAGGCGCCACGTCGACCGACTGGCCGTTGTAGCTGAGCTGGGCGCCACGGGCGAAACCGAGGCGAACTTCCAGCGGTGCCTTGCCGGCCAGCTCCAGGCTGTCACCGGTACGTTTGAGGCCGCTGACCAGCACCTTGCCGTCGGCGTCGGTGACCTGGGTCCAGCAATTGGCAGTGAACTGGATACGCACCACACCCTGGCCCTGCTGCGCGACCACGGGGGCCAGCGCGGGAGCTGCAGGGGCTGCGGGAGCCGGGGTTGCCGCAGCGGCAGCGGGTGCCTCGGGCTGGGCAGCGACCGGCGCAGTGGGAGCGACTGCAGGAGTGGACGGCTGCGCGACGACCGGAGCGCTCGGAGCAGCGGCGACTGTCGGTACCTGGGTCTGCGCCGGCACGGCAGGAGCGACAGGTGCGGTCTCGCCGGCCGGGGCAACCGGTGCGGTAGCTTCGGCAGCCGGCTGTTCAGGCTGGGCAGCGGTTTCCGGCGATACCTGGGCAGGTGCGAGCACCTGGCTTTCCTGGGCCTCGGCTACCGCCTGGTCTTCGGGTTCGTCGAGCGGGTGGATCTGGGTAGTGCCGTCGGCACTTTCCACTTCCACATGCTCCATGTTCACGCTGGCTGCTTCTTCGCTGTTGCGGCTGGAATGCTCCTGCCACCAGAAGAAGCCTACCGCGCCCAGAGCAACCAGGATGATGAAGCTGACGACACGCAGCACGCTCTGGGAAAGGCGGACCGGCTCTTCGATACGCCCCAGGCTGTGCACGTTGCTGCCCGTGGCATCGGTTCCGGTGAAGTGGTCGAACTCGGCGACCAGTGCAGCCTGGTCCATACCCATGAACTTGGCGTACGCGCGCACGTAACCACGGGCAAAGGTGTGCCCTGGCAACTGGTCGAAATCACCGGCCTCGAGCTGGCGCACGGCATGCTCGGTCAGGTTCAGGTGACGGGCGACCTCACCCAGGCTCAGATCCTTGCTCACACGGGCCTGACGCAGGGTTTCACCTGGGTTGGCGCGGGTCGCCGCTACAGCTTCGGGATGCGACGCTTTCATCATTGCTCCGACAGGTATTGCTGATATTCCGGCGTGCCGGGATAAAGTCGTTTGAGTTGCAGACCGAGGCTGGCGGCCTGGTCGCGGTCTTCGAAAATGGTCGCCAGACGCGCACCAAGCAGCAGGCTGCGAGCATTCTGCTGGGCGATCTGCGAGTAGCGCTCGTAAAAGTCGCGGGCCGGTACGTACGCTTTCTCATCGAAAGCCAACTGGGACATTTCCAGCAATGCCAGGGGCTGCTGCCGGTTCAGGCGCAACGCCTTGTCGAAATGCTGCTTGGCCAGGACCGGGTTGTTCATCTTCAGGGCGGTCAGGCCGAGGTTCTCGAACACCCGCGAGCGCTCCGGATAGAGGTTGTCTTCGGCGGCCTGCTGGAAGCGTTCGTAGGCATCCTTGTAGCGCCCCTGCTCGTACAGGAAGGTGCCGTAGTTGTTGAGGATGCGCGAATCGTTGCGGGAAGACAGGGCCTTGCGGTAGTGCTGGTCGGCGAGATCCGGTTCCATCTCGGTCTGGAACACCAGCGCCAGGGCCGCGTTGCCATCGGCGTTGGACGGATCCATCTCCAGGGCTTTCTTCAGCGGGACCTTGGCACGTTCGGTCGCGCCCTGCTTGAGGTAGCCGATGCCCAGGTTGATATAGGCATCGCGTGCTGCATCACGGCCCGCGTCGGTCTTCATCGGGTCGACCTGACCAGTCGACACGCAGGCCGCGAGCAGTACTGAGGAGACGAGGAGCAGCGCAGCGCGCAGGGTCATGGGTTGTCCTTCTCTAGTTCCGGTTCGCGGCGTTACTGGACGCCTCCGCTTCGGCGTTCAGCTGGCGCACGGCGATGTAGCGCTCGCTGCGACGGGTTCGGTCCATGACCTGGCCGACCAGCTGGCCGCAGGCTGCATCGATGTCTTCGCCACGAGTGGTGCGGACGGTGACATTGTGCCCGGCCTTGTGCAACAGGTCCTGGAAGCGGCGGATCGCATTATTGCTCGGCCGCTCGTAACCCGAGTGCGGGAAGGGATTGAACGGAATCAGGTTGATCTTGCAGGGGAAGTCCTTGAGCAACTCGATCATCTGGGTAGCATGTTCGGGCTGGTCGTTGACGTCCTTGAGCAGGGTGTACTCGACGGTCAGCACACGCTTCTCGCCCAGGCGGGAGATGTAGCGGCGGCAGGAGTCGAGCACCACGGCCAGGGGATACTTCTTGTTGATCGGCACCAACTGGTTGCGCAGCGGGTCATTCGGCGCGTGCAGCGACAGCGCGAGGGAAACGTCGATCACCTCGCCCAGCTTGTCGATCATCGGCGCCACGCCCGAGGTGGACAGGGTCACCTTGCGTTTGGAGATGCCATAACCGAGGTCGTCCATCATGATGTTCATGGCGGCGACCACGTTGTCGAAATTCAGCAGCGGTTCGCCCATGCCCATCATCACCACGTTGGTGATGGCACGGTCGATCTTCGCGGGGATGGTCCCGAAGGACTTGTTCGCGATCCACACCTGGCCGATTACCTCGGCGGCGGTGAGGTCGCTATTGAAACCTTGCTTGCCCGTGGAGCAGAAACTGCAGTCCAGAGCGCAACCGGCCTGGGACGAGACACACAAGGTGCCACGGCCGCCTTGCGGGATGTACACGGTTTCGACGCAGCTACCGGAGGCCACACGGACCACCCACTTGCGGGTGCCATCGCTGGAGATGTCCTGGCTGACCACTTCCGGGCCGCGAATCTCGGCAGAGGCCTTGAGCTTGTCGCGCAAGGCCTTGCCGATATTGCTCATGGCGTCGAAATCATCGACGCCAAAGTGGTGAATCCACTTCATCACCTGACCGGCGCGGAAGCGTTTTTCCCCGATGGACTCGAAGAAGCTTTCCAGTTGCGGCTGGGTCAGACCCAGCAGGTTCACTTTACCGGTCGATTCAGTCATGGCTTCACCCTCTCTCATTCGCGATTAGCGAATGCGAGCGCACACCTCGGTGGCGGCGAAGAAGTAGGAGATTTCGCGAGCAGCGGAAGCCTCGGAATCCGAACCGTGTACGGCGTTCTCGTCGATGGAGACGGCGTAGTCGGCGCGGATGGTGCCGGCGTCAGCTTTCTTCGGATCGGTGGCGCCCATCAGCTCACGGTTCTTGGCAACGGCGTTCTCGCCTTCCAGAACTTGAACGACTACCGGGCCGGAGGTCATGAAGGAGACCAGGTCCTTGAAGAAAGGACGCTCTTTGTGCTCGGCGTAGAAACCGCCAGCTTCGCGCTCGGACAGTTGGACCATCTTGGCGGCAACAACGCGCAGGCCGGCTTTTTCGAAGCGGGTGATGATCTCGCCTACGACGTTCTTGGCAACAGCGTCCGGCTTGATGATGGAGAGAGTACGTTCGACAGCCATGGAAAAACTCCAGAAACAAGGATTAAAGCGAAAAATTAAACCCGCGAATTATACGCGGGTTAGGGGGAAATGCGTAGGGCCGGAGCCCAGGGGCGGAAGTCGCTCAGTCGGCTTCTTCGATCCAGGCGGCCTGCACGGCCTCCAGAACCTTCTCGCCACCACGATGCGGATCGTCGGAGAACTCCGGCAAGGCCAGGATCCAGTTGTGCAGATCGACGAAGTTCACGTAACGCGGGTCGACATCCGGCTTGGTTTCAGCGAGCTGGATGGCGATTTCGAGTACGTCAGTCCATTTCAGGCTCATGCTCAGTGACCCTCGGAAACCTGGTTGATGGTGTATTTCGGGATTTCCACCACCAGGTCTTCATCGGCCACCAATGCCTGGCAGGACAGGCGGGAATTTGGCTCCAGGCCCCACGCCTTGTCCAGCATGTCGTCTTCCAGTTCGTCGGAAGATTCCATGGAGTTGAAACCCTCACGCACCACCACGTGGCAGGTGGTGCAGGCACAGGACTTCTCGCACGCGTGCTCGATGTCGATGCCGCTACGCAGAGCGGCATTCAGGATGCTTTCGCCCGGCTGCGCCTCGATCACGGCACCCTCGGGGCAATGCTCGGCGTGGGGCAGGAAGATGATCTGCGGCATTTCTGGTTCAATCCTCGATTTCGTTGAGTCGGCGGCCGGACAGCGCAGCCTTGACGGCGGCATCCATACGACGCGCAGCAAAGGCATCGGTCACCTGGGACAGGCGCTTGATCTGGGCCTCGATGGCGACGACATCACTGCCGATCGCCAACTCGCTCAGGGTCTGCATGCTGTCGAGGATGGCGGCGCGCTCGGTATCGTCCAGCAGGCGCTCCCCATCGACGTCCAGCGCAGCCTGGACAGCTTCCAGCAGGCGCTCGGCCTCGACCTGCTGCTCGCGCAGGGCACGGGCGTTCTTGTCTTCGCCGGCGTATTCGAAGGAGTCCTTCAGCATGCGAGAGATCTCGCCATCGGTCAGGCCATAGGATGGCTTCACCTGGATACTCGCCTCGACGCCGGAAGCCAGTTCGCGGGCGGTCACACCCAGCAGGCCGTCGGCATCCACCTGGAAGGTCACACGAATCTTCGCCGCCCCCGCCACCATCGGCGGAATGCCGCGCAACTCGAAGCGCGCCAGGGAACGGCAATCCTTGATCAGCTCGCGCTCACCCTGGAGCACGTGGATCATCATGGCCGTCTGGCCATCCTTGTAGGTGGTGAAGTCCTGAGCGCGAGCCACTGGAATCGTGGTGTTGCGCGGAATCACCTTCTCCATCAGCCCGCCCATGGTTTCCAGGCCGAGCGACAGCGGAATCACGTCGAGCAACAGCAGCTCTTCGCCGCGCTTGTTGCCCGCCAGGGTATCGGCCTGCACGGCAGCACCAATGGCCACGACCTGATCAGGATCGATATCGGTCAGCGGCTGGCGGCCGAACATCTCCGCCGCTGCCTCGCGAACGCGCGGCACGCGGGTGGAACCGCCGACCATGACAACGGCTTCGACCTCATCCAGTTCGATGCCGGCATCCCGCACGGCGCGACGACAGGCCTTGAGGCTGCGGGCGACCATGGGCTCGATCAGGGCGTCGAACTGTGCGCGAGTGAGCACGCCGCGCCAATCGCCATGGACCAGCTCGACGCTGTCGGCATCGGTCAGGGCTTCCTTCGCATCGCAGGCAGTACGCAACAGGCTGCGCTGTGCGCCGGGATCGAGATCAGCGGAAAGACCAGCCTGCTCGACTATCCAGCCAGCAAGCGCATGATCGAAATCATCACCGCCCAGTGCGCTGTCGCCGCCGGTGGCCATGACTTCGAAGACACCACGAGACAGGCGCAGGATGGAGATATCGAAGGTGCCGCCGCCCAGGTCGTAGATAGCGACTACGCCTTCGGCCTGCTTGTCCAGGCCATAGGCCACGGCAGCTGCGGTAGGCTCGTTGAGCAGACGCAACACGTTGAGCCCGGCCAGGCGCGCAGCGTCCTTGGTGGCCTGGCGCTGAGCCTCATCGAAATAGGCCGGGACCGTGATCACCGCGCCCACCAGCTCACCACCGAGGGTCTGCTCGGCACGCTGACGCAAGGCCTTGAGAATATCGGCCGAGACTTCCACCGGGCTCTTGGCACCCTGGACGGTCTCGATGAAGGGCATGTGCGATTCGCCACCTACGAAGCGATAGGGCAGTTGCTCGCCCAATTGCTTGACGTCTTCCAGTCCACGCCCCATGAAGCGCTTGACGGAAATAATGGTGTTGAACGGATCACTGGCGGCAGCCTGCTTGGCGCTGCGGCCAACTTCGACGCGATCGGCGTGATAGCGGACTGCAGAAGGCAGGATGACCTGTCCATCGTCATCCGGCAGGGGTTCGGCGACACCGCTGCGCACGGCAGCGACCAGCGAATTGGTGGTACCCAGGTCGATGCCCACCGCCAGGCGGCGCTGGTGCGGCTGGGGGCTCAGTCCGGGTTCGGCGATCTGCAGTAAGGCCATGCTTGTCTATTTATCAGGCGTACCGGCAACCATGACGGCATCGCGGGTTAATCGTCGAGGCGCTCTTCCAGTTGGCGCACTTCGTGGGTCAGCTTGTCGAGGAACTGCATACGGCGCGCCAGACGCTCGGCATCTTCGCGGCGCTCGGCATCATCCCAGCACTCGGCGAACTCGACATCCAGCTCCGCCTGCGCCACCTTGAGCCGGCGCTTGAACGCACCCGCACCATCAAGGTCCGCGCTGTCGTGCAATTCCTCGAGCTCTTCGCGCCACTGCATCTGCTGCAGCAGGAACTGAGGGTCCTGCACCGTAACTTCCAGCGGCAGCTCCTGCCCCTTCAGCGCCAGCAGATAAAGTGCCCTTCGCGGCGCGCTCTTCAGTGTCTGGTATGCATCGTTGAGCTGCGCCGCGCGCTCCAGCGCCAGGCGCTGTTCACGCTCGGAGGCATCGGCGAAACGGTCGGGATGGACGGTACGCGCCAGCTCGCGATAACGCGCCGCAAGCTGGTCAAGGTCCAGTCGATAACCCGGCTTCAGGTCGAATAGGGCGAAATGACAGGGAGTTCCCACACACGCCTCAGACGTTGAAGCTCTCGCCGCAGCCACACTCGCCGCGCACGTTCGGGTTATTGAACTTGAAGCCCTCGTTGAGCCCTTCGCGAACGAAGTCCAGCTCAGTGCCGTCGAGGTAGGTCAGGCTCTTGGGATCGATGATCACCTTGACGCCATGACTCTCGAAGACCAGGTCTTCCGCAGTCAACTCGTCGACGAACTCCAGCACATAGGCGAGACCGGAGCAGCCAGTCGTACGCACCCCCAGACGGATACCTTCACCCTTGCCGCGTCCGTCGATAGAACGCTGCACGTGACGGGCGGCGGATTCAGTCATGCTGATGGCCATTGCAACTCCTTACTCGTTCGAGCGCTTAGAGCAGACCCTTCTTCTGCTTGTAATCGTGGACGGCCGCCTTGATGGCGTCCTCAGCCAGTACCGAGCAGTGGATCTTCACCGGCGGCAGGGCCAGCTCTTCAGCAATGGTGGTGTTCTTGATGGCAGCCGCCTCGTCCAGGGTCTTGCCCTTCATCCACTCGGTGGCGAGGGAGCTGGAAGCGATGGCAGAACCGCAGCCGTAGGTCTTGAACTTGGCGTCTTCGATCACGCCCTGCTCGTTGACCTTGATCTGCAAGCGCATCACGTCGCCGCAGGCCGGCGCGCCGACCATGCCGGTACCCACATCGGGGTCCTGGGCGTCGAGCTTGCCGACGTTACGCGGGTTTTCGTAGTGGTCGATGACCTTGTCGCTGTATGCCATGGTAACTATTCCTCACTCATCAGGGTGGCGTCAGTGCGCCTGCCATTCGACCTGGGAAAGGTCGACGCCCTCTTTATACATATCCCACAGCGGGGACAGTTCACGGAGCTTGCTGACCGCTTCGCGCACCTTGGCAGCGGCGTAGTCCACTTCGTCCTCGGTGGTGAAACGACCGAAGGTGAAGCGGATGGAGCTGTGCGCCAGCTCGTCGTTGCGGCCCAGGGCGCGCAGCACGTAGGACGGCTCCAGAGAGGCCGAGGTGCAGGCGGAACCGGAGGAGACCGCGAGGTCCTTGAGCGCCATGATCAGCGACTCGCCTTCGACGTAGTTGAAGCTGACGTTCATGTTGTGCGGCACACGCGCGCTGGCGCTGCCGTTCAGATAGAGCTCTTCCATGCCATCGATCTGGGACCAGAAGCGATCAGCCAGGGCCTTGATGCGCACGCGCTCGGTGGCCATTTCCTGCTTGGCGATGTGGAAGGCTTCGCCCATGCCGACGATCTGGTGGGTCGCCAGGGTACCGGAGCGCATGCCGCGCTCGTGGCCGCCGCCGTGCATCATGGCTTCGAGGCGCACACGCGGCTTGCGGCGGACGTAGAGTGCGCCGATGCCTTTCGGGCCGTAGGTCTTGTGGGCGGAGAAGGACATCAGGTCGACCTTCAGCTTCTCCAGGTCGATCTCCACCTTGCCGGTGGACTGGGCGGCGTCAACGTGGAAGAGGATGCCGCGAGCACGAGTCAGCTCGCCGATGGCGGCGATGTCGTTGATGGTGCCGATTTCGTTGTTCACGTGCATGACGGAAACCAGGATGGTGTCGTCACGCAGGGCTGCCTCGACCATGGCCGGAGTGATCAGGCCATCTTCGCCCGGCTCCAGGTAGGTCACTTCGAAACCTTCGCGCTCCAGCTGGCGGGTGGTGTCCAGGACCGCCTTGTGCTCGATCTTCGAGGTGATGATGTGCTTGCCCTTGCCACTGTAGAAGTGCGCAACACCCTTGATGGCCAGGTTGTCGGACTCGGTCGCACCGGAAGTCCAGACGATTTCGCGAGGGTCCGCGTTCACCAGCTCAGCTACCTGACGACGAGCATTCTCCACCGATTCTTCAGCTTTCCAGCCGAACACGTGGGAGCGCGAGGCCGGGTTGCCGAAGTTGCCGTCCACCAGCAGGCACTCGCTCATTTTCTGAGCGACGCGCGGGTCCACCGGCGTAGTGGCGGAGTAGTCGAGGTAGATCGGCAATTTCATCGGGGCTCTCCTATCAGGTATCGGGGCCAATCACGGGCCGGCGCCCTGCTCATTCGATGGCGGACGCTTCAATCTTATCGAGGTGCGGCATCCTGCCATTGCTTCCACAGCGGCGTTGATCCTGCCGCTGTGCGACCTCTTGAACCTCACGGCGGTTGACCAGGTCGGCCAGACTGATGCCGCTGAGGAACTCGTGGATCTGCAAACTCAGATCACACCAGAGGTGGTGGGTAAGACAGGTATCGCCGGAATGGCAATCGCCCAGGCCCTGGCAACGGGTGGCATCTACCGACTCGTTGACCGCATCTATTACCTGGGCGACATGAATGCCATGCATGTCGCGGGAAAGCTGGTAGCCACCGCCCGGGCCGCGCACGCTGCTGACCAGGTTGCCGCGACGGAGCTTGGCAAAAAGCTGTTCGAGGTAGGACAGGGAAATGCCCTGCCGCTCGGAAATATCAGCCAGGGACACCGGTCCATGCTGCGCATGCAGCGCCAGGTCGAGCATGGCGGTGACGGCGTAACGGCCTTTGGTGGTCAGTCGCATGGTGAGTACCACGGGATCGCTGGAATGCAGCGAGTATGCGATTCCCGACTATTTAAGTCAACTATAAGCCTGATCAAAATAGTCGGGATTACATCTTGCAGGGGCGTGCATGATAGCAGAGGCACATCCCGTTAGCACCCTAATAATCCGCCCTGAAACACCGCACCAAAGTCGACTCCGAACGGGTCAGGCGACCGGTTTGCGCTCTTCGTCCTTGACGCCCGCGAAGTCCTCGTCGCGAAGCTCCGGCAATGCATTGGCGCAGTAGTCGCTGCCCAGCGCAGTGAGCGCCTTGCACATGCCATCGAGGCGCTCGTCCACCGCCTGCACATGATCCAGCAACTGGCCGATAGCGCGAGCCACCGGATCGGGCATGTCCTGCCCCAGGCCGTAGGCGTCGAAACCAAAACGCTCGGCAATCGCCTGGCGCTTGGCCTCCTGCTCGGGATCAGCCTTGACGATGACCCGACCAGGAATCCCCACCGCCGTAGCACCGGCCGGCACTTCCTTGGTCACCACGGCATTGGAGCCGATCTTGGCGCCCGCACCAACGGTGAAAGGCCCAAGCACCTTGGCGCCCGCACCTACTACCACGCCATCTTCCAGCGTCGGATGGCGCTTGCCCTGGTTCCAGCTGGTACCACCCAGGGTCACGCCCTGATAGAGGGTAACGTCGTTGCCGATCTCGGCAGTCTCGCCAATGACGATGCCCATGCCGTGGTCAATGAAGAACCGCCGGCCGATCTTCGCGCCGGGATGGATTTCGATACCGGTAAGCCAGCGACTGAAGTTGGACACCAGGCGCGCCAGCCACTTCCAGCCGGAGACCCATAGAGCGTGAGCCACGCGATGCAACCAGATGGCATGCAGCCCCGGGTAACAGGTGAGCACCTCGAAGGCATTACGCGCAGCCGGATCACGGTGGAATACGCTCTGAATGTCTTCTCGAATGCTGTCGAACATCACTTGTCACTCCGCTTGCCTGTTTCGCCCCGCGCGGCTTTCTGGGTTTCCGTGAGGATGCCCCGCAGGATATTCATTTCCAGCTTGCTGATGCCGCTGCGACCGAAGAGCCGGCGCAGACGGGACATCAGGTGTCGCGGCTTTTCCGGGTCCAGGAAGCCGATCTCGACCAGAGTGCTCTCCAGGTGTTCGTAGTAGCGCTCCAGCTCATCGACGGTGACGGGCTGGGCGTTGAGCATGGCGGTGGTTTCCACCTTCTCCACCTTGCTCGGCAAGCCTTCCTGCTCGAGCCACGCCATGCGCACCTCGTACACCAGCACCTGAACGGCGGCCGCCAGATTCAACGAGGAGAACTCGGGATTGGACGGGATGTGCACGTGATACTGGCAACGCTGCAACTCTTCGTTGGTCAGCCCCGCGTACTCGCGACCGAACACCAGGGCAACCTCACCACCGAGCTGCGCCTGCTCCACGGAAGTCTTGCCGCACTCGCGCGGATCCAGCAGCGGCCAGGGAATGCGGCGATCACGAGCACTGGTACCGATGACCAGGCTGCAGCCAACCAGCGCCTCCTCGAGAGTGGCAACTACTTGAGCACCCGCCAGGATGTCATCCGCACCGGAAGCGCGAGCCTGAGCCTCGGGACTGGGGAAGTCTTCGGGATCGACCAGTACCAGCTTCGACAGGCCCATGTTCTTCATGGCGCGGGCGGCACCACCGATATTGCCGGGATGACTGGTATTGACCAGCACCACGCGAATGTTCTGCAGCAACGCTCTAGTCTCCCAGCGGAACCTCAAGGGAGCGGAATATTACCGGAGGCCCCGACGCAACGCCACGAATGACGCCACCTCCCCTGCCTGCCTTGTGCTTTTTCTGCTACTATGTGCGGCTTTCTTCTTTAACGACCCAGGTGAACTCCCCATGCAGCCTATGCTGAATATCGCCCTGCGCGCCGCTCGCAGCGCCGGTGAACTGATTTTCCGCTCTATCGAGCGCCTGGACGTTATCTCCGTCAACGAGAAGGACGCCAAGGACTACGTCACCGAGGTCGATCGCGCCGCTGAGCTGTCCATCGTGCAGGCCCTGCGCAAGGCCTACCCGAACCACGGCATCATGGGCGAGGAAGGCGGCGTACTGGAAGGCAAGGGCGAAGGCGCCGACTATCTGTGGATCATCGATCCGCTGGACGGCACCACCAACTTCATTCGCGGCGTTCCGCATTTCGCCATCAGCATCGCCTGCAAATACAAGGGTCGCCTGGAGCACGCCGTGATCCTCGATCCGGTTCGCCAGGAAGAGTTCACTGCCAGCCGCGGCCGTGGCGCCGCTCTCAACGGCCGCCGCCTGCGCGTCAGCCCGCGCAAGAGCCTGGAAGGCGCCCTGCTGGGCACCGGCTTCCCCTTCCGCGACAGCCAGCTGGACAACCTCGACAACTACCTGGGCATGTTCCGCAGCCTGGTTGGCCAGACCGCCGGCATCCGCCGCGCCGGCTCCGCCAGCCTGGACCTCGCCTACGTCGCCGCTGGCCGCTTCGACGCGTTCTGGGAATTCGGCCTGTCCGAATGGGACATGGCTGCAGGCGCCCTCCTGGTCCAGGAAGCTGGCGGCCTGGTAAGCGACTTCACCGGCGGTCATGACTTCCTCGAGAAAGGCCACATCGTTGCCGGCAACACCAAGTGCTTCAAGGCGGTGCTGACCGCCATCCAGCCGCACCTGCCGCCGTCGCTGAAACGCTGATCGCGCAGCCATGAAAAAACCCGGCCAAGGCCGGGTTTTTTGTGCTCAAGCGCAGCTTATTGCTGCACGCCTGCACCGCCACCCTGGGGCTCGATACCGCCGCCCTGCTGGCTCAGGATCAACTGACCTTCCTTCGTCACCGGAATCTGACGACCCGGGTCATGATCCATGCGAACCTGGCTAACCTTGCCATCCAGCTGGTACTTCACGTCATAGCCAACGAGCCTTTCGCTGGTGTCGGTGACGGTCTTGCAGCGGGTTTCAGTCGTGGTGTAGGTGTCACCTTCCTGCATGCGCTCCTGCACCTTGTTGCCGGCATAACCACCACCTACAGCGCCAGCGACAGTGGCGATCTTCTTGCCGCTACCACCGCCGACCTGGTTGCCCAACAGACCACCTGCAACCGCGCCAAGGACGGTGCCGGCAATCTGATGTTGATCCTTGACCGGACGCTGGCGGGTCACCGCCACATCGTTGCAGACCTCGCGCGGGGTCTTCACGGTTTCACTGATCGGTTGGACAGCGAGCACTTCGGCATACTCCGGGCCGTTGTTGCCTACCAGGTTATAGGTGGCCACGGCACCGCCGGCAGTCACACCAACCGCACCCAATACAGCACCGACGAGCATCGACTTGTTCACTTGAACCTCCTGAATCTTCCATAGCGGGCCTACTTGCCCTGCTCCTCGCCTTGGATAGACGGAAAAAGGCCAAGTTCCCAAACTCACGGGAATATTCCGACAAGTGGGACGGCAGTCTCATACAGCAGAAACGACGAGGCCCGGCATTTGCCGGGCCTCGCTTTCAGCTGTGGAACGCCTCAGGGACGATCATCCGCTTCGGCGGTATTCGCCGGCGGAATCAGGTCCTCGGAAGACAGGCCCAGCCAGATCAGCACCGGGGCGCTGATATAGATCGAGGAGTAAGTACCCACGACCACACCGACCAGCAGCGACAGGGCAAAGCCATGCAGACTGTCACCGCCGAAGATCAGCAGGGCGAACAGCGCCAGAGCGGTGGACATCGAGGTCGCGATGGTCCGCAGCAGGGTCTGGGTGCAGGACACGTCGATGTTCTCGATCAGGTCAGCACGACGCAGCACGCGGAAGTTCTCACGGATACGGTCGAAGATGATGATGGTGTCGTTCAGCGAGTAGCCGATCATCGCCAGGACAGCGGCCAGAACAGTGAGGTCGAAGGGAATCTGGAAGAACGCCAGGATACCCAGGGTGACGATCACGTCGTGGACCAGCGAGGCCACAGCACCAATACCGAACTTCCACTGGAAGCGGAAGGCCAGGTACAGCAGGATGCCGCCCAGTGCCAGCAGCATTGCCAGGCCGCCCTGGTCGCGCAGCTCCTCGCCCACCTGCGGGCCGACGAATTCGACGCGCTTGAGCTCGAACTTGCTCTCGGCATCCACCTTGCGCAGGGCGTCGGCTACCTTGTTGCCCAGCTGCGGGTCTTCCCCGGCCAGACGAACCAGGACATCGGTCGAAGCACCAAAGCTCTGCACGATGGCGTCGGGATATCCGACCTGGCCCAGCTCCTTCTTGATCAGCTCGAGGTTCGCCGGCTTCTCGTAGGCGAGCTCGATTAGGGTACCGCCGGTGAAGTCCAGGCCGAAGTTCAGACCCTTGATGAACAGGCTGCCGATACCGATCAGGCTGATGATCACGGTGATGGCGAACGCAATGTTGCGTATCGCCATGAAACGGATGGTTGACTTGATCATGACAGGCCTCAAATCCACAGTTTCTTGAAGTTGCGGCCACCGAAGATCAGGTTGACCATGCCGCGGGTGAACATGATCGCGGTGAACATCGAGGTGATGATCCCCAGCGACATGGTCACGGCAAAGCCCTTGATCGGACCGGTGCCGAGGGCGAACAGGATGCCGCCCACCAGCAGGGTGGTGAGGTTACTGTCGACGATCGCGGTGTAGGCACGGTCAAAACCTTCGTGGATCGCACGCTGTACCGACAGGCCGTTGTTCAGCTCCTCGCGAATACGCGAGTAGATCAACACGTTGGCGTCCACCGCCATGCCGAGGGTCAGCACGATACCGGCGATGCCCGGCAGCGTCAGGGTGGCGCCGATCACCGACATCAAGCCGACCAGCAGCACCAGGTTGAACGCCAGGGCGATGGTAGCCAGGAAGCCGAAGAAGCGGTAGATGGCCATGATGAACAGCGATACGAAGACCATCGCCCACTCGGTGGACTCGATGCCTTTGATGATGTTCTCGGCACCCAGGCTCGGGCCGATGGTGCGCTCTTCAGCGAAGTACATCGGTGCAGCCAGACCACCAGCGCGCAGCAGCAGGGCCAGCTCGGAGGACTCACCCTGGCCGTTCAGGCCAGTGATACGGAACTGGCTACCCAGCGGCGACTGAATGGTCGCCAGGCTGATGATTTTCTTCTCTTCCTTGAAGCTCTGGACCGCCACTTCCTGCTGGACGCCGTTGACGTCCCGGGTCTCGTAGCGGGTAACCGGGCGCTGCTCGATGAAGATCACCGCCATGCTGCGACCCACGTTGTTGCGAGTGGCGCGACTCATCAGTTCGCCGCCGTGGCCGTCGAGGCGGATGTTCACTTGCGGGCGGCCGTTTTCGTCGTAGCTGGCCTGGGCGTCGGTCACCTGGTCACCAGTGATGATCAGGCCGCGCTCCAGCGGCACCGGCGGACGACCCGGCTCACGGAACTCGAAGGATTCGGTAGAGGCCTTGCTGGCAGTCGGCTCAGCGGCCAGACGGAATTCCAGGTTGGCGGTCTTGCCGAGAATACGCTTGGCTTCGGCGGTGTCCTGCACGCCCGGCAGCTCGACCACGATGCGGTTGGCACCCTGGCGCTGCACGATCGGCTCGGCCACGCCCAGCTCGTTCACGCGATTACGAACGGTGGTCAGGTTCTGCTTGATGGAGTATTCGCGGATCTCGGCCAGCTTGGCCTGGGTCAGCACCAGCAGCAGGACCTGCTGATCACCACGCGCGGTGGTGGTCATCTGGAAATCGTTGAAGCTCTTGCGAATCAGCGACTGCGCCTTGTCCAGGGACTCCTGGTCGGTGAAGCCGAGCTGGAAGCCGTTCTCCTGCGCCGGCAGGCTGCGGTAACGGATCCGCTCCTTGCGCAGCAGGGTACGAACTTCGCCTTCGTAGATCTTCAGGCGCGCATCGACAGCTTTCTCCATGTCCACTTCCAGCAGGAAGTGCACACCCCCGGAGAGGTCAAGACCGAGCTTCATCGGCGCAGCGCCGAGTTTGCGCAACCAGTCCGGCGTGGTCGGGGCCAGGTTGAGTGCGACTACGTAGTCATCACCCAGGGCCTTGCGCACCACATCCTTGGCCGGCAGCTGGTCACCCAGCTTGGTCAGACGCAGCAGGCCGCCGCGCTCGCTGACGCTGGAGGACTTGAGTTCGATGCCCGCTTGCTTCAGAGCTTCGCCGGCCTTGTCCAGATCGGATTGCTGGATCTTCAGCGCGGTACTGGTGCCGCTGATCTGGATCGCCGGATCATCCGGATAGAGATTGGGTGCGGAATAGACCAGGCCGATCGCCAGCACCGCCAGGATCAGCAGATATTTCCACAGTGGATACTTGTTGAGCATGACTCCGCCCGTTATGAAGCGGGGCGCCTGATGGCGCCCCGTCGGTGTTGATCCATGTATCTGTTAGATGGCTTTCAGGGTGCCCTTCGGCAGGGTCGCCGCGATAGCCGCCTTCTGGAACTTCAGCTCTACGGTATCGGACACTTCGATGACCACGAAGTCATCGGTGACCTTGGTGACCTTGCCGGCGATGCCGCCGGAGGTGACCACTTCATCACCTTTTTGCAGGCTGCCCAGGAGGTTCTTGTGCTCCTTGGCGCGTTTGGCCTGGGGACGCCAGATCATCAGGTAGAAGATGACCAGGAAACCGATCAGGAAAACCCACTCGAAACCGGTACCGGCAGGGCCTGCAGCAGCGGCCGGAGCGGCGGCATCGGCATAGGCGGCGGGAATCAGAAAGCTCATTTAGCACTCCTGTTGCGGAAATTTGAAAAAATCGACTGTGAATATGCGGCTTTATCAGTCCAGGGGCGGAGTCGGTAGTCCGCGCTTGGCGTAGAAGGCATCGACAAAGGCGGCCAATTTACCCTGTTGGATAGCCTCGCGCAAACCAGCCATCAGGCGCTGGTAATGCCGCAAGTTGTGGATTGTATTCAACATGCTGCCGAGCATTTCGCCGCATTTGTCCAAATGGTGGAGATAGGCGCGCGAGAAGTGTTTGCAGGTGTAACAGTCGCAAGTTGGGTCCAGCGTTGACTCGTCATGCTTGTGCACCGAGTTGCGGATTTTCAGCACGCCAGTGTCGATGAACAGGTGACCGTTTCGCGCGTTACGCGTCGGCATCACGCAGTCGAACATGTCCACCCCGCGACGCACACCCTCCACCAGATCCTCCGGCTTGCCCACGCCCATCAGGTAGCGCGGCTTGTCCGTCGGCATCTGCCCGGGCAGGTAGTCCAGCACACGAATCATCTCTTCCTTCGGCTCACCTACCGACAGGCCGCCGATGGCCAGGCCGTCGAAGCCGATTTCGCTGAGGCCTTCCAGGGAGCGCATGCGCAGCTCTTCGTGCATGCCGCCTTGAACGATGCCGAACAATGCAGCGGTGCTTTCACCGTGGGCCGTCTTGGAGCGTTTGGCCCAACGCTGGGACAGCTCCATGGAACGCTTGGCCGTATCGAAGTCCGCCGGATAGGGCGTGCACTCGTCAAAGATCATCACGATGTCTGAGCCCAGGGCGCGCTGGACCTGCATGGACTCCTCGGGCCCCATGAACACCTTCGCGCCATCGACCGGCGAAGCGAAGGTCACGCCCTCTTCTTTGATCTTGCGCATGGCACCCAGGCTGAACACCTGGAAGCCACCGGAATCGGTGAGGATCGGCCCCTGCCACTGCATGAAGTCATGCAGGTCACCATGGCGCTTGATCACTTCCATGCCCGGGCGCAACCAGAGGTGGAAGGTATTGCCAAGGATGATCTGCGCGCCGATGTCTTCGATATCGCGCGGCAACATGCCCTTCACGGTGCCGTAGGTACCTACAGGCATGAAGGCAGGCGTCTCGACGACACCCCGGGGAAAGGTCAGACGGCCACGACGGGCCTTGCCGTCGGTGGCCAGCAGCTCGAAGTTCATCCGGCAGGTGCGCGTCATGCTTGGTCCTCGGGCCCGCGAGGGGCGGGATTGCGGGTGATGAACATGGCATCACCGTAACTGAAGAATCGGTAACCCTGCTCCACGGCGGCAGCGTAGGCGGCCATGGTCTCTGGATAGCCGGCAAAGGCGGAAACCAGCATCAGCAGGGTGGATTCGGGCAAATGGAAATTGGTAACCAGGGCATCGACCACATGGAAGGGCCGCCCGGGGTACAGGAAAATGTCGGTGTCGCCGCTGAACGCCTTGAGATGGCCATCCCGCGCGGCACTTTCCAGGGAGCGCACGCTGGTGGTACCAACCGCAATCACCCTGCCGCCACGAGCACGGCAGGCAGCAACGGCGTCGACCACGTCCTGGCCCACTTCGAGCCACTCGCGGTGCATGTGGTGATCCTCAATGCGCTCTACCCGCACCGGCTGGAAGGTCCCCGCCCCGACGTGCAGCGTGACGAACGCACTCTCTACCCCTTTGGCGGCAATGGCGGCCAGCAGGTCCTGGTCGAAATGCAGCCCCGCCGTCGGCGCCGCAACGGCACCGGCATGGCGGGCGTAGACGGTCTGGTAGCGCTCGCGGTCGGCGTCTTCGTCAGGCCTGTCTATATAGGGAGGCAGCGGCATGTGGCCGACCCTGTCCAGCAGCGGCAGCACTTCTTCGGCGAATTTCAGTTCGAACAGCGCGTCGTGGCGAGCGACCATCTCCGCCTCCCCGCCACCGTCGATCTGCAACATCGAGCCCGGCTTGGGCGACTTGCTGGAGCGCACATGGGCCAGCACGCGATGGCTGTCCAGCACGCGCTCGACAAGGATTTCGAGCTTGCCGCCAGAAGCCTTCTGGCCGAACAGGCGCGCGGGAATGACGCGGGTGTTGTTGAACACCATCAGATCGCCGGGCCGCAGGTATTCCAGCAGGTCGGTGAAATGGCGATGGTTCAGTGCACCAGATTCGCCATTCAGCACGAGGAGGCGGCTGGCGCGACGCTCGGCCAGTGGATGGCGGGCAATAAGAGCTTCAGGGAGCTCGAAGTGGAAGTCGGCTACGCGCATGGTGGGGGGTCGTATCGCAGGGGCGCAGATAGTACAGGAAATGCCCGTTTCTGACCACGCAGACGGATTGACCGAGACAGAGCGTCTCCCTATACTCCGCCGCCATCGTGCCTCGGTGGCGGAATGGTAGACGCGGCGGATTCAAAATCCGTTTCTGGCGACAGAGTGAGAGTTCGAGTCTCTCCCGGGGCACCACGATATCTTCAAGCTCTTTCTGAGCCTTCTCCCCCTCAACTTTCCGCCCGTCCGGGGCCCTCCCCCGCCCGTAAATATTGGCCTTTCGGGGCTTGGCATTTCCGGGAAACTTAGCGTAGAGTTGGCCAACTGTGTTTGCATGGGTCGCTGTTGAATCGTGACCTGATGCGGTAGATCACCAGATCCGCTACATCCCGCTCGACTTCTCTTACCTCTTTGCAACCAGTTCCAGCCCTTCTGGCGCATCAGTGAACAGCAGGCTGTCATCAACTTCAGTTTCAAGGAAAAAGATATGTCGAATCGTCAAACCGGCACCGTCAAATGGTTCAACGACGAGAAAGGTTTTGGTTTCATCACCCCGGAAAGCGGCCCGGATCTGTTCGTTCACTTCCGCGCTATCGAAGGCTCCGGCTTCCGTAGCCTGAAAGAAGGCCAGAAGGTTACCTTCGAAGCCGTTCAAGGCCAGAAAGGTATGCAGGCTGACAAGGTTCAGGTAGTTAACTAATTACCTGATCTTCGCCGAAAGCCTCTGATGGAAACATCAGGGGCTTTTTTGTGCCCGCGAATCGGCTGCTAGAATGGCGCGCCTTCCACACGCCAAGAGCCCGCAATGCCGAAACATCAGCTGCGCCCCCAGGGGGAATTCCCCTCCGCCGGGCTGGTTCGCCGCTTCGCCGCGATCTTCTACGACTTCCTCCTCTGCGTCGCCCTGCTGATGGTGGTCACCCTGATCTATCAACAGGTCGTCCTTCGCCTGATTTACGGAGGCGAACGCCTGCGCCAACTGGCCGACCAGGGTGCCCTCTCCGGTGACCCGATACTCTCCACGCTACTGGTATTCGCCCTGTTCGGATTCTTCGCCAAGTTCTGGACCCACAACGGGCAGACCCTCGGCATGCAGGTGTGGGGTATCCGCGTGCAGAACAAGGATGGTTCGGCCATAAGCCTGTGGCAGGCCCTGCTGCGTTTCGTCATTGCCATCGGCTCATGGCTGGCGCTGGGACTGGGTTTCCTCTGGAGTCTCTGGGACAAGGAGAAGCGCACCTGGCACGACATCTATTCGGAAACCCGGGTCGTTCGCGTCCCCAAGGACGCACACAAGAAGTGACCCACAAAAAAGCCGGCAGACGCCGGCTTTTTCTTGGATCGATTCGGAGTCAGCCCGCGCGCCTCAGCAGCCAGACACCCGCCAGGGCGCAGATGCCCGCCGGCACCAGCACCGCGAAGAGCGGCGAGAATCCGAACACCAGGCTCGAAGGCCCGAGCAGATCCTGGCTGATGCGCACCACGAACCCGATCACGACGCCGGTGAACACGCGCTGGCCCAGGGTTACCGAACGCAGCGGACCGAAAATGAAGGAAATCGCCATCAGCACCAGGGCCGCCGTGACCAGGGGCTGCAGCACTTTGGTCCAGAACGCCAGCCAGTAACGGCCGTTGTTCAGCCCCTGCTCCGCCAGGTAGTGGGTGTAACGCCAGAGGCCCGTGATCGACAGCGCCTCGGGCTCCATCACGACGGTGCCGAGCAACTCCGGCTTGAGCTCGATATTCCAACGCTCGGTGACGCTGTTGAGCACTTCGGTGTGATCGCCCCGAAAATGCGTGGTGGTCACATCCTCCAACTGCCAGTAGTCACCCTGGAACAACGCGCGCTTGGCGAAGCTGGCCGACTGCATGTGGCGCTCGCCATCGAAGTGATAGCGCGTCACGCCATAGAGCACGCCATTGGGCTGCACGGCGTTGATGTGGACGAATTCCTCGCCCTGGCGGTGCCACAGACCACGCTTGGAGCTTTGTGCATCCCCGCCGCCCTGGGCCAGGGAACGATTGGCCTGGGCCAGGTTCTCGCTCCAGGGTGCGGCGTACTCGCCAATCAGCACGCCCACGAGCATCAGCACCAGCATGGGCTTCATCACCGCCCAGACGATACGGCCGATGGACACACCGGCAGCACGCATCACAGTCAGCTCGCTGCTGCTGGCCAGGGTGCCGAGACCGATCAGGCTGCCGATCAGGGCCGCCATGGGCAGCATGTCGTAGACCCGACGCGGCAGGGTGAGGAAGACATACCAGGCCGCGGCGAGCACATCGTAGTCGCCCCCCACGTCGCCCAGCTCATCGATGAAAGCAAACAGTGCCGCGAGACTGACGATGATCCCCAGCACCGCGAGGATGCCGAAGAACACGCTAGTGCCGATGTAACGATCCAACCTAACCATGGGCCACCTCACGGGCATCACGACGAGCCGCCCACTTCAGGCGCAGAGGCTCCCAGTACAACAACAACAGGCCTACCGCGATGAACAATGCGTGAACCCACCACAGGCCGAGGGCCATGGGAATGCGCCCCTTGTCCAGCTGTCCGCGCGCGGCGATCAGCAGGGCGAGGTACGCCATATACAGAAGGATGGCCGGGAGCAGCTTGAGGAAGCGCCCCTGGCGCGGATTGACCCTGGACAGCGGCACCGCCAGCAGGGTGACGACGAACACCAGCAGCGGAATCGACAGACGCCATTGCAGCTCGGCCTGATAGCGCGGGTCTGTGCTGCCGATCAACTCGGAAGTGGACACCGCCTCGCGCTCGCCGATTTCCGAGGTAATCTCGGGCTTGGGCAGGAGCACGCCGTAGGTTTCGTAGTGGATGATGCGGTAATCGGCCTTGCCCGGATTGCCGTCATAGCGATAGCCATTCTTGAGGATCAGGTAGCGGCTGCCATCCGGCTGGACCTCCTGGTGGCCCTTCTCCGCGACCAGCACCCCAATGCCACGATCCTTGCCGTCCTGGCGCGAAATGCGCTTCTCGGAGATGAACACGCCGCCCAGCTCACCGCGGTCGGAAGACAGGGTCTCGGTATAGGTCACCCGACCGCCACCCTTGAGCGCCTGGAAACGTCCGGGAACGAGGGTATCCAGCTCCGTCAGGGCATCCTGTTCGTTGAGGATGCGAGCGACCTGACCAACGCCTTGGGGCGCGAGACCCAGGCTCAGCCAAGCCACCAGCAAGGCCACCAGCAGCGCAGGAGCGAGGCTGTAGACCATCAGGCGCTGCTGGCTCATGCCGGTCGCGCTGAGCACGGTCATTTCACTTTCGAGATACAGGCGGCCGTAGGCCAGCAGGAAACCGAGAAACAGCCCCAGAGGCAGGATCAGCTGAAGGAAACCGGGGATCCGAAAACCCATGATCATGAACAGCACGCCGGGGTCCAACGCCCCTTGCGCGGCTTGCGCCAGATACTTGATGAAACGGCCGCTCATGATGATCACCAGCAGCACGGCACTGACCGCACTCAGGGTGACCAGAACTTCGCGGGAGAGATAACGGAAGACAATCAAACCAGACACTCCAGGGTTGTCAGGCTCACGCGGCTACGCTCAAACTAGCCGCTTTATGGCCAGCCCGCCGTTCTGACGGGCCACTGAAAAAATAGCCGGCATTATCCGTCAATCCCGGCTCTTTGTCTTGGGGACACATGTCATGGAATTCCTCGTCAAAAGCGCCCGTCTGGAAACCCTGAAAACCGCCACACTGGTCGTCGCTGTCGGCGAAGGACGCAAGCTTGGCGACGCCGCCAAGGCCGTTGATGCCGCAGCTGGCGGCGCCATCGCCACCCTGCTCAAGCGCGGCGACATTGCCGGCAAGGTGGGCCAGACCCTGCTCCTGCACAGCCTCCCCAATATCAAGGCCGAGCGCGTGCTGCTGGTGGGCAGCGGCAAGGAGCGCGAGCTCTCTGACCGCCAATTCCGCAAAATGATCGCCGCCGCGAATGGCGTACTGAAAGGCCTCGGCGGCGGCGATGCCACGCTGGCCCTCTCCGAGCTGGCCGTCAAAGGCCGCGACGCCTATGGCAAGGCCCGCCTGATGGTGGAAACCCTGGCCGATGGCGGTTACGTCTTCGATCGTTTCAAAAGCCAGAAGGCCGAACCCAGGGCCCTGAAGAAAATCACCCTGCTGGTGGAAAAGGCCGACCAGGCCGAGGTCGAGCGCGGCAGCCTGCATGCCCAGGCGATCGCAAACGGCATGGCGTTCACCCGCGACCTCGGCAACCTGCCGCCGAACCTCTGCCACCCCAGCTTCATCGCTGAGGAAGCCAAGGCCCTGGCCAAGGCGCACAAGAACCTCAAGGTCGAAGTGCTCGACGAGAAGAAGCTCAAGGAGCTCGGCGCCGGCGCCTTCCTCGCCGTGGCCCAGGGCAGCGAGCAACCGCCGCGGATGATCGTGCTCAACTACCAGGGTGGCAAGAAGGACGAGCAACCCTTCGCCCTGGTCGGCAAGGGCATCACCTTCGACACCGGCGGCATCAGCATCAAGCCGGCTGCCGGCATGGACGAAATGAAGTACGACATGTGCGGCGCCGCCAGCGTGCTCGGCACCTTCCGCGCCGTGCTCGAGCTGCAGCTGCCGATCAACCTGGTGGGCCTGCTGGCCTGCGCCGAGAACATGCCCAGTGGCGGCGCCACCCGTCCGGGTGACATCGTCACCACCATGAGCGGCCAGACCGTCGAGATTCTCAACACTGACGCCGAAGGCCGACTGGTGCTGTGCGACACCCTGACCTACGCCGAACGCTTCAAGCCGCAGGCGGTGATCGACATTGCCACACTCACCGGCGCCTGCATCGTCGCCCTGGGCAGCAATACCTCGGGCCTGATGGGCAACAACGACGCGCTGGTGAAGCAGATCCTCAAGGCCGGCGAGTACGCCGACGACCGCGCCTGGCAGCTGCCGCTGTTCGACGAGTACCAGGAACAACTGGACAGCCCCTTCGCCGACATCGCCAACATCGGCGGTCCGAAGGCCGGCACCATCACCGCCGGCTGCTTCCTGTCGCGCTTCGCCAAGAAGTTCCACTGGGCGCACCTGGATATCGCCGGCACCGCCTGGGTCAGCGGCGGCAAGGATAAAGGCGCCACTGGCCGTCCGGTGCCGCTACTCACCCAGTACCTGCTGGACCGCATCAAGTGAGAGTTGAGTTCTACGTGCTCTCTTCGGCCAATCCGGTAGACCGCCTGCGCGCGGCCTGCCAGTTGGCCGCCAAGGGCTGGCGCCATGGGTTGCCAGTCCTCGTGCGTTGCACCGATGCCGCCCAGCGCGACGAGCTGGACAAGCTGCTCTGGCGTTTTCGCGCCGAGAGCTTCATTCCCCATAGCCTGATCGACGACGACGCCAGCGCCCCGGTGGTGCTGGCCCTGGACGAAGCACCCGCCACCCAGCAGGGCCTGCTGATCAACCTCGCTTCGACCATTTCCCCTCACGTCGAGCACTTCAGCCGGATCATCGAGATCGTCAACCAGGAACCCGACCTGCTTGCCGCCTGCCGGGAGAATTTCCGTAGCTACCGGCAGCGGGGCTATGATCCGAAACGAGTCGAACTCTAGCCGTACCGCACCGATGGACACCCCCAAGCATCCCGAAAAGCCGGCGAACCTGCTGGACGACCTCGAATCCATTCGTGCCCTGCTCGATGACGAGCCTGGCGACGCCGAACCACCCTTGCTCACCGAAACCCTGGATGCCGACGGCATCCCGTTGTTGTCGGAAATAGTCGAGCCCGCACCCGTAGCGCCGGCAGCGCCCCTGTCGCCCCCGCAGCAGCCCCTGTTCCAGGCAGCCCCGGTCGCGCCGGAGCCCGCAGCTGTACCAACTCCGGCACCCGCCCCCGCGCCCACGCAGATGGCCGAAGCGATTCGCCAGCGCATGACACCGGCGAGCAACCCGGAACTGGTCCGCCTGGACAGCGAACTGCGCGCCGCCGCGCAGGTGATCCTGCAGGACGTGATCGACGATTTCGTGCCGCAGATCGAAGCCGAACTCAAACGCCGCCTCGAAGCCCGCCTGACCCGCCTGCTGCCGCCACGCCGGCAGTGATCCGGCGCGCCCGGTAACCATCGGGCGGCACCGGCAACGCGCGCCAATTCTTTCGAGGGTCCGTTGCCGTTATACTCTCCCGTTTTCCCGTTCAGACGCCTCTAGGGTCCCCGCCGAACCATGGACAAGACCTACCAGCCCCACGCCATCGAAACTTCCTGGTACCAGACCTGGGAGAAGAACAACTACTTCGCCCCGCAAGGTTCCGGTGACCCGTACACCATCATGATCCCGCCGCCGAACGTGACCGGCAGCCTGCACATGGGTCATGGCTTCAACAACGCCATCATGGATGCCCTGATCCGCTTCCGCCGCATGCAGGGTCGCAACACCCTGTGGCAGCCGGGTACCGACCACGCCGGCATCGCCACCCAGATGGTGGTGGAGCGCCAGCTGTCCGCCCAGGGCGTCAGCCGTCATGACCTCGGCCGCGAGAAATTCCTCGAGAAAGTCTGGGAATGGAAGGAACAGTCCGGCGGCACCATCACCCGCCAGATTCGCCGTCTCGGCTCTTCCGTGGACTGGACGCGTGAGCGCTTCACCATGGACGACGGCCTGTCCGACGCGGTCAAGGAAGCCTTCGTGCGCCTGCATGAAGACGGCCTGATCTACCGTGGCAAGCGCCTGGTCAACTGGGACACCAAGTTCCACACCGCCATCTCCGACCTCGAAGTGGAAAACCACGACGAGAAAGGCAGCCTGTGGAACCTGCGCTACCCGCTGGCCGACGGCCACAAGACTGCCGACGGCAAGGATTACCTGATCGTCGCCACCACCCGTCCGGAAACCATGCTGGGCGACAGCGCCGTTGCCGTGCACCCGGAGGACGAGCGCTACAAGAACCTGATCGGCACCTTCGTCGAACTGCCCCTGGTGGGCCGTCGCATCCCGATCATCGCCGACGAGTACTGCGACCCCGAGTTCGGCACCGGCTGCGTGAAGATCACTCCGGCCCACGACTTCAACGACTATGAAGTCGGCAAGCGCCACAACCTGCCGCTGATCAACATCTTCGACAAGAACGCCGCCGTGCTGGCCCATGCCCAGGTGTTCAACCTCGACGGCAACGTCAATCACGAAGTGGACGGCAGCCTGCCGGCCCAATTCGCCGGCCTCGACCGTTTCGAGGCGCGCAAGCAGATCGTCGCCGCCTTCGAGCAGCTCGGCCTGCTGGAAAAGATCGAAGACCACGCGCTGAAAGTGCCCAAGGGCGACCGCTCCGGCACCGTCATCGAACCCTGGCTGACCGACCAGTGGTACGTCTCCACCAAGCCGCTGGCCGAACCGGCCATCGCCGCCGTGGAAGATGGCCGCATCCAGTTCGTGCCCAAGCAGTACGAAAACATGTACTTCTCCTGGATGCGCGATATCCAGGACTGGTGCATCAGCCGTCAGCTGTGGTGGGGCCACCGCATCCCAGCCTGGTACGACGAAGAAGGCAATGTCTACGTCGGCCGTGATGAAGCGGAAGTCCGCGCCAAGCACAACCTGGGCGACCTCCCCCTGACCCAGGACGAAGACGTGCTGGACACCTGGTTCAGCTCGGGTCTGTGGACTTTCTCCACCCTGGGCTGGCCGGAACAGACCGAGTTCCTCAAGACCTTCCACCCCACCGACGTGCTGGTCACCGGCTTCGACATCATCTTCTTCTGGGTAGCCCGCATGATCATGCTGACCATGCACCTGGTGAAGAACGAGGACGGCACCGCGCAGGTTCCGTTCAAGACCGTCTACGTCCACGGCCTGGTGCGCGACTCTCAGGGCCACAAGATGTCCAAGTCCAAGGGCAATGTCCTGGACCCGCTGGACATCGTTGACGGCATCGACCTCGACACCCTGCTGGAAAAACGCACCAGCGGCATGATGCAGCCGAAGCTCGCCGAGAAGATCGCCAAGCAGACCAAGGCCGAGTTCCCGGAAGGCATCAACAGCTACGGCACCGACGCCCTGCGCTTCACCTTCCTCTCGCTGGCGTCCACCGGCCGTGACGTGAAGTTCGACATGGGCCGCGTCGAGGGCTACCGCAACTTCTGCAACAAGCTATGGAACGCCGCCAACTTCGTCATCGAGAACACCGATGGCCAGGACACCGGTGTCAACGACGAGCCGGTCGAACTGTCCTCGGTCGACCGCTGGATCATCTCCGCCCTGCAGCGCACCGAAGCTGAAGTTACCCGCCATCTGGACGGTTTCCGCTTCGACCTGGCCGCCCAGACTCTCTACGAGTTCATCTGGGACCAGTACTGCGCCTGGTACCTGGAACTGGTCAAACCGGTTCTGTGGGACGAGAACGCCCCCATCGAGCGTCAGCGCGGCACTCGCCGCACCCTGATCCGCGTGCTGGAAGTGGCCCTGCGCCTGGCACACCCCTTCATGCCGTTCATCACCGAAGAAATCTGGCAGCGCATCAAGGGCCAGGCCGGCAAGAGCGGCGCCACCCTGATGCTAGAGCCCTGGCCGGTTGCGGTGGAAGAGCGCATCGACGCTGCCGCCGAAGGCGACATCGAGTGGGTCAAGGCACTGATGCTCGGCGTGCGGCAGATTCGTGGCGAGATGAACATCTCCATGGCCAAGCGCATCGACATCATCCTCGCCAATGCCAACGACGAAGACCGTCGCCGGCTGGCCGACAACGAGCCGCTGCTGAAGAAGCTGGCCAAGCTGGAGACCATTCGCGTCCTGGCCGCCGGTGAAGAAGCGCCGATGTCCGCCACTGCCCTCGTGGGCGACATGCAGGTGCTGGTGCCCATGGCAGGCCTGATCGACAAGGACGCGGAACTGGCCCGCCTGGACAAGGAAATCCAGCGCCTGGACGGCGAAGTGAAGCGAGTCGGCGGCAAGCTGGGCAACGAAGGTTTCGTAGCCAAGGCTCCGCCGGAGGTGATCGAGAAGGAGCGCGCCAAGCTGGCCGAAGCCGAACAGGCCCTGGCCAACCTGACCGAACAGCGCTCGCGAATCGCCAGCCTGTAACACCCGACAAGGCCCGCTACTGCGGGCCTTGTTCTATCTGCTGAAGGACAGTCCATGGAAACCAGCAAGACCAAGACCAGCTTCTACCGCCGCCTCTACGTCGCCTGGCTGATCGACAGCGGCACCGCTGTCAGTGTGCCGGCCATCATGGACGCCACCGGGATGCCCCGGCGCACCGCACAGGACACGCTGCTGGCCCTGGGTGAGCTGGATATCGATTGCCAGTTCCAGCAGGACGCCGGCGAGCGCAACAACGCCGGGCACTATGAGATCCGCGACTGGGGCGCCATCGACAAGCGCTGGATCGCCGCTAACCTGCATCAGATCAAGGCCGTCCTGGGTTACCCCTGAGAACCTGCTCACGATCACCTGCGCGTCGGAATAACTGCGTTGGAAATGGCTTCGGATGTGCTCATTTACAACTCGTAAACTCCGCATCCTCAGCCATTTCCGCCTTGTTCTTCTCTAGCTCGGAAGATCGTGAACAGGCTCTTCTAGCCTGCCGTCCCCGCAAGGAACACTGGGAGTCGCGTTTGAACCTCGATCTGCTGATGGTGCTTGGCCTGCTGATGGCCGCCATCACCCTGTTCGTCCTCAACAAGCCACGCATGGACGTGGTCGCCCTGCTGGTCATCGTCGCTCTGCCACTGACCGGCATTCTCGATATCAGTCATACCCTGGCCGGATTCAGTGACCCCAGCGTGGTGCTGATCGCCGCTCTCTTCGTCATCGGCGATGGACTGGTGCGTACCGGCATCGCCTATCGCCTGGGTGACTGGCTGGTGGCCCGCGCTGGCAGCAGCGAAACACGCCTGCTGGTGCTGCTGATGCTGGCCGCCGCGGCCCTGGGCTCGGTAATGAGCTCCACGGGCGTTGTCGCCATCTTCATTCCCGTGGCCCTGGGGGTCGCTGCGCGGCTGAAGATCGCCCCGGCGCGCCTGATGATGCCGCTGGCCTTCGCCGGCTTGATCAGCGGCATGCTCACCCTGGTCGCCACCGCGCCCAACCTTGTGGTGCACAGCGAATTGCGCCGCGCCGGCCTGGACGGGTTCGGCTTCTTTAGCCTGACGCCGGTGGGGCTTGCGGTATTGGCACTGGGCATCGTCTACATGCTGCTGACCCGGCACTGGCTCACGCCTCGCGGCAGCGACGAGGCCGCCGCCGTGCCGCGTCTGACCCTGTCCGACCTGGCCACGGCCTACGCGCTCAATGAACGGGAGCGGCGCCTCAAGGTGCGCGCCGACTCGCCCCTGGCGCGCCAGGCCCTCAACGAGTTGGAGCTGCGCAAGCAGTACGGCATCAACGTAATCGCCGTCGAGCGCCAGCGCCGCTTTCGCACCCTGCTGCTGATGGCCACCGGCAATACGCTGCTGGAGCCCGGCGACGTACTGCTGGCGGACCTCGCCAGCCCGGCCATCGGCCTGCTGGGCGCGTACCAGGAACTCGGCCTTGAACCCCTGCCGCTGCCCGCTTCCTACTACAGCCTGCACGCCCATTCCTTGGGGCTGGCCGAGGTAGCCCTGCCGCCCGAGTCGAAGCTTCCGGGCAAGACCATCCAGGAACTGGGTTTCCGCTCCCGCCACCAACTCAACGTGGTCGGCCTGCGCCGCCATGGCGAGGCGCTGGAAGGCGTGCTGGTGGACGAGAAGCTGAAACCCTCCGACACCCTGCTGGTGGCCGGCGAGTGGAAAGCCATCCACCAATTGCAGGGGCAAAGTCGCGACTTCCTGGTACTGAGCCTGCCCGCCGAGGTGGACGAAGTGGCCCCAACAGCGCGCAAGGCGCCCTACGCCCTGCTCAGCCTCGCGGTGATGATCTTCCTGATGGTCAGCGGCCTGGTGCCCAACGTGATGGCGGCGCTGATCGGCTGTCTGCTGATGGGCGCGTTCCGCTGCATCGACCTGGACAGCGCCTACCGCGCCATCCACTGGCCCACCCTGATCCTCATCGTCGGCATGCTGCCGTTCGCCCAGGCCCTGCAACAAACCGGCGGCATCGACCTTGCGGTGAAGGGGCTGGTCGCCCTGCTCGGCAATGCCGGCCCCTACGCCATGCTCGCCTGCCTGTTCATCGTCACTGCGCTGATCGGCCTGTTCATTTCCAACACCGCCACCGCCGTGCTCATGGCGCCGGTAGCCATTGCCACGGCCCAGCAACTGGGAATGTCGCCCTACCCCTTCGCGATGATCGTCGCCCTGGCGGCATCGGCAGCCTTCATGACGCCCATTTCCTCGCCCGTGAATACCCTCGTGCTGGAACCTGGGCAGTATCGCTTCGGGGACTTCGTGAAGGTGGGCGTGCCCTTCACCCTGCTGGTGATGGTCGTCAGCGTGTTCCTGGTGCCGCTGGTGTTCCCGCTCTGAGCTTCAATGAAAGGGACAGCTGCGGAGCCCCCGCCATGTACAAGTATCGCCGCCTGATTCTGGTCGCCCTGTTTCTCGCACTGCTGCTGGCGGGCTTCCAGTTCAGCGGCTTGCGCGAGCACCTGAGCCTCCAGTACCTCCATGACACGCTGCTGGCCCACAAGGGCTGGGGCCTGCTGCTCTTCGCCCTGCTCTTCGCTCTGGGTAACCTGATCCAGATTCCCGGCTGGATCTTCCTCGCCGCCGCCGTGCTGGCCTTGGGGCGGGTATGGGGTGGCCTGGCCACCTACCTGGCCGCGACCTTCTCCTGTTGCACGACTTTCGTGGTCATCCGCCTGCTGGGCGGCAGTGCCCTGCGGGAGTTGGACAACCGATTGGCGCGACGCATCATCGCCCACCTCGACGAACGTCCGGTGACCGTCATTACCCTGTTGCGGATGCTGTTTCAGACCGTGCCGGCGCTGAACTACGCTCTCAGCCTCAGCGGCGTGCGATTTCGTCACTACTTGACCGGGACCCTGCTCGGCCTACCGCTGCCCATCGCCGCCTACTGCCTGTTCTTCGATTACCTCGGGCGCGCGCTTCACCTCTCCTGACGCCAGCCCTGCGCCTGTGGGAAAATGCCGCGTTTTCACCTGCCGACACCGCCACCATGCCCCAGCCCCCCAAGCGCTCTCGTAACGCACCAGCCAAGCCGCCCGCCAGCAAGGGGCAATTGCACCCGCGCAATCGCCATCAGGGCCGCTATGACTTTCCCCAACTGATCCAGGGCAGCCCCGAGCTGGCGCGCTTCGTCATCACCAACCCCTACGGCAAGGAGAGCATCGACTTCGCCGATCC
Source organism: Metapseudomonas resinovorans (assembly GCF_002003485.1). GTDB lineage: Bacteria > Pseudomonadota > Gammaproteobacteria > Pseudomonadales > Pseudomonadaceae > Metapseudomonas > Metapseudomonas resinovorans_D. Next base: position 139,361 of record NZ_BDMA01000017.1, read on the forward strand.
GGAGGCGGTCAAGGTCTTCAACCGGGCCCTGCTGCGGCAGTTCTACGGCATCCAGCACTGGGACATTCCCGCTGGTTACCTCTGCCCACCCATACCGGGTCGCGCTGACTACCTGCATGGCCTGGCCGACCTGCTGGCCGCAGATAACGGTGGGCAGATTCCCCACGGCAAGGGCATCCAGGCTCTGGATATCGGTGTCGGCGCCAACTGCATCTATCCGCTGATCGGCCATAGCGAGTACAGCTGGCACTTCACCGGCGCGGACATCGACACGACGGCGCTCGGCTCGGCGCGCGCCATCGTCCAGTCCAACCAACTGGACGGCGCCATCGACCTGCGCCAGCAGACCGGATCACGCAATATCTTCAAGGGCCTGATCGCACCGGGCGAACGCTTCGACCTGACCCTGTGCAATCCGCCCTTCCACAGCTCGCTGGAAGAAGCCACTCGCGGCAGCCAGCGCAAGTGGAAGAACCTCGGCAAGCTCGATCCCAAGCGCAAGCTGCCAGTGCTGAACTTCGGCGGCCAGGGCGCGGAACTCTGGTGCGAAGGCGGCGAAGTCGGTTTCCTGGAGCGGATGGTGGATGAGAGCGTGCAATTCAAGGCACAGGTGCTCTGGTTCAGCAGCCTGGTTTCCAAGGCTGGCAACCTGCCCGGCCTCGAGGCCCGCCTGCGGCGCAGCGATGCCGTGGACATCCGCGTGCTGGAGATGGCCCAAGGCCAGAAGCAGAGCCGCTTCGTCGCCTGGACCTTCTTCGATGCCGCCGGTCGCGAAGCCTGGCGCAAGGAACGCTGGGCCTGATTGCTGGCCTGTAGGGGCGATTTCAATCGCCAGGCAGACTGCAGGTCTGCCCTTGGTAGATCGAGCCTCTTCCAGCTGCCCTCACCCCAACCCTCTCCCGCAAGCGGGAGAGGGGGCTGTCCGTGCCACCTGTGGGAGCGATTTCAATCGCGAATGAATTCGCTCCCACAGTGATCGCCCGATCTACGCCCCAACCGCGAAACAGGCATCCAGCCGGCTGTACCCCATGCCCACGCCCTTGTGCACCTTGAGCTGCACCGGGATGCGCTCCTTCAATGCTTCGACGTGACTGATCACACCGATCATCTTGCCGCTGGCATTCAGTGCATCCAGGGCGTCGAGGGCGATTTCCAGAGTTTCACCGTCAAGGGTACCGAAGCCTTCGTCGAGGAATAGCGAATCGATGCTGGTCTTGTGGCTGACCAGATCGGACAGCGCCAACGCCAGCGCCAGGCTGACCAGGAAGCTCTCGCCGCCGGACAAGGTCTTGCAGTCGCGGACGACATCGGCCTGCCAGGTATCCACCACCTCCAGCTCCAACTCTCCGCCCTGGCGCCGGGCCAACTGATACCGGCCGTGCAAGCGCTGCAATTGCAGGTTGGCCAGATGCACGAGGTGGTCCAGGGTCAGGCCCTGGGCGAACTTGCGGTACTTGGCGCCATCCGCCGACCCCACCAGGCCGTTGAGGCGTTGCCAGAGGTCGTATTCGGCTTCCTGGCGGGCGATGTCGGCGAACAGGGCCTGCTGGTTTTGCCGGCGCTGCTCGTCGCCGGAGAGCTGGGCACGGATTTCGCCCTGTCGCTGGCTAAGCTCGCGCACGCGCTCGCCCAAGGCCTGCCATTCACTCTCCAGCCGCTCGCGGTCGAGCTCGCTCTGGGGCTCAGCCTGCAGGCGTTCGGCCTGGGCCCGAGCGTCAGCCAACAGGGCTTCGGCATCGCCCAGTTCACGGTTCAGCCGCTGCTGCAGCTCATGCAAGGCGTTGCGTTCCGCCTCATCCAGCAAGGCGGCGAGAAAGGCGGCTTCATCGGCAAAAGGACTGGCGGCCAGCCCCTGTCGCCAGGAGTCGAGCTGCACGTGCAACTGGTGCCGGGCTTCCTGGACCCGCTGGTCCTGGCTGCGCTCGCTGCCCTTGAGCTGGTTCAGCCGCTGCTGCGCGGCGTCCAGCTCGGTCTGCACCCGCGCCAGCGCGGCCTGGGGATCATCTACCGGCGCCAGCGGTGTTTGTCCGGTATGCCCGGAAGCCTGCCAGCGGCCTTGCCACAGGCGGGCCAGTTCTCGAGCGGCCTCCAGGGCATGCTGCTGGTCACGCAGGCGGACTTCCAGTTGTTGGCCGGTCGCCTGGTCCTGCTGCCACTGCTGCCACTCGGCTTCGCGTTCGGTGAGCCAGACGTCACCTGCCGTCGGCAGGCCGTAGTCCAATGTCGCCAAGCTGGCGGACAACTGCTCGCGCGCCTCGCCCTGCTCGCGGTCCAGTTGCTCCAGCCGCTGCGCGTTGCCCTGTTCCTGCTGGCGCAGGCTGGCCTGATCCTTCTCCAGCAAGGCGAGCTGGCTGGTGCAGTCGTGCAGGACCTTGTCGCGCTGCTGGCGCAGGTCGCGGGCCGAGGTCAGGCCGGCCTTGAGCTGATCCAGCTGTGCCAGTCGATCCTGCAGCGCGTGCAGCTGCTCGGCATGACCTGACAGCTCGGCCTGCAGCGCTGCCAGGTCCGGCAACTGGAGTTCCAGGGTCTGGCACAGCTCGCGCCATTGCTCCACGTACTGCCGCTGTTCGACTTCGGCGCCCTGCAAGGCTTCGCCCAGCTGAGCCACCTGCGCTTCCAGGGAAGCCAGGCGATTGCTCAGGGTTTCCCCTTGCTGGCGCACCTCGTCCTGCGCTGCCTTGCAATCCAACAGCCCCTGTTGGGTGGCGGAGAGGTTGAGGGCCTGGTATTCGGCGATAGCTGGGTGCTCGTGCGAACCGCACAGCGGACAGGCATCCCCCGGCTGCAAGGCTGCGCGGTAAGCCTCCAGTTGCTGGATACGCTGCTCCTGTTCGAGGAGCTTTTCCTTGTCGGTGATCTGTTGCTTGAGCTCGGCGAAGCGGCGACGTAAGGCATCGCGCTGTTCGACCAGGGTTTTCTGCTCGTCCTGCAACGGTTGCAGCTGCTCACGGGCGCGCGACTGGCGCTCGGCCAGTTGCCGGCGTTGCTGGGACAGCTGGTCAAGGCGCTCTAACAGGCGGCCTCGTTCCAACAGTTGCTGCCACTGCGAGCGAAGGGCAGCGTCATCCAGCCCACCCAGAAGCCCATCGAGCCGGGCCTGGGCTTGCGTCTCGGTGTGAAGCGCCTGCGCCTGTTCGGCCCTGGCACTCTCCAGGGCGCCACGGGCCAGACCGAAGCGCGCTCCCAGGTCGTCGGACTGACACTTCAACTCAGCCTGGGCACGTTGCAATCCGCTCAACTCGTCCTGGCGCCTGGCCAGGGCACCGAATTCCGCCCGCCAGCCCCCCAGGTGCTCAGCAAGACGGGACCGCTGGGGTTGTTCAGCCATCCTCCTTTGCAGGGCTTCTCGCTCGGCCTGGAGGCCTTCAAGGGCACACTGGCGCGCCTCTGCCCATTGCTCGCCAAACTGGGCGCCCTGCCAGAGCTGGTCAAGGATGCGTTCGGCCAGCGTCTGCAATTCGTGCCGGGTGACGCGCAGCTCGCTTTCACCCTGATTGAGCTGTTGCTGCGTCCGCTGCCAGTCGCGATACACGGGCAGCAACTGGCTGGCCGGCTCGCTGGCAGCCAGCCGGGACAATTGCGGCTGCGCCTGATCCAGGGCGGCACGGGCAGCCTGGCCCTGTTGTCCGGCAGCCTGTTGACGGGCCAGGGCCTTGTCCAGCTCATCGCGCCATTGCCGCTGACGTTGCAGATCGGCCTGGCGAGTCTGCAGCTGGCGCTCTTCGTCGGCGAGGATGCCGGCTTCCTGCTGCAAGGCTGCGCGGGTGTCTTCGTTCAACAGCTCGACACCCTCGGCGCGGGCGCGCAGTTGATCCAGCCCGGACTTCACTTCACGGGTGCGCTCGAATACCCGCTGGGATATCCGTCCGTAGATTTCGGTGCCGGTCAGTTCTTCCAGCAGCTCCGCGCGCTGGTTGGCGTTGGCCTCCAGGAAGGCGGCGAAGCCACCCTGGGCCAGCAGCATGGACTTGGTGAAGCGCTCGAAATCGAGGCCGGTGAGGCTCTCGGTCAGCTTGAGCTTGTCGTTGATCTTGTCGGTGAGGATTTCCCCATCCAACACCCGCGCCAGCTCCACCTTGGGCGGCTGCAGGCCGCCGTCAGCCTTGTCGCGGGCACGGCGCTGGCTCCAGAAGGCACGGTAGGCCACGCCCTTCACCTCGAATTCCACCTCTGCCAGGCAGTCAGCGGTATGACGGGTCATCAGCTCGTTGATGCTCGCCGATACGGTGCCCATGCGAGGCGTGCGGTGATAGAGCGCAAGGCAGATGGCGTCCAACAGGGTCGTCTTGCCGGCACCGGTAGGGCCGGTAATGGCGAACAGGCCGTTGCCGGCGAAGGGTTCGCCGGTGAAATCGATCTTCCACTCGCCTTTGAGCGAATTGAGATTCTTCAGGCGCAGGCTGAGGATCTTCATGCCTGGCGCTCCTGCAATTCGGCCAGCACTTCGCGGTGCAGCCCCTGGAGTCGCTGCCGCAGCTCCTGCTCCAGCTCTTCGCTTTCCAGGCGTTTGTCGAACACCTCTTGCGGATTCAGCTCATCGAGGGTTTCCCGTGCCTCACGTTGCAGGCCGGCCTGGGCCGCGCCGCGCTCGCGGCGAATACGCAACACCTCCACCGGCAGGCCCTCGCAGAGCGCCGCAAGACGCGCTTGCAGGTCGTTGAGGTAGTCGTCGGTACTGATCTGCACCTCCACCCAGACGGGCAGCTCCGGGCTGCCATCGCGCGCCACTTCGGCGAACAGGGCCGGCAACTCCGTCAGGCTGCCGCGCAGCGAGTAGAGCGGCTGGAATCGTGGTACCGCGAGGGCTTCCACCTTGTGCAGGCCAATGCTGTCCAGCTCCACCAGCAGCACTTCCTTCTGCTGCCGAGCCTCGTCGAAAGACAGCGGAATGGGCGAGCCGCAATAACGGATGTGCTCCAGGCCGCCCACCTTCTGCGGCCTGTGGATATGTCCGAGAGCGATGTAGTCGGCCGCCGGGAAGGCGCTGGTGGGGAAGGCTTCCAGCGCACCGACGTAGATTTCCCGCACCGACTCGCTCGCGCTGGCGCCCACGGTGGTCAGGTGGCCGGTAGCGACGATGGGCATACCGCCGCCCAGTTCGGCACGACGCTGTTCGGCGAGGGCAAACAATTGCTGATAGTGATCCTGGATCGCCTGCTGCAGGGACAGTTGCTTGTCCGCCGCGCTCTGCCCGGCCTGGCTCTGCAGCACATCGCGCGGACGAATGAAGGGAATCGCGCAGAGGATCGCACCCGGTTCGCCGGAGCGGCGCTTGAGCACCAGCAGTTGCTCGTCCAGATTGACGCCCACCGCCGGCACCACCCGCGTATCCAGTTGCGCCAGCAGCGTGCGGCTCTCGCCGAGCATGGCGACCGAATCGTGGTTACCACCGAGTACCACCAGGCTGGCGCCGGCATCCCGCAGTTCGACGATGAACTGGTTGTACTGCTCGCGGGCGTAGCTGGGCGGTGCGCCGGTGTCGAACACATCCCCGGCGACCAGTACCGCGTCGACCTCGCGTTCACGTACCTGCTCGATCAGCCAGCGGCAGAAGGCCTGGTGCTCGGCCTGGCGGGTCTTGCCCATGAAGTGCTGGCCCAGGTGCCAGTCGGAGGTATGAAGAATGCGCATCGGGAATCACGATGAAGGAACGGAAATGCCGGCAACCCTGTCATTTCCTTCGCGGCCTGGCAACCACGGAGCCGCTATCCTTCCCAGCATTCGCTGCAGACAAGGACTGACATGCAACGCATCTTTCGTGACATCAAGATCATGCTCCTGGCCAACCTCTGGCTGATCCCGGTGATGGCGGCACTGGTGGGTGCGCTCTTCTATTTCGTCGCCCCACCTCCGCCCATGCACGCACGGCTGGCGACCGGTGGCCCCTCGGGCGGCTACAACGCGTTTGGCGAGAAACTCAAGGAGGAACTGGCCAAACAAGGCTTCGAGCTGGAACTCGTGCGCAGTACCGGTTCACTGGACAACCTGAAGAAGCTGCAAAGCGGCGAAGTGGATATCGCCCTGGTCCAGAGTGGCCAGGAACTCACCCTGGGCCCGAAACAGCGTCAGCACCTTCACGGTCTCGGTGTGATGTACCAGGAGCCGCTCTGGCTGTTCAAACGCAAGGAACTGGACATCGACAGCATGGCCGATCTGCTGCAGCTGCGGATTGCCGTCGGCGCACCGAACAGCGGCACCCGCTCGGTCAGCGACGCGCTCCTCGCCGCCAACCAGATCAGCCCCGAGCGCTATCCGCCACAGTGGCAGCCCATCAGCGGCAGCTCGGCGGCCAACGCCCTGCTCGGCGGTGAACTGGACGCCGGCTTCTTCCTCGGGCCGGCGGAAAGCGCCGTGGTGCAACGCCTGGCGGCCAGCCCGGAACTGGACCTGGTCAACCTGCGTCGCAGCGCCGCTTATCGCGCGCGCTTGCCCTACCTGACCAAGCTGGAAGTGGGCGAAGGCCTGCTCAACCTCGCCAGCAATAGCCCTTCGCGTGACATTCGCACCCTCGCCCCGGTGGCCACCCTGGTTGCCAACGACGAGTTCCATCCCTCGCTCACCCCGCTGATCCTCGAAGCGGCCCGCGAAGTGATGAAGAACGGCACCCTGCTCGATCCGCCTGGCACCTATCCGAGCGCCAAGCCGCAGATGCTCGCCAGCCTGGACGAAGCCGATTACTACTACGAGAAGGGTTTGCCGATCCTGCAGCGCTACCTGCCCTTCCGCATCGCCTCGCTGGCCGACCGTTACATCATCCTGCTGATTCCGTTGCTGGTGATCATGATTCCGCTGAGCAAGGCGATAGGCCCGATCTACCGCTGGCGCATTCGCGCGCGCATCTATCGCTGGTACAAGTACCTGCGCGAAATCGACCGTAAGCTGGACGGGGGTACGCCGCCAGAACAACTGGCCAACGAGATCGACCAGCTCGAGAAGCTGGAACAGCGCCTGGCGAAGGTCGAAGTGCCGCTGTCGTACTCCAACGAGCTGTACGACCTGCATGTGCACCTGCGCTATGTGATCGAGCGGCTGCAAGCGGTGCAGAGACGGCAGGCAGCCGAGGAGCAGGTCGGGTAAACTGGCGCACTTTTCCTGCCGGCGCGTCCTCGCGCCGGATGTGCCCCTGAGAGCGAAGATCCATGCCCATCCGCCACTGCATCGTTCACTTCATCGACAAGAAGCCCGACGGCAGCGCCGCCGTGCTGCATGCCCGGGATAGCGAACTGGGCGCGTCCCAGGCCATGGAAAACCTCCTGGCCGATCTCAACGAAAGCTACAACGCCAAGCAAGGCAAGGCCTGGGGCTTCTTCTTCGAGGAGTCCGGCGCCTATCCCTTCGTTGGCTGGTTGAAGGAATACCAGGACGGCGCCCGCGACTTCACGGCCTTCAGCCGCCAGGCCGTGGAGCACCTGCAGAAGCTGATGGAGGAGTCCAACCTCTCCACCGGCGGGCACGTGCTCTTCGCCCATTACCAGCAAGGCATGACCGATTACCTGGCCATCGCCCTGCTGCACCACAGCGAAGGCGTTGCCGTGACCGACTCGCTGGAAGTGACGCCGGCCAAGCACCTGGACCTGGGCCAGTTGCATCTGGCAGCGCGCATCAACATCTCCGAGTGGCAGAACAACCAGCAGTCGAAGCAGTACATCTCCTTCATCAAGGGCAAGAACGGCAAGAAGGTCTCGGACTACTTCCGCGACTTCATCGGCTGCCAGGAAGGTGTCGACCCGCCGAGCGAAACGCGCACCCTGCTCAAGGCCTTCAGCGACTTCGTGGAAAGCGAAGACCTGGCCGAGGAACAGGCCCGCGAAAAGACCAAGACCCTGGTCGACTACGCCACCACCCAGGCCAAGATGGGCGAACCGATCACCCTCGACGAACTGTCCGGTCTGATCGATGAAGACCGCCCGCGGGCCTTCTATGAGCACATCCGCAACAAGGACTACGGGCTGTCTCCGGAGATTCCGCCAGACAAGCGCACCCTGAGCCAGTTCCAGCGTTTCACCGGGCGTGCCGAAGGCCTGTCGATCAGCTTCGAAGCCCACCTGCTGGGCTCGAAGATCGAATACGACGAAGGCCGCGACATGCTGATCATTCGTCAGTTGCCGACCCAACTGAAAGACCAGCTGAAGCGCCGCAAGGATTGACTCTCTGCGGCCCCCCAATGAAAGAAGCCCGGCGATTGCCGGGCTTTGTTTTTTGGTGCTCAAAAACTGGGACTACGACATCCGTAGGGTGGGCTTCAGCCCACCTGGGCGGAAGCCTTGTAGGGGCGAATTCATTCGCCAAGGGCAGCGCAGCTGCCCCCTGGGGATTCGAAGGGCAGACCTGCGGCCTGCTAGGCGAATGAATTCGCCCCTACAGAAGAGCGGTTTGCCCCGGCTCAGCGAGCCTCGATACGGAACCCCAGCCGCGGTACGTGCACATGCACCACGCCGGCGCGCTCGTCCTGGCGGCGCAGGATGATCTCCTCGCGGCCGACGAACACCAGTTCGCCTTCCACCGGATCAACGCCGTAGTCGGTAGCCGCCACCAGTACCTTCTGGCCGGGCGCGAAGCCGTTGGGGTCAATGAAGTCCTCAACGGGCAAGGCAGCTGGCGTGGCATTGCGAGCGATTTCCACCGCCTCGCCGGACGACAACTCGCTCGGCGAGCCGTGACCGAAGCCCAGCACACGCCCCAGCCAGGCCGCCACTTCCGGATAGTCGTCCACCAGCGGCGCGGTCACCGGGGTGCCTTTGAGGAACCACAGGCAATGCGCCAGGGAGAAATCGGCGATGGAGGGCTCGCCAAACAGGAAATCGCCTTCACTGCGCGCCAGTTGCTGCTCGGCACGTCCCATGATGGCCGGCCAATTGTGCTTGGCCTGCTCCAGCGGCACGCGGCTGAGGCTACCGCCACTGAACAGTCCGGCACGGTCGGCCATGAAGGCTTTCACCATTTCTGGTGGCAGCTTGCCGAAGCGAATCGCCACCGACTCCGGCTGGAACACCAGGGAAACGGCATGCTGGAACACCACCGTATCCACCCACAGGGCGAAGCTGGCGACATTGAGTTCCTGACCTTCCGGAAACAACGCCGGGGTCGCTTTCTCCGCTTCCAGGCGGCGCGCGATCAGCGCGGTGTCGCAGTAGATGTCAGCGCCGACCTGCAGCACCGGGGTCTTGCGATAGCCGCCAGTCAGGGCGATGAGATCAGGCTTGGGCATCACCGGCGGGATCATCACCGAACGCCAGGACAACTGCTTGAAGCCCAGCATCAGGCGGGCCTTCTGCGCGAAGGGTGAAGTCGGGTAGTGGTGCAGGATCAGCTCGTGCATGACGGTCTCCGCGTCAGGTCTGTGGATAACGCAGCTTACCCGGCGTAACCGGGGCGGCCCATGCCTTGCGCCTGATAGCGCGGCATCAGCCGGCTGGATAAAGCGTTACCAGGCGCTCCTTCGCCGCCTTGCGCAACTGCTTGATGGCACGTTCGCGGCGCAGGGCTTCGCTCTTGTCGGCGCAGGCCTCGACGAAAACCAGGGCCTGGGCGGGGCTGGAGTGAAAGAACCGTGCGCCCTTGCCGCTCTGGTGCTGGGCAAAACGCCGCTGCGGGTCGTCGCTGATGCCGCAGTAGAGGGCACCGTTCTCGGCGCGCACCAGATAGACGTACCAGGGCTTGGCAGCGGGGGCGGATTCGGATTGCTCGGGCATTGCGGGGTCCTGACAAAAGGCCGCCGCATTAGGCATTGCCTCTGCTGATCAAGACAAGTCCTTCAATGCCCCGGCACGATACGCCGCAAGGCCTCGCGCCGCTTGCGCGCGAATGGCGTTCTGCACCGGCGGCAACCAGCCCAGCAGCGTCCCCTTGGCGCCCAGGGCCTGACGAGCCCAGCGCCAGAGGTCGAAGCTGTCGTGGTGCTCGATGATCTTGCCGTCGGAAAAGAGAAAGCGCGCCTGGATCCGGTTCTCCACCATTCGCCCGGTCTGGCTGAAGAGGTAGGTGGCGACCCAGTTGGCGCGCCCGGAGAGGTCGTCCGCTTCGACGCCATCGAAGGTCAGGCTGAACTGCTGCGCACGGCTGGCGAGCATGCGCCACATGTCAGCGGCTTCCTGGCCATTGAGATCGGTGAACACCGGGTCGCTGAAGTGCACATCCGGGCTGTAGCAGGCGGCCATGGCCTCAGCATCGAGGTGCTGGAAGGCTTGGTAGAAGCGGGTGATGAGTTCAGCATTGGGGTGAGCCATGGACAACTCCGTCAAGACTGTATGACTAGCAGTATTGACCCGAATGGCCCGAAGGGCGATTGGCGGCATCGCCAACTTTGTGTCAATAATCGCCAACCCTATCCTGAGTCCACTCCATGATCCGCGTCGCCCTGTTCGTCTGCCCACAGACTGTCTGCTCCAGCCTGGCAACGGCCGATGACGCCTTTCGCCTGGCCAACCAGTTGGCCGGCGAGCCGTTGTTCCAGGTCCAGCGCTTCAGCCACGATGGCCACGCTGTGGATATCGGCATGGCCGAGGTGCGGGTGGACGGCGACCTGGCACTGGCGGAGGGCGCCGACCTGGTGCTGCTGACAGCGACCGGCCCTGGCGTGGAGAAAACCCTCGCAGCCAATCAGGCACTGCTGCCCTGGCTGGCCGCGCGGCCGGACACCCAGCAACTGGCCAGTCTCTGCAGCAGTGCCTTCCTGTTGGCCGCCTCGGGTCGCCTCGACGGCCGTCGCGCCACGACGCACTGGGCGCTGGCACCGGCCTTCCGCAAACGTTATCCACAGGTTCGGCTGGACGCGGATGCCATGCTGACGGAGGACGGCAACCTGTTCTGTTCGGGTGGTGCCCAGGCGGGGCTGGACCTCTGCTTGCACCTGATCGGCTGGCATGCGGGCGACTGGCTCGCACAACGGGTGGCCAGCGCCATGGTGTTCGACATGCAGCGCGGTCTCCAATCGCGATTCGCTCCGTTGTTGCCAGCCGCCGGCGGTGACGATCCACAGATAGGCCCGCTGCTGCTCTGGCTGCAGCGCAATCTGGCCGAACCGCTGGACGTGGACGCCCTGGCGACCCGCGCCCACTGTTCGAGCCGCACCCTGCTGCGACGCTTCAAGGCCGCCACCGGCCTGACCCCGAATGCCTACCTGCAACGACTGCGTATCAGCGCGGCGCAGATCGCCCTGCGCAACCCGGCGCGGTCCCTGGAACAGGTGGCGACACAGGTGGGTTACGCCGATCGGGCGACCTTCGCCAAGTTGTTCAAGCAATTGTGCGGGGAAACGCCGGGGGCGTTCAGGCGACGCCTGCGCGCGTAGCACGGTGTAGGAGCGAGCTCTGCTCGCGAAGGAGGGCCACCCAATAATCCCGAGGTTGATCTGGCGAGCCTGCGGCCCGCTTGGCGAATGAATTCGCCCCTACAGGGAAATGTCCGGCCAGGAATGAATGCCCTAGACCGACTCTTCCTTCAGTTCCTTGAGGTGCTTGTAGACGGTGGCGCGGCCCATGTTGAGCACGTTGGCCACGTAGTTGGCAGCGCTTTTTCCCTTGAAGGCGCCCTCGGCATGCAGGGCCAGGACCAGTTCGCGCTTGTGATCACGGGTCAGCAGGTTGAGGCCGAGCTGACGCTGCCGCAGCCAGTTGTGCAGGAAGGTGTTGATACGCTCCTGCCAGTCGTCGCGGAACAGCGCGTCTGGCTGGGGAATGAGCTTGCTGGAGGACAGGAACAGGTCGAGGGCCGCCTTGGCCGCCTCGAACATGGAGATGTTCAGGTTGATGCAGAGCATGGCAAGCGGTGCGCCCTGGGCATCGCGCAGCACGGTGCTCACCGAGCGGATCTTCTGACCGTCCCAGTTGAGCTTCTCGTAGGGGCCGATGTTCCGCTCGTCCACTTCCTCGCTGAACAGGTCTTCCAACGCCGCATCGTCGCCCACGCAGCGCTTGGAGATGTTATTGGCGATGTAGTCGATCTTCTGTGTCCGCAGGTCGTGCAGCACCACCTCGGCATGGGGAAAGAACAGCGTGGCGATGGCGTCCGCGATGGCGCGGTAGTTGTCCAGGGCGAGGTCTGGGCGAGAGGTCATGGAGCGGCTCCTGGAGCATGAAGATCGGCGCCGGGCACGAGGCCCGGCGCAGCGAGTGTGGCGCAAAGCGCCAACGTCGTCACCCCAGCCGCGCGGGCGACAGCATGGCCTCGGTCAGGCCGAATTGCGTCAGGTGCTCCGGCAACGGCTGGCGCAGGATCAAGCAGGCACTGGCCTCGCCCATGGCAGCGGAGGTCTGGATACCGTAGCCGCCCTGCCCCGCCACCCAGTAGAAGTCCGGCGCGCGCAAGTCGTAGCCGGACACCAGGTCGCCATCGGGGAAGAACGAACGCAGCCCAGCCCAGACCCGCGCAGGACGGCGAATGGTCATGCTGGTGTGCTCCTCGATCTGGTAGATGCCGAGGGCGATGTCCAGTTCTTCCGGCTGCACATCGTGGGGATCGACCGGGTCGGCGTTTGCCGGCGAGCCCAGTAGCACTCCAGCGTCCGGCTTGAAGTAGAAGGATTCATCCAGGCTGACCAGCGCCGGCCACTTGTGCGCATCTACGCCTTCCGGCGGCGAGAAGATGAACGCAGCGCGGCGCTTGGGTTGCAGCCCAAGGGGCTGGACGCCGGCAAGCTGCGCGAGCCCGTCGCACCAGGCACCGGCGGCATTGATCAGCGTCGCGGCCTGGAAGCTGCCCTGGGAGGTTTCCACCCGCCATTGGTCACCGTCACGGCTCACACCGGTCACTTCGCAGCTATGGCGTACTTCGCCGCCGTTGCGGCGGATACCGCGCAGGTAGCCCTGGTGCAGGGCATCGGTGTCGATATCGGCGGCACTGGGGTCGAGCATGGCGCCCTGCACCTTGTCCCGGCGCAGCACTGGCACCAGGGCGCAGGCCTGGTCAGGTGTGAGCATCTGCATCTCGGGGACGTTCTCCAGCGCACTGTCGAATTGGCGCTGCAGTTCCTCGGCATCACCGGTGAAGTCCACCACCATCTCGCCACGCGGAGTGAGCAGTGGGTGCTCGCTGAAACCTTCCGGCGGCGCGTCGAAGAATGCCCGGCTCGCGGCGGTCAGCGCGCGCACCTGGGGCGTGCCGTAGGCGACGGTATAGAGGGCGGCGGAACGGCCAGTGGAGTGGTAACCGGCGTGCTCCTCGCGTTCCAGCACCAGCACGCGGCCGTGGCGGGAGAGCCAGAAGCCGGTGGAGGCACCGGCGATACCGGCGCCGATGATGATGAAGTCAGCCTGTTGCATGGCGTCTACCTCACTGGCCTTGGCGTTGCAGATGATAGAGGGCGTTGGCCAGGGCCATGTCTTCCAGGCCCAGACCGATGGAGCGGAAGAAGACCGGACGGCTGTAATCAGGGCGCGTCGCCTTGCCACTCACCAGCTCCGGCAGGTCGCCACGGATGGCGTCGCGGCTCCAGCCGTGAAGCTCGGCGGCGAGCAGCATCTCGCCTGCAGAGCCCGGTGTGGTAGCGCGATAGTCGCAATACACATCCATTTCACCCAGCGCCTGCGGTGGCACTTCATGGGCGCGCGGGGCATTGGTGCTGATGGAGGTGACCAGGGCGGGCCTGGCCAGGCTGCGTGGGTCCAGCACCGGGCCGGCGGACGACGTACAGAGCATCACCACGTCGGCTTCGGCGACTGCGTCCTCCAGCGTGGCACTGAATTCCACGCGCGGGTCCTGGGCAGCCAGTTGCGTCCGGGCGTCGTCCGAGAGGGAGGGCGAATAGACGGCGATACGCTGCCAGTCACGCAGGCCTTTCACGTAATGCAGGTGGGCACGGGCCACTGGGCCGCTGCCAACCACGGCGAGTCGACGCGCCTGGGCCGGAGCGAGGGCCTCGACGGCTACGGCGGTGGTCGCGGCGGTGCGTGCGGTGGTCAGCTCAGCGGAATCGCAGAGGAGCAGGGGCTGGCCGCTGTCCATGGACATCAGCAGTGTCCAGGCCGTGACCAGGGCACCATCGGGTTTCTTGATGTAGGGCGAGGTCTTGACGCCGTACACCCCGTCCTTGGCCAGCACGCCCAGGTAGTTGATGAAGTCGCCTGCGGCATTGGGGAACTCCACCAACTGCTGAGCCGGCTGTACCGCTTCACCCGTGGCGAGGTCAAGGAACATGTTGCGCATGGCCTGGTGAACGTCCACCTGCTGGAGCAGGCGGCGAGCTTCGGCTTGCTGGAGAACGATGGGCGGGTTGCTGGACATGGGGATGCTCCCGAGACTGGCATAAACAATTTGTCCATATTGGACTTTTAAGTTTATGCCAGCAAGGGGACAGCCGACCGGATGTACGAGTTTGGCGCCTGGGTATAAGGCCAGGCATCGGGTGTGGGGATTTCATGTCAATCGCGAATGAATTCGCTCCCACAGCAGCGCCGGCTTGTTACCAGCCTACGCCGAAGCCCACGGTGTAGCGGGTTTCGTCGATTTCACCCTCGGCACCGCTGACCTGATCCTTCTCCGCCTTCATGTTGAGCGAGGCCCAGTCGGTGAGCTTGTAGCGCAGGCCCACTTCAGCATCCAGCGCGTAGTCGGCGGTGTTGTCCAGCGGACGGCCGACCTCGCCGCTGGTGAAGAGCTCCACGGTCTTGCCCACCAGGTAGCGGTTGTAGTCCCACTTGGTACTGATGGAGTAGAAGTTTTCCTTCTCCCCGTTGGAGAACTGGTAATCGCTGCGGTTGACCAGCCCTGCCAGGGAGAAGGCCCCAAGTTCGTCGTCCCAGAACTGGTAACCGGGGCCGGTACCCAGGGTGCGCTGGCGTTCGAGGTCTTCGACCTTGTCGCGCTTGTACTCACCGCGGCCTTGCCAGAAGAACTTCTGGGTAATGAAGCGATCGAGGGCGTACTCGGTTTCCCAGTTGTCCGTGGTCTTCACGTCGTCGGTGAATTCGCGGTTGTACTCGCCCGAGGCGTTGTGCCGCCAGCGGCCGTGGCGAGCCTTGGTCTTGAAATCGACGTCGTAGTCGTCGGTGTCCCTCTCGGCGCGCTTGTAGTCCAGGGCCAGATCGACGTTGCCGGTCCAGGTGAGGTCTTCCACCAGGGGCTTGGGCTTCATGATCTGTTCGATGCTGGCCAGTTCGACTTCCTTCGGCGCCTCGCCGTTGGCGAGGATGACCTTGCCTTCCTCAGCGCGATGCAACGACTTGGCGCGTTCGCCGTTGAGATCGTCCTGTTTGATCAGCAACTCGCGATCACTTTCCAGGGTGGCGACTTTCTTCCAGTCCAGCGGGATGGTGCCGCCGTAGTCGGTCTCGAGAACCAGCTTGCCACCATCGAACACCCTGATCGTGCCGGTGAGTTTGTCCCCATTCTTCATCCAGACGGTGTCGGCGAAGGAGGCGGAGGAAGCGGCGGCGAGCGCCATACACAGCAGATTTCTGGACAACATAAAGCGGATTCTTTGCTCGGGTCTTCAAAAAAAGCCGGGCATTATCCTTATGACCGACAGCAGAGCAAGGACTGACCGGCCTGCGTCCGCTGAGTTCCAGAAAATCGATGGGCGTGCCCTTCCCCGGCCCTACCAGCCGATGCCGACGCCAATGAGATAGTGCTTGTCCGAGTCCGTCTGGCCCAGCCCGCGCAGCTGATCCAATTCGTACAGCAGCGACAGGCGCGCCCAGTCGTTCAGGCGATAGCGCAGGCCAAATTCGCTGTCGAGCACGTAGTCGACCTCGTCTATCTGCGGCACCTGCAGCTGGGCCTTGGAATAGAGCTCGAAACGGGTTCCCCAGATCAGTCGCTTGAAGTCCCATTCGAAGGAATAGGCGTTGAAATCCAGGTTGCCCTCATCGCTTTCCAGTTGGAAACGGGACAACTGCGCGATCAGGTCGAAACGGCCCAGTTCGTTGTCCCAGAACCGGTAGCCAGGCCCGAGACCATAGGATCGCTGCCGCTCGAAGAACTGGAACTCATCGTTTTCCTGGTCGTAACTGCCCCGCACGAACCAGTGTTCGGTGAGGAAGCGGTCGAGGTCGTACTCCAGCTCCCAGCTGTCCTCGGTTCGCTCGCCGTTCTTGGTTTCCTTCTCGAACTGGCCGCTCATGACATGCCGCCAGCGGCCATGTTCGACGCGGGTATCGCCCTTGAGCTTCCACTCGTCCGTTTTATCGTCGTTACGCTCCATGTCCAGCTTGGCATCGAGGTTGCCCTCCCAGACCCGGTCCTTGAGGACGGGTCGTGGCGGCACCATCTGCCGAATGCTCGCCAGCGGCACCGTCTCGCTCTTGCCATTGACCAGGTGGACCATGCCTTTGCCCGCCGCACCGAGGCTGCGGCTATGCTGGCTGTCGAGGCCCTCGCGCTTGATCAGCAACGGTTTCTCGGAGCGAAGGGTGTCGATATCCTTCCAGTCGATCAGGACCTGGCCGGCATATTTGGTCTTCAAGGCGAGCTTGCCGCCATCCAGCAGGATGATCTCTCCGGTCAGGCGGTCACCGTTGTTCAACCACACGGTGTCGGCCCAGAGCGGCAGACAGGTCAGCAACACGAACGAAGCAATCAGGCTACGGAGCAGCATGGTCGGTAAGAAGAAGAAAGAAGAAGCGCCAGAGCATGCATGGGCCGACTTGCCGACAGCAAGCACGGACGTCCGCCGCGAAGCGCTCTACCTGACCCTGGGCCAGGTTCCCGAAGGCAAGGTCGTGACCTATGGCCAGTTGGCCGAGCTGGCTGGCCTTGGCCGCGCCGCACGCTGGGTCGGTCGTACCCTGAGCCAGCTGCCGACCGGCACCCAGTTGCCCTGGCACCGGGTGCTGGGGTCTGGCGGACGCTTCAGCCTGGCGCTGGGCACGCCTTCGGGCAATGAGCAGCGGGCACGTTTGCGCGCCGAAGGGGTCAGTATCCAGAACGATCGGGTGGACATGCGTCGGCACGGCTGGCATCCCATACCGCCCAAGGGTTAGAGTGCGCCCTGCCCTGTTTTCCGCTCCCACCATGGACGCCGCGAGCAGCCTCATGCCCAGCACCACGCTTTCCGGACCACACCGCTAATGCCCCATCGTTCCTGGCGCGCAGCCATCGCCGCCTACGCCACACCGGCCACGCTTTCGCTATTGCTGCTCGGGTTCGCCGCCGGCCTTCCCTACATGCTGGTGTTTTCCACCCTTTCCGTCTGGCTTCGCGAGGCAGGTGTATCTCGCGAGACCATTGGCTTCGCCAGCCTGATCGGCCTGGCGTACGCCTTCAAATGGATCTGGTCGCCGCTGCTCGACCAGTGGCGCCTGCCGCTGCTGGGCCGACTCGGCCGGCGCCGCTCCTGGCTGGTGCTGTCCCAGGCGCTGGTGGGCGTCGGGCTGGTGGGCATGGCCCTGTGCGATCCCAAGACCAACCTCACCTGGCTCATCGCGCTGGCGGTGCTGGTGGCTTTCGCCTCGGCCACCCAGGACATCGCCATCGATGCCTATCGCCTGGAAATCGCCGAAGACAGCCGCCAGGCCGCCCTGGCCGCAAGCTACATGACGGGCTACCGCGTCTCCGCACTGCTCGCCACCGCAGGCGCGCTCTACTTCGCCGAATGGTTCGGTTCCACCGCCCAGGTCTATGAATACGGCGCCTGGGCCGGCACCTACCTGCTGTTCGCCCTGCTGATGCTGCCAGGACTGATCACCAGCCTGTGGATGCGTGAGCCACCGGTGGACCTCCCCGCAACCAGCACCACCTCTCGCTTCAAGCTCAAGCACCAGCTCTCTTCGGTGCTGATCCTGCTGGTCATGCTGATCTCCCTGCCGGCGATGATCACCGGCCTGCTCGACCGTGCCTGGCCACGCGCCGCGCTGTACGCCATCTTCCTGGTCACCTGCCTGTCGCCCTGGGGCATGCGCCAGATCCTGCCGGTGCGCGAACTGCTCAGCCAGCAGCGCCGCCAACTGCTGGTAGCCGCGCGGGGCAAGGTGATGCCCAACTTCGACTTCGTCCACCAGGCGGTTTCGATCATTGTCCTGATCGTGATCCTGGTGACCATCGCCGCCGCCGCCAAGGCCTTCTCGACCGGCGCCTGGCCACGCGGGACGATGTTCCTGCTGATCACCCTGGCGTGCTTCTCCGCCGCCGGCCGTCTGTTGATGGCGCCGGTGCTCACCCCGATCAGCGAGTTCGTCCAGCGCTACCGCTGGCAGGCGTTGCTGTTGCTGGGGCTGATCGCCACTTACCGCATGTCGGACACCGTCATGGGCGTGATGGCCAACGTGTTCTACATCGACCAGGGCTTCACCAAGGAGCAGATCGCCAGCGTCAGCAAGCTGTTCGGCCTGGTGATGACGCTGCTCGGCGCGGGGGCGGGCGGTGTGCTCATCGTGCGCTTCGGCATCCTGCCGATCCTGTTCATCGGCGGCATCAGCTCGGCAGCCACCAACCTGATGTTCGTGGCCCTGAGCGACATGGGTGCCCACCTGAACATGCTCATCCTGACCATTTCCTGCGACAACTTCAGTGCAGGGTTGGCCACTTCGGCGTTCGTCGCCTACCTCTCGAGCCTGACCAACCTGAAGTTCTCCGCGACCCAGTACGCCCTGCTCAGCTCAATCATGCTGCTGCTGCCACGACTGATCGGCGGTTACTCGGGCGTGATGGTGGAAAGTGTGGGCTACCACAATTTCTTCCTCATCACTGCGTTGCTGGGCATTCCCACCCTGGTGCTGATCGCCATCCAGTGGGGCCGCGACCGACAGCAGCCGAAGGAGAATGGCTCCTCCGACGCATCGGCGACGCCCGGTTCTACCGAGCAGCCCTGATTTATCCACAGTGTCTAGTCCTGAAATAGGTTTACACCTTTCAGGCTAACCTCCAGACCTCAAAACGCCCGATGCACCGCATCGGGCGTTTTGTATTTC
>NZ_BDMA01000018.1:0-21221 GCF_002003485.1 Metapseudomonas resinovorans
CCTGAAAATCAAGGCCGCCTTCCCCGGGAAAGCGCGATGAACCTTTTTTTTGCGTGCCGCCTCAGTCATCGGTCGAATCCCCGCGAGAGAGTCATCCCGGCTACAATTCGCGCCACCGTGATTCTGCCCTGAGGTCAGCCATGCAGCCCTTCGCCATCGCACCGTCGATCCTTTCCGCCGATTTCGCCCGCCTGGGCGAGGAAGTGGAGAACGTTCTCGCCGCCGGCGCCGACATCGTTCACTTCGACGTGATGGACAACCACTACGTGCCCAACCTGACCATCGGCCCCATGGTCTGCTCGGCGTTGCGCAAGTACGGCATCACCGCGCCCATCGATGCGCACCTGATGGTTTCGCCCGTGGACCGCATCATTGGCGACTTCATCGAAGCCGGCGCCACTTACGTCACCTTCCACCCGGAAGCCACCCTGCACGTCGATCGTTCCCTGCAGCTGATCCGCGACGGCGGCGCCAAGGCCGGCCTGGTGTTTAACCCGGCCACCCCGCTGGACGTGCTGAAGTACGTGATGGACAAGGTCGACATGATCCTGCTGATGAGCGTCAACCCCGGCTTCGGCGGGCAGAAGTTCATCCCCGGCACCCTCGACAAGCTGCGCGAGGCCCGCGCCCTGATCGACGCGTCCGGCCGTGACATCCGCCTGGAGATCGACGGTGGCGTCAACGTGAAGAACATCCGCGAGATCGCCGCCGCCGGTGCCGACACCTTCGTCGCCGGCTCGGCCATCTTCAATGCGCCGGACTACGCCGAGGTCATTGCCGCCATGCGCGCCGAGCTGGCCCAGGTCTGATATGGGAACGTTGCTCCGGCTGTTCGATGGGCACCTGCCACGCCTGGTGATGTTCGATCTGGACGGGACCCTGGTGGACTCCGTGCCGGATCTCGCCGCCGCCGTCGACCGCATGCTGGTCGCCCTGGGGCGCCCGGTGGCGGGCATCGAGCAGGTACGCGAGTGGGTCGGCAACGGAGCCCGAGTGCTGGTGCGTCGCGCGCTGGCCGGCGGCCTCGATCATTCCACCGTGCATGACAGCGACGCCGAACGCGGCCTGGAGCTATTCATGGAGGCCTACGCCGACAGCCATGCGCTGACCACCGTTTACCCCGGCGTGGCGGAAACCCTGAAGTGGCTGAAGAAGAAGGGCGTAGAACTCGCGCTGATCACCAACAAGCCCGAGCGCTTCGTCGCTCCCTTGCTGGACGAGATGAAGCTGGGTCGCTATTTCCCGCTGATCATCGCCGGCGACACGCTGCCGCAGCAAAAGCCCGATCCGGCTGCATTGCTCCACGTGATGCACATGACCGGGGTCAGCCGCAGCGAGGCATTGTTCGTCGGCGATTCGCGCAATGACGTGCTCGCCGCCAAGGCCGCCGGGGTGAAATGCGTGGCGCTGAGCTACGGCTATAAC
This sequence comes from Metapseudomonas resinovorans, assembly GCF_002003485.1. Taxonomy (GTDB): domain Bacteria; phylum Pseudomonadota; class Gammaproteobacteria; order Pseudomonadales; family Pseudomonadaceae; genus Metapseudomonas; species Metapseudomonas resinovorans_D. The sequence continues at coordinate 1,426 of NZ_BDMA01000018.1, forward strand.
CACGGCCGGCCCATCGTCGAAGAGGAGCCGGCGCTGGTCGTGGATGACCTGCGTGAGCTGCTTCCCGGCGGTTGCGCCGCCCACGGCGCTGCGCTAATGTCGCCGAACTCCTCCGACACTTCGCCTCAACGAGACAGAAACGTGGTGGTTCCCTGCAAGCATTGGCTCGAACGAGCCGGAATGAAGATCATCAAGGCCGTCGCCCGTTGGCGCTGGCGCGCCTAATTCATTCTGGCCGGAATATCCGGCGCGCTTTCACACCGACGTCTTTATCTCCAGGAACCCCTCAAGGGGGTTCCCCGCCCCATGAGGCTGATCATGACCCGCGAAGAATTCCTGCGTTTGGCCGCCGAAGGCTACAACCGCATTCCGCTTGCGTTCGAAACCCTGGCGGATTTCGATACCCCGCTTTCCCTCTACCTGAAGCTCGCCGATACCCCGTACTCCTACCTGCTGGAGTCTGTGCAGGGCGGCGAGAAGTGGGGCCGTTATTCCATCATCGGCCTGCAGAGCCGCACCGTGCTGCGCGCCCACGGCCTGAAGGTCGCCGTCAGCGTCGATGACGTCGAGGTGGAATCCCACGACTGCGAAGACCCGCTGGCCTTCGTCGAAGCATTCAAGGAGCGCTATCAGGTAGCGCCCATCGCCGGCCTGCCGCGTTTCAACGGGGGGCTGGTAGGCTACTTCGGCTATGACTGCGTGCGCTACGTCGAGAAGCGCCTGGCCAACTGCCCGAACCCTGACCCGCTGGGCACGCCGGACATCCTGCTGATGGTGTCGGACGCTGTGATCGTCTTCGACAACCTCGCCGGCAAGCTGCACGCCATCGTCCTGGTCGATCCGACCCAGCCCGATGCCTACGAGAAGGGCCAGGCACGCCTGGTGGAAATCCGCCAGAAGCTGCGTCAGCCGGTCGTGCCGCGCCTGGGCGTGGACCCGAGCATGCCGGTCGGTGGCGAGCCGGACTTCCGCTCCAGCTTCAGCCGCGAGGATTACGAGCAATCGGTGCGCGAGATCAAGGAATACATCCTGGCTGGCGATTGCATGCAGGTAGTGATTTCCCAGCGCATGTCGATTCCCTTCCAGGCTGCTCCCATCGACCTGTACCGCGCCTTGCGCTGCTTCAACCCCACTCCTTATATGTACTTCTTCAACTTCGGTGACTTCCACGTCGTGGGCAGCTCGCCGGAGGTGCTGGTGCGGGTCGAGGATGGTCTGGTCACCGTGCGCCCGATCGCCGGCACCCGCCCGCGTGGCGCGACCGAGGAAGCCGACCGCGCCCTGGAAGAAGACCTGCTCTCCGACGCCAAGGAGCTCGCCGAGCACCTGATGCTGATCGACCTCGGTCGCAACGACGTCGGCCGTGTCGCCGACACGGGCAGCGTCAAGGTCACCGAGAAGATGGTGATCGAGCGTTACTCCAACGTGATGCACATCGTTTCCAACGTCACTGGCCAGCTCAAGGAAGGCATCTCCGCAATGGAAGCGCTGCGCGCCATCCTGCCGGCCGGCACCCTCTCCGGCGCGCCGAAGATCCGCGCCATGGAGATCATCGACGACCTCGAACCGGTCAAACGCGGCGTCTACGGCGGCGCCGTGGGCTACCTGGCCTGGAACGGCAACATGGACACTGCCATCGCGATCCGCACGGCGGTCATCAAGGACGGCGAACTGCACGTACAGGCCGGCGCCGGCATCGTCGCCGACTCGGTCCCGGCACTGGAATGGGAAGAGACGCTGAACAAGCGCCGCGCCATGTTCCGTGCCGTGGCTCTCGCCGAACAGACCGCCAAGACCGACGCCTGAGGATTGCACCATGCTGCTGATGATCGACAACTACGATTCCTTTACCTACAACGTGGTGCAGTATCTCGGTGAGCTGGGCGCGGACGTGCATGTGATCCGCAACGACGAGCTCTCCATTGCCGATATCGAGGCGCTGAACCCGGAACGCATCGTGGTCTCCCCCGGCCCCTGCACGCCCAACGAAGCCGGCGTGTCGCTGGAGGTGATCCGCCATTTCGCCGGCAAGCTGCCGATCCTTGGCGTCTGCCTGGGTCACCAGAGCATCGGCCAGGCTTTCGGTGGCGACGTGGTGCGTGCGCGCCAGGCCATGCATGGCAAGACCAGCCCGGTGTTCCACAAGGACCAGGGTGTCTTCGAGGGCCTGAACCACCCGCTGACGGTCACTCGCTACCACTCGCTGGTGGTGAAGCTGGAGACCCTGCCCGACGAGCTGGAAGTCACCGCCTGGACCCAGCATGCCGACGGCAGCGTCGACGAGATCATGGGGCTGCGTCACAAAACGCTGAATATCGAGGGTGTGCAGTTCCATCCGGAGTCCATCCTTACCGAACAGGGCCACGAACTTCTGGCCAACTTCCTCAAGCAGACCGGCGGAGTGCGCTGATGGACATCAAGGAAGCCCTGAACCGGGTGGTCAACCAACTGGACCTGACCACCGAAGAAATGCAGGACGTGATGCGCCTGATCATGACCGGCCAGTGCACTGATGCGCAGATCGGCGCGTTCCTCATGGGCATGCGCATGAAGAGCGAGACCATCGAGGAAATCGTCGGTGCCGTTTCGGTGATGCGTGAGCTGGCGGTCCGCGTCGAGCTGTCCACCCTCAAGCACGTGGTGGATGTGGTCGGTACCGGTGGCGATGGCGCCAACATCTTCAACGTGTCTTCCGCCGCCACCTTCGTGGTCGCGGCGGCGGGCGGCAAGGTCGCCAAGCACGGTAACCGCGCGGTTTCCGGCAAGACCGGCAGCGCCGACGTACTGGAAGCCGCCGGCATTTACCTTGACCTCAAGCCCGAACAGGTCGCCCGTTGCATCGAGAGCATCGGGGTCGGCTTCATGTTCGCCCAGGTCCATCACAAGGCCATGAAATATGCCGCCGGTCCGCGTCGTGAGCTGGGTCTGCGCACCCTGTTCAACATGCTTGGCCCGCTTACGAATCCGGCCGGTGTGAAGCACCAGGTGGTGGGCGTGTTCAGCCAGGCGCTGTGCCGTCCGCTGGCCGAGGTACTCAAGCGCCTCGGCAGCGATCACATTCTGGTCGTGCATTCGCGCGACGGGCTGGACGAGGTGAGCCTCGCGGCGCCGACCCATGTCGCGGAGCTGAAGAATGGCGAAGTGACCGAGTACCAGATCCAGCCCGAGGACTTCGGCATCAAGAGCCAGAGCCTGATCGGCCTGACCGTCGGCAGCCCGCAGGAATCCCTGGAGCTGATCCGTGATGCCCTGGGCAGACGCAAGACCGAAAACGGCCAGAAGGCCGCCGACATGATCGTGCTGAATGCTGGCGCTGCGCTCTATGCCGCCGACCTGGCCTCCAGCCTGAAAGAAGGTGTGCGTCTGGCACAGGACGCCCTGCACACAGGCCTCGCCCGCGAGAAGCTGGACGAGCTGGCCTCCTTTACCGCGGTGTTCCGAGTGGAGAATGAAGCGTGAGCATCCCAACCGTTCTTGAGAAGATCCTGGCGCGCAAGGCCGAGGAAGTTGCCGAGCGCCGCGCCCGCATTTCCCTGGCCGAGGTCGAGGTGCTGGCGCGCTCCGCCGACACTCCCCGTGGTTTCGCCCGCGCGCTGCTGGAACGCGCCGAGCGCCACGAGCCGGCGGTGATCGCCGAAGTGAAGAAAGCCTCGCCGAGCAAGGGCGTACTGCGCGAGAACTTCAACCCCGCGTTGATCGCCAGGAGCTACGAAGCGGGCGGTGCCGCCTGCCTGTCGGTGCTCACCGACGTCGACTTCTTCCAGGGTGCCGATGCTTATCTGCAGGAGGCGCGTGTCGCTTGCTCCCTGCCGGTGATCCGCAAGGACTTCATGATCGACCCCTACCAGGTGGTCGAAGCCCGCGCCATTGGCGCCGATTGCATCCTGCTGATCGTGTCCGCGCTGGACGACGTGCGCATGAAGGAGCTGGCAGCCACCGCCAAGGACGTCGGCCTCGACGTGCTGGTGGAGGTGCATGACGGTGACGAACTGGATCGCGCGTTGAACTGCCTGGACACCCCGCTGGTGGGCATCAACAACCGCAACCTGCACACCTTCGAGGTCAGCCTGGAAAACACCCTCGACCTGTTGCCGCGCATTCCGCGCGATCGCCTGGTCATCACCGAGAGCGGCATCCTCAATCGCGCCGACGTGGAGCTGATGGAAGTCAGCGGTGTTTACGCATTCCTGGTGGGCGAGGCGTTCATGCGCGCTGAAGAGCCGGGTGTCGAGTTGGGCCGACTGTTCTTCCCCGAGCGCAACCGCGTAGTGGCGGGTATCGATCCGGATTGATCCGGCTCGGTCCTCCAGACATGAAAAAGCCGGCTTGCGCCGGCTTTTTCATTTGGGGTTCTCAGCGGGTGCCGAAAACCACCATCGTCTTCCCCTTCACGTGCACCAGGCCCTGTTCTTCCAGGCTCTTGAGCACGCGGCCAACCATCTCGCGGGAGCATCCAACGATCCGGCCAATTTCCTGACGCGTGATCTTGATCTGCATGCCGTCTGGGTGGGTCATGGCATCGGGCTGCTTGCACAGGTCGAGCAAGGTGCGCGCAACGCGGCCGGTGACATCGAGGAAGGCCAGGTCGCCCACCTTGCGTGTGGTGTTGCGCAGGCGGTCAGCCATCTGGCTGCCCAGTGCATAGAGGATTTCCGGGTCTTGCTGGGTGAGTTCGCGGAACTTGGCGTAGCTCAGTTCCGCCACTTCACATTCCGTCTTGGCGCGGACCCAGGCGCTGCGTTCCTTCTCCGCCCCCTCTTTCTCGAACAGGCCCATCTCGCCGAAGAAATCGCCGGCATTGAGGTAAGCGATGATCATTTCGCGACCGTCGTCGTCCTCGATCAGGATGGTGACGGAGCCTTTGATGATGAAGAAGAGGGTTTCGCAACGGTCACCGGCATAGATGATGGTGCTCTTGGCCGTGTAACGACGGCGGTGACAATGCGCGAGTATTTTGTCCAGGCTCTTTATTTTTGGTGTAAGGGTAATTGCGACCATGCCCGAGTCCCGAAAAAGAGAAGGTAAGCCTTTGTCAAACAGGCAATTTTCTAATAGTTGTCCGGCCCAGTGTGCCAGTAATCCGGCGCCAGCTTAACAGAGGTCCCCCATTCGACAATGTGATTTTGCGACGCACCTAACACCTGCTCAGGAACTATTTGAGGCCCGGCGTGGAAATGGCGCTGTGATAAGCTACCGCACCTTTTTCCGAGCGGAGTTCCAGGCGATGAAAGCACGCATCCAATGGGCGGGCGAAGCCCTGTTCCTTGGCGAATCCGGCAGCGGCCATGTGGTGGTAATGGACGGTCCGCCCGAGTCCGGTGGTCGTAACCTGGGCGTGCGTCCCATGGAAATGCTGCTGCTCGGCCTGGGCGGCTGCACCAACTTCGACGTGGTGAGCATCCTGAAGAAATCCCGCCAGCCCGTGGAAAGCTGCGAAGCCTTCCTCGATGCCGAGCGCGCCAACGAAGACCCCAAGGTCTTCACCAAGATCCACGTGCATTTCGTGGTGAAGGGCCGCGGCCTCAAAGAGGCTCAGGTCAAGCGCGCCGTGGAGCTGTCCGCCGAGAAATACTGCTCGGCCTCGATCATGCTCGGCCGTGCCGGCGTCGAGATCACCCATGACTACGAGATCGTCGAGCTGGGCTGAGAACCAGTTCCAGCGCGCGCGATCGTGAACGCGCCCTGAACCCTGGGGCCGATGGCCGGTTGTCCGAAGACATCCGGCCATCATATTTGCGCGGCAAACTCTGGCAGACGGCGCCCGTCGTCTGCATAATTCGCCCCCTTCCAATTTCCGGGGCATCGGGCCCCGAACCTACGACCACAATCGCCAACGCGAAGAGGTGTAAACCGTCCTACGCAGAAGTGTCGTGCGCTTCTGACGGGCATGCTCAATCACGCGGCAGAGCCGCATATGCACAGAGAGCTCTCAACGGTGAAAAGCAAACTCAAGCTCCACGGGTTCAACAACCTGACAAAGACCTTGAGCTTCAACATCTATGACATCTGCTACGCGGAAACCCCCGAGGACCAGCAGGCCTACGTCCAGTACATCGACGAAGAGTACGACGCCGAACGCCTGACCCAGATCCTCACCGACGTAGTCGATATCATCGGTGCCAACATCCTCAACATCGCCCGCCAGGATTACGATCCCCAAGGCGCGAGCGTGACCATCCTGATCTCCGAGCAGCCGGTGACCCCCACCGACAGCCAGATCGAGGAATCTCCGGGCCCGCTGCCGGAGACCATCCTGGCCCACCTCGACAAGAGCCACATCACCGTTCATACCTACCCGGAAATCCATCCGGTGTCGGGTATCGCCACCTTCCGGGTGGACATCGATGTCTCCACCTGCGGCGTGATTTCCCCGCTGAAGGCGCTCAACTACCTGATCCACCAGTTCGACTCGGACATCGTCACCGTGGACTACCGCGTGCGCGGTTTCACCCGTGACGTGGAAGGCAAGAAGCACTTCATCGACCACGAGATCAACTCGATCCAGAACTACCTCTCCGACGACACCCAGGACGCCTACCAGATGACGGACGTCAACGTGTACCAGGAGAACATGTTCCACACGAAGATGCTGCTCAAGAACTTCGAACTGGACAACTACCTGTTCGGTGACGCTACCCGCAACCTGACGCCCGAACAGCGCAAGGAAGTCGAAGAGCGCGTGCGCCACGAAATGCTGGAAATCTTCTACGCGCGGAACGTGCCTCACTGAGGCCGCTTCGCGGTGGAAACGAAAAGGGCGCCTTAGGGCGCCCTTTTTTCATATACGGGATTCAGACCCGGTAGGTGCTCTTGGTCATGACCTTCGACAGCAGGGTCATGCCGAACTTCACCGGCGCGGGGAAGCGCAGGCCGCCCGCTTCCAGGGCGCTATTGGCGTGCTGTTCCTCGTCGGTACGCATCTGCTCGAGGATGGCTCGCGACTTGGCGTCCTCGGCCGGCAGCTGTTCCAGGTGCTCATCGAGGTGCTTGCATACCTGGTCTTCAGTGGCGGCGACGAAACCCAGGCTGATCCGGTCGCTGATCAGGCCGGCCACGGCGCCGACACCAAAGGACAGGCCATAGAAGATCGGGTTGAGGACGCTCGGGCGGCTGCCGAGTTCGCGAATGCGTTGTTCGCACCAGGCCAGGTGATCGACTTCTTCTTCGGCGGCGTGCTCCATGGCTTCGCGCACTTCCGGCAACTTTGCGGTCAGCGCCTGGCCCTGATAGAGCGCCTGGGCGCAGACCTCGCCGGTGTGGTTGATGCGCATCAGCCCGGCGATATGGCGAGCGTCCTCGGGTTTGAGTTCGGCGTCCGCCTGGCCTTCGGCAGGGGAGGGGCGGAAAGGCTGGCCGGTGAACGGCAGCAGCGTACGCAGCGCGGCATCGGCCTGCAGCAACAGGCGGTCGGCGGGGGAATAGGAACGTTCGCTGGCCATGCGGCACCTCCGTGGAATATCGGCGGGCATTCTAGCGCAAGGGGATGACCGAGGCTTGACCGGTATCAGGCCTCGGTCGATGGGATCAGCCCGGCGGCCAGTGCATCTGGCGCTGACCGAGCACATGCATGTGGATGTGAAAGACGGTCTGGCCACCCTGTTCGTTGCAGTTCATCACCAGGCGGAAGCCGTCTTCGCAGCCTTGCTCCTTGGCCAGGCGCTGGGCGGTGTAGGCGATATGGCCGACCAGGGCCTTGTCGTCTTCGGTGAGGTCGGTGAGCGTGGGGATGTGTTTCTTCGGGATCACCAGGAAGTGCACGGGGGCCTGCGGCGCAACGTCGTGGAAGGCGACGATCTGGTCATCTTCGTAGAGCTTGCGAGCGGGAATTTGTCCGGCGGCGATTTTGCAGAACAGACAGTCCACGGGAATTCTCCGGCCTGATATAAGAGGTCCCGAGTTTAGCGGTGCGCGATTGCCCCGGCCAGCGCTGGCCGACGTCCACAAGGAGCCCCTGTGAAGAACGATATCCACGACCTCGGCCTGGTGCTGGATTCACGCGTGAAGCTGATCCTGATCGAGTCATGGGACGAGCGGCGGGTGTTGGAAACGCTCACCAGCCTGGCGGTCAAACGGGGATTCGGGCTGTTCACCTGGGCCATCAGCGAAGGGCTGCAGCGTCTGGGTTTCGGTGGCGAGAGCCTGGGCGAAGGTGACAGTCGCGAACCGGAAACGGCGCTCAAGCTGATCAAGGCCGATCCGCAGCCGAACCTCTACGTGATGTGCGACCTGCATCCGTTCCTTGGCGAGAATCCCAAGGTGGTGCGCCTGCTCAAGGAGGTGGCCATGGCGGAGGGCAATCACAAGCCGACACTGGTGCTGGTTTCCCACGCGCTGAAGCTTCCGCCGGAAGTCCAGCGCTATGCCGCCCGCTTCGACTTGGCGCTGCCCAATGAAGACGAGCTGTTGAGCATCGTCCGGGAAGAGGCTTCGCGCTGGAGCGAGCGCAATCGTGGCGCCAGGGTCCGAACCGACAACCGTACCCTGCAGCAGGTGGTGAAGAATCTGCGCGGCATGAGCCATGGCGAGGCGCGCGCGCTGGCACGCAACGTGATTTGCGACGACGGTGCAATCACCCAGGAGGACCTGCCGGAACTGAACAAGGCCAAGTTCCAGTTGCTGGATCTTGAAGGTGTCCTCAGCTTCGAATACGAGACCGCCCGGTTCGCCGAAGTAGGCGGGTTGGCCAATCTCAAGCGCTGGCTGGCCGAGCGTCAGGCTGCGGTGCTGGATGAGAAAGCGCTTGATCGGCCGAAGGGCGTTCTACTGGTCGGCGTGCAGGGCGGTGGCAAGAGCCTGGCGGCCAAGGCCGTTGCCGGACTCTGGGGCTTGCCGCTGCTGCGCCTGGACTTCGCCTGCCTGTACAACAAGTTTTTCGGCGAGACCGAACGCAACCTGCGCGAGGCCCTGAAGCTTGCCGAGCAGATGGCGCCTTGCGTGTTGTGGATGGACGAGGTGGAGAAGGGGTTGGCTAGCGGCGACCACGATGGCGGCGTGAGCCAGCGCGTACTTGGGACCCTGCTGACCTGGATGGCGGAGCGCAAGGCGCCGGTGTTCATGGTCGCAACCGCCAACGCGATCGATCGCCTGCCACCGGAGTTGCTGCGCAAGGGCCGTTTCGACGAGCTGTTCTTCGTCGATCTGCCGCAGCCCGAGGTTCGTGCCGAGATCTTCCGTATCCACCTCGTTCGCCGCGAACTGGACCCGGCGCAGTTCGACCTGCATCAATTGGTCGCCGCCAGCGATGGTTTCTCGGGCGCCGAGATCGAGCAGGCCGTCGTGGGAATGCTCTATGCCTCCCAGGCCCAGCAATGCCAGGCCGACCAGGCCCTGCTGCTACGTGAACTCAAGGGAACGGCACCGCTTTCAGTGCTGATGGCCGAGCAGCTGGCGAACCTGCGTGCGTGGGCGAACGGGCGTTGCGTGAAGGCGGATTGAGCCCGCTCAGGGCTGGGCGAAGCGGCGAATGATCCGGCCCAGCAGGCGGCGCACCAGCCAACGCGGCGCCAGTCGCGGGAACTGCGCGGCCAGCCGGTTGCGCCAGCCGGGAATGATGATCGCGCGGTTCTTTTCCAGGGCGCGCACGGTGATCAGAGCGAGTTCCTCAGGGCTCATCATCAGCTTGCTGCCTTCAAGGCTCCCGACCTCCATGTGAGCGCCGCGGAAGAAGGCCGTGCGGGTGGGGCCGGGGCACAGTACGGAGACTTTCACACCGCGCGGTCGCAACTCCTCGCGCAAGCCTTCGGAAAAGTTCAGGACGTAAGCCTTGCTGGCGTAGTAACTGCTCATCCAGGGGCCGGGCTGGAAGCCCGCTACCGAGGCGACATTGAGGATCTGCCCACCGCCCTGTCGCGCCATCAGGCCGCCGACGCCGTGGCAGAGTCGTGCGAGGGCGAGGATGTTCAGTTCGATCAGTTCCTGCTCACGTCCCCAGTCCTGGTCGACGAACGCACCGGAGGAGCCGATGCCGGCATTGTTCACCAGCAGGTCGATTTCCCGTTCGCCCTGCTCCAGGTCCATCAGTAGACCGGATACGTGAAGGGGCTCGGCCAGATCGCAATAGCGGTACAGCACTTCCACGCCGAAACGCTGGGTCAGTTCGCAGGCGATGCTTTCGAGCGCTTCCCGATTCCGCGCGACCAGCAACAGGTGTCGGCCCCGTCGCGCCAGTGCCTCGGCCAGAGCCAGGCCAATACCGCTGGAGGCGCCGGTGATCAAGGCATAACGAGGCATCTGGGGTTCTCCATAACAGGGCCGGGTTGGACAACGCCGGCCCCGGGAGGTTGCTTACTCGGCGGACTCGCTTTCGAGAGCGGGCGCATCGGCCGGCTGCTCGAAGCTCGCGGCGTCGCCCATTTGGGCGCGCATCAGATAGTCCTGGTAGGCCGGTAACGAAATGGCGGCGACTATACCGATAACCGGTACCAAAATGATCAGCCATGCCAGTACTTTTACCGCTCGGCTATTGGGCGGCGGTGGCGGACCGTAGCGGTTGGGACCATCGGTGCCGGGCATGAAGAGCATCAACAGGGCGAACACGCTGCCAACGATCGGGACGAAGTTCAGCAGCCAGAGCCAGCCGGACCAGCCGATATCGTGGATGCGCTGCACACCGATGCACACGCTGACCACCACCAGGGCAAGGCAGGCCACCAGGGTCAGCAACCCCGCCAGGGCGTCGGAGAGTGCGAAGCTGCCGAGGATCACCCCGCCAATCGGCAGGAACGCCAGCATCAGCGCCATGCTCCAGCCGAGGTAGCGTACCCGGCCGATCCGGCCGCTGGTGCCGAGGACTTTCAGTTCCCCGAATTCCGGCAACTGCTCGCCGACCTGTGCCCTGGGTGGCGCGTAAGGAGAGGCCGCTTCATTGCTGGTGACAGACGTTTTCACCAGCGCAGGTTCTTCCGCCATTTGCGCCTGACGGGCCAGGTACTTGTCGATGATGATTCCGCAGGCCTGGCACTCTGCCGCCTTGGCCTGCTCGTGTCCGCATTTCGGGCAGCTCATGCTGTCAGTACCAGAGCTGGTTTCTGCGGCAGCAGTATTGACGACAGGGTCCGGGTGGTCGTCCGTGGCCACCAGGCTCAGGCCGGCTGCAATGTCCTGTTCCTTGCGCACTTTCGCGCCGGCGCGCTGCAGTGCGGCGAGATACTTGTCTGCCTCGGCTTCCACCAGGTCGCGCTTCAGGGCGACGCTACGGCCACCGAACAGACTGTCGATCTTGCTGGTGTCGCTCTTGAACAGGCGGGCGAGGTTTTCCTTGACGGTCTCCAGCGCCACGCCGGGCATGGGCTCTCCGTCGAAGACGATTTTGAAGCGGGCTTCGGTCATGCGGGCGTCCTTGTCAGCGACAGAAAGAATGATGGCACAGCGTAATGGCGCTCTGGCCCACGGCACAAGCGGCCTGGCGCACAAAAACAGGCCTCAGGCCAGGCTCAGCGGGTTCCAGCGTCCGACCAGGTTGCCGCGGCGCAGCAGGCGCAGGTCGGCAAACTCATCCAGGGAGCCTTCGGATTGCTCGGGGCGCAGGAAGACCCAGTCGTCCACCGCGAGTCCCGTGGCGCCGGAGCCGATCAGGCGTTCCTGGTTGGCGCTGCGACCATAGAGGCTGTCGTACGTGAGCCCGGCAGGGGAGACAGGTTTCGCTTGCCAGTTGCCGCCGTACAGATAGTGGGCGCGCTGGCGATTGGGGTTCCAGCCGCGCAGCAGGCCCTGGATGTTATCCAGATAGGGCAGGGTGCCATCGAGCACCTTTAGCACAGGGCTGGCTATCCACAGGGCCGCGTGGTGTTCCCGGAGCAACTCACTGTCGAAAGCGGCAGGTTTGAGCAGGGCGGAACCCACTGCTACCTCGTTCAACGGGCTGGCCTCATTGGCGTGCAGCGGGTAGGTCTGACTGCCGCCGCCGTTCAGCAGGGAATCCCGTGGCCATAGCGGGGATGTCCGGGCTGCCTGGATGAATGCCTGATAGCGTGCGTTGCTCTCACTCAGGGCCTTGTCGGTGCCGATCCAGAATGGCGCGTGGACGACCTGGGCGTCGTATCCCATCAGCCCGCGCAGTTTCAGTGGCGACGCGGACGCGTCCATCTGCGCAAGGGCGCTGGCCAGCGCGTGGGGTGTGGCGAATCCACCGCGTGCGAGGCCGATGTCGATCTCCAGGGCAACCTGCAGAGGCTGGCCAAGCGCGCGGCTCAGCTCGGTGTACTCCTGCAGGCGCTGGATGCTATCCACAAGCCAGGTCACCTGATGGCTCGGATCGAATCCGCGGTGATGGGGCAACTGCTGGTAGAAGGCCAGGGCTGCGGCGGCGGGTAGGGGTTTACCGAGCAGCAGGTCGGCCGAGGGGAAGAGTCGAGCCAATTGGTTCAGCTGCGGCTGGTGGAAAACCATGAAGCGCGTGCAGTTCAGGCGACGCGACAGGTAATCGAGCAATCCGCCGGATGCCAGGGACTTGGCCACCAGCCGAAGCGGGCGTGGGCCAAGCCTGGCGGCAAGCAAATCGGCGTTGGCGTCCAGGCGATCAAGGTCGATGACCATTTGCGGGATGCCGCCGCCGTCTTCGCGCAGTAGCTGGTTAAGACGTGCAAAGTAGGCATCGTGGGGGCGGCCATGATCGGACGGGCGCGCAGCCCAGATGCCCAGCGCGCCGAGTGCACCAATACCGAGCAGGGTGCGTCGCCTCATCGCGCCCAGCGTTGGCCCAGTTGCCCAGACTTGTCACGGGCGGCGCGGTATTCCTGGTCGAGCCGGGCGATGAGTTCGTCCACGGTCGGCAGGTCGCGGATGTTGCCGACGCCCTGGCCGGCGGACCACACGGTCTTCCAGGCCTTGGCTTCATCGCTGACCGGTTTCAGCTTCTCGCCGTAGTCGATGCTGCCCTTGTCGGCGAGGCGTTTCATGTCATAGCCGGCCGCTTCCAGGCTTTGGCGCATGAAGCTGGCGGGGACGCCGGAGACGGCCGGCGTATGGACGATGTCGGCGGCGCGGGCGTCGAGGATCATCTGCTTGTAGCGGGTTTCGGCGTCGCTCTGCTGGGTGGCGATGAAGCGGGTGCCGAGGTAGGCCAGGTCGGCGCCGAGCATCTGTGCCGCGAAGATTTCGTGGCCGTGGTTGAGGCAGCCGGCGAGCAGCAGCGTCTTGTCGAAGAACTGGCGAATCTCGGCAATCAGTGCGAACGGGCTCCAGGTGCCGGCATGGCCGCCGGCACCGGCTGCGACCGCGATCAGTCCGTCCACGCCGGCCTCGGCAGCCTTCTCCGCGTGGCGCCGGGTGGTCACGTCGTGGAAGACCAGGCCGCCGTAGCTATGCACGGCGTCGACCACTTCCTTCACTGCACCCAGGCTGGTGATGACGATCGGGACGCGCTTTTCCACGCAGATGGCCAGATCTGCCTGCACCCGTGGGTTGCTGTGGTGGACGATGAGATTCACCGCATAGGGGGCTGCATCCGCTGCAAGCGAGGCTTCGATCTCATCGAGCCAGGCGCGGAAGCCGCTGCTCTCGCGCTGATTGAGTGCAGGAAAGCTGCCGACGATGCCATTGTTGCAGCAGGCCAGGACCAGCTTGGGGTTGGACACCAGGAACATCGGCGCAGCTACGATCGGCAAACGCAGGCGTTGTTCGAGCAGGGCGGGCAGGGACATCTGGCATTCCTCTTGTCAGGTCAGAAGGGCTTGACCACCACCAGGATGACGATGGCGATCAGGAACAGCACCGGGACTTCGTTGAACCAGCGATAGAACACATGACCTCGGCGATTCTCTCCGCGCGCGAAGCGTTTGAGCAGCGAGCCGCAGGCATGGTGATAGCCAATCAGCAGGACGACCAGGGTGAGCTTGGCATGCAGCCAGCCTTGGCTCAGCCAGCCCGGGTTGAGATAGAGCATCCAGATACCGAATACCAGGGTGGCGATCATCGAGGGGCCCATGATGCCGCGGTACAGCTTGCGCTCCATGATCTTGAAGCGTTCGCGGCTGGGCTCGTCCTCGGCGATGGCGTGGTAAACGAAGAGGCGCGGCAGGTAGAACAGGCCGGCGAACCAGCAGACGATGGCAATAATGTGCAGGGCCTTGAGCCACAGATAGAGCATGGGACGATTTCCATCAGGCAGATTGCCCGGATAGTAGTGGCTTGAGCGGCCGCACGTCACCTCGGCGGTTGGCCCCTGGCCGATGCGGCTTTATCATCGGCAGCTTTCCAATCGGTTCTTTGAGGGGCAAGTGATGGTCAAGGTCGGAATCGTCGGCGGCACGGGCTACACCGGTGTCGAACTGCTGCGTCTGCTGGCTCAGCATCCGCAAGCGGAGGTCGCGGTAATCACCTCGCGATCCGAGGCTGGGGTGAAGGTCGCCGATATGTATCCGAACCTGCGCGGCCATTACGACAACCTCGCGTTCAGCGTGCCCGATGTGGCTGCCCTGGGCGGCTGCGACGTGGTCTTCTTCGCTACGCCGCACGGCGTTGCTCATGCGCTGGCTGGTGAACTGCTGGATGCCGGTACCCGCGTGATCGATCTTTCCGCCGACTTCCGCCTGCAGGATGCCGAAGAGTGGGCCAAGTGGTACGGCCAGCCCCACGGCGCGCCCGCGCTGCTGCCGGAAGCCGTTTACGGCCTGCCGGAAGTCAATCGCGAAGCCATCAAGGGCGCACGTCTGATCGCTGTCCCGGGCTGCTACCCGACCGCTACCCAGCTCGGCTTCATTCCGCTGCTGGAGGCCGGTCTGGCCGATACCACGCAACTGATCGCTGACTGCAAATCCGGCGTCAGCGGGGCGGGTCGTGGCGCCAAGGTGGGCTCGCTGTTCTGTGAAGCGGGCGAGAGCATGATGGCTTATTCCGTTAAGGGGCACCGTCATCTGCCGGAAATCAGCCAGGGCCTGCGTCGCGCTGCCGGTGGCGCGGTCGGCCTGACCTTCGTCCCGCACCTGACGCCGATGATCCGTGGCATTCACGCGACCCTCTACGCGAATGTCGCCGACAAGACCGTCGACCTGCAGGCCCTGTTCGAGAAGCGCTACGCCAATGAACCTTTCGTCGATGTGATGCCGGCAGGCAGCCATCCGGAAACCCGTAGCGTCCGTGGTGCCAACGTTTGCCGTATTGCGGTTCACCGTCCCCAGGGCGGCGACCTGGTGGTGGTGCTCTCGGTAATCGACAACCTGGTCAAGGGGGCATCCGGCCAGGCTGTGCAGAACCTCAACATCATGTTTGGCCTCGAGGAGCGCCTGGGCCTGTCCCACGCCGCTCTGCTGCCCTGATGGCCTGCGGCGCCGGTGGCTAGATCACCGGCGCCGCACTCTGACCCCTATCGTGGGTCAAATCGCTTAATAGTTGACCAGTTTTCTAGGGTAAGCGGATAATGCCTCGCCTTAGCGCAGTATGGCGGCGTCAAGCCGGGAGAGTTGCAGCATGAGCGTCGAATCCTTCACCCCTTCAGCCCTGATGTTCACTGATAGCGCGGCCAGCAAGGTGAAGAACCTGGTCGATGAAGAGGGCAACCCGCGCCTGAAACTCCGTGTGTTCGTCACCGGTGGCGGCTGCTCGGGCTTCCAGTACGGTTTCACTTTCGATGAAGACGTGTCTGACGATGACACCATTGTCGAGCGCGACGGCGTGAGCCTCGTGGTCGACCCGATGAGCTTCCAGTACCTGGCGGGTGCCGAAGTCGATTACCAGGAAGGCCTCGAGGGTTCGCGCTTCGTAATCAAGAACCCGAATGCCGCCACCACCTGCGGTTGCGGTTCGTCCTTCTCGATCTGAATTTCGTCCGAACTCAACAAAACGCCGTGCCCTTGGGCACGGCGTTTTCGTTTGCGGATCAGGCGGGGTAGATCGCGCCGAGGATACGCAGCCCCCTGGCGCCGGTAACGCTGGGGCGGTTGGTGGGAATCCCTTCAAGGCAGCAGTGTGCGAGCCAGGCAAAGGCCATGGCTTCGACCCAGTCCGGGTCCACGCCGAAATCGGCGGTGCTGCGGACCTGGGTACCAGGTAGCAGCGTCCCGAGGCGCAACATCAGCTGATGGTTGTGAGCCCCGCCACCACAGACCAGGAGGTCATCGGTCTTCGGCTGCGCAGCGCGGAGGGCATCGGTGATGCTCCGGGCGGTGAGTTCGAGCAGAGTGGCCTGCACATCCTCAGGTTTGAATTTCGGAAGGCGAGCCAGGTGAGACTGGAGCCAGCCGAGATTGAACAACTCGCGTCCGGTGCTCTTGGGGCCGCGTGTGGTGAAGAAGGCATCGCCCGAGAGGGTTTCCAGCAAGCGCTGTTGCAGGGTCCCGCTTGCGGCCCAGTCGCCGTTGCGGTCGTAGCTGTCACCACGCTGGAGATGAATCCAGGCGTCCAGCAGGACGTTGCCCGGACCACAATCGAATCCATGGACCGGTTTGCCGGGTTCGATGAGGCTCAGGTTGCTGAAACCACCCACGTTGAGCACAGCACGGTGGCTGTTGGCGTCTCCGAAGAGCGTTTCGTGGAATGCCGGCACAAGCGGCGCGCCCTGGCCGCCGGCAGCGACATCGCGCCGGCGGAAGTCGCCGACCACGGTGATGCCGGTAAGCTCAGCGAGCAAGGCGGGATTGCCGATCTGGACAGTGAAGCCGCGTGCGGGCTCGTGGCGTACTGTCTGGCCGTGGCTGCCAATGGCGCGAATGTCCTTGGCGCCCAGGTTGTTGCGAACCAGCAAGGCATTGATGCCGGTAGCGGCCAGTTCAACCCAGCCGTTCTCCGCCAGTGCAGCACGGGCCAGCTCGTCTGGACCGGAGGCGCAGAGTGCCAGTAGCTCGCTGCGCAGCGAGCTGGGCATGGGGATGTAGTGGGTATCGAGGAGGGTGATGCGATCGGTCTGTTCGACCAGGGCGATGTCCAGGCCATCAAGGCTGGTGCCGGACATCACCCCCAGGTAGCGCGGCATCGGATCAGCGCTTGTTCAAGGCCAGCATGCTGGCCTTTTCCTGATCCATCCGCGCCATCAGCGGCTGGGTCATCTGTAGGAAGCGCTTCTTCTCGCTGGCCATTAGCGGATCGGCCATCGGAAGCTTCACGCCCAGCGGATCGACGTGCACGCCGTTCACCTGGAACTCGTAGTGCAGGTGCGGGCCGGTGGAGAGACCGGTAGTACCCACGTAGCCGATGATCTGGCCCTGCTTCACGCTGCCACCGGTACGAATACCCTTGGCAAAACCTTGCATGTGACCGTACAGCGTCTTGTATTTGCTGCCGTGCTGGATGATCACGGCGTTGCCGTAGCCACCGCGTCGGCCTGCCAGGACGATCTTGCCGTCACCGGTGGCCTTGATCGGAGTGCCACGAGGTGCTGCGTAGTCCACGCCTTTGTGAGCGCGGATCTTGTTCAGAACCGGATGGCGGCGGCCGTTGGAGAAGCGCGAGCTGATCCGTGCAAAGTCGACCGGGGTGCGGATGAAGGCCTTGCGCATGGCAGTGCCATCACCGCGCAGATAGCTGGCGTTGCCTTGCTTATCGACGTAGCGGACTGCAGAGAAGGTCTTGCCGCGGTTGGTGAAGCGCGCCGCGAGGATTTCACCGCTACCGACTTTCTTGCCCTCGACCACTTTCTCTTCGAAGATCATTTCGAACTCGTCGCCTTCGCGGATGTCGAGGGCGAAGTCGATGTCGTAGCCGAAGATGTTGGCCAGATCCATGGTCAGGTCATGGGACAGACCGGCGCGCTTGGCGGACAGGAACAGGGAGCTGTCGATTACGCCGCGAGCATAAGCCGAGCGGAGCTCCGGCTTGATCAGGTCACGCTTGAAGGCGTAACCCTTGGAAGTCTTTTCGAGGTGAACGCTTTCGAGGCCGCTCAGCTTGGTGCTGATCTTCTCGAGCTCACCTTTGGGGTTCAGCTTGAACTCGAAGCTCTGGCCAACCTTCAGGCGGCTCAGCTGCTTGGCGTCCTTGCTGCTGTTCAGGACGTCGTGCAAAACATTGGCGGACAGACCGACCTTGGCAAACACCGTGGACAAAGTGTCGCCGTTGCCCACGGTCGCAGTCTTGAGACTGGGATCGGTAGGCGTCTGTACGTTAGCGGGAGCGGTAGCTACTACTTTCTTCTTATCCGCGTCTTTCTCGGCGCTGTTCTGGTTCTCGGCTGGGTTCTCGATCTTGGCGAATGGCGAGAGACCCTCATCCCCGGCAGCGGGACCTTGTCGGAGATCGTCCTTCTCCTGGGTTACCATCTCCGAGCCGTTCTCCAGCTCCAAGTTGATGTAGGTCTTCTTCGCCTCGACTTCGCGAGACGGGAACACCAGCAGGGCCAGGCTGAGCAGCGCAGCCACACCGCTTGCAGCCAGCAAGTGGCTCTTCGGGTATGGCGGCGGCGCTTTAGGTACTGAATGCGTCATGGCGTGTGGTGTTTTTGGAATATGAACTAACTGCCTAAAATATAATCAAAATCCGCCCTAGGCAACCTTGGATTGGTGCCTTCCGCTGACTGGCATGGGGCTGGGCGCAAAACTTGTAATTAGTCCGCGATCTTGTATGGTTGGTTCCCCTTTGTCTATCCACGGTCTACGAGTCCTGTCATGAAGTCGGTTGAAGAGCAGCTGGCGCTGATCAAGCGCGGTGCGGAAGAGGTCCTGGTCGAGTCCGAGCTGGTCGAAAAGCTCAAGCGTGGCCAGCCGCTACGTATCAAGGCGGGCTTCGATCCGACGGCTCCTGATCTCCACCTGGGGCACACCGTCCTTATTAATAAGCTGCGCCAGTTCCAGGAGCTGGGGCATCAGGTGATCTTCCTGATCGGTGACTTCACCGGGATGATCGGCGACCCCAGCGGCAAGAGCGCTACCCGCCCTCCGCTGACTCGCGAGCAGGTACTGGATAACGCCGAGACCTACAAGGCCCAGGTGTTCAAGATCCTCGATCCGGCCAAGACCGAGGTGGCCTTCAACTCCACCTGGATGGACCAGCTGAGTCCGGCTGATTTCATTCGCCTTGCATCGCAGTACACGGTTGCACGCATGCTCGAGCGCGATGACTTCAACAAGCGCTACAGCACCAATCAGCCCATCGCGATCCACGAGTTCCTCTATCCGCTCGTTCAGGGTTACGACTCTGTGGCGTTGCGTGCAGACGTCGAGTTGGGCGGCACCGACCAGAAGTTCAACCTGCTGATGGGTCGCGAATTGCAGCGCGCCTATGGGCAGGAGTCCCAGTGCATCCTGACCATGCCGTTGCTGGAAGGTCTGGATGGCGTGAAGAAAATGTCCAAGTCCCTGGGTAACTACGTAGGTATCCAGGAAGCGCCGGGCATCATGTACAACAAGCTGGTGTCCATTCCGGATCCGCTGATGTGGCGCTACTTCGAGCTGCTGAGCTTCCGCTCCATGGAAGAGATCGAGCAGTTCAAGCGCGATGTAGAAGCGGGCGCCAATCCACGCGACATCAAGATCAAGCTGGCTGAAGAGATCGTGGCTCGGTTCCATGGCGAAGAGGCTGCAGCCTCTGCTCATCGTTCGGCGGGTAACCGTATGAAGGAAGGCGAGCTGCCGCTCGACCTGCCTGAGGTTCAGCTGTCTGCTGCCGAGGATATGCCCATCGCCTCCGTCCTTAATAAGGCAGGCCTGGTAAAGAACGCTGCGGTAGCTCGTGATCTGCTGGGCGCTGGCGGTGTTCGTGTAGATGGCGAGGTGGTGGATCGCGGCTTCGTCTTCAAGCTGGGTGCGACTCACGTCCTGCAGGCCGGCAAGAAGTCCTTTGCTCGTGTATCTCTGGCTGCAGAGTAAAAAGACTTCAGAAAGAGGTTGACGGCAGATTCTGCATCCCTATAATGCGCACCTCGTCCCAGC
>NZ_BDMA01000019.1:0-112363 GCF_002003485.1 Metapseudomonas resinovorans
GGGTACCTGCCTAAGTCACGCAAGGTGAGTTCGGCGTACGCTTACCTCCAAGGATTTCATTGGAGTGCTCATCGCGAACCAGCAGCGCGATTGCTTCCCGTCCCGGATCACCCGCTCGAGAACGGTTATGCGCCCGCAATGGCCGAAGGATAGCCGCGAGCTCTTCTTCTCCCGGATTTACCGTCATCTCGATACGAGTATTCATTCGCTAGTCCTTTAGACGTTGGGTCTGTGCCTCGCTCCCCAGTAGCAAGCAGGAGCGCCACGCCAAGCCTCCCACAAAGGTTGGCCCGCCGAATAGGTGGCGGGATTTGAACCAATGAACTGACAGCAGGTTTCACACGCGTTGCCTGACCAATGCTCAGCGACCTGCCCCTGACAACATTGCAGTACGGCCGGTCTACATAGGCAACCAGGCGGGGCAGCGACGAATATCCATGAACAGTGGTTCGCTATAGGGCCGGTGCAGCCAGTGTTTTAGTGCCACCTGGTTGCTCCGGCGAAGCTTGCGGTTGTCTACCTTCCGAAAGTTCCGCGGCGGACGCTTGCGCCAACTGAAGAAACTGTCGCTGTGAAAGTGTGCGAGGCGCTGGCGAACAGCAATCGACTTCGGGTCCCAGTCGACCTCGTCAATGTCCCAGAGTGCGTACACATAGTCGTATTGGCAGACTCGGCGACGGTAGGTGCGGGCCATGTCATGACTCCTGACGGATTATCTGGCTGACATGGCGACCTCCTGAAAATGGTGGTGAGAGTACTCAGCTGGCAGATGCATCGGGCATTGCGTTTTTGACTAGTTGTTCTGGTGATTGAGCCTACCGAAGTTGGGAGGTAGTCCAAGCATCGGTCGGGGAAGTCTAGTGGAGCAGGGCTAGTCCATAAGTGGTGTTGCTTTGCATTAGTCAGGTGGCACTTGCTGGCGGAGCGTCTTCGCTCGCGAGGGTTTAGGGGCTTGAAACGGATAGGTGACAGGGTGCGTCGTGCTGGAATTGAAGCGGGAATGACCATTCACCCAGGGCCAAATGCCAGGAGCCTGAGAGCATGGTCTGCGTAGTTGGCAGACAGATAGCCGGTGGCGATGACTTCGCATCCGATGGCCGTTCCGAGCAGTTCCAGGATGCTGGCGTAGTCACCCAGGGTGAGGCTGTGATTGGCCTCGATCACCAGCAAGGCGTGAACGGCATTACCCAGAACCGCAGGCTCCGTCTGGG
The DNA here is from genome assembly GCF_002003485.1 of Metapseudomonas resinovorans. GTDB lineage: Bacteria > Pseudomonadota > Gammaproteobacteria > Pseudomonadales > Pseudomonadaceae > Metapseudomonas > Metapseudomonas resinovorans_D. Next base: position 1,212 of record NZ_BDMA01000019.1, read on the forward strand.
CCAGCAGAGCGGCAACCGCGGCAGCGGGGGTAGCGCCCCGGCCTACTGACGCATGGCCAAGGCTGGCGCCCGTCGACCAGTTGGCATAGCTGCTCCAGTCGAGTCCGGGAATGCACGGACCTTCTCTGGCCAGGTACAGGCTTGCCCAGAACGAGACCAGATCCTGCCGGCTTCGCCACTGGTAATGGCGGGCGGGAATCTGGAGAACGGGCCCGGGTGGTGCGAAGTGATGGATATGAACGGTGTCCGCTGACTCGGATAGGCGCTCCCAAGGCGTCGTTCCGGATGCCGTGGTGTTCAGCCAATGGAGTTCATCGAATCGCCGCCTTGGCCAATTCTGGTTTAAGCCAAGGGCCGTGAAGTGATGCCGTCCCCAATGGCGCTGGCCTATGGGGTGGGCAACGCCGCAGTGCTTTCGCATGCCGTGCAACACTTGCCTGGCCTCGGTATCCGTTGCAGCGACCAGGGCTATTTCGAAATGGCCCATGGTCAGCTCTCGGTAATCTGGATACTGATGCGCCAAGCCTCGTTTTGCGCTTTCGACGTCTTCGCCCTGGCAATGCAGGTAATAGAGAAAATCGCGAGGTCGCCAGCGGCGGAAGCTCATTCTCAGCGCACCTGCACCGGTGCATTGATGCATTTGTACCCAGGGTACTGGGCTTCCGCCGTTACTCGGGCCATTTCCGAGCTGACGGCCTGGACGGTAATGGTGAAGTTGGCGCGGGGGCCGGCGTTGGGTACAACGCGCTGCAAGAACGCAGAGTAGGTTTTCATCGCTTGGTCTCCTTATCCGGGTGGCAGGAGACAGGATGAAGAGGTTGTGCGACACCCTGTGTCGTAAGGACTACCCCTCTTTGTAGAGCATGGCCACTCGCGTTACCGTCGCGATGATCTGCTCACGCAGTTCGGTAGGTTCAAGTATTTCCAGGTGTTCACCTTGGCTCAACAACCATAGATCGAGTCCTTGGCTCAGGTGCAGGCTGCCGGTCATCAGCCACCAGCCGTTGGCGGTCGGTTCCAGATGTTGATCGCTCGTGAGTGCGTTTTCCTGCAAGCGTTCATGGAGCGTCTGGCTTACGCGCAGCTTCAGCTGGACCGGATTGTCCGTCTTCAGGCTTACCAGACTTTTCTGGGCCGAAACGGAGTTTATGTCGTAGTCCTTTGGGGCCGGGAGCTCTTCGACGGTTGCACGTGCCGCAAGAAAACGGTGCAGGGGAAGTGCGGCAATGCTGCCCTGCGGTAGGCCATTGAAGATGCAGGACAGGTAGATATTGGAGTCCTGGTAGGACAGGCCCAGCGGCTTGAGGTGAAGCTCCTTCGGCTCCTGGGCTCTGCGCTTCACGTATTGGGCTCTAACGGTGCCGCCGTCCAATAGCGCTTGCTGTATGACCTCGAGAACTTCAGGTTTGACCGTGCTTGGCGCAAGGGTCACGAAACGCGTGTTGCTGATGATCTTCCCGGAACAGTCCTGGGCCGGACGAGCGCCCTTCAGCAGGGATTTTGCGTATTCCCGTATGGGGGTGAGCTTCTGTACCTGGGCTTCCATGCCGAAACGGGCGGCGTGATCCATGATCATGACCAGATTCATCGCATCGGTCGGTAGCATGCTCAGGCGCGAGAGTGATTTCTCGGCCCACCACAGCTTGGCCTTACCCTTGCCCTTGGCACGGCTATGCACATGGGGGTACTTGAGCTCGAGTTCCCTCAGGTCCCGCTGGATGGTGCGAATGTCGACATCGATGCCCTGGTTGGTTACGCGTTGGAGAACGGCGGAGCTGTCGAGGGCGTTTTCCTTGTTGGGGAGGAGGCCGAGGATCAAGTCCCGGCGATATAGCTGCTCCACATTGTCATCCTTGCTTGCATGCGACACGAGTTGTCGCAGGGGCTGTTGAAAATCGACTGACATGATCAGCGACGAGACAGCAGCATGGGCAAATCCGCCGACCTGTTCAATCTGATGGAGAATCTTCTGCCGCCGAGTGATCAGCTGGCAGTTGTTGTGCCTGGCGAGCTGCAACGACTCTATTCCGGCATTGGCATGCCATCGCTGCGGATTGCCGAGTTGGGTGGGAAGGGGCGCTTTCTCACTTACCACCAGGCCAAGGCGGCCAACCCGCTTCTGGGACTGGCGGATCCGATCAGGCTTCGCCAGCGCTATGGAGAGCTGCGCGAGCAAGCCATGCAAGGCGATGCAGATGCGCTCAATGACCTGGGCTGGCTGTGGCTCAATGGATCGCGACTGGAATCCGATCCACGGTTGGCCAGGCGCTTGTTCAGGATTGCGGCCGTGCTGGAGTCTCCGGAGGCGCTATTCAATCTTGCCGAGCAAGCTTGCTATGGCAAGGGCGTGACAAGCGATCCGATCCTGGCGATCGATTACTACGAACAGGCGTTCACCTCCGGCATTCCTTGCGCAGCCCAAGCTCTGGGAGCCTTGTATGAAAAAGGGGATGACGGAGTTCCTGCCGATCACGGGAAAGCCATCGCCTGGTACAAGCGGGGTGTTGACGAGCAGGATGCGATGGCCGGATTTCTTCTTGGCCGGCTGGCCCTGGATGAGTCGTCCTCCGAGCATTGTCCTGCCGTGGGCCTTTACTGGCTGCAGTGGGCGGCCATGAGTGGTGAGATGCTGGCGAGTGAGCGGCTCGCAGACTTCTACCGCTCCACTTTCGACGCTCCTCCTGACCCGGAGGGTCGGCTTTACCGTTTCTGGCGAGATGTTGCAATCACCCAAGGAAGCAGCTGGGCAGCAGAGATGTCCGCCCTGGATGGTGAATGCCAATTGGCCACTATTCGATAGTAGGATGCGCGGGCTCATCCATCACTACAGCAGGGAAGCCATATGGACCTTTTCAGAGCGATTCCTTCCGGCCAGATAGAGAAGGCGGGAAAAGGGCTGCGTCGTCAGTCGACTGTACGTGTTCCAAGCAACGTGCCCTACATAGTCGACAACCTGTGGGAATGGCTAAGGCCTGAAAGCATGCCTTCGCGGCGGCACGCGATTTATGCCAGTCCCACGGCAGAACTGGCGCTTGCCAATGCGAGTGCACCTCTGGGTGACGGCGAGCACTACATCGCGTGTCGCGTGGTCGTCGACCCGGGGCACGTACGTATCGCTCAGCTGTCCGTCCGTGATGCCCGGGAGCATCCAGACATCCGCGCTGTCGCCCGGTGGGTTAGCGGCCAGGGGCAGGCATTCGTTGCCTTGGACCCTGCTCAGAAGCAGCGGATCGCTCCACTGTTCATGCCGGGTCTGGGGCGAGACGAATTGGAGGGCCTGCGTGATGCGGACAGCCTGGTTGCGGAGGTTTGCCACCACTTCAAAACGGCTTCGACTTTTTGGGGCGCCGCGGCAACACCGGTAGCCTCATCCGAGGGCGAGCTGTTCTTCGAACTCACCGACTCATCCGTCACCTATCGGCTGGAGCCGATTTAAGGACGCAGCAAAATGCAAGACGTTTTCCAGATTGAACCGCTGACCGAAATCGACCAGACGCAGTCCTATATTCGTGCCTATCCGCACATACTGGCCTCGCTGAGGTCCCGGCAGGTTCTGGACGAACAGGACTTCGTGTGTGGCGCACACATGGTTTATGGATGGATGCCGACCATCCTGGAAATTCATGCCAGCGAATCCCTCGATGTTGCCAATGGCGTGGCGCTACTGAACAAGGCGAGTGCCGAGGGTTGCCTCAGTGCGGGTGAGATCGGGCAGTTGGCCCAGCTGGTGAATCGCTCTGTGGTTGGCGCGTCCAAGCTGCTGCACTTCGTGAATCCGGAAGCTTTTGCGATCTGGGACTCGAGAATCTATCGATTCATCCATCGGCAGGAACCGCATCAATACCGCGTCAACAATGCTGCTGAGTATGGAAAGTACCTGGCGCGGCTCCAGCAGCTTCGGCAGGATGCGCGGTTCCCGGATTTCCATGTTTCGGTCAATCGGAAGATGGGGTATCCGGTTTCTGCTCTACGCGCGCTTGAGGTCGTGATGTTTATCAATGCGCCCCGTACCGGTTCGGCGGCGGTTGCCATGTAGATAGGCATCCAGAGCGACAGCGCCACAGTTTTTCATCCCCATGAAGGGTTGTTACGACGCAGGATGTCGTAGCGGCCCGACAGTATTGTCCCTACGGTGCACACGCAGGAATCCTACCCATGCAGGAGCTTGAACCCGGCCTTATCGTGATCCATGGCAACCACCTGGAGGAGCTGCGCGCCCTGTCGGTGGAGTGGATGAAACGCTACCCGCTGCGGCCGCTGGAGAACGAAGTGCTGCTGGTGCAGAGCAACGGTATCGCCCAGTGGCTCAAGCTGGCGCTGGCCGAGCGGGACGGTTGTGGCATCGCCGCGGCGCTGGATGTGGATCTGCCGGCGCGCTTCCTCTGGCAGGCCTACCGCAGCGTGCTTGGGCGCGACGCCATTCCCGAGCAGTCACCGCTGGACAAGGCGCCGCTGACCTGGCGCCTGATGCGCCTGTTGCCGGGCCTGCTGGCCGATGATGCATTCGCGCCGTTGCGCCGCTTCCTCGCCGACGACAGTGACCTGCGCAAGCGCCACCAACTGGCCGAGCGCCTCGCCGACCTGTTCGATCAGTATCAGGTCTACCGCGCCGACTGGCTGGCGGACTGGGCTGAAGGCCGCGACATCCTGCGTACCTCTCGTGGAGGCGAGCGCGAGTTGGACGACGCTTCGTGTTGGCAGCCGGCCTTGTGGCGCGCGCTGCTGGCCGATGTGGGCGAGGAGCATCTGGCGGAAAGCCGCGCCGGCGTGCACCTGCGCTTCGTCGCTCGCCTGCGGGAGCTGGATGCGCCGCCCCCCGGCCTGCCGCGCCGTATCACCGTGTTCGGCATCTCCTCATTACCGGCCCAGGTACTGGAGGCACTGGCGGCCATGGCCCGTTTCAGCCAGGTGATGCTCTACGTGCACAACCCCTGCCAGCACCACTGGGGCGACATCGTCGAAGACAAGGACCTGCTGCGCCACGAGTACCGCCGCCAGCAGCGCAAGGGCGGCGGCGCCAAGCAGATCGGCCTGTTCGACCAGGAGGAAATGCACCAGCACGCCCAGCCGTTACTGGCCGCCTGGGGCAAGCAGGGCCGCGACTACATCAACCTGCTGGACCAGTACGACGAGCCCCAGCGCTACCGAGAGGAATTCGAGCGCATCGACCTGTTCAGCCCGGCGCCGGAAGATAGCCTGCTGGGCCAGTTGCAGAACGACATCCTCGACCTCCGCCCCCTGAAGGAGACCCGCGACACCTGGACACCGGTGGAGCCTTCGCGGGACCGTACCCTTCGCTTCCACCTCGCCCACAGCGCGCAGCGCGAGGTGGAGGTGCTGCACGACCAGCTGCTGGCCTGCTTCAGCGAAGACCCGACACTGCGCCCGCGCGACGTGATCGTCATGGTGCCGGACGTGAACACCTACGCGCCTCACATCCAGGCGGTGTTCGGCCAGTTCAGCGGCGATGATCCCCGCTTCATCCCCTTTACCCTGGCTGACCAGGGCCTGCGCGGCAAAGACCCGCAGGTGATCGCCCTGGAGCATCTGCTGCAATTGCCGGACAGCCGTTTCAGCGTCAGCGAGGTGCTCGATTTGCTGGACGTGGCCGCCCTGCGCGCGCGCTTCGGTATCTCGGAAGATGAACTGCCCACACTGCGCCGCTGGCTGGAGGGCGCTGGCATCCGCTGGGGTCTGGATGCCCGGCAGCGCGAATCCTTAGGCCTGGGCGAGGGGCTGGAACAGAACACCTGGCGCTTCGGCCTGCGTCGCATGCTGCTGGGCTACGCCGTGGGCGGCGCTGGGGCGTACGCCGGCATCGAGCCCTATGACGAAATCGGTGGCCTCGACGCGGCCCTGATCGGCCCGCTGACCCGTCTGCTGGACGCCCTCGACATCCAGCTGGCACAGCTGCGCGAGCCCGCCGCCCCGGTGGTCTGGGGCGAGCGCCTGCGGGGCCTGCTGGACACCTTCTTCCTGCCCAAGGGCGATCGCGAGGAAGTCCTGCTCACTCAGTTGCTCGACGCCCTCGACGGCTGGCTGGCGCTCTGCGAAGCCGCCAGCCTGCAGGAGCCGCTGCCACTGCCAGTGGTACGGGAGGCCTGGCTCGGTGACCTCGATCAGGGCCGCCTCAGCCAGCGTTTCCTCGCTGGCGCGGTGAACTTCTGCACCCTGATGCCGATGCGCGCCATTCCTTTCCGCCACGTTTGCCTGCTGGGCATGAACGACGGCGACTACCCGCGCAGCCAGACGCCACTGGACTTCGACCTCATGGCCGGCGACTACCGCCCCGGCGACCGCTCTCGCCGCGAGGATGACCGCTACCTGTTGCTGGAAGCGCTGCTGGCGGCGCGCGACCGCCTCTATATCAGCTGGGTGGGCCGCAGCATCCGCGACAACAGCGAGCGGCCGCCGTCGGTGCTGATCGGCCAACTGCGCGACCACCTTGCCACCGCCTGGAGTCTCGCCGGTGGCGGCGACCTGCTCCACGCGCTGACCACCGAACACCCGCTGCAACCCTTCAGCCGCCGTTACTTCGGCGCCGAACCGGAGCTGTTCAGCTATGTCCACGAGTGGGCCCGGCTGCACGGTCAGGCAACGCCGGGTGAAGCCACGGGCAGCCTGCCGGCCTGGGAGGATGGTCTGCAGATCACCCCGGAATTGTTGCAGGGCTTTCTGCGCGACCCGGTGAAGTGCTTCTTCACCCGTCGACTGAAGGTGCATCTGGATGAAGAGGAGCAAGCTGAGCTGGACAGCGAACCCTTTGCCCTCGATGGCCTGGAGCGCTACCAGTTGCAGGACAGCTTGCTGAAATCTGCCGTGCTGGCGGGCGACGGCGACACCCAGCAGGCGCTGCTGGAAGCGGCTGACCGGTTGCAGCGCAGCGGTGTGCTGCCGCTGGCCGGGTTCGGCGAGCAGTACCGTAAAAGCCTGCTGGAGCCGCTGCCGGCGCAGCTGCAACGCTATGAAGGGCTCTGCCTGCAGTGGCCGGATCGGGTGGAGTCGCCGCAGCGACTGAGCTTCAGCGCAGGCGCGGTGCAACTCGACGGCTGGCTCGGTGGCCTGCGGCAGCAAGCCGACGGCCGCCTGGCGCGGCTGGAACTGCTGCCCAGCGCCCTGGCCAAGGAAAAGACCTGGAAGTGGCATCGCCTGCTGCGCCCCTACGTGTTGCATGTGGTGGCGGCGGCGTGCGGCGCGCCCATCACCACGCTGTTGGTGGGCGAGGACCAGAGCCTGGCCTTCGAGCCGCTGGCGGCCGAACATGCCGCAAAGTTGCTCACCACCTGGCTGGAGGCCTGGACCGCCGGTATGCAGGCGCCGCTGCCGGTGGCACTGAAAACTTCCCTGGCCTGGCTGAAAGATGGCAACGACGACAAGGCCTGCGGCGTGTATGAGGGCAGCTACAACATCACCGGCGAGGTAGCCAGTAGCGCCAGCCTCGCCCGGCAGTTCCCGGATTACACCGCTCTGACCGCCGATGGCCAGTTCCCCGCCTGGAGCGAGCGGCTCTACCAGCCGCTACTGGAGAGCCACCCCATTGCCCTCAAGGAGGAGCAGGCATGAGCCAGCCCCAACGCCCCCTTGCCTTGCGGTTCCCGTTGCACGGCAGCCGTCTGATCGAGGCCAGCGCCGGCACCGGCAAGACCTTCACCATTTCTGCGCTCTACCTGCGCCTCATCCTCTGCCATGGGGACGACGCAGCGTTTCGCGAGCCCTTGCTGCCGCCGCAGATTCTGGTGGTGACCTTCACCGATGCCGCCACCCGTGAGCTGCGGGACCGTATCCGTGCCCGGCTGGTGCAGGCGGCGGCAGTGTTCCGTGGGGATGGCGAAACCGACCCCCTGCTGGACGAGCTGCGCGGCGATTTTCCGGAATCCCGCTGGCCCGACTGCGCCCGTCGCCTGGAGCTGGCTGCGCAATGGATGGATGAGGCGGCCGTGTCCACCATCCACGGCTGGTGCCAGCGCATGCTGCGGGAGCACGCCTTCGACAGCGGCAGCCTGTTCAGCCAGACCCTGGAAACCGACCACAGCGAACTGCTGGCCGAAGTGGTGCGCGATTACTGGCGGCAGCATTGCTACCCGCTGCAGGGCGTCGCACTGGAGTGGGCTGTGCGCAGCTGGGGCAAACCGGCCAATCTCGGTGCTCGTTTGCGACCGCTGCTGGGCGAGGACGGTGCAACTAGCTCACAGCCCCTGGGCGAGTTGCTGGAACGGGCCCTGCTGGATCGCGAGCGGGAGCTGGCGGCGCTCAAGGCGCCCTGGCGAGCATGGGCTGATGAGCTGCAAGTCCTGTTGGACAAAGCGGTGGCGGACAAGGCGGTGGACGCCCGCAAGATCCAGGCGCGCTACTACAACCCCTGGCTGGACAAGCTGCGTGAGTGGGCGGAAGGCGACGAGGAGCGACTGGACCTCGGCACCGGCTTCACCCGTCTGACCCCCGAGGGTCTTGCCGAAGCCTGGAAGGGCACACCACCTGCGCACCCGGCGCTGGAGGCAATGGCCAACCTCAAGGCTCAGCTCGACGACTTGCCCGCCGCGGACGAAGCTGCACTGCACCACGCCGCCGCCTGGGTTCGCCAGCGCTTCGATCGGGAGAAACGCCAGCGTGCGGAGATGGGCTTCGACGACATGCTCACGCGTCTCGATGCCGCCCTGCAAAGTGAGAACGGACCGCGTCTGGCCGAGGTGATCCGTCACCAGTTCCCGGTGGCGCTGATCGACGAATTCCAGGACACCGACCCGCTGCAGTACCGCATCTTCGACACCCTCTACGAAGTGGAGGCCAATCGCGACGACTGCGGCCTGTTCATGATCGGTGACCCCAAACAGGCCATCTATTCCTTCCGGGGCGCGGATATCCACACCTACCTGCGGGCGCGCCGCGCCACCGCCGGGCGGCATTACAACCTGGAGAAGAGTTTCCGCTCCAGCCAGAACATGGTGGATGCGGTGAACGACGTCTTCATGCGCGCCGAAAACCGTGATGGTGGGGCAGGGGCCTTCCTGTTCCGCGACGACCTGCCTTTCATCCCGGTGGACGCCCAGGGCCGCAAGGAAACCTGGACCGTGGAAGGCGAGGCCCAGCCAGCCCTCAACCTTTGGCAGCTGACCACCGAGGAGCCGGTGGCCAAGGGCACCTACCTCGCCGCGCTGGCCGCAGGCGCGGCCAGCGAGATCGTCCGCCTGCTGGACCTCGGCCAGCGGCAGCGCGCCGGCTTTAGCAGGGATGGTGCACTGAAACCACTACAGCCCAGCGACATCGCCGTGCTGGTGCGCGATTTCAATGAGGCCCAGGCTATCCGTGGTGAGCTGGCCGCGCGTGGGGTGCGCAGCGTCTACCTGTCGGACAAGGATTCGGTGTTCGCTGCGCAGGAGGCCCGCGACCTGCTGCTGTGGCTGCGCGCTTGCGCCGAGCCGGACCAGGATCGCCCCCTGCGCGCCGCCCTGGCCAGCGCCACCCTTGGGCTCGACCTGAGCGAACTGGAGCAGCTCAACCTCGACGAGCGCATCTGGGAACGCCGCGTCATGCAGTTCCGCGATTACCGTCAGCGCTGGCAGCGTCAGGGCGTGCTGCCGATGCTGCGCCAACTGCTGCAGGACTTCGAACTGCCCCAGCGGCTGATGGGACGCGACGATGGCGAGCGGGTGCTGACCAACCTGCTGCACCTGGCTGAGCTGCTGCAACAAGTCGCTGCCGAACTGGATGGCGAGTTGGCGCTGATCCGCCATCTGGGTGAGTTGCTGGCCGGCGACGGCCAGGCCGCCGAGGAGCAGGTGCTGCGCCTGGAAAGCGATGAGGCCCTGGTGCGGGTAGTGACCATCCACAAATCCAAGGGTCTGGAATACCCGCTGGTGTTCCTGCCATTCATCTGCGCCTTCCGTCCCGTAGACGACAAGAAGCCGTTGCAGGTGCATGACGGCGAGCGCCGCCGGCTGGTGCTCAAGGCCGATGAAGACACCCTGGAAAAGGCCGAGCGCGAGCGTCTGGGCGAGGACCTGCGCCTGCTCTATGTGGCGCTGACCCGCGCCCGTCACGCCTGCTGGCTGGGCGTGGCGGACCTGAAGATCGGCAACGCGAAGAAGTCGCGCCTGCACGAGTCGGCCTTCGGCTACTTGCTGGGTGGTGGCCAGGCTCTGGCCGAGAGTGCGGCGCTTGCCGCCTGGTTGGAGCCGTTCGCGGCGGCGCCGCGCAGCACCGTACTGCCGACCCCTGACGCGACCGAACAGCGTTATGAAGCCCTGGAGGAGGGGCAGTTCGAGCCCCATTGGCGCACCCCCGAGCGACGCGCTGCCGAGCATTGGTGGATCGCCTCCTACAGTGCCCTGCGCCTGGACGAGGGCTCGCTGTCGACGCCGAGCCGGCACGACGACGCGGCGCCGGACAGCGCGGCCATGCAGAACTCCAGCGATGACGAGATCCCAGGGTTGGCGCAGGCGCCGCTACCGGCGTCCGCCCAGGGGCTGCACCGTTTCCCCCGTGGTCCCAACCCCGGCACCTTCCTCCACGGCCTGCTGGAAATGGCCGCCGAGGAAGGCTTCGCTCAGCTCGCCGCCGACCCGGAGGCGCTGCGTGACGCCGTGGCGCGACGCTGCCGTCGTCGCGGCCTGGAAGCGTGGATCGACCCGCTTCACCAATGGCTGCAAGCGCTGCTGGTGCAGCCACTGAACCTCGGCGAAGGCCGCGCGGTGAGTCTGACAGAGCTGACGCAGTACCAGCCGGAGCTGGAGTTCTGGTTCGAGGCCAGCCGCGTTGACGTGCTGCGCCTCGACGAATTGGTGCAGCGCCATGAGCTGCCGGGCGTCGCTCGCCAGCTGCTGCGGGCCGACACCCTGAATGGCATGTTCAAGGGCTTTATCGACCTGGTGTTCGAGCATGACGGGCGCTACTACGTGGCCGACTACAAGTCGAATTGGCTAGGCACGGATGACGCCGCCTACACCCGCGAGGCGATGGCCGCGACCATGGCCAGCCATCGCTACGACCTGCAGTACGTCCTCTATGTACTGGCCCTGCATCGGCAGTTGCGCCTGCGTCTGCCGGACTACGACTACGACCGTCATCTGGGTGGGGCGCTCTACCTGTTCCTTCGTGTGCCCGGACCGGGCGTGTACCTGGCGCGTCCGTCGCGCGAGCTGATCGAACAGCTGGATGCCCTTTTCCTGGGCGAGCCTGAGGAGGCCGTTGCATGAGCCCCACACTGTCCCCGGCGCTGAGCGACCGCGCCGAACTTTTCGTCCTGCTGGAAGCCTGGAGCGAACGTGGCTGGCTGCGTGAGCTGGACCGTGCCCTGGCGCGGTTCCTCGCGGAGCTGGATCCGGCGGCGTCGCCGTTGCTGATCCTCGGGGCTGCCCTGGCCAGCCACCAACTGGGGCAGGGCCATGTCTGCCTGGACCTGGCCGCTACCCTGGCCAACCCGGATTTCACCTTGTCCCTGCCGCCGGAGGGGGAGGACGCGGAACTGGCGACGCTGCTGCCGTCCCAGGTGCTGGCCGGGTTGACCCCGGAACACTGGTTGGCGGCGTGCGCCGGCAGTTCGCTGCTGGAAGCCGACGGCGCGCCCCTGGTTCTGAGCGGTCCCTGTCTTTATCTGCGCCGCTATTGGGATTACGAGTGCCGGGTGGCGAGCAACATCGGCGAGCGTCTGCGCGCGACGTCCGGTGCGCCGGCAGACCTTTCCGTACGCCTGGCCACGCTCTTCCCCGAACCCTTCGTGCTGGATGGTGAGCGCCTCACCGACTGGCAGAAACTGGCCTGCGCCTTGGCGGCCCAGGGCCGTTTCACCTTGATCACCGGCGGCCCCGGCACCGGCAAGACGACCACGGTGGTGCGTTTGCTGGCGCTGCTACAGGAGGCCGCGATGGCGGCGGGCGCACCGCTGCGCCTGAGTCTGGCGGCCCCGACCGGCAAGGCGGCGGCGCGCCTCACCGAGTCCATCGGCAAACAGGTGGCATCACTACCGGTGACGGACGCGGTACGTGAGCAGATTCCCAGCGCCGTCACCACGCTACATCGCCTGCTGGGCAGCCGTCCGGACAGTCGTCACTTCCGCCATGACGCCGGCAACCCGTTGCCGCTGGATGTGCTGGTGGTGGACGAGGCATCGATGATCGATCTGGAAATGATGGCGAACCTGCTGGATGCACTGCCGGCCCATGCGCGGCTGATCCTGCTGGGCGACAAGGACCAGCTCGCCTCGGTGGAGGCAGGCGCCGTGCTCGGGGATCTCTGCCGGGAAGCGGAGGCAGGTGGATACAGCCCCAGTACCCGCGCCTGGCTGGAGGCCCATACCGGCGAGCGGGTGGAGGACCCGGCGCTGGTGCCGGGCGAGCAGGCGCTGGCCCAGCACATCGTCATGCTGCGTTACTCGAGGCGCTTCGGCAGCGGTTCCGGCATCGGTCGCCTGGCCCGTGCGGTGAACGTCGGGGATGCCCAGACCGCACGCAGCACCCTGGCGGCCGGCAGCGGCGACCTGCATGTGCTGCGTCTGTCCGGTGAACAGGACCGTGCCTTGGAGCGCCTGCTGCTGGACGGCCTGGCCGGTGGTGAACGCAGGCCGCAAGGCTACGCCCATTACCTGGAGGTGATGCGGCAGGAACGCCCCGAGCCGGGTGCCGAGTCTGCCGCATGGGATACCTGGGCAGGCAAGGTGCTGAAGGCCTTCGACCAGTTCCAGCTGCTCTGCGCGGTTCGCAAGGGGCCGTGGGGCGTCGAGGGGCTGAACGAACGCATTGCCCAGGCGCTTCAGCGTCGTGGCGTGCTGGAACAGGATCATGGCTGGTACGAGGGACGCCCGGTGCTGGTGACCCGCAACGATTACAGCCTGGGTCTGATGAACGGCGACATCGGCATCGCCCTGCGCCTGCCGGAATCGCCCGAGCTTCCCGGTGCCCCGCCGAGGCAGGTGCTGCGCGTGGTGTTCCCTCGCAACGACGGCAGCGGCGCCTTGCGCCATATCCTGCCGAGCCGGCTGGGAGCGGTGGAAACGGTGTTCGCCATGACCGTGCACAAATCCCAGGGCTCCGAATTCGCCCACTGCGCGCTGATCCTGCCGGATACCCTCAACCCGGTACTGACCAAGGAGCTGGTCTACACCGGCATCACCCGCGCGCGGGACTGGTTCAGCCTGATCGAGAGCCATGCAGGCATCTTCGAGCAGGCCGTACAGCGCCGCGTTGAACGGCGCAGTGGATTGGGGGAATCGCTGCTGAGTGATCGCTAGTCCATAGAGCGGCAGCGGCGAAGGGTGCGACATAGCTTGTCGCACCCGTCTGCCACCTTGGTTACACCTGGTCATCTTGTGCAAATGCCTTGCCGATACCTCTTCATCCCCATGTGTTCTGCTGGACGTGTTGCTCCTGGAAGAAAACCATCATCTCCCTTAGTGATGCACTGGTTCTGGGGCGAGACTGGTTCGACAAATGCCCTCAATGTGGATGCGAGGTGCTGGGGCGGCGGCCGGCTACATAGGCGGAAATACTCAAGTCCCGACTCGAACAGATATTCAAGCCAACTCATCACTGACGTTGAGAACCGTCCTCTTCTTTGTGCTTTCAAGGAGTTTTCATGCAGCACGCAGCCGCCGTTGCCAATTATCTACGCCCCTTTATCCATGATGCGGATGCGCACTATCAATGGACCTTCGATGAGGCGCTGGCCACGGAGATCGTGGGGATAGAGTTCGATCCAACGGAAAGCTGGCTGGAGAAGACGGTCAGGCTCAAGGGTTTTCTCGGCAAGCAACTGATGACGACGAGCGACCGGAATGAGCACCTGCGTCTAGCACACTATTTCATCTCCCACTGGGGTGGTGTACGGACCAACAGGAAACTGGATGATCTGATTGATAACACCCGGCGTCTTGCCAGTCTGGGACGCGCGGCATTCGAAGATGTACCGATCGAGGGCGTCAGCAGTTGGTCGAAATATCTGACGTTGCTTTGCGACTGGGCGCCCATCTATGACTCCCGAGTTGCATATTCAATCAACGCTATCAACTTCATGGCGGGGCAGACCCAGTGTTTCTTTGCAATGCCGGACGGACGCAGCCCTAGGCTAAGCCTCATTGACCTGGAAACACTCTTCGTACTTTCTCTTGCGGGCGATGGGCTTATCGCTGACGCGGACCTCGGACACAAACACTTCGCTTCCCGCACCAGAGGCCGGTACCACACTCCGGCCAGACAAACTTACGGCCTGTATGTCCGATTTCTCGAAGAGGTTGCACAGCAGCTCAATCTGGCGCCAGGCGGCAGCCACACGATCGAGATGCTGCTGTTTTCATTAGCGCCCGGCAAGGTCCTTTCCGACTTGATAAAACGTTTGTCTGCACAGTCGCCGTTTGGCGTATCCAACTGGTCAATCCGGGGCTAATTGACCACTGGGTGGCAGGCGTCTCCCCAAAGTGTGTCCGGATTATCGAGCATCAGCAGGATGATTAGCGGTACCAGCTTGCCGAGCAGGTTGCAGCAATCGCGCAACTGGCTGCGATTGACGCTGCCGTTCCAGTTGGCGCCGCCGTGGATGAGCTGATTACGCAGATTGGGTCAATCTGGTAGCGCTGAAGCACGTACTGCACCAGCGCTCCCTTGGGTGTCGATCACCTTCGCGAGCCATTTCATTCAGAACGGCGGCAACATCGTGACCCTTCAGAAAATCTTTGGGCATTCCACCCTTGCCATGACTATGCGTTATGCACACCTGGCTCCCGACCATCTCCAGGATGCGGTTCGACTCGGTCCAGTCACAGCATAATGTTGGGAGCTCTTGCTGTGCCCTTGCTATTGAAATGACATCGTTCGCCCCAATGATGGTTGTTCCCCTCAACCTTGGAGATATGGGATGTCCGAGATAGCGAAAGGTGATGTGGTTCAGCTAAAGAGTGGTGGTCCGAAAATGACGGTGCAGGATCTTGGGGACTACGGCTTTAGTGGTGGGCCGAAGAATGGGGCGTATTGCGTATGGTTCGAAAAGAACAAAGCTGAAGAGAAGGTTTTTGACGTGGCAGTGCTAGTCAAGGCCGCCATTGGTTCAGTTACTGCTCTCTGATTCTCCTGCTATGTCCGGGGCCCTGCGACTGCGGGGCCTTCCATTTTCACGTTGGTGGCACGTCATTTGGTGCTGCCAACGCCGACTTGGGCTTTGGTGCATTAGCCGATGCCAAACACCACTCGGAGTATCACGCCCGCGATGACAGCCCCAACGATGGGCGCGACGTAGTAGCTGTGAAGAGATTTCCACAAGCTGTCCTGACGCAGCGGAATAGCGCTACGAATTTCCTCCAGCGATCTCGCGCGCTCGCCTCGGATGGACTCCTTGATCATCTGTTCTTCGATATCGTCGTCAATTTTACGCAGCTTTCGCTTGAGGCCCTGGCCCGCGCCAATCATCGATAGGGAGGCCAGCAGGAGGACATAGACCACTGCAAAATACAGATTCTGTGAGTCTGAGAGCTGAAACGGATTCGGGATTGGAGCGTGATTCCACAGTGGCTCTAGATACCTTGTGCTGTCGTAGACGTTGTACACGAGTAGCTTGAACGGTCTAGCTATGGCAGCACTGATCTGAGAGCCAGTGTCCAGCCGGTGATAAATCATGAGGAGCACTGACATGAGGCAGAGGATCAGCAGTGGCAGTGCTGCAGTCAGGCCGACGATCTGTAGGGTGTGGGCTTTTCGTTTGACGTCGTGGTAGTTCAAGGGAGCGGGTCCATCCGGCCTTTATTCGATCCGCTTTTGTAGCATGGCCTTCGACACTTTTTCGACACATCAAGGCAGAAACGAAGAAGCCCCTGAAATTCGCTAGAAAAATCAGGGGCTTAGTCGTGGTTTTTGGTGGAGCCGGGGGGATTTGAACCCCCGTCCGCCAGCTCTCCGCTTTCGGGACTACATGCTTAGCCAAGTCTACTGAGTTAGCTCTTTGCGGCCCGACTGGCAGGGTGCTCAGAGCGAGCTGTATAAGTTTTAGCCGTTACGTCTACAGCGAACTTGGCGGCGATCCTGTTCTATCTGACAGTCATTTCGGGTTTACAGGCATCCCCTCATGACTGCTGGCAGCCGAAGCCGCCAGAAGGGTTAGGCCGCGAGGGCCGCCCCGTAGTTGTCGTCGTTGGCAACTAATAGTTTGCAGCAGCTAATTTACGAGGTCTGCTACCAGCTCGGCATGCCCCTAGAGTTTTGTTACCGGCGTCGAATCCTAATCGGCCCCAAGAACTGCAGGGTGTACAACGGGTCGGATTCTACGGCAAAAAGGGGAGCAGCGTCGACCGCGCTTTTAACCTAATGTCATGGGTGCTTGCGATATGATTGCAGGCTATTGTCAGGAAGACCTTTGAGCCGAGACGTCGCCATGCCGCGTTCTGCCCGAACCCCCCTCCGCCAGTGGATCTGGCGTGCCTTCGTACAGAGTGCCCTGATCCCGCTGATTCTGGTCGAATCGGTGTTGATCACGGCTTACCTGTTGACCAACAGCGCGATTCGCGATGCCCAGGTGGATTACCTGCAGCAGAGCGCGCTGGAGGACCTGAGCAGCGCCGTGCTGCGCGAGGGCAAGGTAATCGATATGCGCCTGCAGGGCATCGAGGTGCCCACGCGGCTATTTCGCGATGCGATTGGCCGTGCCTTGCAGGACCGCAGCTTCAGGCCAGATGACCTGGAGCGGCAGCGTCATGTGCTGAGTTCCGACGGCGTCTATTACACGCGCACCGACGATGGCCGCGCCGCGTCCTTCTATGCCAGCAGCACGCCGGTGGAGAAGCAGGACCACGACAAGGCCTTGCGCCTGTCCCAGGTTGACCCGCTGATGCGCTCGATCCGCGAAGCCAACCCGCTCGTGGCGGCGGTCTACTTCAACAGCTGGGACAGCTACAACCGCATCTTCCCGTTCTTCATGACGCCCGAGCAGTATCCCCATGACATGGTGATACCCAACTACAACTTCTATTACCTCGCCGACGCCAAGCACAATCCGCAGCGCAAGACGATGTGGACGGACGTTTACCTCGACCCGGCCGGTCTCGGCTGGATGATGTCGGCGATCACCCCGGTCTACCGTGGCGACTTCCTCGAAGGGGTGGTGGGCCTGGATATCACTGTCGGGCAGATGCTGGGCGAGATCGGCAGCCTGAAGGTGCCGTGGCAGGGCTACGCGATGCTGGTGAGCCGTGACCACAGCATCATGGCGTTGCCGGAGGCGGGCGAGCGCGACTTCGGCCTGCGCGAGCTGACCCGTTTCTCCTACGACGAAGCCGTGCGCCGTGAGGTACTCAAGCCCGAGGACTTCAACCTGGCTCGCCACCGCGAGATGCAGCCGCTGCTGGAGGCCATGGCCGCCGGCAAGGGCAATGTGCAGGAGGTGGAACTGGGTGGGCGCAAGCAGCTGGTGGCCTGGGCTGAGATTCCACAAACCGGGTGGCGGCTGATGATGGTGGTGGACGAGGCCAACATCTTCAAGGAAACCAACCGGCTCGCCGAGCGCTACCAGCAGATCGGCTACCTGCTGATCGCCGGGCTCGGCTTCTTCTATGCGCTGTTCTTCGCCTGGATGTGGTCTCGCTCGCGGCGGCTCAGCGGTGAGCTGGCCACCCCCATGGCCGGCATCATGGGGATGATGAAGCGCATCGGCCAGGGCGACTTCCGCCCGCCTGCGCCTAGCAGCCGCATCGCTGAGTTGCAGGCGTTGGCCGAAGCGGTGCAGCTCAGCGGCGCGCAATTGCAGGCGAGCGAGGAGGAGCGGCTGGAAGCCCGGCGCAACCTCGACCTGGTCCTGGAAAGCACCACGGAAAGCCTCTGGGAAGTGGATGCCATCACCCTGTCGATCAAGATGAGCGGGCGCTTCGTCAAACGCTTTGGCCTGCGCAGCGACAGCATCACCTTCGCCGAATTCAACGAGCGCGTGCACCCGGACGATGTGGAGCGGGTGCGTCGCTTGCGCATGCTGTTCTCGGTCAGCGACCAGGACAACTTCGACGCCGAATACCGCTTTGCCGACGTGGAGGGTCGCTACTCCTGGCTGCTCAGCCGCGGCAAGGTGCTGGAGCGCGACTCCGACGGCCGCGCCCTGCGAGTGGCCGGCACCCATGTGGATATCACCCGGCTCAAGCAGGTGGAAGAAGAGCTGCGCGTCGCCAGTCGCGAGGCGCAGGCGGCAAGTCAGGCCAAGAGCCGCTTCCTGTCCAGCATGAGCCACGAGCTGCGCACCCCGCTCAATGCCATCAACGGCTTCGCCCAGCTCATCGCGCTGGAGGCGGAAGGCCAGGACGATCGCAAAGTGGAGGGGGATTACGCGCAGGAGATCGTCAACGCCAGCCGGCACCTCACCTCGCTGGTGGATGACATCCTCGACCTGTCGAGCATCGAGAACCGGCGCCAGAAGCTGCAGCTCAAGCCGGTGGAGATCGGCCCGCTGCTGGCCAGCTGCTCCGAGTTGATCCAGCCCGAGTTGCAGGCTCGCAATCTGCAATTGCAGCTGATGCCGCCACCTGCATCGCCACTGCACGTGATGGCCGATGCCCGTCGCCTGCGCCAGGTGATGCTGAACCTGCTGTCCAACGCGGTGAAGTACAACAGCCCGCAGGGGATGGTGAGCATGGGCTACGAGATTCGCCCCGCCGCCGTGCGTCTCTGGGTGGCCGACAGCGGTCCGGGTCTGAGTCAGGAGCAGCAGACGATGCTGTTCCAGCCCTTCCAGCGCCTGGGTCGGGAGAACTCCACTATTCCGGGTACCGGCATCGGCCTGGTGCTGTGCCGCGAACTGGCGGAGTTGATGGGCGGTGAAATGGGCTTCAGCAGCGCGCCGGAGATTGGCAGTCGCTTCTGGATCGACCTGCCCAGCGTCGCTGCATCGGGCGACTTCGAGCCGCCGGCGCCGATCAAGCAAGAGATGGAAGAGCCGCAGGTGTTGCCGAAGGTACTTTGCGTGGAAGACCACCCGGCTTGCCTGAAGGTGTTGCAGGAAGGCTTGCGCGACATGGCGGAAGTGCGCGGTGCCGGTTCCGTGGGCAAGGCACTGGGGCTGCTGGCGGATATCACGCCTTCGCTGTTGCTGCTTGACCTGGACCTGCCTGACGGCGACGGCCTCGACGTGCTCGACTTCGTGCGCTCAAGCCCGCGCCTGGCAATGACGCCGGTGCTGGTGGTGAGTGCGGCGGTGGATGAAAAGCTCCTGGCCGAAGCGCGCCGTCGTGGTGCCGACGCTTGCCTGAGCAAGCCTGTGGACCTGAAGCAGGTACGCCGCATGGCGCTCTCCCTGCTGGGTCAGGAGGCCTGAAGCCCGCCCGGGATCCGGCTCGCGCCGAATCCCGGGTGGTTTCCTATTCGCTGGACTGCAGCAGGTTCAGCGCTTCACCCAGCACTTTCTCGGACTCGGCATGATCGCCGGATTTATGCAGCTCCTCGCCCTCGGCGCGGAGCTTTTTCACTTGATCGAGTACGGCGGGGTCGGCGGGTGGATCGCTTTTCAGGATTTCATCGATCTTCGCCATGTCCGCTGGACAGTGTGAGGCGAGGAGCGGGGCACTGAGCAGGGCGGCAGCAAGGAAAACGGCAAGACGGCGCATGTCGAACCTCCTTTTCGGGTTAACCGCTGAGCAGTATAGGTAAGCCTCCGGCTGGTGCTGCGAAGGTAGCCGGCGAATGCGATTTGCCGAGCCGGTGCCTCAGCTGGGCTTCGTTCTGCGACAACCTGGGAGGCGGCTGGGCCGCCCTCCGCAGGCTGAATGTCTATCAGCTGGATTCGCCAGCACCGCCATCGGTGGCCGGTTGCTGCAGGCGCTGCAGGGCCATGCTGCTGTGGTTGATGCAGGCCTTGGTGTCACCAGTCTGTTGGGCCTGTTCGGCCTTCATGCGCAGATCTTCGACTTCCTGGCGCAGTGGCTCGCCGAGGGTGGTGTTGGTAGCCATGGCGTCGTTGATTTTCTGCAGGTTGACCGCGCACAGATCGTCGGCGGCGAATATGGGCGAAGTGAGCAGGGCAGCGGTGATGAAAAGGGCGGTGCGTTTCATGGGAGTCACCTCTCAATTGTTCGGCACTCGGGGCCTTTGCGTCCGAGACGAATAAGCCCATGGCCATTTGCCGGGCTTATGGGGGTGGACTGCCCTGTTTCCGCTGGGGTTCAGGTTTTTTGCGCCAGTGGCGGGAAGCTGACCCGGCGACTGCGGCTAATTTGTAGGAGCGAGCTTGCTCGCGAAGTCCGAGCTCGATCTTTCGCGAGCAAGCTCGCTCCTACACGTCGCTACAGCCCGGCGCGCGGGCGGGTCACGCGGTCCACCAGGTAGACCAGCCCGTGGTAGTCGATGCCGCCATGCTGGGAGAGGCCGATTTCGCAGGTGCGACTGGTGGAAATCCCTTCGTCGCAGATCTGCACGGCGTCCTTCAGGGATCGCAGCGAGTGGGCGTTCAGCTCCGGGGTGGTGAAGCCTTTGTCACCCGCGAAGCCACAGCAGTGAATCCCTTCCGGTATTACGACTTCCCGTGTGCAGCGCTTGACGATGTCGATGAGTCCCTGCGCTTCGCCCAGGTGCTGGGTACTGCAGGTAACGTGGATGGCCACCGGCTTGTCCTGGGGAATGAAGTCCAGCTTTTCCAGCAGGTGGCCGCGGATGAAACGCACCGGATCGAACAGTTGCAGGCGCGAATCCAGGCCGTCCTGCACGAGGCGGAGGGTGCAGGGGCTGGTGTCGCAGTAGATGGGGTCCAGGCCGCCGCGGCTGGCAATGAGCAGGGCGTCCACGAGTTCGCGGCGCTTGGTTTCGGCTTGCTCTGCGTAACCCTTGGAAGCGAAGGGCTGGCCGCAGCAAAGGCTGTCGAGGTTTTCCGGGAACACCACCTGATAGCCGGCCTTCTCCAGCAGCATGCGGGTCTTGTCGATCAGTGGCACCTGCTCGCGGTCGCCTGCCGATGGACCCATGGCGCGGGAGACGCAGGCAGCCAGGTAGACCACCCGTGGCCGTGCATCGGCGGTGGGTGGAGTGATGTGGATGGGGGAAACCGCTTGGGGTAGGGCGGGTGTCCACTGCGGCAGGCGATTGCCAGAAAGCTGGCGCAGGGCACCGGAGGTTTTTTCCAGCAAGGGGGCGCCGAGGACACGGCGGGCGCCATTGGCGGCACGCAAGGTCAGACGCGCACCGCTGAGGGCGGTTGCAAAGTGGCCGGCCAACCAGTCGGCACTGCCGGCGTGGTGGGCGCTCTTTGCGCGCAGCTTGCGCACCAGGTCACCGGTGTTGATGCCGACCGGGCAGCGCTGGGCGCAGAGGCCGGTGGCGGCGCAGGTGTCGATGCCCTGGTACTGGTAGGCCCGTTCGAGTTCGGTGGTGTCGATGCCCGCGCGTTGCTTGGCCTGGATGTCACGCCAGATCACGATGCGCTGGCGCGGGCTCAGGGTCAGCCCCTTGGAGGGACATACCGGTTCGCAGAAGCCGCACTCGATGCACTTGTCGACGATCTCGTCGGCCGCGGGCAGCGGCTTGAGGTTCTTCAGGTGGATATTGCTGTCTTCGCTGAGGATCACATCCGGGTTCAGCACGCCGCGCGGGTCCAGCAGGCGCTTGATCTGCCACATGAACAGGTAGGCATCGCTGCCCCATTCCAGCTCGACGAAGGGCGCCATGTTGCGTCCGGTGCCGTGTTCGGCCTTGAGCGAGCCGCCGAACTCCACCGCCACCAGTTGCGCCACGTCCTGCATGAAGGCTTCGTAGCGGGCTACCTGGTCCGGGCTGTCGAAGCCCTGGGTGAAGACGAAGTGCAGGTTGCCCTCCAGGGCGTGGCCGAAAATGATCGCTTCGTCGTAGCCGTGCTTGTCGAACAGCGCCAGCAGACGATTGACGCCTTCAGCCAGTTGCTCGATGGGGAAGGTGACATCTTCGATGATCACCGTGGTGCCGGTCTGGCGCACGGCGCCGACGGCGGGGAAGGTGTCCTTGCGGATTTTCCACAGCAGGTTGTAGACGGTCGGGTCTTCGCTGAAGTCGACCTTCTGCTCCAGCGGGAAGTGAGCGATGGACGCCATGATCTGCGCCAGTTGCTCATGCAGCAGGCTCTGGCTCGCCGCGCGGGACTCGATCAGCAGGGCGCAGGCGTTGCTCGACAGCCCTTTCACCCATTCGGGCATGCCGGGCTTGCTCTGCACCGAACGCAGGCTGCGGCGGTCGAGCAATTCAACTGCCGACACCGGCTGGCTCTTCAGCAGGGTCACCGCCTTGCAGCAACTTTCCACGTCGGGGAAGACTATCAGCGCGCTGGCCTTGTATGGGTGGTCGGGCACGGTGTCGTAGGTGACCGCGCTGATGAAACCGAGGGTGCCTTCGGAGCCGACCAGCAGGTGGCTGAGGATGTCCAGCGGCTCGTCGAAGTCCACCAGGGCGTTAAGCGACAGGCCAGTGGTGTTCTTCAGGCGGTACTTGTGACGAATCTTCGCGGCCAGTTCGGTGTTGGCGCGGGTCTGCCGGCCGAGTTCCGCCAACTCGGCCAGCAACGGGCCGTGGCTTTGGCGGAAGGCGGCCACGCTCGCCGCGTCTTCGGTATCCAGCAGGGTGCCGTCGGCCAGCACCAGGCGCAGCCCGGCAAGGGTGTGGTAACTGTTCTGCGCGGTGCCGCAGCACATGCCGCTGGCGTTGTTGGCGACGATGCCGCCGATCTTGCAGGCGTTGATGGACGCCGGGTCGGGGCCGATCTTGCGGCCGAAGGGCGCCAGCCAGGCGTTGGCCTGGGCGCCGATGACACCGGGCTGCAGGCGAATCTGTGCACCGCCCTGGCGGATATCGCGACCGTTCCAGTTGTCACCCAGGACCAGCAGCACCGAGTCGGTGATGGCCTGGCCAGAAAGGCTGGTGCCGGCCGCCCGGAACGTCACCGGGACCAGTTCGGCGTGGGCGGCTTTCAGCAGGGCGATGACTTCGGCTTCGCTCTCGACACGGATCACCAGCTTGGGAATCAGCCGGTAGAAACTGGCGTCGGTGCCAAAGGCCAGGGTGGACAGCGGATCGTCAAAGCGCCGCTCGTGGGGAATCAGGCGTTCGACGGTGTTGAGGAAAGGAATCGGCAGGCTCATGCGGTGTCCCGTCTATTTGTCGCGGGCCGCGGGCGGCCCGCCGGAGTGGGGCGGCCGGTCAGCGGCCGAGTTCGCGTACCAGCGAATCGGCGTTGATCTCGCCGATGGATTTGGCGCCGGTCAGCACCATGGCCACGCGCATTTCCTTTTCGATCAGGTCCAGCAGGTTGCTCACGCCGGCACCGCCTGCTGCGGCCAGAGCGTAGACGAAGGCGCGGCCGAGCATCACGGTGTCGGCACCCATTGCGAGCATGCGCACCACGTCGAGGCCGGTGCGGATGCCGGAGTCGGCGAGGATCTTCAGTTCGCCCTTCACGGCATCGGCGATGGCTGGCAGGGCGCGGGCGCTGGACAGCACGCCATCGAGCTGGCGGCCGCCGTGGTTGGAGACGACGATGCCGTCAGCGCCGAACTTCACCGCGTCCTTCGCGTCCTCGGGGTCGAGGATGCCCTTGATCACCATCGGACCTTCCCAGTAGTCGCGGATCCATTCGAGGTCCTTCCAGGAGATCGACGGATCGAAGTTGGCGCCGAGCCAGCCGATGTAGTCGGCCAGACCCGTGGGATTGCCGCGATAGGTGGAGATGTTGCCCAGGTCATGGGGTTTGCCCAACAGGCCCACATCCCAGGCCCAGGAAGGGTGGGTCATGGCTTGCAGCATACGACGCAACGGTGCGTTGGGGCCGCTCATGCCAGAGTGGGCGTCACGGTAGCGGGCACCGGGCACCGGCATGTCGACGGTGAAGACCAGCGTCGTCACGCCCGCAGCCTTGGCCCGCTCCAGGGCGTTCTTCATGAAGCCGCGGTCCTTCAGCACGTAGAGCTGGAACCACATGGGCCGGTTGATGGCCGGCGCCACTTCTTCGATCGGGCAGACAGAAACGGTGGAGAGGGTGAAGGGGATGCCCTTGGCCGCTGCCGCCTTGGCCGCCTGGACCTCGCCACGGCGCGCGTACATTCCGGTCAGGCCTACCGGGGCCAGCGCCACCGGCATGGACAGGGTCTCGCCGAACAGTTTGGTCTCCAGGCTCAGCTCGGACATGTTCCGCAGTACGCGCTGACGCAGGGCGATGCTGGCCAGGTCTTCGACGTTGCGGCGCAGCGTGTACTCGGCATAGGCGCCGCCGTCGATGTAGTGGAACAGGAAGGGCGGGAGCTTGCGCTGGGCGGCGGCACGGTAGTCGGTGGAGGCGGAGATGATCATGTAGTCGGTCCGGGGCGGGCTTCAGGGCAGTAAGAGAAAACCGGGCTGCCACGCGGGGCAGCCCGGGCGCTCGATCAATGGACGAGCATGCCGGTGAACACGTAGGCCTGAGCCAGCGTGATCAGGCCGACCATGGCGGCGAACATCAGGCTGTGCTTCAGGGTGAAACGGAACAGGTCGGATTCCTTGCCAACCATGCCGGTGGCGGCGCAGGCCACAGCGATGGACTGCGGCGAGATCATCTTGCCGGTCACGCCACCGCTGGTGTTGGCTGCTACCAGGAGGGTGTCGTTGACGCCGATCTGATGCGCAGTGGTGGCCTGCAGGGAACCGAACAGGGCGTTGGACGAGGTATCCGAACCCGTGAGGAACACGCCCAGCCAGCCGAGGAACGGCGAGAAGAACGGGAATGCCGCGCCGGTACCGGCCAGGACCAGTGCCAGGGTGGTGGACATGCCGGAGAAGTTGGTGACGAAGGCGAAGGCCAGCACCATGCCGATGGAGAGAATCGGCCACTTCAGCTCGACGAAAGTCTCTTTCAAAGTGGTAATACCATTTTTGACATGGATATTCAGGACGATCATGGAGATCAGTGCGGAGAAGAAGATCGCGGTGCCGGTGGCTGAAATCGGGTCCAGCTTGTAGACGGCCGGAATGGCGGTTGCGGTGGCCACGATGGGCGCGCCTTTCATCACCAACTGGTCCAGGTGCGGAATGGCGAACAGGAAGACGAACTGCTCCAGCGCGCCACCTGGGGCGAACATGGCCTTGAAGGGCTTCAGGGTCCAGATGGTCACCAGTACGGTCAGAATGAGGAAGGGCGACCAGGCCTCGAGGATTTCACCGAAGCTGTAGGGCGAAGGCGAAGTGCTGCGCGGGCCGCCGAAGCCACCCATCATCGCTGCGCCACCGGATACGCCGACCACTTCGCGATCTTCAGCGCGCTTGGGATGCCACACCTTGAGGAACAGGGTCAGGGATACCAGGCTCACCAGGGCGGACGTGATGTCGGGCAGTTCCGGGCCGATGAAGTTGGAAGTGAAGTACTGGGTGACGGCGAAGCTGGCGCCAGCCACCAGGGCTGCCGGCCAGGTTTCCTTGATGCCGCGCCAGCCGTCCATCATGGCGACCAGCCAGAAGGGCACGATGATCGACAGCAGCGGCAGCTGGCGGCCGGTCATGGCGCCGATCTTGAAGGCGTCGATGCCGGTGACCTGTCCCGCAACGATGATCGGGATGCCCAGCGCGCCGAACGCTACCGGGGCGGTGTTGGCGATCAGGCACAGGCCGGCCGCGTACAGCGGGTTGAAGCCGAGGCCCACCAGCAAGGCCGCGGTGATGGCCACCGGGGCGCCAAAGCCGGCAGCACCTTCGAGGAAGGCGCCGAAGGAGAAGCCGATCAGCAGGACCTGCAGGCGCTGGTCATCGGTGATGGACAGCACGGAGCTGCGGATCACTTCGAACTGGCCGCTCTTGACCGTGAGTTTGTAGAGGAACACCGCCGCGACGATGATCCAGGCAATGGGCCAGAGTCCATACGCGAAGCCGTAGCCGGCCGCGGCGAATGCCATGTCCACCGGCATCTGGAAGGCGAAGATCGCCACCGCCAGGGACAGCGCCAGGGTGATGGTGCCGGCGATGTAGCCCTTCATGCGGAACACCGCGAGGGCGAGGAAGAAGAAGATGATCGGAATCAGTGCGACGAGCGCCGACAGCCAGAGGCTGCCAAGGGGGGTATAGATCTGCTGCCAGGTTTGCATCGTGGGGTGGCTCCCTAATTGTTTTTGGAGTGCCTGTTTGCCGGATCGGGCGAAAACCGTTGCGCTTGTGGCGCGGCGGCAGGCGAAGACCGAGTCGGCGCTGCGTATCGTCTAAATTGGTAATACCAATTTACAATGGCGACGACTCAGAGTAAAAGCCGGACTATCCTTGTGTCAATTTGCCGCGTTGCGACTTTGGTCGAGCGGCAGATGGAAGGTGCGGTTCTTGTGCGTGGCTGGCGGGCTGGTTAGGCTGCCGCGTCGCGCCCCGCAGGCGCTGTGTTTGAAGGCCGCCCGAGGTGGCGTGAAAGGTTGGGTGGAGCAATGGGATTCGGTCAGATACGTCAGCGCCGCTTGTCGGACGATATCGTCAGTCAACTCGAGGCGATGATCCTCGAGGGCACCTTGAAGGCCGGTGAGCGGCTACCTGCCGAGCGTGCGTTGGCTGAGCAATTCGGCGTGTCGCGCCCCTCATTGCGTGAGGCGATCCAGAAGCTGGTGGCGAGGGGGCTGCTGATCAGTCGGCAGGGCGGGGGCAACTATGTCGCGGCCGAATTGGGATCGACCTTCAGTGATCCTCTGCTGCAGCTACTGGAGAGCAATCCCGAGGCCCAGCGCGATCTGCTGGAGTTCCGCCACACCCTGGAAGGTTCATGCGCCTTCTACGCGGCGCAGCGGGCGACCGAGGTGGATCACGAGCGCCTGACCGAGGCCTACGAGAACCTGCAGGCCTGCTACGCGTCGGACAGCAAGGCCAGTCGAGCGGAGGAGGGCGCGGCGGATGCGCGCTTCCATCTGGCGATTGCCGAGGCGAGCCATAACGCGGTGCTGCTGCACACCATTCGTGGTCTGTTCGACCTGCTCAAGCACAACGTGGTGACCAATATCGGTGGGATGTACCTGCAGCGCGGAGAGACCCGCGAGATGCTGACCAGGCAGCACCGTGCCCTCTACGAGGCGATCATCGAGCGGCGTGCGGAGGAGGCGCGGGAGATTTCCCACCAGCACATCCAGTACGTGCAGGAGGTACTGGAAGAGGGTCAGCTTGAGGCGCACCGGTTGGCGCGATCGCAGCGGCGCCAGGGAATCTGAGGCAAACAAAAACGCCGGGCATTGCCCGGCGTTTTTCTCGGTAGGGCTTATTCCTTGCCCTTGGTGCGCATGGCTCGTGCGATCTCGCGGTCGGAGTCGCGCTCCTTCTCCGTGGCGCGCTTGTCGAACTCCTTCTTGCCCTTGGCCAGGGCGATCTCGCACTTGATCAGGTGCTTCTTCCAGTAGATGGACAGCGCCACGCAGGCGTAGCCCTTCTGCTGGACCGCACCGAACAGCTTGCCCAGCTCGCGCTTGTGCAGCAGCAGTTTGCGGGTGCGCACCGGGTCGGCGATCACGTGAGTGCTCGCCGTCTTCAGTGGGGTGATGTGGCTGCCGAGCAGCCAGGCTTCGCCGTCCTTCAGCAGCACATAGCTGTCCACCAGCTGTGCCTTTCCGGCGCGCAGACTTTTCACTTCCCAGCCGGCGAGAGCCAGCCCGGCTTCGAATTTCTGTTCGATGGAATAGTCGTGCAGCGCCTTCTTGTTGAGGGCGATGGTGCCTTCCGGATGTTTCTTTTGCTTAGCCATAGGCGGCGCATTATAGGGAGTCGCAGACGGCGCGGCTACGGCGGCGTAGGCTTGAGCGATGCTGGTGAATCCCCGACAATGCGGCACTTTTTTTGACCAGTCCGGCCCGGCGCATTCATATGCGGCGCGGCCTGGAACCCCGTTCGAGGCCAAGATGACCACCCATATCCAGCGCTCCGCCCTGTTGCCGTTCCCTGCGCAGGCGCTCTACGACCTGGTCAACGATGTGGCGCGTTACCCGGAATTCCTGCCCTGGTGCTCGGCCGCCACGGTGATGGAAGAAAGCGAAAGTCACATGCTTGCGAGCCTCGAAGTGGCAAAGGGCAGCCTCAGTCAGCGCTTCGTGACCCGCAACAAGCTGGATGGTGGCAGCACGATCGAGATGAACCTGGAGGAAGGCCCCTTCAGCCAACTGCACGGCGTGTGGCATTTCAAGGCGCTGGGAGACAAAGCCTGCAAGATCAGCCTGGATCTGCGATTCGATTACGCGGGTCCCATCATCAAGGCCACGCTGGGGCCATTGTTCACCCAGGCCGCGAACACCATGGTGGATGCCTTCTGCCAGCGCGCGAAGCAGATTTATGGTTGAGGGTGTGATCCGGATCGAGGTGGTCTACGCCCTGGCGGGCCGCCAGCAGTTGCTGCGTCTTGAGGTCCCAGCAGGTATCAGTGCTCGGCAGGCGGTGCTGCGGTCGGGGATGGAGGCGC
Organism: Metapseudomonas resinovorans; assembly: GCF_002003485.1. Lineage (GTDB taxonomy): Bacteria > Pseudomonadota > Gammaproteobacteria > Pseudomonadales > Pseudomonadaceae > Metapseudomonas > Metapseudomonas resinovorans_D. Next base: position 29,547 of record NZ_BDMA01000019.1, read on the forward strand.
ATTTCTCCGACCTGGACCTTGCCAGTTGCCCGCTTGGTATCTTCGGCAAGGCGCTGCCGAACCCGGAAGAGCGGCTGCTGGAAGAGGGTGATCGGGTGGAAATCTATCGGCCGCTGATTGCTGATCCCAAGGTAGTGCGCAAGCAGCGTGCGGCCAAGGCCGCCCAGGTGCGGGCGGGCGAGCGGGACGCCTGAATCTCAGCCATGAAAAAGCCCGGGACCAGCCCGGGCTTTTTTGTTGCCGCGTGTTATTGCGGCGAAGTTTCCAGCGGTTCCGGAATCGGTACCGGAACGGGTTCGGCGCTGTCCACTTCCTTCTGGATTTTCTCCAGCAGGGAACCCGGTGCTGCCGGCTCTTCGGGCTTTTGCTGCTCTTGCGGCTGTTCGGGCTTGGCTTCGGTGGTCGTGGTGGTGCTTTCGCCGCCGAGGATCGCTTCGTCACGGCTCACGCCGGGCATGAAGTCACCCGCCAGGCCGATCAGTTGATCGTTGTTATCGAACATCAAGCTGACACGTTCCTGGAGGCGCTGGCCGCCGCCGGGCTGGATGCTGTAGAGGTAATCCCAGCGCTTGGCGTGGAAAGTGTCGGTGATCAGCGGGTTGCCCATGATAAACCGCACTTGACGTCGGGTCATTCCGGGCTTCAACTGGTCTATCATGTCCTGCGTTACGACGTTGCCCTGCTGGATGTCGATCTTGTAGACCCCGGGAAACGAGCAACCGGCGAGTGCGAGCAAGCCTGCGAATGAAAGGCTGGTCAGCAGGAGCTTGGTGTTTTGCATCGGTGGGAGACTTCCACTATCTTGGCTGGGCACGAAAAGTCCCGATCATACCTGCATTAAGGGAAGCTGCGAAAGCCGCATTCCTCGAGAAAACCGACCATGGTTGAAAACAACGAACTGCGTAAAGCTGGCCTGAAGGTGACCTTGCCTCGGGTCAAGATCCTCCAGATGCTCGACTCCACCGAGCAACGCCATATGAGCGCTGAGGACGTTTACAAGGCCCTGATGGATGCCGGCGAAGATGTCGGTCTGGCCACTGTCTATCGCGTTCTGACCCAGTTCGAAGCGGCGGGCCTGGTGGTTCGTCACAACTTCGACGGCGGTCATGCAGTGTTCGAGCTGGCCGATAGCGGCCACCACGACCACATGGTGTGCGTCGACTCCGGCGAAGTGATCGAGTTCTTCGATCCGGAGATCGAGAAGCGCCAGAAGGAAATCGTCAAAGAGCGTGGTTACGAGCTGGTTGACCACAATCTGGTGCTGTATATCCGCAAGAAGAAGTAAGCGCTTCGCGCAAAAGAAAAGGCGACCACAAGGTCGCCTTTTTCGTTTTTTGGGGAAGGATCAGCGCTGGGCGCTGACCACCATCTTCCGCGCATGGGCCAGGGATTCCTCGGTGAGGTCCAGGCCGCCCAGCATGCGGGCAATCTCTTCGATGCGCGGTGCTTCCTGCAGTTTCGCCACCGCAGTCCGAGTTTCCTCGGTGCCACGCACCTTGTGCACGAACAGATGGTGATGGCCTTGCGCGGCTACCTGGGGCAGGTGAGTGACAGTGAGGACCTGGCCGCGCTCGCCGAGGCGGCGCAGCAATTGCCCAACCACTTCGGCGGTGGGGCCGCCAATGCCTACGTCCACTTCGTCGAAGACCAGGGTAGGTACGCGGGATGTCTGCGCGGTGATCACCTGGATCGCCAGGCTGATACGGGACAACTCGCCGCCTGAGGCAACCTTCGCCAGTGCCTTCAGCGGCTGCCCGGGGTTGGCGCTCACCAGAAACTCCACCTGCTCCAGTCCGTAGTGCTGCGGCTCATCCAGTTGGCTGGCATGTAGCTGGATATTGAAGCGCCCGCCGGGCATGCCCAGGCGCTGCATCTCGATTTCCACGGCTCCAGCCAGGTTTCCTGCTGCCTCGCTGCGTAGTCGGCTCAGCTCCGTGGCTTTCTCCTGATAGTGACGCAGATAGGCTGCCAGTTCCTCGGCCAGTCGTTCGGCTGCTTCGTCGTCGGCGTTGAGGGCTTCCAGTTCGTCCAGCAGGCGCTGCTGAAGTTCGGCCAGGTCGCTTGGTTGGACGCGGTGTTTGCGTGCAAGGGTGTAAATGGAGTCGAGGCGTTCTTCCAGGGCTTGCTGGCGTTCGGGGTCGGCGTCGAAATGATCGAGGAAGCGGTTCAGCTCGCCCATGGCTTCCTCGACCTGGATCTGCGCGCTGGACAGCAGGTTGACTGACTCGGCCAGGGCACCCGGTTGGGAGTGAAACGCGGTGAGGCGGTTGAGGCTGGCGGTCAAGGCGCTGAGTACGTTGCCGGCATCGCTGTCGCTGCACATTTCGATGACCTGGCGGCAGGCGGCAAGCAGGCTTTCGGCATTGGTGAGGTTCTTGTGTTCCTGCTCCAGCTGTTCCAGTTCATTTTCGCCAAGTGCGAGGTTTTCCAGCTCGTCCAGCTGGTAGCTGAGCAGTTGGTGGCGCGCTCGCTGCTCGTCGCCGGCGCGGGATAGGCGCTCAAGTTCCTGGCGGGTCTGCCGCCAGCGCTGGGCTGCCAGTTGCACCTGGCGGGCCAGGTCGCTGGCGCCTGCGAATTCGTCCAGCAGGCGGCGATGGGTGTCCGCCTTGAGCAGGGATTGGTGTTCGTGCTGGCTGTGGATGTCGATCAGCAGTTCGCCCAGGGTCTTGAGGTCGCCCTGGGGGCAGGGGCTGCCATTGATGTAGGCGCGGGAGCGGCCTTCGGCGGTGATGACGCGCCGCAGTATGCAGGGGCCGTCGTTGTCCAGGTCGCGCTCGGCCAGCCAGGTGCGGGCTTCGGGAATGTCGCTGATGTCGAAGCTGGCGAGGATATCGGCCTTGTCGGCACCGGGGCGCACCACGCCACTGTCGGCACGGTCACCCAGAGTCAGGCCGAGGGCGTCGAGCATGATCGACTTGCCGGCACCGGTTTCGCCGGTGATCACGGACATTCCACCCTCGAGCTCTAGATCCAGGTGCTCGACGATGGCGTAGTTGTGGATCGACAGGTGTACCAGCATGGTGCGACTCCCGCGCTGAGATGGCTGGGTATTTATACAGTGTTTGTTTTCTGCCTGACAATCGTCCCTCCCCCTTGAAGCGACAAATTGCGGCCCCATATAGGCGGACATATCAGCGGGTCTTTACCCGCAGCTGTCTTTTATGAGGAGGAAGGCATGGCCGACGAACAGACCCTGGATAACCAGACCCCCGAAGCGAATCCTGCTGCCGAAACCGCATCCGGCGAAGACCTCGCCGCCCGCGTGCAGGTGCTGGAAGAGCAACTGGCCGCGGCCCAGGATCAGTCGCTGCGTGTTGCCGCCGAGCTGCAGAACATCCGCCGCCGCGCCGAACAGGATGTGGAGAAGGCGCACAAGTTCGCCCTGGAAAAATTCGCCAACGACCTGCTGCCGGTCGTCGACAGCCTGGAGCGCGGCCTGGAACTGTCCAGTGCCACCGACGAGACGATCAAGCCGGTGCGCGAAGGCATGGAGCTGACGCTCAAGCTGTTCCACGACACGCTCAAGCGTCACCAGCTGGAAGCCGTGGATCCGCACGGCGCGCCCTTCAACCCTGAGCACCACCAGGCCATGGCCATGGAAGAGAGCACCCATGTCGAGCCGGGTAGCGTTCTGAAGGTGTTCCAGAAGGGTTACCTGCTCAATGGTCGTCTGCTGCGCCCCGCGATGGTGGTGGTCAGCAAGGCACCGAGCGCGACGCCGCCGTCGATTGACGAGCAGGCTTGAAATCCGGGCTCGGGCCCCCATTTGTTAGTTCAAGCGTTTATTTGCTGCCGCGGCCCATGAAGTGAGGCCGCGGAGAATCCAAAGTTTCGGGAGAGAGAATATGGGCAAAATCATCGGTATCGACCTGGGGACCACCAACTCCTGCGTGGCCATCCTGGAAAACGGCAACGTCAAGGTGATCGAGAACGCCGAAGGCGCTCGCACCACGCCGTCCATCATCGCCTACACCAACGACGGTGAGACCCTCGTCGGCCAGTCCGCCAAGCGTCAGGCGGTCACCAACCCGCAGAACACCCTGTACGCCGTGAAGCGCCTGATCGGTCGCCGCTTCGAAGAAGACGTCGTGCAGAAAGACATCAAGATGGTTCCCTACAAGATCGCCAAGGCCGATAACGGTGACGCCTGGGTCGAAGTGAAGGGCCAGAAGATGGCTCCGCCGCAAATCTCTGCGGAAGTGCTGAAGAAAATGAAGAAAACCGCCGAAGACTACCTCGGCGAGCCGGTGACCGAAGCGGTGATCACCGTTCCGGCCTACTTCAACGACAGCCAGCGCCAGGCCACCAAGGACGCCGGCCGCATCGCCGGTCTGGACGTCAAGCGCATCATCAACGAGCCGACCGCGGCTGCGCTGGCCTACGGTATGGACAAGGCCAAGGGTGACCACACTGTCATCGTCTACGACCTGGGCGGCGGCACCTTCGACGTATCGGTGATCGAGATCGCCGAGGTCGATGGCGAACACCAGTTCGAAGTACTGGCCACCAACGGCGACACCTTCCTCGGTGGTGAAGACTTCGACCTGCGCCTGATCGACTACCTCGTCGAAGAGTTCAAGAAAGAGTCCGGCATGGACCTGAAGGGCGACCCGCTGGCTATGCAGCGTCTGAAGGAAGCTGCCGAAAAGGCCAAGATCGAGCTGTCCTCCGCTCAGCAGACCGACGTCAACCTGCCGTACATCACTGCAGACCAGACCGGTCCGAAGCACCTGAACGTGAAGATTTCCCGCGCCAAGCTGGAAGCCCTGGTTGAAGACCTGGTCGCTCGTACCATCGAGCCCTGCCGCATTGCCCTGAAGGATGCCGGCCTCGACGTATCCGACATCCAGGAAGTGATCCTGGTCGGCGGTCAGACCCGCATGCCGCTGGTGCAGAAGCAGGTTGCCGACTTCTTCGGCAAAGAGCCGCGCAAGGACGTGAACCCGGACGAAGCTGTCGCCATCGGTGCCGCTATCCAGGGCGCCGTGCTGGCCGGTGATGTGAAGGACGTACTGCTGCTCGACGTATCCCCGCTGACCCTGGGTATCGAAACCCTGGGTGGCGTGATGACCGCGCTGATCGAGAAGAACACCACCATCCCGACCAAGAAGTCGCAGGTGTTCTCCACTGCCGACGACAACCAGGCCGCCGTGACCATTCACGTGCTGCAGGGCGAGCGCAAGCAGGCTACCCAGAACAAGTCCCTGGGCAAGTTCGACCTGGCCGAGATTCCGCCGGCCCCGCGTGGCGTGCCGCAAATCGAAGTGACCTTCGACATCGACGCCAACGGCATCCTGCACGTTGGCGCGAAGGACAAGGCCACCGGCAAGCAGCAGTCCATCGTGATCAAGGCCAACTCCGGCCTGTCCGAGGAAGAGATCCAGCAGATGGTGCGTGATGCCGAGGCCAACGCCGAGGAAGACCGCAAGTTCGAAGAGCTGGCCGCTGCCCGTAACCAGGGTGATGCGCTGGTTCACGCCACTCGCAAGATGATTACCGAAGCGGGCGACAAGGCCACTGCCGAGGAGAAAGCTGCGATCGAGAAAGCGCTGGGCGAGCTGGAAGTTGCCGTGAAGGGCGACGACAAGGCCGACATCGAAGCCAAGATGAATGCCCTGTCCCAGGCTTCCACTCCGCTGGCTCAGAAGATGTACGCCGATCAGGCTCAGGCTGGTGAGCAGCCGCAAGCTTCCGGCGCGGACAAGGCGGGTGACGATGCCGTCGACGCCGAGTTCGAAGAGGTCAAGGAAAACAAGTAAGTGTCACGCTTGCTTTCGCCCCGGCGTGCGGTTCCAGACGGTCCGTACGCCTGATCTACCGCGCGGGAGCTTGCTCCCGCGTTGGCGTGTCTGGGGCTGGTGAATTCGAGAGTGCAGGAAACTATGGCTAAACGTGACTTTTACGAAATCCTCGGTGTCGAGCGCGGCGCCAGCGAGGCTGAACTCAAGAAGGCTTATCGCCGGCTGGCGATGAAGCACCACCCGGACCGTAATCCGGGGGACAAGGAGTCCGAAGACAAATTCAAAGAGGCCAACGAGGCCTACGAGATCCTATCCGACGCTAGCAAGCGCGCGGCGTACGACCAGTACGGTCACGCTGGCGTCGATCCGCAGATGGGCGGGGGCGCCGGTGCCGGATTCGGTGGGGCGAGCTTCTCCGACATCTTCGGCGATGTGTTCAGCGACTTCTTTGGCGGCCAACGTGGCGGTCAGCGTGGTGGCCCGCAGCGCGGCAGTGACCTGCGCTACACCCTGGAACTGGATCTGGAAGAGGCGGTGCGTGGCACCACCGTGACCATCCGCGTACCGACGCTGGTCAATTGCAAGACCTGCGATGGCTCTGGCGCCAAGAAGGGCACCAGTCCGGTTACCTGTACCACCTGCGGTGGTATCGGTCAGGTGCGTATGCAGCAGGGCTTCTTCTCGGTACAGCAGACCTGCCCGCGCTGCCATGGCAGCGGCAAGATGATCAGCGACCCCTGTGGCAGTTGCCATGGTCAGGGGCGCATGGAAGAGCACAAGACCCTGTCCGTGAAAGTACCCGCGGGCGTGGATACCGGTGATCGCATCCGCCTTTCCGGCGAAGGTGAGGCCGGTGCGCTGGGTGGGCCGGCCGGTGACCTCTACGTAGTGGTCAACGTGCGCGAGCACCCGATCTTCCAGCGTGATGGCAAGCACCTCTACTGTGAAGTGCCGATCAGCTTCGCCGACGCCGCCCTGGGCGGCGAGCTGGAAGTGCCGACCCTGGATGGCCGGGTCAAGCTGAAGATTCCGGAAGCGACCCAGACCGGCAAGCTGTTCCGCCTGCGCGGCAAAGGCGTTGCGCCAGTGCGCGGTGGCGGTGCTGGCGACCTGATGTGTCGGGTGGTGGTGGAAACACCGGTCAATCTGGACAAGCGCCAGCGCGAGCTGCTCGACGAGTTCCGCAAGACGCTGCAGAGCGATGGCTCCCATTCGCCCAAGGCCAGTAGCTGGTTCGAGGGTATGAAGCGCTTCTTCGGCGATCTCTAACGACGAGCTGGTAATCGGTGGCCGGAGCTGACTCGCTCCGCTACCGGTTTCCAGCTCCAGGCTTCCAGCTTGGAGCTTTTTTATGCGACGTATTGCAGTCATGGGCGCCGCCGGGCGCATGGGCAAGAACCTGATCGAAGCGGTGCAGCAGGCGCAGGGCGCTGGCCTGACCGCCGCCATCGACCGTCCGGATAGCACCCTGGTCGGCGCCGACGCTGGTGAGCTGGCGGCACTGGGACGAATCGGCGTGCCGCTGTCGGGCGACCTGGCCAAGGTGGCCGACGAGTTCGACGTGCTGATCGACTTCACCCACCCTTCGGTGACCTTGAAGAACCTGGAAGTCTGCCGTCAGGCGGGCAAGGCCATGGTGATCGGCACCACTGGATTCTCCGCTGACGAGAAGGCCCTGCTGGCCGCCGCTGCCAGGGATATCCCGATCGTCTTCGCCGCCAACTTCAGTGTCGGCGTGAACCTTTGCCTCAAGCTGCTGGATACCGCTGCCCGTGTCCTGGGCGACGAGGTCGACATCGAGATCATCGAGGCCCACCACCGCCATAAAGTGGATGCGCCATCCGGTACCGCACTCCGCATGGGTGAGGTAGTTGCTGACGCGCTCGGTCGCGATCTGTCCAAGGTCGCTGTCTATGGCCGCGAGGGTCAGACTGGTGCCCGCGCCCGCGAGACCATTGGTTTTGCCACTGTGCGGGCCGGCGACGTGGTTGGCGATCACACTGTGCTGTTCGCCGCCGATGGCGAGCGCGTGGAAATCACCCACAAAGCCTCTAGCCGCATGACCTTCGCTCGTGGCGCCGTGCGTGCCGCACTCTGGCTGGACGGCCAGGAAGCGGGCCTTTACGACATGCAGGATGTGTTGGGTCTGCGTTGATGCGTGATCGCACAATCGCCAGTCTGCCAAGTGGGATGTCTTTCGGGTGGACCGAAATGACGCATTCCTGTAAACTGCAGCTTTAGTGTGTCCACTAAAAGTTACGCAGAAATGGCTCAGATAAAAAAGCGGGGTGACGGTAACAACGTCATCCCGCTTTTTTACAACCTGCGTTTGCTTCAGCCTTGATCTACGGGAGGTCTTCTTGATTAAGCCAGCCATACTCGCGCTTGCCGACGGCAGCATTTTTCGCGGCGAAGCCATTGGGGCCGATGGCCATACCATCGGCGAGGTAGTGTTCAACACTGCCATGACCGGCTATCAGGAAATCCTTACCGATCCTTCCTATGCCCAACAAATCGTCACCCTGACCTATCCGCACATTGGCAACACCGGTACCACTCCGGAAGACGCCGAATCCAGTCGCGTATGGGCCGCCGGTCTTATCATTCGTGACCTGCCGCTGCTGGCCAGCAACTGGCGTGACAAGCAGTCGCTGCCGGATTACCTGAAAGAGAACGGTACCGTCGCCATCGCCGGCATCGATACCCGCCGCCTGACCCGCATCCTGCGTGAGAAGGGTTCGCAGAACGGCTGCATCCTCGCTGGCGCCGACGCCACCGAAGAGAAGGCGCTTGAACTGGCTCGCAGCTTCCCCGGCCTGAAAGGCATGGACCTGGCCAAGGTCGTCTCCTGCGAGGAGCGCTATGAGTGGCGTTCCAGCGTATGGAACCTGGAAACCGACAGCCATCCGGAAATCGCTGCCAGCGAACTGCCGTATCACGTCGTGGCCTACGACTTCGGCGTCAAGCTGAACATCCTGCGCATGCTGGTTGCCCGTGGCTGCCGCCTGACCGTGGTGCCCGCGCAAACTCCGGCCAGTGAAGTTCTGGCGCTCAACCCGGACGGCATCTTCCTCTCCAACGGTCCTGGCGACCCCGAGCCGTGCGATTACGCCATCCAGGCGATTCGTGAATTCCTCGACACCGAGATTCCGGTCTTCGGCATCTGCCTCGGTCACCAGCTGCTGGCCCTGGCCTCGGGTGCCAAGACCGTGAAGATGGGCCATGGCCACCATGGTGCCAACCACCCGGTGCAGGACCTGGATTCCAGCGTGGTGATGATCACCAGCCAGAACCATGGTTTCGCTGTCGACGAGTCGACCCTGCCAGCCAATCTGCGCGCTACCCACAAGTCGCTGTTCGACGGCACCCTGCAAGGCATCGAGCGCACCGACAAGGTCGCCTTCAGCTTCCAGGGTCACCCGGAAGCCAGCCCCGGTCCGCACGACGTGGCTCCGCTGTTCGACCGCTTCATCGCGGCGATGGCCGAGCGTCGCTGAGGCCGTTGAGGGGCTTGCGAAGATGATGCCGACCCTGGGAATCACCGACCTCTGGACCTACGTCCTGGGGACGCTGTTCATCGTCCTGCTGCCTGGGCCGAACTCGCTGTTCGTGCTCGCCACTGCCGCCCAGCGCGGCGTGGCTGCCGGCTACCGGGCGGCCAGCGCGGTGTTCATCGGGGATGCGATCCTGATGCTGTTGTCGGCACTGGGAATCGCCTCGCTGCTCAAGGCCGAACCAATGCTGTTCCTCGGCCTGAAGTACGTTGGCGCCGGCTACCTGTTCTATCTCGGTGTCGGCATGCTCAGGGGTGGCTGGCAGAAGTTGCGCCAGCCGGTCGAGCAGGCTGCTCCGGTGAAGGACATGGACGTCAACCAGCCGTTCCGCAAGGCACTGCTGCTGAGCCTGTCCAATCCCAAGGCGATCCTCTTCTTTGTGTCCTTCTTCATCCAGTTCGTCGATCCGGGATACGCCTACCCCGGAGTGTCGTTCCTGGTGCTGGGCACAATCCTCGAAGTCATCAGCGCCCTGTATTTGAGTTTCCTGATTTTCTCCGGTGTACGCCTGGCGGCCTGGTTCCGCCGGCGGCAACGGCTGGCTGCCGGCGCCTCGAGCGGCGTTGGCGCCCTGTTCGTCGGCTTTGGCGTGAAGCTGGCGACCGCAACCCTGTCCTGAATATTGCAACGAGAGTCCCATGCCCAAGCGTACAGACATCAAGAGCATCCTGATCCTCGGTGCCGGCCCCATCGTGATCGGCCAGGCCTGCGAGTTCGACTATTCCGGCGCTCAGGCCTGCAAGGCCCTGAAGGAAGAAGGCTTCCGCGTCATCCTGGTGAACTCCAACCCGGCCACCATCATGACCGACCCGGCCATGGCCGACGCCACCTACATCGAGCCTATCAAGTGGGCGACCGTCGCCAAGATCATCGAGAAAGAGCGTCCTGACGCGCTGCTGCCCACCATGGGTGGCCAGACTGCGCTGAACTGCGCCCTCGACCTCGAGCGCCATGGCGTGCTCGAGAAGTTTGGCGTGGAAATGATCGGTGCCAATGCAGACACCATCGACAAGGCCGAAGACCGTTCGCGCTTCGACCGCGCGATGAAGGACATCGGCCTGGCTTGCCCGCGCTCGGGTATCGCCCACAGCATGGAAGAAGCCTACGGCGTGCTGGAGAAGGTCGGCTTCCCCTGCATCATCCGTCCCTCCTTCACCATGGGCGGCACCGGTGGTGGCATCGCCTACAACCGTGAAGAGTTCGAAGAGATCTGCGCCCGTGGCCTGGACCTGTCGCCAACCAGCGAGTTGCTGATCGACGAGTCGCTGATCGGCTGGAAGGAATACGAGATGGAGGTGGTCCGCGACAAGAAGGACAACTGCATCATCGTTTGCTCCATCGAGAACTTCGATCCCATGGGCGTGCACACCGGTGACTCCATCACCGTGGCCCCGGCCCAGACCCTGACCGACAAGGAATACCAGATCATGCGCAACGCCTCCCTGGCGGTGCTGCGTGAGATCGGCGTGGAAACCGGCGGTTCCAACGTCCAGTTCGGCATCTGCCCGAACACCGGCCGTATGGTCGTGATCGAGATGAACCCGCGTGTGTCGCGTTCCTCGGCCCTGGCTTCCAAGGCTACCGGCTTCCCGATCGCCAAGATCGCCGCGAAGCTGGCTGTCGGCTACACCCTCGACGAACTGTCCAACGACATCACCGGCGGCCGTACCCCAGCGTCCTTCGAGCCGGCCATCGACTACGTCGTGACCAAGGTTCCGCGTTTCGCCTTCGAGAAGTTCCCCAAGGCCGACGCCCGCCTGACCACTCAGATGAAGTCCGTCGGTGAGGTAATGGCCATCGGCCGCACCTTCCAGGAGTCGATGCAGAAAGCCCTGCGCGGCCTGGAAGTCGGCGTTGCCGGTTTCGATCCGAAGCTTGATCTGAACGATCCGGAAGCTGAAAGCACGCTGCGTCGTGAGCTGACTGTACCCAGCGCCGACCGCATCTGGTATGTGGCCGATGCCTTCCGCGCCGGTAAAACCATTGCCGAAGTATTCGAACTGACTCGCATCGACGAGTGGTTCCTGGTTCAGATTGAAGACCTGGTCAAGGATGAGGCGACTGTACAGACCCTTGGCCTGTCCGCCCTCGACCGCGATCTGATGTTCAAGCTCAAGCGCAAGGGCTTCTCCGATGCGCGTCTGGCCAAGCTGCTCGGTGTTTCCGAGAAGAGCCTGCGTGCCCATCGCCACAAGCTCAAGGTGCTGCCGGTGTATAAGCGCGTAGATACTTGCGCCGCCGAGTTCGCCACCGACACCGCCTACATGTATTCGACCTACGAGGAAGAGTGCGAGGCCAACCCGTCGAGTCGCGACAAGATCATGATTCTCGGTGGTGGCCCCAACCGCATCGGTCAGGGCATCGAGTTCGACTATTGCTGCGTGCACGCGGCACTGGCCATGCGTGAAGACGGTTACGAGACCATCATGGTCAACTGCAACCCGGAAACCGTCTCCACCGACTACGACACTTCCGACCGCCTGTACTTCGAGCCGGTAACCCTGGAAGACGTGCTGGAGATCGTCCGCGTCGAGCAGCCGAAAGGCGTCATCGTCCAGTACGGCGGTCAAACTCCGCTGAAGATCTGCCGCGCCTTGGAAGAAGCCGGCGTGCCGATCATTGGTACCAGCCCCGAGGCCATCGACCGCGCGGAAGACCGCGAGCGCTTCCAGCAGATGGTACAGCGCCTCGGTCTGCGCCAGCCGGCTAACGCCACTGCGCGCAGCGAAGATGAAGCCCTGGCCCTGTCGAAGAACATCGGTTATCCGATGGTGGTGCGCCCGTCCTACGTACTGGGCGGCCGCGCGATGGAAATCGTTTACCAGGAAGAAGAGCTCAAGCGCTACATGCGTGAAGCGGTGAAGGTGTCCAACGACAGCCCGGTGTTGCTGGATCGCTTCCTCAACTGCGCCATCGAAGTGGATGTGGATGCGGTGAGCGACGGTGAGAGCGTGGTGATTGGCGCAATCATGCAGCACATCGAGCAGGCTGGCGTTCACTCTGGTGACTCCGCGTGCTCGCTGCCGCCGTACTCGCTGCCGAAGCACATCCAGGACGAGATTCGTGACCAGGTCAAGAAAATGGCCCTGGAACTGGGTGTGGTTGGCCTGATGAACGTGCAGATGGCGGTGCAGGGCGAGGACATCTTCGTGATCGAAGTGAACCCGCGTGCTTCGCGTACCGTTCCGTTCGTTTCCAAGTGCGTGGGCGAGTCGCTGGCCAAGGTTGCCGCGCGTGTCATGGCAGGCAAGAGCCTGGCCGAGGCCGGCTACCAGGAAGAGATCATCCCGCCGTTCTTCAGCGTCAAGGAGGCGGTGTTCCCGTTCGCCAAGTTCCCGGGCGTCGACCCGATCCTCGGCCCGGAAATGAAGTCCACTGGTGAAGTGATGGGCGTTGGTGACAGCTTCGGTGAAGCCTTCGCCAAGGCGCAGCTGGGTGCCAGCGAGATTCTGCCGAACTCGGGTTGTGCATTCATCAGCGTGCGCGAAGATGACAAGCCGGAAGCCGTTCAGGTCGCACGTGATCTGGTCGCGCTGGGCTTCGAAGTCGTTGCCACCGCCGGTACCGCCAAGGTGATCGAGGCCGCTGGTCTGCCGGTACGCCGTGTGAACAAGGTGACTGAAGGTCGTCCGCATGTCGTCGACATGATCAAGAACGATGAGGTCACCCTGATCATCAATACCACCGAGGGGCGTCAGTCGATTGCCGACTCCTACTCGATTCGTCGTAACGCCCTGCAGCACAAGATCTACTGCACCACCACCATCGCGGCTGGTCAGGCGGTCTGTGAAGCGCTCAAGTTCGGTTCCGAGAAAACCGTTCGCCGGCTGCAGGATCTGCATGCAGGGATCAAGGCATGAATAAGTACCCCATGACTGTCCAGGGCGCTCGCGCCCTGGAAGAGGAGCTGACTCATCTGACCAAAGTGATGCGCCCGCAACTGAGTCAGGCCATCGGTGAAGCGCGTGAGCTGGGTGATCTCAAGGAAAACGCTGAATACCATGCGGCGCGCGAGCAGCAGGGCATGGTCGAGGCGCGTATCCGTGATATCGAAGGCCGCCTGCAGAATTCGGTGGTCATCGATGTCACCAGCATCGCTCATACCGGCAAGGTGATTTTCGGCACCACGGTGGATATCGCCAACGTCGAAACCGACGAGGCCGTTACCTACCAGATCGTTGGCGACGATGAAGCCGACATCAAGAAAGGCAAGCTGTCGGTCAGCTCTCCCATTGCTCGTGCCCTGGTGGGCAAGGAAGAAGGGGACGTGGTGACCGTCAAGACTCCGAGCGGCATCGTTGAGTACGAGATTGTCGAAGTCCGCCACGTCTAAGCGTTATCGGGCCGGCGCCATTGCCTGGCAGCTGGCCCAGACCTTCTGGGTAGGTGGTCTCTGGCTGCTGCATTTCGTCATGCTGCCGGCGCTGGGCCAGATTGGTCTGGCACCCATGCTGGTCGATGAAGTGTCTGCGGGTCTGCGACCCCTGCTGGTAGCCTTTGCCGGATTCTGCGCACTGCTCCAGGCCCTGCTGCTGATTCAGCATGTAGGGCTTGCGCGTCTCTGGCGTGATGCGCGCGCGCAATTGCTCGCCGCGGTGCTGGCTCTGGTGGCGGCGTTTCTGCTGGTGCGCTTCTGGATGCCGGAGGCGGCTTACTGGCTGAATTTCAGCTATCTGTCGCTGGCCTTCTGTGGCCTGCTGCTGGTGATCCAGCCTTTGCCAGTGAAATTGGCGGAGGGCCGGGCGCGCTGAGTGCGCGCCCTGGCAGGGGAATCAGAGCCCGCTGAAACGGCTGATGTTGGAGAGGTTGCGGTTCGGCTTGGGGTTGCGGCGATAGACCAGCGCCATCTTGCCAATGATCTGGACCAGTTCGCAGTTCCCGGCGGAGCAGAGCTCGTCGATCAGGGCGCGGCGGTCATCACGCTCAATGATGCGGAACTGGACCTTGATCAGTTCGTGATCGTTCAGCGCGCGCTCCAGTTCGGCCAGAACACCCTCGGTCAGGCCGTTTTCGGCCACCGTCAATACCGGTTTCAGGTGATGACCGATAGATTTGTATTGCTTCTTGTGCTCCGGTGAGAGCGCCATAATCAGACCCCTGCGAAAAAAGGCTGCTAGTTTACCCGAGTGATTCCGGGGCGCACAGCCGAACACGAGGTATACCGTGGCCCGTTCCAAGAGTAGTCAGCAATGGCTGCGAAGACATATCGACGACCCATACGTCAAAATGGCGCAGAAGGACGGTTATCGTTCCCGCGCCAGCTATAAATTGCTCGAAATCCAGGAAAAGGACCGCATCCTGCGGCCTGGCATGACCGTCGTCGACCTCGGTGCGGCACCCGGCGGCTGGTCCCAGGTGACTAGCCGGGTGATCGGTGATCGCGGTCGGTTGATCGCTTCCGACATTCTGGAAATGGATAGCATTCCTGACGTGACCTTCATTCAGGGTGACTTCACCGATGATGAAGTCCTCGTACGCATCCTCGAGGCGATCGGTGATAACCCGGTAGACCTTGTGATTTCCGATATGGCCCCCAATATGAGTGGCGTAAGGGCCTCCGACCAGCCGCGCTCCATGTTTCTCTGTGAGTTGGCGCTGGACCTGGCGAGTCGTACTCTGCGCCCGGGTGGCGATTTTCTGATCAAAATCTTCCAGGGCGAAGGTTTTGACGTCTACCACAAGCAGGTGCGCGAGCTGTTCGACAAGGTACAGATGCGCAAGCCGCTTTCGTCGCGTGACAGCTCCCGCGAGCAATACCTGCTCGCGCGCGGCTTCCGTGGGGAATAGACTGCAACGGGAACCTGACCAATCGGTTCCCCTTTGCGGGAGCTGGATAGTGCAGGGAGGCCGCGAGGTCTCATAAAGGGTTACAGACGGCGTCTGCCAGGGGCAGGGGTTGTGTAGTAAGTTAGGCCGATTAATCACCAGCCGTCATGCGGGCTGCGCTCCAGGAAGGAGCCCGTTCCAGAGGGTAGCTAATTGAACGATATGGCAAAAAATCTCATCCTGTGGCTGATCATCGCCGCCGTCCTTGTTACGGTGATGAACAATTTCTCCAGTCCAAGCGAACCGCAGACACTCAACTACTCGGAATTCATCGAGCAGGTTAAGGAAGGCAAGGTCGAACGAGTGACCGTCGATGGCTTCGTCATCACCGGCAAGCGCAACGATGGCGAGCCCTTCAAAACGATTCGTCCGGCGATTCAGGATGGCGGCCTGATTGGCGACCTGATCGACAATAACGTGATCATCGAAGGCAAGCAGCCTGAACAGCAGAGCATCTGGACCCAGCTCCTCGTGGCGAGCTTCCCGATTCTGGTGATCATCGCCGTCTTCATGTTCTTCATGCGCCAGATGCAGGGCGGCGGCGGCGGTCGCGGCGGCCCGATGAGCTTTGGCAAGAGCAAGGCGCGCCTGCTGTCGGAAGACCAGGTCAAGACCACTTTCGCCGACGTCGCCGGTTGCGATGAGGCGAAAGAAGAAGTCAGCGAACTGGTGGAATTCCTTCGCGATCCGGGCAAGTTCCAGCGCCTGGGCGGTCGTATCCCGCGCGGCGTACTGATGGTTGGTCCGCCCGGCACCGGTAAGACCCTGTTGGCCAAGGCCATCGCAGGCGAGGCCAAGGTGCCATTCTTCACGATTTCCGGCTCTGACTTCGTCGAAATGTTCGTCGGTGTGGGCGCGTCCCGTGTCCGTGACATGTTCGATCAGGCCAAGAAACACGCTCCATGCATCATCTTCATCGATGAGATCGACGCTGTTGGTCGCCATCGTGGTGCCGGCCTGGGTGGCGGTCACGACGAGCGTGAACAGACCCTCAACCAGTTGCTGGTGGAGATGGACGGCTTCGAAATGAACGACGGCATCATCGTGATCGCCGCCACCAACCGTCCTGACGTGCTCGACCCGGCTCTGCTGCGCCCTGGTCGCTTTGACCGTCAGGTGGTCGTGGGCCTTCCGGACATCCGTGGCCGTGAGCAGATCCTCAAAGTGCACATGCGCAAGGTGCCCATGGGCGACGACGTCGATCCTGCCGTCATCGCGCGTGGTACTCCGGGCTTCTCCGGTGCCGACTTGGCCAACCTGGTCAACGAAGCCTCCCTGTTCGCCGCTCGCGTCAACAAGCGCCTCGTCGAAATGAAAGAGTTCGAGCTGGCCAAGGACAAGATCATGATGGGCGCCGAGCGCAAGTCCATGGTCATGTCCGAGAAAGAGAAGCTGAACACCGCGTTCCATGAGGCGGGTCACGCCATCGTCGGTCGCCTGGTGCCGGAACATGATCCTGTCTACAAGGTATCGATCATTCCGCGTGGTCGTGCCCTGGGCGTGACCATGTTCCTCCCCGAGGAAGACCGCTACAGTCTGTCCAAGCGCGCGCTGACCAGCCAGATCTGTTCGCTGTTCGGCGGCCGTATCGCCGAGGAGATGACCCTGGGCTTCGATGGGGTCACTACGGGCGCCTCCAACGACATCATGCGTGCCACCCAGATCGCTCGGAACATGGTTACCAAGTGGGGCCTGTCCGAGAAACTCGGTCCGCTGATGTACGCGGAAGAGGAGGGCGAGGTGTTCCTTGGCCGCAGCGCTGGCTCGCAGCACGCGAATTTGTCGGGTGAAACCGCCAAGCTGATCGACCAGGAAGTTCGTCGCATCATCGACGAGAGCTATACCACCGCGAAGAACCTGCTGATGGAAAATCGCGACAAGCTCGATGCGATGGCTGAAGCCCTGATGAAGTACGAAACCATCGACTCCGAGCAGATCGACGACATCATGTCGGGTCGCACTGTGCGCGAGCCCAAGGATTGGCAAGGTGGTTCCGGTGCTTCCGGCACTCCCGCCCCGCGTGAAGATGCCAAGCGCCCTGAAACCCCCATCGGCGGGCCGGCTGGCGAACACTAAGGCCTGTAGATGAAGTCAGTGCAGTACCAGACCCGGTTGCCTTGCGGCAGCCGGGTTCTTGATTTGGCCCAGCCGCAGGTCATGGGCATCCTCAACGTCACCCCTGATTCCTTCTCCGACGGCGGCCGTTTCAATGCGCGTGACGCAGCATTGCGTCATGCCGAGGAAATGGTGACTGCTGGCGCGACCCTGATCGATGTCGGCGGTGAGTCGACTCGCCCGGGCGCTCGCCCCGTGTCCCCGACCGAGGAGCTCGAGCGCGTAGCGCCTGTGGTCGAAGCCATCGCCCGCGAGCTGGATGTGGTCATCTCCCTGGACACGTCGACCCCCGCAGTGATTCGTGAAGGTGCCCGGCTGGGCGCCGGCATGATCAACGATGTGCGTTCATTGCGTCGTGATGGCGCCCTGGACGCCGCAGCCGATACTGGCTTGGCGGTCTGTCTGATGCATATGCTCGGTGAGCCGGGCAACATGCAGCAGGATCCGCACTATGGCGATGTTGTGCGCGAAGTCGGTGAATTCCTTTCCGAGCGCATGCGGGCTTGCCTGGCTGTGGGTATTCCAGAAGATCGCATAGTCCTGGATCCGGGCTTTGGCTTTGCCAAGACCCTGGCTCACAATCTCAGCCTGTTCAAGCATATGGAGGCCCTGCATGAGCTTGGGCGTCCATTGCTGGTTGGGGTTTCGCGCAAAAGCATGATTGGCCAGACGCTGGGACGGGAAGTTCAGCAGCGTCTCCCTGGCAGTCTCGCGCTGGCCGCCCTTGCCGTGGCCAAGGGCGCACGCATCGTGCGTGTACACGATGTCGCAGAGACGGTCGACGCAGTACGCATGATCGCCGCGGTACAAGCGGCGGAATAAGACAATACGGAGCACCCCATGAGTAGAAAGTATTTTGGCACCGACGGTATTCGTGGCCATGTCGGGCAGTTCCCGATTACTCCAGAATTCATGCTCAAGCTTGGTTGGGCGGCCGGTATGGCGTTTCGCAAACAGGGCAAGTGCCGCATCCTGATCGGCAAGGACACGCGGATTTCCGGTTACATGTTCGAGTCCGCGCTTGAGGCCGGTCTGCTGGCTGCCGGTGCCGACGTGATGCTCCTCGGCCCCATGCCGACTCCAGCTATTGCTTATCTGACTCGCACCTTCCTGGCGGATGCGGGCATCGTCATCAGTGCTTCGCACAACCCGCATCACGACAACGGCATCAAGTTCTTCTCCGGCAAGGGCACCAAACTCTCGGATGAAGTCGAGCTGATGATTGAAGAGCTACTCGATCAGCCGATGACCGTGGTTGATTCGGCTCAGTTGGGCAAGGTATCCCGCATCAACGACGCCGCAGGCCGCTATATCGAGTTCTGCAAGAGCACTACTCCGATCAGCACCGACTTCGCGGGTCTCAAGGTGGTGGTGGATTGCGCCCACGGTGCCACTTACAAGGTTGCGCCAAACGTCTTTCGCGAATTGGGCGCCCAGGTCAGCGTACTGGCAGCGCAGCCCAATGGCCTGAATATCAATGACGATTGCGGCTCCACTCACATGAGCAGCCTGCAGGCGGCTGTCGTCGAGCAGAACGCGGACATTGGTATTGCCTTCGATGGTGACGGCGACCGCGTCCTGATGGTCGATCACACGGGTGCCGTGGTCGATGGCGACGAGCTGATTTATCTGATTGCCCGTGACCTGCATGGCCGTGACATGCTGAACGGCGGTGTCGTCGGTACCCTGATGAGCAATCTGGGTCTGGAACTGGCGTTCAAGGAGCTCGACATACCATTCGTGCGCGCCAAGGTCGGTGATCGCTACGTGATGAGCGAATTGCAAAACAATGGTTGGACGTTGGGCGGCGAGAATTCCGGCCATATCGTCTGCAGCCATTTCACCACGACGGGTGATGCAATCGTTGCCGCTTTGCAGGTGCTGCTGGCCTTGCAGCGCAGCGGTCAATCCCTCGCCGAAGCCCGTCAGGGCATGCGCAAGTGCCCTCAGGTGCTGATCAACGTCCGCTACGCAGGCGGCGATGTTGACCCGATCCATCATCCGGCCGTGCAGGATGCCTCTGCCCGTGTCACTTCCCAAATGGCAGGTCGCGGGCGTGTGCTTCTGCGCAAGTCCGGTACCGAGCCGCTGGTGCGTGTGATGGTCGAAGGCGACGACGAAAAGCTGGTGCGCGGCTACGCCGAGGAACTGGCCAAAGTCGTAACCGAGGTATGTGCTTGATTTCTCTTGCTTGTTGAAAATCTCTTGGGTAACATCTGCGCCCACTTTGATCGACGAGATAAAGCATGCGCCGACCTCTGGTAGCCGGTAACTGGAAAATGCACGGTACCCGCGCCAGCGTCGCAGAGCTGATCAAAGGCTTGCGCCAATTGGCCTTGCCTACTGGCGTCGAAGTTGCGGTAATGCCGCCCTGTCTGTACATCAATCAGGTCCTTCAAGGCCTGGACGGTAAGTCGATTGCCGTAGGTGCCCAGAATTGTGCGGTGGAGCCGGTGCAGGGAGCCCTCACCGGAGAGATCGCGGCAAGCCAGTTGGTAGACGTGGGTTGCAGCCTGGTTCTGGTTGGTCATTCGGAGCGACGCCTGATTCTGGGCGAAAGCGACGAAGTCGTGAGTCGCAAGTTCGCTGCTGCTCAATCCTGTGGTCTGATTCCGGTGCTATGCGTCGGTGAGACCCGGGAACAGCGCGAAGCCGGCAAGACGCTCGAGGTTGTGGGGCGTCAGCTGGGTAGCGTGATCGAAGAGCTTGGTGTGGGCGCATTTGCGCAAGCGGTAATTGCCTATGAGCCGGTTTGGGCCATTGGTACGGGGCTGACGGCCTCGCCGCAACAGGCGCAAGAGGTTCATGCGGCGATTCGCTCGCAACTTTCGGCGGAGAATGCTGAGGTTGCTCGCGGCGTACGAATTCTGTACGGCGGCAGTGTGAAGGCGGCCAGTGCGGCCGACTTGTTCGGCATGCCGGATATCGATGGGGGGCTGGTAGGTGGTGCCTCCCTGAATGCGGATGAGTTCGGTGCGATCTGTCGCGCCGCAGGAAGCTGACGAGATGCTGGAAACTGTCGTAATTGTGGTGCACTTGCTGGTTGCTCTGGGCGTTGTTGGTCTGGTGCTGGTTCAGCAGGGCAAGGGCGCGGATGCTGGTGCCTCCTTTGGCTCCGGTGCTTCGGCAACCGTATTCGGAAGCCAAGGTTCCGCTACCTTTTTGAGTCGAGTTACTGCTATACTCGCCGCGGTTTTTTTCATTACCAGCCTGGGTTTAGCGTTCTTCGCTAAAGAAAAGGCTGAGGCGCTGAGCAACGTAGGTCTGCCAGATCCGGCGGCCCTCGAAGTTCAACCCGCCAAGCCGGCAGCTGACGATGTGCCGGTGCTCGAAGAGCAAAAGCCAGCTACCCAGTCGGGTGATGTGCCGCAGGCTCCGGAGCAGAAGTAAGGCAAGTTTTGCCGAGGTGGTGGAATTGGTAGACACGCTACCTTGAGGTGGTAGTGGCCATAGGCTGTAGGGGTTCGAGTCCCCTCCTCGGTACCATACAAAGAGAAGGCCCGCAGTGATGCGGGCCTTTCTCTTCGCGGGATGTTCGGTTGACCACGCAAGGTGCTGGCCGTATACTCTCGCACCAGCTTTGACGCGGGGTGGAGCAGTCTGGTAGCTCGTCGGGCTCATAACCCGAAGGTCGTTGGTTCAAATCCAGCCCCCGCAACCAGTAGTCGCGAAGCCCCTTTTTAGGGGCTTTTTGCTAGCTGGACAGTTGACCTCCGATCACAGATCAGGCGGTTTTTGAAGGGATGGGCGTTTCGCCCATTTTTTATTTGCACAGCATGCGAGAGGCGATCAGGTGTCGAGCAAGCTAGAACAGTTGCAGGCCTTGTTGGCCCCGGTAGTCGAAGCGCTCGGTTATCAGTGCTGGGGCATCGAGTTCCTGTCTCAAGGGCGGCATTCCCTGCTGCGTATCTATATCGATCACGAAAACGGCATCCTGGTCGATGATTGCGAGAAGGTCAGTCGGCAGATCAGTGGTGTGCTCGATGTCGAGGACCCGATCAGCAACGAATACACCCTCGAAGTATCTTCGCCGGGCATGGATCGTCCGCTGTTCACCCTTGAACAGTTTGCGGCCCACGCTGGTGAGCTGGTCAAGATCAAGCTGCGTTCACCCTTCGAGGGGCGGCGCAATTTTCAAGGGCTTCTCCGCGGGGTGGAGGAGCAGGACGTGGTTGTTCTTATCGAAGACCGCGAGTTCCTCCTGCCGATCGAGTTGATCGACAAGGCCAACATCATTCCCCGTTTTGACTGAGACGCGGATCCCGCGGATCCAATGGATTGCGAAAGGCGAGGCGTACGATGAGCAAAGAAGTACTGCTGGTTGTTGAGTCGGTATCCAATGAAAAGGGTGTACCGGCTGGCGTTATTTTCGAGGCGCTGGAGCTGGCCCTGGCCACTGCTACCAAGAAGCGTTTTGAAGACGAGGTCGACCTGCGAGTGTCGATCAATCGTCAGAGCGGTATCTACGACACTTTCCGTCGCTGGACTGTGGTCGAGGAAGACGATTTCGAGGATCCGGCCATCCAGCTGACCCTCGATCAGGCTCAGGCTCGCGATGAGCAGGCCAAGATTGGCGACATCATCGAAGAGAAGATCGACTCCATCGAGTTCGGTCGCATCGCTGCCCAGACCGCCAAGCAGGTCATCGTGCAGAAGGTGCGTGAAGCCGAGCGTGCTCAGGTAGTTGAAGCCTACCGCGAGAAGCTGGGTGACATCATTTTCGGTACCGTGAAGAAGGTCACTCGCGACAACGTGATCGTCGACCTGGGCAACAATGCCGAAGCGCTCCTGGCTCGCGAGGACATCATCGCTCGCGAAACTTTCCGCGTCGGTGCCCGTGTCCGTGCCCTGCTGAAGGAAATCCGCACCGAGAACCGCGGTCCGCAACTGATCCTGTCGCGTACTGCGCCGCAGATGCTGATCGAACTGTTCCGCATCGAAGTGCCGGAAATCGCCGAAGAGCTGATTGAAGTGATGGCTGCGTCCCGTGACCCGGGTTCGCGCGCCAAGATCGCTGTGCGCTCCAAGGACAAACGTATCGACCCGCAGGGCGCCTGCATCGGCATGCGCGGTTCCCGCGTCCAGGCCGTATCCGGTGAACTGGGTGGCGAGCGCGTCGATATCGTCCTGTGGGACGACAACCCTGCACAGTTCGTGATCAACGCCATGGCTCCGGCCGAAGTGGTGGCGATCATCGTCGACGAAGATGCCCACGCGATGGACATCGCCGTTGCCGAAGACAACCTGGCCCAGGCCATTGGTCGTGGTGGCCAGAACGTGCGGTTGGCCAGCCAACTGACCGGCTGGACCCTCAACGTGATGACCGAAGCGGACATCCAGGCCAAGCAGCAAGCCGAAACCGGCGACATCCTGCGTGCCTTCGTTGACGAGCTGGAAGTGGACGAAGAGCTGGCCCAGGTACTGGTTGAAGAAGGTTTCACCAGCCTGGAAGAAATCGCCTACGTGCCCATGGAAGAAATGCTCAGCATCGACGGCTTCGACGAGGACATCGTCAACGAGCTGCGTGCGCGCGCGAAGGACCGCCTGCTGACCAAGGCTATCGCAACCGAAGAGAAGCTGGCGGACGCCCAGCCTGCCGAAGACCTGCTTTCCCTGGAAGGCATGGACAAGGACCTGGCTGTTGAACTCGCCGTACGTGGCGTTATTAATCGCGAAGATCTGGCCGAGCAATCGATCGACGACCTGCTCGACATCGACGGCATGGACGAAGAGCGTGCCGGCAAGCTGATCATGGCCGCCCGAGCCCACTGGTTCGAGTAAGTTTCGCGGCCTGAGGAGAGAAGTGCATGACGCAAGTCACGGTGAAAGAACTGGCCCAAGTGGTCGATACACCGGTGGAGCGCCTGCTGCTGCAGATGCGCGAGGCGGGATTGCCGCACACCAGCGCCGAACAAGTTGTAACCGATAACGAGAAGCAGGCCCTGCTGGCTCATCTCAAGAGCAGCCACGGTGAGCGCCTGGAAGAGCCGCGCAAGATTACCCTGCAGCGCAAGACCACTACTACGCTGAGGGTCGCCGGTAGCAAGACCATCAACGTCGAAGTACGCAAGAAGAAAACCTACGTCAAGCGCAGCCCTGACGAGATCGAAGCTGAGCGTCAGCGCGAACTCGAAGAGCAGCGCGCGGCGGAAGAAGCTACTCGACTGAAGGCCGAGGAAGAAGCTCGTCAGCGTGCTGAAGAGGCTGCTCGTCGCGAAGCGGAAGCTCGTCCCAAGGTAGTGGCTGAAAGCGCTTCCGCGGAAGTCGCTGTTGCGGCTGGCGCGCCGGCTGCTGTTGCAGCTGCACCTGTGGCCGCTGCCACTGCGGCAGCTGCTCCTGCCCCGGCTGGCGCAGCTGCGGTGAACGGCGAGCGCAAGAAGGAAGAAGTTCGTCGTCCCGAGCGTGCTCGTGATGAAGACGATCGCCGCGACCGCAAGCATGCGCAGCACCGTCCTTCCCTCAAAGAGAAGGAAAAGGCTCCGGCTCCCCGAGTCGCGCCGCGTAGCACCGAGGAAGAGAGCGATTCCTTCCGTCGCGGTGGCCGAGGCGGCAAGTCCAAGCTGAAAAAGCGTAACCAGCACGGGTTCCAGAGCCCGACAGGACCTATCGTGCGTGAAGTCAGCATCGGCGAGACCATCACCGTGGCCGAACTGGCCGCGCAGATGACGGTCAAAGGCGCCGAAGTCGTCAAGTTCATGTTCAAGATGGGCACTCCGGTGACCATCAACCAGGTGCTCGATCGCGAGACCGCTCAGCTGATCGCCGAAGAGTTCGGCCACAAGGTCAAGCTGGTCAACGAGAACGCCCTGGAAGACCAGTTGGCTGAGTACCTGAAGTTCGAAGGCGAGGCCCTGACCCGTGCGCCGGTGGTGACCGTGATGGGTCACGTCGACCACGGCAAGACCTCCCTGCTCGACTACATCCGTCGTACCAAGGTGGCCAGCGGTGAGGCGGGTGGTATCACCCAGCACATTGGCGCCTACCACGTCGAAACCGATCGCGGCATGGTGACCTTCCTCGACACCCCTGGCCACGCGGCGTTCACGGCCATGCGTGCCCGTGGTGCCAAGGCCACCGACATCGTCATCCTGGTGGTGGCGGCCGACGACGGCGTGATGCCGCAGACCATTGAAGCGGTACAGCACGCGAAAGCGGCTGGCGTGCCGATCGTGGTCGCGGTCAACAAGATGGACAAGCCGGAAGCCAACCCGGACAACATCAAGAACGGCCTGGCCGCGCTGGATGTGATTCCGGAAGAGTGGGGCGGCGATACCCAGTTCGTACCTGTTTCGGCCAAGGCCGGTACCGGCGTCGACGAGCTGCTCGAAGCCGTGCTGCTGCAAGCCGAAGTCCTGGAACTCACCGCCACTCCGTCGGCCCCTGGCCGTGGTGTCGTGGTCGAGTCCCGCCTGGACAAGGGCCGTGGTCCGGTCGCTACCGTTCTGGTTCAGGACGGTACCCTGCGCCAGGGCGACATGGTTCTCTGCGGCGTCAACTATGGCCGTGTTCGCGCCATGCTCGACGAGAACGGCAAGCCGGTTAAAGAAGCCGGTCCGTCCATCCCTGTCGAGATCCTCGGCCTGGATGGCACTCCGGACGCCGGTGATGACCTGACCGTGGTCGCCGACGAGAAGAAAGCACGTGAAGTTGCCCTGTTCCGTCAAGGCAAGTTCCGCGAGGTCAAGCTGGCTCGCCAGCAGTCCTCCAAGCTGGAGAACATCTTCGAAAGCATGGGGCAGGACGAGAAGAAGACCCTCAACATCGTGCTCAAGTCCGATGTACGTGGTTCTCTCGAAGCCCTGCAGGGCGCCCTGGCCGATATCGGCAACGAAGAGGTCCAGGTGCGTGTTGTGGGTGGCGGCGTAGGTGGTATCACCGAGAGCGACGCCAACCTGGCGCTGGCGTCCAACGCCGTGCTGTTCGGCTTCAACGTGCGTGCCGATGCCGGTGCGCGCAAGATCGTCGAGCAGGAAGGTCTGGACCTGCGCTACTACAACATCATCTACGACATCATCGAAGACGTTAAGAAGGCACTGTCCGGCATGCTGGGCAGCGAAGTCCGGGAGAACATCCTGGGTATCGCCGAGGTGCGTGACGTGTTCCGCTCGCCGAAGTTCGGCGCGGTCGCCGGCTGCATGGTTACCGAGGGTCTGGTACACCGCAACCGTCCGATCCGCGTACTGCGCGACGATGTGGTGATCTTCGAAGGCGAACTGGAATCTCTGCGCCGCTTCAAGGACGACGTGTCCGAGGTGCGTGCCGGCATGGAGTGCGGTATCGGCGTGAAGAGCTACAACGACGTCAAAGTCGGCGACAAGATCGAAGTCTTCGAGAAGGTCCAGGTGGCGCGCACGCTGTAAGTGTCGCGCTTGCCACAAGCCGGGAGCCAGGAGCTGGAAGCCATCGCTTTCCACTCCTGGCTTTCGGCTTTTAAGCGTTCATGAGTGAAACGAAATGGCTAAAGACTACAGCCGTACCCAACGCATCGGCGACCAGATGCAGCGTGAGCTGGCGCTGCTGATCCAACGCGAGATCAAGGATCCGCGCCTGGGCCTGGTGACCATCACCGGCTGCGACGTGGCCCGTGACCTGTCCCACGCCAAGGTGTTCATCACCGTGATGGGGCAGGATGACAACGCCGAAGTCATCAAGCAGAACATCGACATCCTCAACGATGCCGCCGGTTTCCTGCGCATGCAGCTGGGCCGCGCGATGAAGCTGCGCACCGTGCCGCAGCTGCACTTCAACTACGACGCGAGCATTCGTCGCGGTGTCGAGCTGTCGGCACTGATCGAGCGCGCCGTGGCGGAAGACCGCAAGCACCCGGGCAACGACGAGGAGTAATGGCGTGGCCCAGGTAAAACGTATTCGCCGCAATGTCAGCGGTGTGCTGATCCTCGACAAGCCGCACGGCATGAGTTCCAACGCCGCGCTGCAGAAGGTGCGCTGGTTGCTCAACGCCGAAAAGGCTGGCCATACCGGCAGCCTCGATCCGCTGGCTACCGGTGTGCTGCCGCTGTGCTTCGGCGAGGCGACCAAGTTCTCTCAATACCTGCTGGATGCCGACAAGGGTTACGAAACCCTGGCGCAGCTTGGCGTGACCACCTCCACCGGTGATGCCGAAGGGGAAGTGACCGAGCGTCGCGAGGTGACCGTTGGTCGCGAGGACATCGAGGCTCTGCTGCCGCGTTTTCGTGGCGAAATCAAGCAGATACCCCCGATGTACTCTGCCCTCAAGAAGGACGGCCAGCCCCTCTACAAGCTGGCGCGTGCTGGTGAAGTAGTGGAGCGCGAGGCGCGTTCTGTTACTATTGCGCGCCTGGAATTGCTGGCCTGTGAGAACAGCCAGGCAAGACTGGCGGTAGCTTGCAGCAAGGGCACCTACATCCGCACTCTGGTCGAGGATCTTGGCCAGGCCCTCGGATGTGGCGCCCACGTAGCTGAGCTGCGCCGGACTCAGGCGGGACCCTTCGTGCTGGCCCAGGCGATCAGCCTGGAGACTCTCGAGAAAGTCCACGCCGAAGGCGGTAGCGAGGCAGTCGATCAGTTCCTCCTGCCGGTCGACAGCGGACTGGAACACTGGCCGCTGATCCAGCTTACCGAACATAGCGCGTACTACTGGCTCCACGGCCAGCCGGTGCGAGCTCCGGAAGCGCCGAAGTTCGGCATGATGCGAGTTCAGGATCATACCGGTCGCTTCATCGGTATCGGTGAAGTGAGCGATGACGGGCGCGTAGCGCCGCGTCGACTGATTCGGTCGGAATGACCGATCCGAGGATGGCTGTTAATAGGCACGGTCAATCCTCCTTTTTAAACACGGGGCGCAGGTCCCGGCCTATTACTCTCAGAGGAAGCCCATCATGGCACTGAGCGTTGCTGAAAAAGCCCAGATCGTTAACGAGTACAAGCAAGCTGAAGGCGATACCGGTTCTCCGGAAGTGCAGGTTGCCCTGCTGACCGCCAACATCAACAAGCTGCAGGATCACTTCAAGGCCAACGGCAAAGACCACCACTCCCGTCGTGGTCTGATCCGCATGGTTAACCAGCGCCGCAAGCTGCTGGACTACCTGAAGGGTAAGGACACCTCTCGTTACAGCGCCCTGATCGGTCGTCTGGGTCTGCGTCGCTAAGCGACACAGACGAGCTGGAAGCTGGAAACCGGAAGCTGGACATCGTTCCAGCTTTCGGCTTTCCAGCTTCTGGTTTTTTAAGGGATTGAAACGGGTCCGACTCCCGCCATTCCCCCGATTTCCCCCAAGGCAACACAGAGAAGGAAAACACCGTGAACCCGGTAATCAAGAAGTTCCAGTTCGGTCAATCGACCGTAACCCTCGAGACTGGCCGTATCGCCCGTCAAGCCTCCGGTGCCGTACTGGTCACCATGGACGAAGACGTCACCGTTCTGGTGACCGTGGTCGGCGCCAAGCAAGCTGACCCGGGCAAGGGTTTCTTCCCCCTGTCCGTGCACTACCAGGAAAAAACCTACGCTGCCGGCCGCATCCCCGGTGGCTTCTTCAAGCGTGAAGGTCGTCCGTCCGAGAAAGAGACCCTGACCTCGCGCCTGATCGACCGCCCGATCCGTCCGCTCTTCCCGGAAGGCTTCCTGAACGAAGTGCAGGTCATCTGCACCGTGGTCTCCACCAACAAGAAGACCGATCCGGACATCGCTGCCATGATCGGTACCTCCGCAGCCCTGGCCATCTCCGGCATTCCGTTCGCTGGCCCGATCGGTGCCGCTCGCGTGGCTTACCACGAAGAGACCGGCTACCTGCTGAACCCCAACTACGAGCAGCTCAAGGCCTCCAGCCTGGACATGGTGGTTGCCGGTACCCAGGACGCCGTACTGATGGTTGAGTCGGAAGCCCAAGAGCTGACCGAAGACCAGATGCTGGGCGGCGTACTCTTCGCCCACCAGGAATTCCAGGCCGTGATCCAGGCCGTCAAGGAATTCGCTGCCGAAACTGGCAAGCCGACCTGGAACTGGTCCGCCCCGGCCGAAAACACCGCCCTGCTCAGCGCCATCAAGGCCGAGTTCGGCGAGGCCATCTCCCAGGCCTACACCATCACCATCAAGCAGGACCGCTACAGCCGCCTGGACGAGCTGCGTGACCAAGTCATCGCCCGCTTCGTTGGCGAAGAAGCTGGCCAGTTCCCGGCGGGTGAAGTGAAAGACGCTTTCGGCCTGCTGGAATACCGCACCGTTCGCGAGAACATCGTCAACGGCAAGCCGCGTATCGACGGCCGTGACACCCGCACCGTACGTCCGCTGAAGGTCGAAGTTGGCGTGCTCGACAAGACCCACGGTTCCGCCCTGTTCACCCGTGGCGAAACCCAGGCGCTGGTTGTTGCCACCCTCGGCACCGCCCGTGACGCCCAACTGCTGGACACCCTGGAAGGCGAGCGCAAGGACGCCTTCATGCTGCACTACAACTTCCCGCCGTTCTCGGTAGGTGAGTGCGGCCGTATGGGCAGCGCCGGTCGCCGCGAAATCGGCCACGGCCGCCTGGCCCGTCGTGGCGTTTCCGCCATGCTGCCGAAAGGCGACGAGTTCCCCTACACCATCCGTGTCGTGTCCGAGATCACCGAGTCCAACGGTTCCAGCTCCATGGCTTCCGTTTGCGGTGCTTCCCTGGCTCTGATGGACGCTGGTGTGCCGATGAAGGCGCCGGTTGCCGGTATCGCCATGGGCCTGGTCAAGGAAGGTGACAAGTTCGCCGTCCTGACCGACATCCTGGGTGACGAAGACCACCTGGGCGACATGGACTTCAAGGTAGCCGGTACCGCCAAGGGCGTGACCGCGCTGCAGATGGACATCAAGATCAACGGCATCACCGAAGAGATCATGGAGATCGCTCTGGAGCAGGCTCTGGAAGCGCGTCTGAACATCCTCGGCCAGATGAACCAGATCATCGCCCAGTCCCGCAGCGAGCTGTCGGCCAACGCGCCGACCATGATCGCGATGAAGATCGATACCGACAAGATTCGCGACGTCATCGGCAAGGGCGGCGCTACCATCCGTTCGATCTGCGAAGAGACCAAGGCCTCCATCGACATCGAAGATGATGGCAGCGTGAAGATCTTCGGCGAGACCAAGGAAGCTGCCGAGGCCGCGCGTCAGCGCGTTCTGGGTATCACCGCTGAAGCCGAAGTGGGCAAGGTGTACGTGGGCAAGGTCGAGCGCATCGTCGACTTCGGCGCCTTCGTCAACATCCTGCCGGGCAAGGACGGCCTGGTGCACATCTCGCAAATCAGCGACAAGCGCATCGACAAGGTCACCGACGTTCTTCAGGAAGGCCAGGAAGTCAAAGTCCTGGTTCTGGACGTCGACAACCGTGGTCGCATCAAGCTGTCGATGAAGGACGTAGAAGCCGCCGAGGCTTCGGGCGTTTGATAATCGCCGCACGATGAAAGAGAGGGCCCCTTGCGGGCCCTCTTTTTTTGCCCGGACAATGGCGAACCGCCATCGTGCCTGGAACAGTCATGGACAAGACGCTCTGCCAGTACCATCCTGCCCAACCCGCAACCTGGCACTGCGTGCCCTGCCAGCGCCATTTCGGCGATTGCTGCATTCCCCTGAATGCAGACGCGCCTGACGACAGCCCCGTCTGCCCACTGTGCCGCAGCCAGCTGACCTTCCTCGGAGCGGCCAACACCGCCCAGCCCTTCTGGGAACGCCTGCCTCAATTCTTCGCTTACGGCCTGCAGACCGGACCGCTGGCCTTCAGTGCACTGTTGGCCCTCGCAGGCCTGTTCATGCCGCGCTCGCTGATCCTCTGGATCATCCTGCTGAGCATCGCCACGAAGTATTTCCACAGCGTGATCGAGTCCAGCAGTGAAGGCGTTCGCGAAGCGCCCTCTCTGGTCAGCGCCTTCGCGGGGGAAGGCTTTTCATTGTTCTTCAAGCAGATGGCGGTCTTCGCCATTGCGCTGGGGGCGCTGTGGCTGGCGGCGGATTTCAACAGCGAGACGATCTTCTGGGTGGTGAACATCGCCATCGTGCTCCTGCTGCCGGCCAGCATCATCCGCCTGGCGCTGAGCAAGGAACTCGGTGCGGCGCTGAGCCCCGATCAGGTGGGTGAGGTGATCAAGGCCATGGGCTGGCGTTACCTGATCCTCTGCGCCTTTCTCTTCATCCTCTGGCAGTCGCCCAGCTATGTGGCCTGGATGCTTTCCGGCGGTCTGCCGAAGGTGGTGCTGATGCCCATCGCCACCTTCCTGTTCGGTTACTTCGGCGTGGTGATGTGCAGCATGATGGGCTATGCCGTGTTCCAGTATCAGGGGGCGCTGGGCTTTGCCATTGCCGAGGAAGGCACCCAGCAGGGCTTGCCGGAAAGCGAATGGCGCCGTCGCAAGGCGCTCGTGGAAGCCGAGATTCGCCTCAAGGAAGGACAGAGTGACGGAGCATTGGAAATACTCACCAATGCCCTGCAGCGTGACCCTGAGGACCTGCGCCTGAACGAGCGTTTCCACCAGTTGCTGTTCGGATTAGGGGCCCGGGAGCGCTGTCTGCGGCATCTGGAGCATTACCTGCCCCTGGTCGCTCGCCAGAATCCTGCACTGGCTGCCACGGCGCTGCTCAATGCCCGCCAGTTCCAGGCCGATTTTCTCCCAGGCGACGCACTGGTGTGCGAGCAGATCGCAGGTGCATTGCTCGATCGCCACAAGGTTCGCGAAGCCCTGAGTCTGCTGCGCAACCTGCACCAGCGTTTTCCTGACTATCCGCACATTCCCCGTGCCTACCTGCTGGCGGCGCGCGGTTTCGCCGAAGGACTCGGGCAGGTGGAGCCGGCGCAAAAGCTGCTGGCCTACATTCGCGCACGCTATCCGGCTTCGCCTCTGTTGGACCAGGTCACTGCCCTGGAAGGCACCATCGCCAAGTTGGGGGGCACTGGGCGCTGAAGCGGGTTTTATCGTGCAGTCTGCAAGGCGACTCGGGATCGAACTTGCAGACTGCACGTGACGGGGCTTTTGGTGGTTTTTGTATCTATCTGAT
Source organism: Metapseudomonas resinovorans (assembly GCF_002003485.1). Classification (GTDB taxonomy): domain Bacteria; phylum Pseudomonadota; class Gammaproteobacteria; order Pseudomonadales; family Pseudomonadaceae; genus Metapseudomonas; species Metapseudomonas resinovorans_D. The sequence continues at coordinate 60,776 of NZ_BDMA01000019.1, forward strand.
TTGGCTGGATTTTAATTTTCTTCGGAAGCTGGCACAGGCCTTGCGATGTTCATCGTGACCCTGCAGCCGGGAGCTTGCTGCAGATGTTCCGAAGAAGAGAGGAGTACCACCTCATGAAACAGTCTTTCACCAAGTGGACCTTTGCCGCTGTTACTGCTGCCGCCATCAGCCTGCCGTTCGCTACCGGCGCCTACGCAGAAACCAGCGGACAAACCATGCTGGCAGCCAGCGACACCGTTCAGAAGGCCGAAGAGGCTGTCTCGGACACCTGGATCACCAGCAAGGTCAAATCGACATTCCTGGCTGACAAGAACCTCAGCGGCATGGACATCAAGGTCGAAACCAACAAGGGCGTGGTAGCACTGTCCGGTATGGTGAAGACCGATGCCGAGCGCGACCTGGCGATCGAAACCACGAAGAACATCAAAGGTGTTACCGCGGTTTCGGCTGACGGTCTGAAGTCCGCCGATTAACCCCCCGGCCGGGCCCGCCCCGAGGGTGGCCCGGCCCGAGTGAGAGGAGCATCCCCATGAACGCCGATATCATCAAAGGCAAATGGAAGCAGCTCAGTGGCCGTATCAAGGAGAAATGGGGCCATCTGACCGATGACGATCTCGACGTGGCCGAAGGCCATAGCGAGTACCTGGTCGGCAAGTTGCAGGAGCGCTACGGCTGGAGCAAGGATCGTGCGGAGCGGGAAGTCCGCGACTTCAGCACTCGACTCTGACGCCTGCTGGCAAAGAAAAGCCCCGCAATTGCGGGGCTTTTTCTATCAGCGCGCCAGGTGCTGCTGGTACAGCGCCAGTTGGCGAGTCTGTTCCGCTTCGGGGAAGGCTCGGCGCAGGTATTGGCCGAGTTCACCGACTCCGCGCAGGTCCTGGCGCTGGCCCAGTTGCTTGGCCAGTTGCAGGGTCAGCCCGGGAAGCTGCGGTGGTACCGGATTCGTCTGGCAGAGTCGGCGCCATGGTGCCAGGGCGCGCGTGCCGTCCCCGGCCTTGATCAGGCGTTGCAGCAAGTGCAGCAGTACGGCGGGGTGCTGCAGCAAGCGTTGCTGCGGGTCGGCGACATCGTCGGCCAGTTTCTGCAGCAGGGGCAGGGCGGCCGCTTGTTCAGGCAGGCTGAAGAGTTGCTTCAGTACCGCGGTCAGCAACGGTTTGTCCTGCCGACTCTTGGCCACCGGATAGAGCCGTTCCAGGAGCGCCAGTCGGCCCGGGTAGCGCTGCAGCAGGTCGAGGCCGCGCGGGGCGGCCTGATCGAGGGCGAAGCGGCCGATGAGCTGATCGAGAGCTGTCAGCTCGCGCTTGAACGGCGCGTCCGGATCTTCCTTGTTGAGATAGGCCTCATCCACCTTGAGGAATCCCACCTTGTGCAACGTCCAGGTCGAGAGGAAGCCGAAGGCAAGACCGCCGAGGTGCGCGTAGTAGTTCACGTGGTCATCGGCCAACAGCACGCCGTATAGCTCCTTGCCGAGCCATGCGGGAAATATCCACAAGGCCGGAGCCTTGAAGTAGCCGATCAGGGGGCCCAGCCAGTAGAAGAAGCGGATCTTGCGCAGGCCGTAGACGCCGATGGTCATGCCCATCAGTCCCGATACCGCTCCCGAGGCACCGATGCCGGCGACCCAGACCGGGTCCATCGCCCACCAGAGCAGGTGCGAAGCGAGGCCGCTCGCCAGGTAGAGGCCGAGGTAGACCCAGCGTCCGAGTGCCGCTTCCAGGGCGAAGCCGCAGATGAACAGGAAAATCATGTTGCCCAGCAGGTGATCGAAGCTGCCATGCAGGAACATGGCGCCGAACAGCCCCTGGACACTGAACTTGTTGGGGATGAAGCCGAATCGCTGCGCGCTGATGAGGTCCCGCGCCGCTTCTGCCTTCTGCCGAGCCTGCTGCCAGGCAGGATCGGCCTGGTAAGCCGGGAGGCGGTGCAACCAGTCCTCGAACTCCAGGTCGCGGATGATGATGGTCGCCAGGTCCTGGCGGCGCATGGCGTCGATGCTGTGGCGCTGGTCGGCGTCGAACTTCTCGCGCTCCACCAGGTGGTCGATGAACAGCGCGCGCTCGCGGTTGAGCAGGCCTCCGTCCAGGTAGAGCTGCTGCGCTTCTTCGATGCGCGCCTGGTCGCCGCCCTGGTAGACGATGTAGATCAGGGTGTTGAGCAGGATCAGCAGCAGGGTGATGACGGGGGGGCGTCGCCAGTCGAGGGGTTGATCAGCGGGAAGGATGATCATCGCGCGCGGCTCAGTTGCGCTTGCGGTCGAATTCGTTGACGAGTCTGCTCTCGCAGCGGAAGGTGCTGGCGGTGGCCTCGAAGGTCAGCGGGAGGGTGGCTGCAAGGGCGCAGGCAAAGGCTTTCATGGGGGCGGCATCCTGTCCGGTGGTAAGCGTGCGCAGAGCCTAGCATTCCGTCCGAGCGGCTGTCAGTTGCCCCGTTTGCTGTCGATATCGCGCAGTCGATTGCCCTCGAAACGGAGGAATTGGTACATGCCGTTGCGTGGCCCGTAGACCCATTCCTCGACCCGGACCTCGTTGCGCCGGTAGTACTCGTCGACCACCTCCTTGAAACCCAGGTCGGCACGACTGATGGGTTCGCCGCACTTCTCCAGGACTTCGCCGGTGGTGTCATCGAGGCTGATGAGGTTGCTGTTGCAACGCAAGGTGGAGGAGGCGTGGGCGTTGCCCAGGGCCAGCAGCAGCGAGGCGAAGAGAAGGACGCGGCACTTCACGGGAATGTCCGAATAGCGGGAGGTCGCTACAGCCTACACCCGGCGCCGATGGGCGTCAGCGACTGCGCCGGGTTTCAATGCGCACCAGGCGATTGCCCTCGAACGTGAGGATGCTGAGCATGCCGTTATTGGGGCCATAGACCCATTCCTCCACGTTGAACTCGCGCCGGTCATAGGAGCCGAGGGTGTAGCCGACAAGATCGCGGTGCACCGGCTCTCCGCATTTCTGCAGGACCTCGAAGGTGCGGTCGCCGAGGCTGATCAGCTTGCTGCCGCAGCGCATGGTCTCGGCCCCGGCCGGAGCAGCCAGGGCGAGGATCAGCAGGGCGAGCGGCAGCGTACGCATGGAGGACTCCTACTCGCTGTCCAGGTGCAGCGGAGTGATCACTTCCCCTGCCTGGTTGGGGTCCACCAGGCTGACGTCGAGCAGGAAGATTCGCTCATCGGCAAGACCGCCACGGTCCACCAGGTAATCCTTGATGGTGGCAGCGCGGGCCTGGCCCAACTGGCGCAGCAGCAGGTCGCTCTGTGCCCAGGACGCCAGCACCGCATCGCGCAGCTTGGTCGTGCGCTGATCGCTGTCCAGTTCCTTCCACTCGGCCGGAGGCTGTTGTTTCAGGCGGGTGCGGTAGATGCCCTCCAGCATAGGCCCTTTCTCGTCGTCCGGAACCTCGATCTGGCCCGCCTCGGAAGGTACCTTGTCGCCCCGGCGCTGGGCGATCTTGTAGTAGGTGCTCTGGTATTCCCGCTCCAGTCGCTGCTGGGCCAGCAGCGGGCCGTCGGCGGCCTTGGCGCTGGCGCCTTCCACCTCCAGACGCAGCGCCGGGCGCTTCTTCAGCGCGTCGGCCAGGGTGTCCAGGGCCTTCTGTGCATCGGTGTCGAGCTCGCTGCTGCCAGCGGGGAAGGGAACCTGGCCAAGATCTTCGCTGCTCCCCCCCACCAGGCCGGCAACGAAGTTGAAGGGCGCCTGCACGGCGCGCAGCACCAGGTTGCGCAGGGTCTGCCAGACGATGGGCGCAACGCTGAATTGCGGGTCGTTGAGGTTCCCGGCCACGGGGAGCTTGATGTCGATCTTGCCTTCGGTGTCCTTCAGCAGGGCAACGGCCAGGCGCACCGGCAGGTCCACCGCGTCGGGGCTGGATACCTGCTCGCCGAGCTGCAGCTGTTCCAGCACGAGATGGTTTTCAGCTTTCAGCTGGCCCTTCTCGATCTGGTAATGCAGGTCCAGGTTCAGCCGCCCCTTGCGGATGCGGTAGCCGGCGAACTTGCCGGAGTAGGGCGTCAGGGTGGTCAGTTCGACACGCTTGAAGCTGGTGGCGATATCCAGGCTGTCCAGCGGATTGAAGGGGTTCAGGCTGCCTTTGATGGTGACCGGCGCGTAACGATCCACCTTGCCATTGATAGCGACCTTGGCCGGCTTGGGGTTGCGGTTGTCGAGGGTGCCGATCTCGCCGTTGAGTTGCTGGATGGCGGTGGCGAAGTTCGGTGTCAGGCTGAAGTCGGCGAAGTTGGCCGAGCCGTCCTTGATCTCGATACCGCCGATACGGATGCCCAGGGGTTTGGCGGCAGGTTCCGGTTTGGCGGCGGCGTTGGCTGGAGTGCCAGTCTCGGCGGGCTGCTTGATCACCAGGTCGCTGGCGTTGGTGGTGAGGTCTTCGTTGATGATGAAGCGCGCGTAGGGCTGGCTCAGGCTCACCTTGTCGATGTTCAGGGTATCGCCGTGCTGGTAGTTGAGGCCTTCCACCAGCAGCTGCTGCCATTTGACGAAGTCTCGCTCCTTGATGGTGTCCAGGGTGTGCATCTGGTTCACCAGGGCGCGGCCGGTAACGGCGAGGGCCAGCGGCTCGGTGCTCTTGAGGTCGACGTTGAGGTCGCTGTCGAGCATGCCGCTGCGCAGTTCCAGGTGCACGAACGGGCTGAGGTAGGCCTGAGCCACGCGCAGGTCGATGTCGCGGGTCTGCACCTGCAGTTTGGCGGTCGTGGGCTTGAGCTGGACCTGGCCCACCGCCTGCAGCTTGCCTTGCTTACCCAGGCCGGTATCGAGGTTCAGGTTGAAAGGCGATTCGCCGCGGCTATCGAAGTCCTTGAGGTCCAGGTTCAGCGGGCCCAGCTCCAGCTGCACCGGTTCCTTGGGCACCCGATCGGCCAGGTGCACCTTGTAGCCGCGCAGTTGGGCTTCGCGCAGCAGCACCAGCCAGGGCTTGCCCGGCTCGGCCTTGTCATCGTCGGGCTCGTCGGTGGTCTTTTCGTCGCTTTTGGCTGCCGGTTTGGCTTCACTGGCGAACAGTTTCTGCCAGTCAAGCTGGCCGTCGGCTTCACGGGCTGCCCAGGTTTCCAGGTTCTGGCTGTGGATCTTGCCGATCACCACTTCCTGCTTGATCAGGTCGAGGGAGCTGTCGCTGACCTCCAACGTCTCCAGTTTGACCAGGGCGCGATTGTCTGGCGCCTTCATGGCGAAAGGCGACACCTTGATCCAGATCTTGTCCAGGTTGAGCTGGGTGCCCTTGGACAGGTTCAGCTTGTACTCGGTGGACAGGCTGATCACACCTTGCTCCAGCACCAGGGGCACGGCATCGCGGACATAGGGCCAGAAGGCCTTCATCTTGCCTTCCGTGAGCTTCAACTGGCCGCTGGAACTGAACGGCACCAGGCTGATCTGGCCTTCCCAGTCGACCCGTCCACCGTATGGGCCGGTGGCGACCAGGGACATCTCGGAACTGTCATCGGGCAGCGTACTGAGATTGCGCAGTTCCAGATTCAGCGAGTCGTAGACGAACTCGATGGGCTCGCTCGGGCGAAGGTCCTCGAAGTGCAGGCCGCCCTCGCTCAGCTTGATGCGGTCGATGCGCAGGGGAAAGGGATCGCCAGCCGGTTCTTCCGGCTTGGGCTCGCTGGCTGGCAGCTTGAACAGCTGGGCCAGGTTGAGTTTCCCGTCCTTGGCGAACAGTACCTCGGTGGTGGATTTGTCGAGCTCCACGTCCGCGAGGTGCAGGGCGTCGGACCAGAGGCTGTCCAGTTCCAGGTTGGCATAGAGTCGTTCGAAGCCGACCTGTTCGGCCCTGTCTTCGCCGATATGCAGCCCCCAGAGGGTCAGTTCCAGGCTGAAGGGGTTGAGCTGGATGCGCTCAAGCCGGGCGGGAACCGTGGCGTATTGGGCCAATTGCTGGTTGGCCACCCGCAGGGCGATCCCCGGGATGATCAGAAAGCCAAGCAGGCTGTAGAGGGCTACGACGATCAGCAGGGCGCAAACGGCCCGTTTCAATCCTTTGTACATGAGGCGTCAACTATCCCGGCGAAGAATGCCTTGGATTATGGCACGGCCTCAGGGTTCCGCCTGACGGCTGGCTCTCGTTACCGAGCGGTCTTCAGAGCTGCAGGATCAGGGTCTTGAGCGGGGGGCGCGCATCCTGGGACGGGAAGTCGGGGGCCGGTGCCAACGGTTGGCAGTCACGGGCTGGACGGCCCAGTTTGCTGGCGCAACGCAGCACCAGTTCGCGCCAATCGTCCATGGCCACCTTGGCCAGGTTGTTGTTGCAGATCAGCACGCCGCCTTCCGCGGTCGCCAGCAGGGCCGGCTTGAGCAGGCTCTGGTAGTCACGCAGCAGGTCCACGGTGCCGAAGGCGCTCTTGGCCCAGGCCGGCGGGTCGAGGAACACCAGGTCGAACTGCCGTTGTTCCAGGCGCGGATAGCTGGGCAGCTTCTGCCCGTGGCGGCGGGCGATGGGCTGCCCGGCCAGTTGGCGGATCGCCGGGAAGTAATCGGATTGCACGAAATGCATGGGGGCCAGACCCGGGTTCAAGGCGCCGTTCTCACGGCCGACCGCGAGGTTGCCCTCGGCGAAGTCCAGGTTCCACACCTCGCGCGCACCACCGCCGGCAGCGCAGACGCCCACTCCGCAGGTGTAGGCGAAAAGGTTGAGCACGGACTTGCCGGCGCTGTGGTCCTTGACCCAGCCACGGGCGTTGCGCAGATCGAGGAACAGCAGCGGGTCCTGCCCTGCGTGTCGGCCACGTACCCGGTAGTTCAGGCCCCACTCGCGACCCACGAGGTCTTCCAGGGCGGCCGGTTCTGCCTGATAGATCGGATCGCGACGATCGACCCGTGAATTGCCCTGGGAACGGTCGTTGTAGACCAGCAGCAGTTTCTCGCCGAGGAATTCGTCCACCGCTGCGGCCAGGTCCAGGATTGGGCCGCGTTCGAGTGTCTGGTGGAAGCTCTGCACCATCAGCTGGGGACCGTAGCGGTCGACGGTCAGGCCTGAGGCCCCTTCCTGGCTGCCGTGGAACAGCCGATAGCAATCGGTGCCTTGGGCATGGAGTTCAGCCAGCAGCGGCTGACGGGCATCGAGTGCGGCGCGCAGCGCCTGGATGAGAGCGGAGGACATGCGCGGCGTCTCGCAAAAAGGGGCGCGCAGTTTAACAAAGCGGCTTTACCGTAGGTTGGCGCAGAGCGAAGCCCAACAAAGGGTATCGCGTTGGGCTTCGCTGGGCTCAGCCCAACCTACAGAATCGGCTTAGCGCTCGATAGCCAGGGCCACGCCTTGACCGCCGCCGATGCAGAGGGTCGCCAAACCCTTCTTGGCGTCGCGCTTGATCATTTCATGCAACAGGGTCACCAGCACGCGGCAGCCGGAGGCACCGATGGGGTGGCCAAGGGCGATAGCACCGCCATTGACGTTGACCTTGGCGGCGTCCCAGCCCAGTTCCTTGCCGACCGACAGGGACTGTGCAGCGAAGGCCTCGTTGGCTTCGATCAGGTCCAGGTCGCCCAGACTCCAGCCGGCTTTTTCCAGGCAACGGCGGGTGGCCGAAACCGGGCCGATACCCATGATTGCCGGATCGACACCAGCATTGGCATAACCGGCGATGCGGGCCAGCACCGGCAGACCCAGTGCCTTGGCCTTCTCCGCGCTCATCAGCAGCACGGCGGCAGCGCCGTCGTTGAGCGTGGATGCGTTGCCGGCGGTGACGCTGCCGTCCTTCTTGAAGGCCGGCTTGAGTTTGGCCAGGGCTTCGGCAGTGGTGCCGGCGCGTGGCTGCTCGTCGGTGGCGAAGGCGAGCGGATCGCCTTTCTTCTGCGGAATCAGGATGGGGGTGATCTCATCCGTGAAACGCCCGGACTCGATAGCGGCCGCGGCCTTCTGCTGAGAGGCGGCGGCAAAGGCGTCCTGCTGCTCGCGGTTCAGGCCGTATTTTTCCACCAGATTCTCGGCAGTAATGCCCATGTGGTAGTCGTTGAAGGCGTCCCACAGGCCATCCTGGATCATGGTGTCCACCAGCTTGGCGTGACCCATGCGCAGACCGGTGCGGGCACCCAGCATGACGTAGGGCGCCAGGCTCATGTTCTCCTGGCCGCCGGCGATGATCACCTCGGCGTCGCCGCAGCGGATGGCCTGGGCTGCCAGGTGCAGGGCCTTGAGGCCGGAGCCGCAGACCTTGTTCAGGGTCATGGCGGGAACCGCATGGGGCAAACCGGCCAGGATGGCAGCCTGGCGCGCCGGGTTCTGGCCGCTGCCGGCGGTGAGCACCTGGCCCAGGATCACTTCGTCAACCTGCTCGCCCTTGAGGCCGGTTTGCGCCAGCAGCTGGCGGATTACGGCGGCGCCCAGCTCCGGGGCGGGAATGTTCGCCAGGGAGCCCTGGAAGCTGCCGATGGCGGTGCGGGTGGCGGCAACTATTACGACGTCTTGCATGGATCTGTCCTCACGGCGGTGAATTGGGTCAGGCAATGACCGGGCAAGCAGTGATCGTCGCACAGGCAATTTGACCGGACCACACTCTCAACGGGGGGGCAGTCCCATGCGACGGCGAGCACGATGGACTGCGCCATTACGCATGGCCCAGCGCAGCAGCGGTGCCACCCGCCAGACCAGGTCCCGTACTACGCGGCGCTGCCAGGGGCGCTGGTGCAGGCCGAGCATGGCGCTGGCCCAGTCCGGCATCAGGTCGATGCCAGCCTGCATCATCAGTACGCCGAAGGGCTTGGCCATCGCGCTGGGTGCCGGGGCTCCGAGGAGGACACGCACCACTTCCCGGCTGCGTTCGTCGCAGGCAAGTTGCGGGCGCATCGCCTCCAGATAGTCCGCCACTTGTTGGCGGGACTTCGGTACGTCCCGCGCACCGAGCCGTTCGGCCACCAGCGCGATCTCGGCGTAGTAACGGTCCTGTTCTTCCCCGGAAAGGTGCGGGTTGAGGTAGCGAAGGTGGGCCTTGAGAAAGCAACTCACTTCGGCCACATGGACCCAGGTCAGCAGGGCCGGGTCGCTGGCGGCATAGGGGCGTCCGTCCGGCGCGGTGCCCACCACCTGCGAATGGATGGTGCGGACCTTGTCGATCAGCCAGTCGGCATCCTTGCGGGTGCCATAGCTGGTGCCGGAGATGAACTGGCCGGTGCGGCGCAGGCGGCCGAGCATATCCGCGCGGAAATTGGAGTGGTCCCAGACGCCGGAAAGCGCCAGGGGATGCAGCATCTGCAAGAGCAAGGCGCTGATGCCGCCGATCATCATCGAAGTGAAATCGCCGTGAACCTTCCAGGTCACCGAGTCCGGGCCGAACAGGCCGGGGTCGCCCTTGGGGTTCTCGAAATCGAGCTGGCCAAGGGCAAGACCAGTAAGGCCGATGATCTGGCTTTCGATACGGCGACGAATGAATTCCATGCAGCGAGTGCTTCCGGGCGAAGGCGCCAGCCTCCAGGGAGGCTGGCGTCTTGAGGGGCTTACTGGTTGAGGCGCTTGTCGATCAGGTTCTGCACCACTGACGGGTCGGCCAGGGTGGAAGTATCGCCGAGGTTATCCAGCTCGTTGCAGGCGATCTTGCGCAGGATGCGTCGCATGATCTTGCCCGAGCGGGTCTTGGGCAGGCCCGGCGCCCACTGGATCAGCTCGGGCTTGGCGAAGCTGCCGATCTCCTTGCTTACCAGGGCCAGCAGTTCCTTCTTCAGCTCATCGGTCGGTTCCAGGCCCTTCATCGGGGTCACGAAGGCGTAGATGCCCTGGCCCTTGAGGTCGTGCGGGTAACCCACCACGGCGGCCTCGGCCACGGCGTCATGCAGAACCAGGGCACTTTCCACTTCAGCGGTGCCGATGCGGTGGCCGGAAACGTTGATTACGTCATCGACGCGGCCGGTGATCCAGTAGTAGCCGTCTTCATCGCGACGGGCGCCGTCGCCCGTGAAGTAGTAGCCGGGATAGGCGGCGAAGTAGGTGTCGATCATCCGCTTGTGGTCGCCATAGACGCTGCGGATCTGACTGGGCCAACTGGCCTTGATCGCCAGTACGCCGGAGCCGGCGCCTTCGATTTCCTTGCCCTTTTCATCCAGCAGCACCGGCTGCACGCCGAAGAACGGGCGAGTAGCCGAGCCGGGCTTGAGCGCGGTAGCGCCCGGGAGCGGGGTGATGAGGATGCTGCCGGTTTCGGTCTGCCACCAGGTGTCGACGATGGGGCAGCGGCAATCGCCCACCACGTGGTAATACCACTCCCAGGCTTCCGGGTTGATCGGTTCGCCGACGCTGCCGAGCAGGCGCAGGCTGGCGCGGGAGGTCTTCTTCACCGGTTCCTCGCCTTCGCGCATGAGGGCGCGGAGGGCGGTGGGGGCGGTATAGAAGATGTTCACCTGGTGCTTGTCGATCACCTGCCAGAAGCGCGAGGCGTCTGGGTAGTTGGGCACGCCTTCGAACATCAGGGTGGTGGCGGCATTGGCCAGCGGGCCATAGACGATGTAGCTGTGGCCGGTGACCCAGCCCACGTCCGCGGTGCACCAGTAGATGTCGCCGTCGTGGTAGTCGAATACGTACTTGTGGGTCATCGCCGCGCCCAGCAGGTAGCCGCCGGTGGTATGCAGTACGCCCTTGGGTTTGCCGGTGGAGCCGGAGGTGTAGAGGATGAACAGCGGGTCCTCGGCATCCATCCATTCGGGCGGGCAGTCCTCGCTAACGCCGTGCAGGGCCTCGTGGTACCAGAGGTCGCGCCCGTCCTGCCAGTCGATCTTGCCTTCGGTGCGCTGGACCACCAGCACCGAGGATACGTTCGGGCAGTCTTTCAGGGCCTTGTCGACGTTCTGTTTCAGCGGGACGTACTTGCCACCGCGCACGCCTTCGTCGGCAGTGATCACGGTGCGGCAGTCGGCGTCGAGGATGCGGTCACGCAGGGCATCCGGGGAGAAGCCGCCGAATACCACCGAATGCACGGCGCCGATGCGCGCGCAGGCGAGCATGGCGTAGGCCGCCTCGGGGATCATCGGCATGTAGATGCAAACCCGGTCGCCCTTCTTCACGCCACGGCTCTTCAGCACGTTGGCCAGGCGGGCCACGTGGCTGTGCAGCTTGCGATAGGTTATCTGCGCGGATTCGCTGGGGTTGTCGCCTTCCCAGATGATGGCGACCTGCTCGCCGCGCTGCTCCAGGTGGCGGTCGATGCAGTTGTAGGCGACGTTCAGCTTGCCGCCCTTGAACCACTCGGCCTCGCCTTTCGCGAGGTCACTGTGGTGCAGCTGGTCCCAGGGCTTGAACCAGGTGAGGAAGCTGGTGGCCTGCTCGCTCCAGAACAGCTCGGGCTGCTCCACGGACTGCTGGTACAGGCGCAGGTAGGCATCGTTGTCGATAAGGGCGTGCTTGCGCACGGCGTCCGGCACGGGGTGAAGGCTGATCTCGTACATGGCGGGTCCTTGTTGTTGTAAAGCCGAGATGGCGACAAGGGTGCATCCAAGCCGTCGCCGGGTTCAAGAGTTGTCCATGGAGTTTTGAACCCGGGGCCCGCCGGATCGTTCAGCGGCGTGGATACTCCAGCTGGGCGGCGACGAAGGCGGCGGTGGCGCTGCCATTGCGTGCGGCAATGGCGTCCAGCGTTTCGTCCAGCACCCGGCCGGGACGCGCATCGCTATCGGGGAGGGCAGGTTCCCCACCTGCGGGGGCATCAGGCAGCAGTGTCAGGCCGTAACGGGTACGCACCGGACCGCCGCCCACGGCCTGTACTTTGCTGCGGAAACTGCGGGCCCACGCGTCGGCGCGCAAAGCGAGGGTGGCCTCATCAATCCCGGGGCGCAGTGGCAGGGTCAGGGTCTCGTGGCGCCAGAAGGCCAGGTAATTGGCCGCGGCCGTCAGGTAACCGCCGGGGCCGAAGGCAAAGGCCTGGCTCTGGTGCTCGACGGACCAGTCCGCCAGACCGATCTCACTCGCGAAGGCGAGCGCTTTCTCGGGGCCGGCGATGGCTTCCACCAGCGCCACGGACACAGGCAGCGCGGCGCTGACGCCCGAGCTGGTCACCAGCTTGCCGTCCACCACATAGCGCCGGTCGACCTGCCAGCGGGTGTCGGGAAAGTCTGTCTCGCGTTGTGCTTTCGAATACCAGTGACCGGTAGCCCTGCGGCCGTGGAGCAGGCCGGCGTGGCCCAGTACCAGCACGCCGTCGCAGATGCCAACGATGGTGGCGCCCCGTGCAGCTTGTCCGGCGACGAAGGCGGTAAGGACGGGATCATCACTGTGGTGCACGGCGGGAACGATCAGGTAGTCCGCCCCCTGTGGATAACGTTGTTCGAACTCGGCGGTGGTCGCCTGCACTTCGAGCCTCAGCGCCGGCATCATCTGCAGCGGCCCTTCGCGGGTGGATAGGGCCACTACTTCGGCAACACCGGCGCGGCTGAGCAGGCCGAAGGGCACCAGGTAATCCACCAGTTCGGTCATGCGGTTCTCGCCGACCACCGCCACCAGCGGCTGTTCGCGACCGAAGCGCGGCTGGTAGGGCTGGAGTGCTTCTGCGTGAGCCAGCAGGGGGAGGTAAAGGGTCAGGACCAGCAGGAGGGCGCGCATGGGGCTTCTCCGAAAATGGGGATAACCAGTGTGGCGCGCAGGCAAATGTCAGGAATGACAGCTATCAGTGAATATCTGCCAGCCCGTCGTTCGAGTACTCCCCCATGCCGCAACCCCATCGTGTGCTCCTACTGGTCTTCCCGGACTTCCAGCTGCTGGATGCCACCGGCCCGGCGGAAGTGTTCGCCGCCGTCAGCGGGCACCTGCCGACGGAGGCGGGGCCTGCCTATGTCCTGCAGGGCATCTCCGTAAGCGGTGGGCTGGTGCGTTCCAGCACCGGGCTGGAACTGATGACCGACGCCCTGCCGGAGCCGGCCAGCCTGGCGGGCTGCACGCTGCTGGTGGCGGGCGGCTTTGGCGTGCAACGGGCGATGGCACAGGGCGTGCTGGCGCGCTGGCTCAAGGACGCGGTTAACCGAACGGCCCGTTGTGGTTCAGTGTGCACCGGGGCTTTCCTGCTGGCCCAGACCGGTTTGCTCGATGGCCGTCCGGTGGTGACCCACTGGAAGTACGCGGTGCTGCTGAAACGGCTGTTCCCGAAACTATTGGTGCAGGAAGACGCGCTGTTCGTTCGCGACGGGTGCTTCTTCAGCTCGGCTGGGGTGACGGCCGGTATGGACCTCTGCCTGAGCCTGGTGGAGGAGGACCATGGCCGCACGGTATCGCTGCAGGTGGCCAAAGGGCTGGTGATGTACCTGCGCCGGCCAGGAGGACAGCGGCAGTTCAGCGCCGAACTGCTGGCGCAGCAGGCACCCTCGGGAGGCATGCTGGAGAAGCTGGTCCAGTGGTTACGCGGTCGCCTGCATGAAGCATTGGACATCGAGTTGATGGCGGCGGAGATGGCGGTATCGCCGCGGACGCTTCACCGGCATTGCCAGGCGGAACTGGGGGTGACGCCTGCGAAACTGCTGTTTCAGCTGCGGCTGGAAGAGGCCTGTCGATTGCTGGAGCAGGGCGTGCCGTCACTCAAGCGTACGGCGGAGAAGAGCGGGTTCGGCAGCGAGTACAACCTGCGCCGGGCATTCGTTCAGGCGCTGGGGGTAACGCCGAGCGAGTATCGGCAGCGGTTTTGCCGGTAGGAAGGGATTCGCGAATGAATTCGCTCCCACAAGTGCGATTCAGCCTGTGGGAGCGAATTCATTCGCGATAGGGATCAACCGCGGTGACGCGCGCGGAAGAAGTCGATCAGGCCCTGGGTCGAGCCGTCCTCGGCCTGGGCTTCGTCCTGGCCAGTGAGGCGTGAATAGACCGCCTTGCCCAGTTCCTTGCCGAGTTCCACACCCCATTGGTCGAACGCATTGACGCCCCAGAGCACGCTCTGCACGTAGACCTTGTGTTCGTACATGGCAATCAGTGCACCCAGGCGGCGCGGGCTGATGCGTTCCACTACCAGGGTATTGCTCGGGCGATTGCCGGGCACGACCTTGTGTGGTGCCAGGCGCTGTACTTCCTCTTCCGGCATCCCCTTGGCGCGCAGCTCGGACTCAGCCTCTTCAAGGGATTTGCCAAGCATCAGTGCCTGGCTCTGGGACAGGCAGTTGGCGAACAGCCACTGGTGGTGGTCGGCCACCGGGTTGTAGCTGGATACCGGGACGATGAAGTCCGCCGGAATCAGCTGGGTGCCCTGGTGCAGCAACTGGTGATAGGCGTGCTGGCCGTTGCAGCCGACACCACCCCAGATCACGGGACCGGTACCGGCGGTGACGGGGGTGCCGTCCTGGCGCACGCTCTTGCCGTTGGACTCCATGTCCAGCTGTTGCAAGTGGTCGGTGAAGTTACGCAGGTAGTAGTCGTAGGGCAGGATCGCGTGGCTGTGTGCGCCCCAGAAGTCGCCGTACCAGACACCGAGCAGACCGAGGATTACCGGGATGTTGCGGTCGAACGGCGTGCTCTGGAAATGCTGGTCCATGCTGTAGGCGCCGGAGAGCAGTTCCTTGAAATTGGAGATGCCGATGGACATGGCGATCGGCAGGCCAATGGCGGACCAGAGCGAATAACGACCTCCGACCCAGTCCCACATAGGGAAGATGTTCTCTTCGCGGATGCCGAAGGCCACCGCCGCTTCCTTGTTGCTGGAAACGGCGATGAAGTGCCGGTACAGCTCCTCTTCGCTGCCGCCCTGGGCCAGGTACCAGGCGCGTGCGGCCTGGGCGTTCTTCAGGGTTTCCAGGGTGCTGAAGGACTTGCTGGAGACGATGAACAAAGTGGTTTCAGCGTTCAGGCGGCAGGCCAGTTCGCGGAACTCGCTGCCGTCGATGTTCGCGAGGTAGTGACAGCGCACGCCTTTCTGGGCGAAGGGCAGCAGCGCTTCGGAGACCAGTTGCGGGCCGAGGAAGGAGCCGCCGATACCAATGTTCACCACGTCAGTGATGGGTTTATCGGTGTAGCCGCGCCACAGGCCGTTGTGTACGTAGCCGACCAGTTCGGTCATCTGATGCAGAACGCGATGGACTTCCGGCATCACGTCGACGCCATCCACCCACACCTTGTCGCCAATGGGGCGGCGCAGTGCGGTGTGCAGCACCGGACGACCCTCGGATGCGTTGATCACGTCACCACGGAACATGGCCTTGATGGCATCGCCGAGCTGGGCTTCTTCGGCCAGCTTGACCAGGAGGTCCAGGGTGTCGGTACGGATCAGGTTCTTCGAGTAGTCCAGCAGCAGGCCGCAGGCGCTGTGGCTGAACTGCTTGAAACGCTCGGAATCTTCGGCGAAGGCCTGGCGCAGACTGAAGCCGGCAAGGTCCTGGCGATGCTGGCGGAGCGCGGCCCAGGTGGGCAGTTGGGTGACATCGAGCGGCGTCAGGTGGTGATCCATGGAGTACCTGTGTGCGACTTATGAAAAAGCCCGGATAAGTCCGGGCTTCGGGTCATTCAGCTGTCCGGTCTCAGGCAACCTGTACCGGAATCGCATTGCTGGTATGGCTGAGTTCGTTGCCCGGGGCCATGTACAGCATACGCGGTTTGAAATTGGCCAGTTCGGCTTCGCTGTAGTGAGCGTAGGCGCAGATGATCACGCGATCACCTACTTTGGCCTTGTGCGCCGCGGCGCCGTTCACCGAGATCATCCGCGAGCCGTTTTCGCCGCGGATGGCGTAGGTGGTGAAACGCTCGCCGTTGTCGACGTTGTAAATCTGGATCTGTTCGTACTCGCGGATGCCGGCGAGATCGAGCCATTCACCATCAATGGCGCAGGAACCTTCGTAGTCGAGCACAGCGTGGGTGACTTCGGCGCGGTGCAGTTTGGCCTTGAGCATGATGGCGTGCATGGCTTTTCCTCGTCAGGATGCGGGCGGCGGCAGAGTTTGCCCGAACCCCCGAGGGGGTTCAAGGCTATGACGGGCGTCGATCAGGCTTGCGCTTCGAGGTTGAAGGCAAGGTTGTCGATCAGGCGGGTGTTACCCATGAAGGCGGCACCGAGGATCACCAACTGATGGTCCTTGTCGCCTGCGGGGCGCAGATTCAGCGCTTCGCGGACTTCCAGGTAATCCGGGCGGAAACCGGCCCTGGCCAGTTCGGCCTGGCCTTCCTGTTCCAGTGCGGCGAAATCGCGGCGGCCTGCACGGATGGCGGAGGCCAGTTGCTGGAGGGTGCGGTACAGGGCGGGCGCGGCCGCGCGCTGGGCGTCGTCCAGGTAACCATTGCGCGACGACAGGGCCAGGCCATCTTCGGCACGGACCGTGGGTTCGCCCATGACCTGGATCGGCATGTTCAGGTCGCGCGCCAGCTTGCGGATGACTGCCAACTGCTGGAAGTCCTTCTCGCCGAATATCGCGAGGTCAGGCTGGACCATGTTGAACAGCTTGCTGACTACGGTGGCGACGCCCTCGAAATGGCCAGGGCGGCTACCGCCACAGAGACCTTCGGACACCAGCGGCACATTTACGCGGGTCTGGCCGTCCATGCCGTCCGGGTACATCTCTTCCACGTCCGGATGGAACAGCAGTTGGCAGCCAGCGGCCACCAGCTTCTCCTGGTCGGATACCAGGGTGCGCGGATACTTGGCCAGGTCTTCGCTGGGGCCGAATTGCAGCGGGTTGACGAAGATGCTGGCGACCACGAAGTCGGCTCGCTGGCTGGCCTTCTCCACCAGGGCGACGTGCCCGGCGTGGAGGTTGCCCATCGTCGGCACGAAGCCGATGCGCTTGCCCTCGTTGCGTGCGCGGGCGATGGCGGCACGCAGTTCGCGGACGGTCTTGACGGTGATCATGCGGAGAATCCGTGTTCGGCGGCGGGGAAAGTGACGTCCTTGACGGCCTGGACATAGGCAGTGAGCGCAGCCTGGATGCTGGTCTGGCCTTCCATGAAGTTTTTCACGAACTTGGGCGCGCGGCCGGTGAGGGACAGGCCGAGCATGTCGTGCAGGACCAGAACCTGGCCATCGGTGGCGCTACCCGCGCCGATGCCGATTACCGGGATTTTCACCGACTGGGTGATTTCGGCGGCCAGTTCGCTGGGCACGCATTCCAGCAGCAGCATGGCTGCGCCAGCCTGTTCCAGGGCCATGGCGTCGGCGCGCAGTTGGCGCGCCTGGGCTTCCTGGCGACCCTGGACCTTGTAGCCGCCGAGGATGTTGACGGCTTGCGGGGTCAGGCCCAGGTGGGCGCAGACCGGAACGCCGCGCTCGGCCAGCAGGCGGATGGGCTCGGCCAGCCAGGCGGCGCCTTCCAGCTTGACCATGTGGGCACCGGCCTGCATCAGCGCAGCGGAATTGGCGAAGGTCTGCTCGAGGTTGGCATAGGCCATGAACGGCAGGTCGCTGATAATCAGCGCGCCCTTGTTACCGCGTTTCACGGCCGCGGTGTGATAGGCCATTTCGGTCACACTGACCGGCAGGGTACTGTCATGGCCTTGCAGGACCATGCCAAGGGAATCACCCACCAGCAGCACATCCACGCCGGCCTGGCAGGCGGCCTGGGCAAAGGTGGCGTCATAGGCTGTCAGCATGGCGATCTTCTCGCCTTTCAGCTTGAGCTCTTGCAGGGTGGTCAGGGTCACATCAGGCATGAAAACGTCCTCATCGGCACCGGTTTGCACCGGCGCGGGGCAACGGGACGCTTATAGTCCCGATGGGGGGGCATGAAGTCAATTGCAGGTGTTACCGACCTGTTACGGCGTTACCGCCAGGTCGGGTAGGCGCTCGAGGCCTTCGAAGGGGCAGGCCTCCAGCAGCGTCTGCAACGGGCGCCCATCGGGCAGTTGCAGGTCGCCGGCGATTTCCGCCAGGGGATAGAGCACGAAGGCGCGGGCATGCATGTGGTAGTGCGGAACCTGCAATCGTGGCTCGTCGATCCGGCGTTGGCCGAACAGGAGAATGTCCAGATCCAGCGTGCGGGGCCCCCAGCGCTCGTCCTTGCGTACACGCCCCTGTGCAAGCTCGATGGTTTGCAGGGCATCCAGCAGTTCCAGCGGCGAGAGTTCGGTTTCCAGGGCCGCGACGGCATTGACGTAGCGGGGCTGGTCCGGCGGGCCGAGCGGATCGCTCGCATAGAGCGAGGAAACGGCAGTGAGCCGGGTGCGGGGCAGGTCGCCCAGTGCTGCGAGGGCGCCTCGCAGCTGGCTGACGGGTTCGGCTAGATTGCTGCCGAGGCCGATGTACACGCGCTCCATGATTACTCGCCCGGCGTGCCGGGGGCGTTGTCGCTACGTGGGCCACGACGGCGGCGGCTGCCACCGCGACGGCGACGCTGACCAGAGGGCTGCTGGTCATCCTTGGCGCTCAGCTCGCGGATCATGTTGCGGCGCTGGCTGTCGCTGGCGTCCTGGTAATCGGTCCACCAGTCGCCCAGTCCATCGGTTTGCTCGCCAGCGCTTTCACGCAGCAGCAGGAAGTCGTAGCCGGCACGGAAGCGCGGATTTTCCAGCAACAGGTCGGCGCGCTTGCCACTGCGGCGCGGCAAGCGTTCCTGCATGTCCCATATCTCGCGAATCGGGATGCTGAAACGCTTGGGAATGGCGGTACGCTGGACCTGTTCCATGATCAGGCCGTGGGCGGCTTCCTGCATTGCCGGGATCGGCGGCATGCCGCGTTCCTGCAGCTGCGCCGCACGGGCGGGCAGGGCCGGCCACAGCAGCGCGGCGAAGAGAAACGCCGGGGTGACGGGTTTGTTCTGGCGGATGCGCTCGTCGGTGTTGATCAGTGCCTGGCGGATCAGTCGACCGGTGTATTCGGGGTCACGTTCCAGCGCAGCGGCGCTGGCCGGGAACAGCGGGGCGAAGAGGTCGTACTCCACCAGCAACTCGAAGGTGCGCTCGGCCTTGCCGCTGAGGAACAGCTTGAGCACTTCGTCGAACAGGCGCGCGGAGGGAATCTCGCGCAGCATCGGTGCCAGGCGGCGAATGGGCGCGGCACTGTGTTTCTCGATCTCGAAGTCCAGCTTGGCGGCGAACCGCGCGGCACGCAGCATGCGCACCGGGTCTTCCTGGTAGCGCTGCTCGGGGATACCGATCAGTCGCACCAGCCGATTGCGGATGTCATGCACGCCATGGGCGTAGTCGAGGATGCGTTCGGTGGTGGGGTCGTAATACAGCGCATTGATCGTGAAGTCGCGACGTTGGGCGTCGTCTTCCAGACTGCCGTAGACGTTGTCACGCAGGATGCGACCACTTTCGTTACGCGAGGACTGGTTGCTGTCTTCCTCGTCTTCACCCTGGGGGTGATTGGCGCGGAAGGTGGCGACTTCGATGATTTCCCGGCCGAATTGTACGTGGGCCAGCTTGAAGCGACGGCCAATCACCCGGGCGTTACGGAACTCGGCGCGCACCTGTTCCGGGGTGGCGCTGGTGGCCACGTCGAAATCCTTGGGTCGCAGGTTCAGCAGCAGGTCGCGGACGCAACCGCCGACGAGGTAGGCCTGATAACCCGCCTTCTGCAGGCGGTCGACTACCACCACGGCGTTGCGGCTGATGCCCGAGCGGTGCAGCGAATGCTGATTGTTGCCCAGTACTTCGGGTGTGCTGCGCGGATGCTGAGCGCGGCGAAGGGGGGATCGGAAAGACTGGAACAGCTTCTTCAGCATGGGATGCACTGTTTTGCGGAATGGACGGCCAGAAAAGGATATGGGCGCACGATGGCCGCGGATTCTAGCACTGGGAGGGGGGATGGAGAAGAAAAGCTCTGAAAGGAGACAAAGCTACTGGGGGAGCCGAAGCTCCCCCCCAAATTGGTGCGTGCTTTGTTTTTATTGTTTCGGGCTTGGTGTTTTTGTTGTTCGACCCGGTCCAGCAAGCATTTAGCCTCTGGATATGCCCTCCAATCGAGGGTGAGTAGCAAACGGATTGCTTTGGACGCTGATGGTGCCTTGATCATTCCATGACCCAACCAGTACGGGTGCTGTCTCGGGACAGTTTTATTGTTCTCAGTCTGGCTGTGGGGCGAGCCCCAAGGGCAACTCCTCTCCAAAAGAATCAGTTAGCTGCGCCTCCGCTGTCTTGTTTTTATTGTGCTGGAGTCGATACGTCTTGTTTTTATTGTGGGGTTCAGCGGTTGTTATTGTTGTTGTGCCAGAGATAAAGCAGAAGCCGTGCCAACTTTTGAGATTCCTTGTAAATCAAGGCTTTGCGGGGATTGATGTCTAGACGGCGGGCAAAAAAAAGCCGGGTTTTCGTTACCTTTAGACCCGGCTTTGTTACGTGATGTTAGATGGGGTAACAGGGCGCGGGACCAGATGTGTTCCCGGGCTGTCACCCTCGCCGGGGGCTCAAGGCCCGGCTGCGGCACCCGATTTGCGGCGCGGGATACCCAGGCGCTGACGCCGTTCCCATAGGCATTTGCGGCTGATGCCCAGCTTGCGGGCCAGCTCGGTTTCAGTCATGTGATCCTGATGCTCCAGCACGAAGTGCTGGAAGTAGTCCTCGAGCGAAAGGTCTTCTGTAGGCTCGTGGGCCGTGTTGTTGGCCTGGGCCGGAGCGGCGGCTTCGTTGAAGTCCAGGTCGTCCAGGTCGTCCAGCTCGATGTCGATGCCCAGCAGGTCAGCCGAAATGTCCGGGCTCTCGCACAGGATCACCGCACGCTCGATGGCGTTTTCCAGTTCACGCACGTTACCCGGCCAGTTGTAGTGGCGGATGGCCTGTTCGGCATCTGCGGCGAAACGCAGGCTTTCGCGCCCCATCTGGGAGCACTGGCGCGCCAGGAAGGAACGGGCGATTTCCAGCACGTCGTTACCGCGCTCGCGCAGGGCGGGCAGTTTCAGGGAGATGACGTGCAGGCGGTAATAGAGGTCTTCGCGGAACTGGCCGGTCTTGGCCAGCGTCTTGAGGTCGCGGTGGGTGGCGGCGATCAGGCGAACATCGACCTTCTGCGATTGCACCGAGCCCACACGGCGGATCTCGCCTTCTTGCAGGACGCGGAGCAGGCGCGCCTGGGCTTCCAGTGGCAGTTCGCCGATCTCGTCGAGGAACAGGGTGCCACCGTCGGCGGCTTCCACCAGACCGGCGCGGCCGGCCGTGGCGCCGGTGAACGCACCTTTCTCGTGGCCGAAGAGTTCCGACTCGATCAGGGTTTCCGGAATGGCCGCGCAGTTCACCGAAATCAACGGTGCCTTGGCGCGACGGGAAAGGTTGTGCAGGGCGCGGGCCACCAGTTCCTTACCGGTGCCGGATTCCCCCTGGATCAACACGGTGGAGTCGGTCGGGGCGACCTTGCGGATCTTGCTGTAGAGCTCAAGCATCGCCGAGCAGGACCCGATGATGCCGATCTCGCCGTCGGCATTAGCGGCAGCGGCCTTTTCACCGCCTCGGCCCGCAGTGGGTCGCTCGCTCGGGGTCGATCTGGCCTCCTGGCGCTCCTTGAGGATGCGCGAGACGGCCTGGAGCATTTCGTCATGGTCGAAGGGCTTGGCGATGTAGTCCACCGCGCCCATCTTCATCGAGTCCACCGCCGAGCGCAGGCTGGCGTAGCTGGTCATGATCAGCACCGGGGTGCCTTGGGCCAGTTTGATCAGTTCGGTACCGGGAGCGCCAGGCAGGCGAAGGTCGCTGATGATCAGGTCGAAACCGGGAATGCTGTAGCGCTCCTGGGCTTCCTGCACGGAGCCTGCCTCACTGACCTGGTACTGGTTGCGTTCCAGCAGGCGTCGCAAGGCGGAGCGAATGATGGTTTCGTCTTCGACGATCAGAATATGTGGCATTAATTCGGCTCTCTAGACGGTCTCAGCCCACGGCGGATGTCGCTTCGACAAAACGAGGCAACGTCACCCTTATTCGGGTGCCGCGCTGGCTCTCGGAGTCGGCCGGGCTTTCGATGGTTATCTGTCCATAATGCTCTTCCACGATCGAATAGACCAGTGCAAGGCCAAGGCCGGTCCCTTTCCCTGGGTCCTTGGTGGTGAAGAAGGGTTCGAACAAGCGGTCCATGATTGCCTTCGGAATGCCGCTTCCCTCGTCTTCCACGACGAGGTCGACGGTATGCTCCGAGGCTTCACTGCTCACTCGGATGGCGCTGCCCACAGGGGACGCGTCGCGGGCGTTGGACAACAGGTTGATCAGGACCTGGGCGAGACGCTGCGGGTCGCCTTCGACGACGTGCTGCGGATCGCAGAGGTTGAAGAAGTTCACATCGATGCTGCGCTTGTTCAGTGACAGCAGTCCAATGGCGTCCTGCGCGACCTCAGCCAGGCACACCGGCTCGCTGGCCTGCTGGCGGCCACCGGCGTGGGCGAAGCTCATCAGCGACTGGACGATACGCGTGACGCGCTTGGTCTGTTCGAGGATCTGGCTGCTGAGTTCCTTGATCTCGGAATCGCCTTCGCGCTCTTCGCGCAGGTTCTGCGCCAGGCAGGCGATGCCGGTGATGGGGTTACCGATTTCGTGGGCAACGCCGGCCGCGAGGCGGCCGATGGATGCAAGGCGCTCGGAGTGCACCAGCTTGTCTTCCAGCAACTGCGTGTCGGTCACGTCTTCCACCAGCAGCACCAGTCCGCTGCTGCCAGGGGCCAGGGGTTCTTCGATCGCCGCCTTGTGCAGGTTGAGTGCACGCACCTGGCCGTCCAGGGTCAGGCGCTGTTTGTGCAGGTGCTCGTCGGGCAGGTTGATGAAGCCTTCCAGCAATCCTTTCCAGGGCTCGGCGATGGTGGACAGGCGCGATCCCACGACGCGCTGGGCGGGAATCTCGGTCAGTTCCTCCATGGCGCGGTTCCACATCAGGATCTCCTGATCCTTCGCCAGCGAGCAGACGCCCATGGGCAGTTCCTGCAAGGTCTGGCGGTGGTAGCGGCGCAAGGCATCCAGTTCGGCAGCCAGGCCGGTGAGGCGCGAGTGATAGTCCTCCAGCCGGCTTTCGATGAAGTGGATGTCCTCGGTCACGTAGCCTTCGCTGCCGGATTTGTAGGGCAGGAAGGTTTCCACCATATCCTGGGCCACGCTCGGGCCCATCAGGCCGGAGAGGTTGGCTTCAATGCGGTCACGCAGGCGACGCAGGGCATAGGGACGGCGTTCATCGAAAGGCAGGTGCAGGTCGCGTAGCGCCTGTTCCACTTCCTTCTGTGCCGTCTTGGCGCCTAGGGGCTTGGCCAGTTGGCTGGCGAATTCCTGCGGCGAACTGGCCACCAGTTCGCGGCGTTGTGGGCGGCGTACGTTGTCCACCGTGCAGGCTTCGGCGGCGCTGCGTTCTTCGGGGCTGGCTTCGGTGAAGAGCGAGACCAGGGTGAAGATCAGCACGTTAGCCGCGAGGGAGGCGATGGCCGCGATGTGCCAGCTGGTGTCGTCGAGGACGTAGATGGCGTTGAACAGCGGCAGGTAGACGCCCTGCAGGTTGCCCACCAGCGGCAGCAGCATGGCGAACAGCCAGACGATGAAGCCCGCCAGCAGGCCCGCGATGAAGCCGCGGCGGTTGGCCGTCGGCCAATAGAGGACCGACAGCGCGCCGGGGAGGAATTGCAGGGTGGCGACGAAGGCGACGATGCCGAGGTTGGAGAGGTCCTGCTCGGCGCCCAGCAGCAGGTAAAAACCGTAGCCGCCCATGATGATGAAGGCGATCAGCGCGCGGCGGGTCCACTTCAGCCAGCGATAGATGTTGCCTTCGGCCGGTGGTTGGTAGAGCGGCAGCACCAGGTGGTTCAGGGCCATGCCGGAGAGCGCCAGGGTCAGCACGATGATCAGGCCACTGGCAGCGGACAGGCCTCCGACATAGGCGAGCAAGGCCAGCGCCGGGTTGTCGACCGCGATACCGAGACCGAGCGTGAAGTATTCAGGGTTGGTGGTGGCGCCCAGCTTGAGGCCGGCCCAGAGAATCAGCGGAATGGCCAGACTCATCAGCAACAGGAACAAGGGCAGGCCCCAGCTCGCGCTGACCATGGCGCGTGGGTTGAGATTCTCGGTGAACGTCATGTGGTACATGTGCGGCATGACGATCGCCGACGCGAAGAACACCAGCAGCAGCGTGCGCCACGGACCTTCCTGCAAAGGCGTGTGCAGGGTGGAGAGGGCGGCCTGGTTCTGCAGTAGCCACAGTTCCAGTTCGCGTGGGCCGCCGAATACCCCGTAGAGGGCATAGAAGCCGATACCGCCCAGGGCCACCAGCTTGACCACCGATTCGAAGGCGATGGCGAACACCAGGCCGGCGTGCTTCTCGCGGGTGGCGATATGGCGTGCGCCGAAGAGGATCGTGAACAGCGTGATCAGGGCGCAGAAGCTGAAGGCGACGCGGTTGTGCACCGGCTCGCGGGTGAGGATGCCAATCGAGTCAGCCACGGCCTGGATCTGCAGCGCCAGTAACGGCAGTACGCCGATGATCATGATCACCGTCGTCAGCGCGCCGGCCCAGGTGCTGCGGAAGCGGAAGGCGAAGAGGTCCGCCAGGGATGAAAGCTGGTAGGTGCGCGTGATGCGCAGGATCGGATAGAGCAACACCGGTGCCAGCAGGAATGCGCCCGACACGCCCAGGTAGCTGGCGAGGAAACCATAGCCGTACTGATAGGCCAGCCCGACGGTGCCATAGAAGGCCCAGGCGCTGGCGTACACGCCCAGGGACAGGGTGTAAGTCAGCGGGTGGCGGATGATCCAGCGCGGGACAAAGCCCCGGTCACTGAGCCAGGCCACGCCGAACAGGGCCAGAAGATAGGCAGCGCTGATCAGGATCAGCTGGGTGAGGCTAAAGCTCATCAGCATCGCGTTGACTCTGCAGAATGAAGGTCACCACGATCAGGATCAGCCACAGCAGGTAGGGGCGGTACCAAGCGCCGTTGGGGTCGATCCACCAATCCATGATGGCGGGGGAGAACAGGTAGATTCCCACCACCAGGAGCAGGACCAGTCGATAGATGTACATGCCGCAATTCTCGTCGTGTCTGCCGCGATGGTAGCGAATGCCCGGTACGGCGGCGAGTGGCTAGCGCAGCTGTGTTTCGGCCAGTGTTCGGCAACGCGGTATGCGCGTGGCATCCCAATGGGCGATTCCCCAGTCCAGTGCTTCTCGGGGGCTGCCTTCGGCCAGTTCAGCGGGCGGGTCCTGGCCGAGCGTGCGCAGCGCACGGGCCAGTAGCGGTCCGGCACTGTCGGCCGGCAAGGGCGGGGAGCGGTAGGACTTGCCCAGCTTGTGGCCATCCGGCTGGATGATCAGTGGCACATGCAGGTAGCGCGGCTGGCGGAATCCGAGCAGTTCCTGCAGATAGAGCTGACGCGGCGTGGAGTCCAGCAGGTCGGCGCCACGCACGATGTCGGTAACACCCTGCCAGGCATCGTCCAGCACCACGGCCAACTGATAGGCATAGAGCCCATCACGGCGGCGGATGACGAAATCGCCCACTTCGCGTCCCAGGTGCTGGCGGTATTCGCCCTGCACGCGATCGACGAAGTGGTACTCCAGCTCCGGCACACGGATGCGGATGGCGGCATCGTGCTGGGGATGCTGTGCGTTGCGACAGGTCCCCGGATAGATACCCAGGCTGCCTTCCAACTGCTTGCGCGAACAGGTGCAGGCATAGGCCAGGCCCATCTCATAGAGACGGTCGATCACCTTGGCGTACGCCTCGTGGCGGTCGCTTTGGCGCACCATTTCGCCGTCCCACTCGAATCCATAGTTCTCCAGTGTCTGGAGGATCGCTGCCTGGGCACCTTCCACCTCCCGTGGCGGATCGAGGTCTTCCATGCGCAGCAGCCAACGGCCGCCGACTGAGCGGGCATCGAGGTAGGAGGCGAGGGCGGCGACCAGCGAGCCGAAATGCAGATAGCCGCTGGGCGTGGGGGCGAAGCGCCCGATATAGGCAGGGGACATTACGTTGCGGACAAAGCAACGGGGCGCCATTGGCGCCCCGTTTCGGCATCAGGAGCCGAGCTGCTTTTCCTTGATCTCCGCCAGGGTCTTGCAGTCGATGCAGAGGGTGGCGGTGGGGCGGGCTTCCAGACGGCGAATGCCAATCTCGACGCCGCAGGAGTCGCACCAGCCGTAATCGTTGTCTTCGATCAGCTGGAGAGTCTCGTCGATCTTCTTGATCAGCTTGCGCTCACGGTCGCGGGCTCGCAGTTCCAGGCTGAATTCTTCTTCCTGGCTAGCGCGGTCGGCCGGATCGGGGAAGTTGGCAGCTTCGTCCTGCATGTGGTGCACGGTACGATCCACTTCTTCCATCAACTCTAGCTTCCACTTGTTGAGGATGTTGGTGAAGTGAGCACGCATGCTGTCGCTCATGTACTCCTCGCCCTTGGTCTCTTGGTAGGGCACGAAGCCACGAATCAACTGGCTGTTCTGTTGTTTTGCATTGGTGGGCATGGATGGCCGCCTCTCACTTTCTTAATCCATTGCGCAGGATTATGGTCCATCGCCGGCGGTGCCGGCCCTGCGGCTGCAAGCGGGCGAACTTACCAGATCAAATCCGGGTACGCCACTCCCCGGCGTCGTACATGCTGCAGCGTCCAGGGACCATTGGTTAGAATCCTCTCTTTGCCTTAATAAAGGAAGGCCAATGGCCCAGTCCTACAGTGCACGCAGCCGCGCCATCGAACCCTTCCATGTCATGGCCCTGCTGGCTCGCGCCAACGAACTCCAGGCGGCGGGTCATGATGTGATCCACCTGGAAATCGGCGAGCCGGACTTCACCACCGCCGAGCCCATCATCCAGGCCGGACAGGAAGCCTTGGCCGCCGGGCATACCCGTTACACTGCCGCTCGCGGCTTGCCGCAACTGCGCGAAGCCATCGCCGGCTTCTACGCATCACGCTATCGGTTGAACATAGACCCTGATCGCATTCTCATCACCCCCGGAGGCTCCGGGGCGCTGCTGCTGGCCAGCAGTCTCCTGGTGGACCCGGGCAAGCACTGGCTGCTGGCCGACCCCGGCTATCCCTGCAACCGCCACTTCCTGCGGCTTGTGGAAGGTGGTGCGCAGCTGGTGCCGGTCGGGCCGGAAACCCGCTATCAGTTGACCCCGCAGCTGGTCGAACGGCACTGGGATTCCGACAGTGTGGGGGCGCTGGTCGCCTCGCCGGCCAATCCTACGGGCACGGTGTTGCACGCCGATGAACTGGCGGCGTTGTCGCAGACCCTGAAAGTTCGCGGTGGCCATCTGGTGGTGGATGAGATCTACCACGGCCTGACCTACGGGATGGACGCCAGCAGCGTGCTGGAAGTGGATGACGACGCTTTCGTGCTGAACAGTTTTTCCAAGTATTTCGGCATGACCGGCTGGCGTCTCGGTTGGTTGGTAGCGCCCGCCGATGCCGTGCCTGAACTGGAGAAGCTGGCGCAGAACCTCTATATCAGTGCGCCTTCGATGGCCCAGTACGCCGCGCTGACCTGCTTCCAGCCGCGGACACTGGAGATCTTCGAGCAGCGCCGCGAAGAGTTCGCTCGCCGCCGCGACTACCTGATGCCGGCCCTTCGCGACCTGGGCTTCCGAATCGCGGTCGAGCCGGAGGGCGCCTTCTATCTGTATGCGGACATTTCCGCCTTTGGCGGCGATGCCTATGCCTTCTGTCGGCATTTCATCGAAACCGAGCATCTGGCCTTTACGCCGGGCCTGGATTTCGGCCGCTACCAGGCCGGTCACCATGTGCGCTTCGCCTATACGCAGAGCCTGCCGCGTCTGGAAGAAGCGGTGCAGCGCCTGGCGCGCGGCCTGAAGACCTGGGCGGGCCAATGAAGTTCGCCCCAGCCCTGGAAGAGGGCAGGCTGCTCAAGCGCTACAAGCGTTTCCTCGCGGACATCGAGACCGCTTCGGGGGAGCAGTTGACCATTCACTGCCCCAACACCGGCTCGATGTTGAATTGCATGAGCGAGGGCTGCCGGGTCTGGTTCAGTCGCTCCAACGATCCCAAGCGCAAACTGCCCGGTACCTGGGAAATCGCCGAGACGCCGCAGGGGCGTCTGGCCTGCGTCAACACCGCCCGTGCCAATGCCTTGGTGGAGGAAGCGTTGAAGACGGGCCTGATCCCCGAACTGGCGGGATTCTCCAGCCTCAAGCGTGAAGTCGCCTATGGGCAGGAAAACAGCCGCGCGGACTTCCGCCTGGACTTCGCTGATGGTCCGGCCTTCATCGAGGTGAAGAGTGTCACGCTGGGCTTCGATGGCTCGCCGGTCGCGGCATTTCCTGATGCGGTCACCACGCGGGGCAGCAAACATCTGCGTGAGCTTGCCGCGCTGGCTCGCGAGGGCGTGTGGGCCGTGCAGTTGTATTGCGTGAACCTGTCGGGAATCGACGCGGTGCGCCCGGCTGAGGAAATCGATCCGGCTTATGCGGCGGCCTTGCGTGAGGCCGTTTCTGCCGGCGTCGAAGTGCTGGCTTATGGGGTCGAGCTGACGACAGAGGAAGTGCGCGTCTGTCGCCGTCTTGATGTGAGGATCTGAGCCTCAGGCTGCGTCCAGCAGCCAGATGCCCTCGGCATCTTCGACAATGCCGACCGGCTCCAGCACTTCACCGACACAGGGGCCGGTAACGCATTCACCGGATTCGATCAGGAACAGCGCACCATGGGCGGCGCATTGGATCAGGCTGCCGCTGTGGTCGAGAAACTGGTCCGGCGTCCATTCCAGGGGAATGCCCCGGTGGGGGCAGCGGTTCTCATAGGCATGGACCTGCCCGTGCCGGCGCACCAGCAGAATCTTCAGGCCATCAACGACAAAGCCCCGACTCTGACCTTCGGCCAGCTCATCGGGGCGGCAAAGCAGGATCATCGGCTTCTCCACGGCAGGCGCGCATTATCGCGCGCTGCCGTGGATTGCCAAGAGGGGCACATCCGTGTGCTGAAAGGGGTCAGATTTCCCAGACCAGGTTGACCGAGGCGTTGCGGCCCGGTTGGGTGTAACGGCCAAGGCTGCGGCTGTTGGCGTCCAGGCCCTGGACGTCGCCCCACTGCCAGTATTCCTTGTCGGTCAGGTTGAACAGGCCGGCGTTGACGGAGAAGGCATCGGTGACCTGCCACCAGGTGTTCAGGTCCAGGGTCCCGTAGCCAGGCGTGGCGAACTGCTCGGTGATGCGCAGGTTGGCGTTGTTCGTCTGGTCGATGCGGTCCTTGCCCTTGACCAGGGTCCAGGCCAGCTCACCGCCGAACTTGCCGGTCGGCTCGGCGTAACCCAGGCCGATGACGGCCTTGAGCGGGTCGATGCTGTTGATCGGCTCGCCGGTTTCCTCGTTCTTGCCGCGTGCATAGGCAACGGACCCGATCAGGCGGGTGCCGGTGGGCAGGCCGAACTGATTGAGGAACAACTCACCCTTCGCCTCGGCGCCACGAATGGTCACCTTGTTCAGGTTCTGCGACTGGAAGGTGAGCAGGTTGTTGCCGGTCGGGTCGGGGATGGTCACCTGGTCGATGAAGTCCTCGTAGCGGTTGTAGAACAGCGCCACGCCGAAGCTGCCGGTGTCGTACTTGCCGCGCAGGCCCACTTCATAGCTGTCGCTGGTTTCCGGCTTCAGGCTGGTGTTGGCGATGGTCTGGTAGCCCATCCCGGCGTTGACGAACTCACCGAAGATATCCACAGGCTCTGGCGCCTTGAAGCCGGCGGCGTACTGGCCATAAAGGCTGTGCGAGTCGTCCAGGCGGTAGGTGACACCCAGCTTGGGCGACAGCTGGTTGTCGCTGAAGTCGGAAGGATTGCGGTTCACCGGATTGCTGTTCAGGTATTCCGCGGTCACGTCGGGCTTGAGCTCGTAGTAGTCGTAGCGCAGGCCCGGCAGCAGGGTCCAGCGGCCGATTTCGATGCTGTCCTGGACGAACAGGGCGTATTCATGGGTGACCGGATCGGGGAAGTCGCTCAGCGGGAAGGTTTCCGCGCCGAAGGCCGGCGGCAGGGGCTGGCCGGTGCTGACGCGAACCTCGTTGCCCTTGCGCAGGTCGCTACTTTCCAGACGCTTGAGGTCGACGCCGTAGATCAGGTGGTGCTGGGTAGCGCCGACAGCGAAATGCTTGTCGAGTTGGCTGTTCAGCGACCAAAGCTTTTCCTCGTAGGTCGAGTCGCGGGTACGCAGGCGTTCGAAGGCTGACGCCGGCGGTACCGGGTTGCGGTTGAAGGCGACCCAGCTGTAGCGGCTCTGATCGGTCTGCTGGCGAATCTTGCTGTCCTGATGGTTGAGCTGCCATTTCAACTGATCGGCGAAGACGGTATCCAGCTCCAGCTGATGTTCCAGGCTGATGCGCTCGCGGTCGGTGCTGTCGGTGGCATTGCTCGCCGCGATCAGGGAATTGCTGAACATCCCGCCGCCGAGGGCAGTGGAGGTCAGGGTCGACGCTTCGCTGAGCACGCGGGTATCCACGTCATCATGGAAACTCTCGTAGCTCAATTGCAGGCGATCGTTGCCCGCATAGTTCCAGCCGATCTTGGCCAGCAGGTTGTCGGTGGTGAAGTCCTGCGGGTTGGCTTCCTCGCGGCCGGCGCCGGTGCCGCCACGGCCACCGAAGGTTTCGACTTCGTCGCCACTGCGACGGCCCAGGTGAAGTACGCCATCCACGACGCCCTGGCGACCGGCGAAGGTGGCGCTGCGCAGCCAGCTGTTGTCGGCGCTGCTGTAGCCGGTCTTGAGACGGGCGTAGGCGTCATCGCCTTCGTCCAGATAGTCGGCGGCATCCTTGGTCAGGAAGCTCACCGCACCGCCGATGGCATCGCTGCCGTACAGCGAGGAGGCCGGGCCGCGGATGATTTCCACCTGCTTGACGATATCCGGGTCGATGTAATTGCGCTGGGCATTCAGGAAGGGGCCGAAGTTGAAGGCGTCCGGCACGGACACGCCATCCACCTGGGTCAGCACGCGGTTGCCGCCGATGCCGCGAATGGTGAAGCCGGACAGGCCGAAGCGGCTACCGGCACCACTCACCGAAACCCCCGGCTCGTAGCGCACCAGGTCGCGAATGTTGTTCACGTTCTTCTGGTCGATGTCGCGCTCGGTCTGCACCGACACCGTGCTGGGAACCTCGTCGAGGCGCTGCTCGCTGCGGGTAGCCGTCACGGTCATGGTGTCGAACTGGGTAGCGGCCTTTTCGGCAGCCAGCACGAGGGAAGGGCAGAGCAACATCAGAGCAAGCCCGGATCGACGGGCAAAGGGCGGACGCAACGGCATGGCAAGGCTCCTGATTAGCAAGGCGTACGAGTTCCCTGACTGGGAAACGCCGGTTCGGTCCAGCGTGGCGGCATCCGTTCCAGCGATTTTTCCGCCTTTTTCGGAGCTCGTTCGTCAGGTCTTACTGGTGATCGCAGGTTGATATCGGCGCAGAACCATAATGGCGTTGACAGATAATTGCAAATAATAATCAAATGCATTCGTATTTAGAAATTGGCCCTTGCGATGCCGCGCTTCCTGTCCTGCTTTCTGTCTGTCCTTGTCCTGCACCTCGTTGCGGGTTGGTTCCTGCATGACCTGCAGAAAGAGCCAGGCATGTCGCTGCAGTCGTCCCCGCCGATGATGGTCATGCTGGTTAGCCCCGAACCCGAGCCAGCCCCCGTAAGTGTTCCCGCCCCGGCGATGCGGCCAGCGCTCCCGGCCAGGCCGGCTCAACCGGTGAAGGTCCAGCGGCCGGTGCCCAAGCCCGTGGTGGCGAGCAAGCCCCGTCCGGCTCCTGCCAAGCCCGTCGTGCCGGCCGAGTCCACAAAAGCCAAAGCCGATGCGCCGACCGAAGCGCAGACCGTTGCGGCTAGCGCGGCGCCGAGTCGTCTTGAGCAGGCAGCCGCCGCCAGCGCACCTGCGGCAGCGTCCAAACCGGTTGTCACTGAAGTTTTCAGTCGTGAGCCGTCGTTCCTCACGCCGCCCAAGCCCCCCATTTATCCGGCCCAGGCCAAGCGTCGTAATCAGCAGGGCCTTGTCCTGGTCGAGGTACGGCTTGATGAGAAAGGCCTGCTCCGAGAGATACGGCTCCTGCGCTCCTCCGGCGTAGAGAGCCTGGATAGATCCGCCATGGATGCGGTCGCCGCGTGGCGCTTCCGCCCCGAAACCCAGAACGGCCAGCCTGTGCCTAGCCGCGTGCACATCCCCATTGAGTTCGCCCTTTCGGCGAGTCGCTGAATCACAAGGAGCTTCAGATGAGCCTGCAAACTTCGACCACCAGCCCGGTTTCCCCGCTTTACCAGGCGTGGCAGACACTGCGTTCCGAGCAGCCGCGCCTGCGCGCACGCGACGCCGCCCAGCGCCTGTCCGTGAGCGAGGCCGAACTGACCGCCAGCCGCCTTGGCGTCGATACCGTGCGCCTGCGCCCCGACTGGGCCAATCTGCTGCCTGCCCTGGGCGAGCTGGGCTACATCATGGCGCTGACCCGTAACGAGCATTGCGTACACGAGCGCAAGGGCTACTACCGTGAGGTTTCGGTCATGGCCAACGGCCAGATGGGCCTGGTGGTCTCCGCCGATATCGACCTGCGCCTGTTCATGGGCGGCTGGGCCAGCATTTTCGCGGTTGCCGAAGAAACCCCGCGTGGCACCCAGCGCAGCGTGCAGATCTTCGACCAGCAGGGCACCGCTGTGCACAAGGTGTTCCTCACCGACGACAGCGAGCTGGCCGCGTGGGAACCGCTGGTGGAGCGCTTCCGCGCTGAAGAGCAGAGCGACGAGCTCGACCTCCGTCCGCAGCCCGAGCCGGTCCAGGCCAAGCCCGATGCCGAGATCGACGTCGACTCCCTGCGTGAAGGCTGGGCCGCCCTGAAAGACACTCATCACTTCTTCGCCCTGCTGAAAAAGCATGGCGCCGAGCGCACCCAGGCACTGCGTCTGGCCGGTACCCAGTGGGCCGAGCAACTGGATACCGCGGAGCTGCCGCGCCTGATGGAAGAAGCCGGTGCCCGTGAAGTGCCGATCATGGTGTTCGTAGGCAACCGTCACTGCATCCAGATCCACAGCGGTACCGTCAGCAACCTGAAGTGGCTGGATACCTGGTTCAATGTGCTCGATCCAGAATTCAACCTGCACCTGCAGACTGCTGGCGTGACTGAGCTGTGGCGCGTGCGCAAGCCCAGCACCGATGGCGTCATCACCAGCTGGGAGGCCTTCGATGCCGAAGGCCAGTTGGTCGTGCAATTGTTCGGCGCGCGTAAACCCGGTATTCCTGAGCGTGAGGATTGGCGAGCACTGGCGGAAACCGCGCCGGCGCTCTGAGGTCGAGCAGCCAGGGGCGCGCCGCGCCCCGATCCAGGCCAACGCCCTGTGAAAACAGGGCGTTGGCGTTTCCCGCATTCAGCGATGGAGTTGTTTTCGATGCGTCTAGTTGTCGGTCTGGCCAGCCTTTGCGCAGGCATCCTGTTTTCTCACCAGGCTGCTGCAGCCGAGGCGTTGCCCCAGCGCTGGGTCAGCGCCGGTGGTTCCGTCAGCGAGTGGGTCGTGGTCCTGGGTGGCCAGGCCAAGCTCGTGGGCGTGGATACCACCAGCCAGCATCCCGAGGCACTGAAGAACCTTCCCAGCATCGGTTACCAGCGGCAGCTGGCGGCGGAGGGGATTCTCTCGCTACGTCCCGACGTCCTGGTCGGTACCGAGGAAATGGGGCCGCCGCCGGTGCTGGCGCAGATCACTGCCGCCGGAGTGCGCATCGAGCGCCTGGCATCCACGCCCGACCTCGTCACCCTTGAAAAGAACCTCAAGCTGATCGGTACCTTGCTGGGCGACGAAGCCCGTGCCGACCAGGCCCTGGCCGATTACCGTCAACGACTGCAGAGACAGGCTGACTGGATTGCCCAGGCGAAGCAGGTACAGAAAGCGCCGCGGGTTCTGTTCCTGCTGGGGCATTCCGGAAGCACGCCGATGGCGGGTGGCAAGGACACGGCTGCCGCGTGGCTGATCGAACGTGCCGGTGGGCAGAATCTCACTGACCATCAGGGTTACAAGGCAATTTCCAATGAGGCTCTGGCCGCGCTGGACCCGGACGTCGTGGTGATCGCCGATCGCCGTCTGGAAGGCGATGCCGCTCGCGAGGCGCTGCTCAAGCAGAATCCGGCCCTGGCCGCGACCCGAGCCGCCCGCGAGGGTCGCCTGCTCAGCCTCGATCCGACCCTGCTGGTAGGAGGGCTGGGTCCGCGCCTGCCTGATGGTATGGCTGCGCTTTCCGCAGGCTTCTATCCTTCGGCTCCGGCCTTGACCGAGAAAAGCCCGAGCCAGCCATGACCGCGTCTGTCGCTTCCCGTCCATTGTTCATCGCGTTGGGCGTACTGCTGTTCCTGGCGCTCTGGTTGTCGCTGGCGCTGGGGCCGGTCAGCTTGCCCCTGGGTGACACCCTGCGTGCAGCCCTGCGC
The DNA here is from genome assembly GCF_002003485.1 of Metapseudomonas resinovorans. Classification (GTDB taxonomy): domain Bacteria; phylum Pseudomonadota; class Gammaproteobacteria; order Pseudomonadales; family Pseudomonadaceae; genus Metapseudomonas; species Metapseudomonas resinovorans_D. The sequence goes on from NZ_BDMA01000019.1 coordinate 94,928, forward strand.
ATGGCGGGCCTGCCGTTTTCCGCCCAGGGTCTTGAGCAGGCCGAGCTGATCGTTGGGCAGATTCGTCTGCCGCGTACCCTGCTCGGGTTGGCGGTGGGTGCGGTGCTGGCCTTGTCCGGCGTCGCCATGCAGGGGCTGTTCCGCAACCCGCTGGCGGACCCCGGTCTGGTTGGGGTGTCCAGTGGTGCCGCATTGGGCGGTGCCGCCGCCATTGTTGGAGGCGCCGCGCTGGGCGGATTACCGGACGCATTCGCGCCCTATCTGCTGTCCATCTGCGCCTTTGCAGGAGGCCTGGGGGTGACGGTGCTGGTCTATCGCCTGGGGCGCCGCGACGGCCAGACCAGCGTGGCCACCATGCTGCTCGCGGGCATCGCCCTTACAGCGTTGGCCGGTGCGGTGATCGGCTTGTTCACCTACCTGGCCGACGACGCCACCCTGCGCAGCCTGACCTTCTGGAACATGGGCAGCCTCAACGGTGCCAGCTATTCGCGGCTATGGCCGCTGCTGATCGTCACCCTGTTCGTCATCGTCTGGCTTCCACGTCGGGCCAAGGCACTTAACGCCATGTTGCTGGGCGAATCAGAGGCCCGTCACCTGGGATTCGATGTGGAACGCCTGAAGCGCGAGTTGGTGTTCTGCACCGCCCTTGGAGTGGGCGCCGCAGTGGCGGCGGCCGGCCTGATCGGCTTCATCGGCCTGGTGGTGCCGCACCTGGTGCGCCTGGTTTCCGGCCCTGATCACCGAATCCTGTTGCCCGCCTCGGCTTTGGCCGGGGCCAGCCTGATGCTGCTGGCGGATCTGGCCGCACGCCTGGTGCTGGCGCCGGCGGAGTTGCCCATCGGCATCGTCACGGCGCTCATCGGCGCGCCGTTCTTCCTTTTTCTGCTGGTGCGAGGTCGTAGCTGATGCTGCGCGTGGAACAACTGGACGTGCTGCGCGGCGGCAAGCAAGTGCTGACGGGCGTCGATCTGGAACTGCAACCCGGCGAGGTACTGGGCGTGCTCGGGCCCAACGGCGCAGGCAAGAGCACCCTGCTCGGGGCCTTGTGCGGCGAGGTGTCGCCCGCAGGCGGGGAAGTCAGCCTCGATGGCCGTGCGCTGGCCGAGTGGAACGGTCCGCAGCGTGCACGGCGCCTTGCGGTGTTGCCGCAAAGCTCCACACTGAGCTTCGCGTTTCGCGTCGAAGAGGTCGTGGCCATGGGGCGCATGCCTCACGACACCGGACGGGAACGCGATGCCGAGGTCGTGGCGCAGGCGCTGGAGGCGGCGGATGCGAGCCATCTTGCCGGCCGCAGCTATGTGGCGCTATCCGGGGGCGAGCGCCAGCGCGTGCACCTGGCCCGGGTGCTGGCGCAACTCTGGCCGGGGAATGCCGGGCAGATACTGTTGCTCGACGAACCCACTTCGGCGCTCGATCCCTTGCACCAGCACATCACCCTGCAGGCCGTGCGTACCTTCGCCGAGCGCGGGGTAGCGGTGCTGGTGATCCTCCATGACCTGAATCTGGCCGCGCGTTACTGCGATCGCCTGCTGTTGCTCGCCGATGGTCGACCGCATGTGCTGGGCTCGCCGGAGCAGGTGCTCCAGGCCGAACCACTCAAGGCCGTCTTCGGCCTGGAGGTGCTGGTGCAGCGCCATCCGGAGCGGGGCCATCCCCTGATTGTTGCTCGCTGAATCAAAGGACTTCCCATGCGTGTTTTCCTGCTTTTCCTCTGCAGCCTGCTGGCTGCCTGCCAGACCCTGCCACCACCGCCAGCCTGGCAGAGCCCCGAGGGGCGTGATCGACCGGAGCTGGGTGAAATCCGTGACCTGCGCACCGGGGAACGACTGACGCCGGAGCAACTGGTCGAACGGCTCGCTGCCCAGCCGCGCGTACTGGTTGGCGAGCAGCATGACAATCCGGATCACCATGCCCTGCAGCTCTGGCTGCTGCAGGCCCTTGAGAGTCGCCGTGAGCAGGGCAGCCTGCTGCTGGAGATGCTCGAACCCGAACAGCAGGCCAAGGTGGATGCCGTGCGCCGCGGGCCGATGCCCAGTGACCTGCCCCAGGCGCTGGCCTGGCAGAAGAACTGGGACTGGGCGTTGTACGGGCCGATCGTCCGTCATGCACTGACGCAGCCCTATCCGCTGCTCGCGGCCAACCTCGACCGCAGCGAGATCAAACGCATCTATAAGGAGCGCCCGGTTCTGCACGGCAAGCTGTCCACTGCTGAGTCCGTGCGTGAACCGTTGCTGGAGCAGATTCGCGATTCGCATTGCGGCATGCTCCCAGAATCGCAGATGCCAGCCATGTTGGCGGTGCAGCAACAGCGTGACCGCCGCATGGCCGAACGGCTTCTGGCGGCGCCGGCCCCGGCGATGCTATTCGCCGGCGCATTCCACGTGCGCCGCGATCTGGGCGTGCCCCTGCACCTGGCGGACCTGGGCAAAGCCGAGGGCAATGCGGTGTTGATCCTGTCTGAGGTGGGTAAGTCGGTGGAGCAGGGCGCCGCCGACTACGTCTGGTACACCACGGCACTTGCCCCGATCGACCACTGCGCCAACCTGAAGAGGCAGATGGCACCGGCGCGCTGAGGCGCGCCGGATGAAAATCGCGGGCAAAAAAAGACCCGGCAATTTGCCGGGTCGAAAACCGTGATTAGCCTGATGAGGAGATAACCTGAAGAGTCCGACTGCTTGGAATCCCAGCTTACCGGCTGATCTCGCGATCAGTTGCGTTAATAATAACGATTATCATTTTCGAGTCAAGCGCTGATTCCGACTTTTCTTCATCCGCTGATTCCAGAAGCAGAAACCCCGGCCTGTGCCGGGGTTTCTCTTGTCTGGATCAGTTTCGCTCGGGGGAGAGTCGAAGCTGGGTGACCTCCTTGTTCAGCAGGTCGATGCGGCGCGCCATGCTCTCGATAAGGCTGTGGGCGATCCGCGGATTGCTCTGCATCAGGCTGAGGAACTGCTCCTTGGGAATCACCATCACGGTGCAGGCCTCGCTGGCCACCACAGTGGCGCTGCGGCGCTCGCGGGTGAACACCGCCATGGCGCCGAAGATTTCATCCTTCTGCACGTCGCCCACCTTTTGACCATCGACGAAGGCTTCCGCATGGCCTTCGATGATGATGAAGACGTGGTCGGCTTCGTCGCCCTGGTGAATCAGCTCTTCGCCCGCGGAGAAGTGTTGGAAGCCGGTGGATGGGCGTACGTCCGGCTGCTTCAGGCGCGCCACGGCATCTGAGAGCAGCGCGGTATGTCCCACCAGGTACTGGATGAACAGCTCCTGGCGCTTCTCGTTGCCATAAATGTGCTTGAACACTTCGCTGCGGCTGAACGGCAGTAGGCTGATGGGCTCGTCGCTGCTGTAGCGGCAGGAGGGCAGGTCGATGCCCTGGCGAAGGCCGATCAGGTCACCCTCCTGGAGATAGAAAAGCGGGCGCTCGTCGACGACGGCATGAATCAGACCGTTCTCGATCAGGAACAGCTGGTTGCCGGGCATCAGCGGTGACAGGTCTTCGATCTGCTCCAGGCGCAGTGCGGTCCCGCTGGGTTCCAGCCCATCGAGCAACTGCCCGGGGATGCTCTGCAGTCTGTTGATCAGCTGGTCGGCGTAGGCCGGTTGCTCCCCGAGTAGGTACATGGCAGTAATTCCTTGAACTGTCTGGAATGGCGTCGCACACGAAGGTCCCTGAAACAATAGGGACCTGGGGCCGGCTCGTAAATCTCTCTTGGTGGAGGTTGTGAGCTAGCTCTTGTTGTGGGCGACTGGCGTATCCAGCTGGTGGTTCAGTTCTGCCTTGTGCCCAGGCGGAAGGTCGTTCCAGTGGATGTCCAGCAGGGCACCCTCGATGGCATAGAGCAGAACCTTGGACGCCCGGAAACCTCGTGCCCTAACGGCTTTGTAGGCACCGACAGCGCCTAGCCTGCGCAAGTCGTTGGCGCTGTGGATGCCGACGGCATGCAGCCACTGTGCTGAAGTCTTGCCCAGATTCTTCATGTGTTGCAGTTCGTCGTTCATCGAGCCTCCTTGCGATGGAATGGCACGAGAGGAGCAGGGCCTATGGATAAGTGTAGCGGCCATTCTTGGGGCGTGGCCTTGTGCTATCGCTCAATCCTCGTGCGCTCCCTGCACGGAATACGATCACTGCTGACGATAGGGCGGGCGCAGTTTTCAACTGTCTGCACGGCTAATCGGCGGGGAAGTTCCGGCTACCGGCTGAGTGCGACCCAGCCGGCAGTATAGAAGCCGCGACGGATGTTGCCCGGCGCGGCGAGGGGGCGGTCAGACGCCCGGCAGGTGCTGGCGGATGAGCTCTACCAGGCCGTCGAGGCTGGCGGGCTGATCAGTGTCGATCCGTTTGCTTTGCGTCTGCTCGACGGCATCCAGCGGTTCGCGGCTGGCCAGTTGGGCGCGCACCACTTCCATGGTGGCGTCAGACGGGTCGTTGCCATCGGCCCGGCGCTGCTCCAGCCAGCCTTCGATTACCGCTTCCGGCGCGTGGCAGTCGAGGATCAGGAACGGTGTGCCGGTCTCTTCCGCAACCTGGCGGGCAGCCTTGCGCTGGTCCTGTTTCAGGAAGGTGGCGTCCATCACCACCGGGAAGCCGGCATGCAGAATCACGCGCGCCAGTTCTTCGAGGCGCTCGTAGGTCGCCTTGCTCGCGTCAGCGTTATAGATGCCGTCCTGCAGCCCTTGCGCACCTGCCTGCTGTTCGCCGAACAGACGCTTGCGCTCAACGTCCGAACGCAGGCGAACCGCGCCCAAGGATTCCACCAGACGCAGCGCGACGTGGCTTTTGCCTGAAGCGGAGACGCCGCTGGTGATGGCCAGGAAGGGCGAGGGGATGGCGCTGTAGCTTTCCGCGAGGCCCGCATAGTTGCGGTACTGGCGAACGGTGGCGGCCTTTTGCACGGCGTCGTCCTGGTGAGCCAGGCTGAACAGGGCGATCTTGGCGCGAACCAGCGCGCGGTAGGCCTTGTAGAAGTTGAGCAGCTCCAGTCCCTCGTAGTCGCCGCTGTGCTCCAGATACTGGCTGACCAGACGGCGGGAAAGGGACTTGAGGCCGCGGTCTTCCAAGTCCATGGCGATGAAGGCGATGTCGGCGTAGACGTCGGTGAAGCGGAAGGGTTCGTTGAACTCGATGCAGTCGAAGAGCACGACTTCGCCGTCGATCAGCGTGGCGTTGCCGAGGTGGATATCACCGTGACACTCGCGAATGAAGCCTTCTTGCTTGCGTCGCACGAGCAGGGGCTTGAGACGCTCGTGGCTGCTTTCGGCCCAGGCCTCGAGTGCATCCAGTTGTTGCAGGTCGGCCTTGTCGCTGAGCAGCGGGCGAATCTGCTCGAAGTTCTGTCGGACGGGCATCATCACGGCATCGGCAGTGCCCAGCGGGTGTTCGAGGGCCACTTTCGGTGCGGCCAGGTGGAAGCTGGCGATCTGTCCGGCCAGGGCGTCGATGTGGCCGGGGGTCAGCTCGCCGCGAGCCTGCAATGCGCTGAGCAGGTTTTCCTGAGGGAACTGGCGCATCTTCAGCACGTACTCGATGGCTGCACCGTCGCCGTTGATCTGCGGGGCCTCGACGCTGCCGGTGATTGGCAGGACTTCCAGATAGAGGTCGCGGGTCAGGCGCTGGTTGAGGCGCAGTTCTTCCTCGCAGAAGTGCCGGCGGCCTTCGAGGTCGGTGAAGTCGAGGAAACCGAAGTTCACCGGCTTCTTCACCTTGTAGACATAACTTCCGGTCAGCAGCACCCAGGAGATGTGCGTCTCGATTACCTGGAACCCGTCCACCGAGTGGGGGTAGAGGGCGGGATTCTGCAGGGCGGCTATCAGGGACTGGCTCACGGGCATTCCTTGTTCTGTCGCTGTGGAAGGGCGGCATTATCGCCTCTGCGGGCGGCCCTGCAAACCGTCAGGGCGTGCCTGTTGGCTGTGGATAAAGTGCGTATAATGCGCCGCCATGACTCGTCCCCGATCCCCCAAATCCCGCTCTAAACGCCGTTCCAGCGGCCTTCGCCCCTGGTTGGGCTGGGCTGTCAAACTGGGCCTGGTAGGCCTTGTGGTGCTGGCCGGTTTCGCCATCTATCTCGACGCCGTGGTGCAGGAGAAATTCTCCGGCAAACGCTGGACAGTGCCGGCGAAGGTCTACGCCCGCCCGCTGGAGCTGTTCGTCGGACTGAAACTGTCCAAGGACGATTTCCTGAAGGAGCTCGATGCCCTGGGTTACCGCCGCGAGAGCGTGTCCAACGGCCCGGGCGCCGCCGCCGTGTCCGGCAGTACCGTAGACCTCAATACCCGTGGCTTCCAGTTCTATGAAGGTGCCGAGCCGGCGCAGCGGGTGCGTGTGCGTTTCTCCGGCGACTATGTGGCTGGCCTGAGCCAGGCAAGTGGTGCCGACCTTGCGGTGACTCGCCTGGAGCCGCTGCTGATCGGTGGGCTGTATCCCGCCCATCATGAAGACCGTGTGCTGATCAAGCTGGATCAGGTACCCGCCTATATGGTGGAAACCCTGGTGGCGACGGAGGACCGCGAGTTCTTCAATCACCACGGTGTTTCCCTCAAATCCATCGCTCGTGCCTTCTGGATCAATGCCACTGCGGGTGAGCTGCGCCAGGGCGGTAGCACCCTGACGCAGCAGCTGGTGAAGAACTTCTACCTGACCAGCGAGCGCAGCATTTCGCGCAAGGCCACCGAGGCCATGATGGCGGTGCTGCTGGAGCTGCATTACGACAAGCGTGAAATCCTTGAGGCTTACCTCAATGAGGTGTTCCTCGGTCAGGACGGCCAGCGCGCTATCCATGGTTTCGGCCTAGCAAGCCAGTATTTCTTCAGTCAGCCCTTGGCTGAGCTGAAGGTGGACCAGATCGCGTTGCTGGTTGGAATGGTCAAGGGGCCTTCCTACTACAACCCCCGTCGATTCCCGGAGCGAGCGCTGGAGCGCCGCAATCTGGTGATTGATCTACTTGCCGAGCAGAGTGTCATCACGCCTGCCGAAGCTGCTGCAGCCAAAGCGAAGCCCCTGGGCGTGAGCAAGCGCGGCAGCCTGGCGGACAGTTCTTATCCGGCCTTCCTCGATCTGGTGAAACGCCAGCTGCGTCAGGATTACCGCGAAGAGGACCTGACCGAAGAAGGTCTGCGCATCTTCACCAGTTTCGATCCCATCCTGCAGTCCAAGGCGGAAACCTCGCTGGATGAGACCTTGAAACGCCTGGCAGGGCGCAAGGGCGTGGACCAGGTGGAATCGGCCATGGTCGTGAGCAATCCGGAAACGGGTGAAATCCAGGCGCTGATTGGCAGCCGCCAACCGCGCTTCGCCGGATTCAACCGCGCCGTGGATGCGGTACGCCCCATCGGCTCGCTGATCAAGCCGGCGATCTACCTCACCGCACTGGAGCGTCCGAGCCAGTACACACTGACCAGTTGGGTAGCCGACGAACCCTTCTCGGTGAAAGGGCAGGACGGACAGGTATGGCGTCCGCAGAACTATGATCGCCGTGCCCACGGGACTATCTACCTCTATCAGGGGCTGGCCAATTCCTACAACTTGTCGACTGCCAAGCTGGGTCTGGAACTGGGCGTGCCCAATGTGCTCAAAACCCTCGAGAGGCTTGGTGTTTCTCGTGAGTGGCCGGCTTATCCGTCGATGTTGCTCGGTGCGGGTGCGTTGAGCCCGATGGAAGTGGCGACCATGTACCAAACACTGGCCAACGGTGGCTTCAATACGCCATTGCGGGCGATTCGCAGCGTGTTGACTGCCGAGGGTGAACCGCTCAAGCGTTACCCCTTCCAGATCCAGCAACGCTTCGACCCGGGCGCCATCTATCTTGTGCAGAACGCGATGCAACGTGTGATGCGCGAAGGTACTGCGCGCTCGGTGTACAGTCAGTTGCCATCGTCCCTGACCCTCGCGGGCAAGACCGGCACGACGAACGATTCGCGTGACAGCTGGTTTGCGGGCTTCAGCCAGGATCTGCTGGCCGTGGTCTGGCTGGGGCGCGACGACAATGGCAAGACGCCGCTGACGGGCGCCACAGGCGCGCTGCAGGTGTGGACCAGCTTCATGCGCAAGGCCGATCCGCTGCCCCTGGATATGCCGATGCCGGACAACGTGACTCAGGCGTGGATTGATCCGCACAGCGGCCAGGGCTCTGACCAGAGCTGCCCTGGCGCAGTCCAGATGCCGTACATTCGTGGCAGCGAACCCGCACCAGGCGCACCATGCGGCCTGGGAGCACCCGTGGACTCGGTGATGGACTGGGTTCGCGGTTGGATGCAATGAACCGAGAGGACGAAACGTGAGTAAAGCCTGGATTCCCGCCCTTGCGGCAGCGGCCCTGTTGGCCGGTTGCTCTACCCCGCAGCGAGGCGCCATTCCCGTGGTCGACTCCGGCGCGCCCCTGTCCGAACTGGAGCAGGGAACCTCCAACCGTGGGGGCTACAAGCAGGCACCCGCGGCGCCGCGCAGCATTCCCGAAGATTCCGGCGTGGTAGTGATGGTGCCGGGCGCCAGTTCCGGCGCGCCCATCGCCGCACCGGCATCCAGTTCGCCTATCAGCGGGAGTATCACCAGCGGCGGGATTACCCCCGGTCCCATTACAGGTGGTCCGGTCGCCACAGCGCCCAGCGCACCCAACTATGGTTCCAGCAATTACAGCGTTCCCAGCTACAGTGCTCCGGCACCCAGCGCTCCGACCGGCATCCCCAGCAACGCGGGCGGTCTGGCGGCCGACGAACAGCTTGACGGTCCGGTGCTGGCGCTGCTGACGACTGCCCAGCAGCAGCAAGGCGGTGGCGATCTCAATGGCGCCGCTGCCAGCCTGGAACGTGCACAACGCATCGCGCCTCGTGAGCCGCAAGTACTCTATCGGCTGGGCGAAGTGCGCCTTGCCCAGGGCGATGCCGCCCAGGCCGAACAATTCGCGCGTCGTGCGCTGACCTACGCCAATGGTCGTCCGGCCATGCAGGCTAGTCTGTGGGACTTGATCGCACGCTCCCGCGATCGCCAGGGCGACCCGTCCGGTGCCGCGCTTGCGCGTAACAAGGCGAAGGTCAATCTCTGATGGATCCGCGCTGCGTCGAACTGGCTGATCAGCTCCTGCTCATCGAGCGGGAGCTGCGTGCCCTGGATTGGTGGGAGGAAACGCCACCCAGCGCGGAGGCTCTGGCGAGCCAGACTCCGTTCTGTGTCGATACCCTGGCGTTTGAGCAATGGCTTCAGTGGATCTTCCTGCCGCGCATGAAGCTTATTATCGAGAATGACATGGAGCTGCCGCATGCGTCGGGGATCCGCGCCATGGCGGAAGAGGTTTACCGGGGGCGGCTCGTCGAAGTGGCCAAGCTGCTCGACGCCATCGGGGCGTTCGATCGGTTGATAGGTGGGGCGAACTGAGGCAGCGCCTCAGTTGCAGTTGTCGCCGATCGCCTTCTCGGCTTCCTTGATGCGGGACTGGCGTTCTTCCTCGGTCAGCCGCTGAACTTCCCCGTTGACCTCCGCACGCAGACGCGGGTTGTTCTGCAGTTGCGCCAGGTTGGTGCGGATGGTGTCGCAGTACTTGCGACGCTCCGCTTCCTGGGTCGCGACTTCCGCCTTCACCTTCTCATCGATGGCTTTCTGATCGCCCACCGTTTTGCGCTCGGGGAGAGGTGCCGGCTGGGTGGTTTCGCTATCCAGGCTCGGCAGGCTGGGGCGCGGTTTCGGCACCGAGGTGTTCACGCTGGTGGCCGGCTGACCTTCCGGCGGCTGTGCGCCAAAGTGGGTGACACCCTGGGCGTCGACCCATTTATAGACCTGGCCGGCTATGGCGGACGAGCTCAGTGCCAGCAGCAGGCTGCCGGCGAGAATCATGCGGTGCATGCGGTTTCCTTCTGGTGGCGGAGAATCCTCCGCTAACTATAACCAAAAGCCACTGTCCTTGATCCTGCGTCGCGTCACAGCAATCCATGCAAGATTCCGCAACGGATTACTTGACTTGTAGTGCGGTAATCCGAAGAATCCAGGGTTCGCTATTCCAGTGGGCCGGCCGCAAGTCGGAAGCTGTAGTAGTCGATGAGGTGCACACCCGCGCCGACCTGTAACACCCGCAACGCGTTACCTCGCGCTGGGTGGGAAAGCCCCGCAACAACTCTCAGGGGCGGCCCCAATGCTTGTTCAGTCAGTAGCTGACGTAGTCGGCGACCACCAGTCGCTCACGCGCTGATTGCAGGCAAACCTAATCAGGCTGTCCGGTCGCGGGCGGTTATCTGGCGTTCTAGAGGTGAAAAACGTGGAGCTTTTATCTGGCGCTGAAATGGTCGTCCGCTCGCTGCGTGACGAAGGCGTTAAGTACATCTATGGGTACCCGGGTGGTGCCCTCCTGCACATCTACGATGCCCTGTTCAAAGAAAATGAAGTGACCCATATCCTGGTCCGTCATGAACAGGCTGCTACCCATATGGCTGACGGCTACGCCCGCGCCACCGGCAAACCCGGTGTTGTGCTGGTGACGTCCGGCCCGGGTGCGACCAACGCCGTCACCGGCATCGCCACCGCCTACATGGACTCCATCCCGATGGTGATCCTGTCTGGCCAGGTGCCAAGCAACATGGTCGGCACCGATGCCTTCCAGGAAACCGACATGGTCGGTATCTCCCGCCCGATCGTGAAGCACAGCTTCATCATCAAGCATCCCTCGGAAATCCCAGAGGTGATCAAGAAGGCCTTCTACATCGCGCAATCCGGCCGTCCGGGGCCTGTGGTCGTCGACATTCCGAAGGACATGGGCGATCCGACCCAGAAGTTCGAATACAGCTACCCGAAGAAGGTCAAGCTGCGCTCCTACAGCCCTGCCGTTCGCGGCCACTCCGGCCAGATCCGCAAGGCTGCCGAGATGCTGCTGGCAGCCAAGCGCCCGATCCTCTATGCAGGCGGTGGCGTGATCATGGGCAACGCATCCGAGCAGCTCACCGAGCTGGCCAAGATGCTCAACCTGCCGGTCACCAACACCCTGATGGGCCTGGGCGCCTTCCCGGGCAGTGATCACCAGTTCGTCGGCATGCTCGGCATGCACGGCAGCTATACCGCCAACCTGGCGATGCATCATTCCGATGTGATCCTGGCCGTCGGCGCGCGCTTCGATGACCGCGTCATCAACGGCGCAGCCAAGTTCTGCCCGAACGCCAAGATCATCCATATCGACATCGACCCGGCTTCGATCTCCAAGACCATCAAGGCCGATATCCCGATCGTGGGGCCGGTCGACAGCGTGCTGTCCGAGATGGTCGCCATCCTCAAGGAAATCGGCGAAACCCCGAACAAGGAAACCGTCGCTGCCTGGTGGAAGCAGGTCGATGAGTGGCGCGCTGGCGGTGATCTATTCCCCTACGACAAGGGCGACGGCAGCATCATCAAGCCGCAGAGCGTGATCGAGACCCTCTGGGAAGTGACCAAGGGCGATGCCTACGTCACCTCCGACGTAGGTCAGCACCAGATGTTCGCGGCGCAGTACTACCGCTTCAACAAACCCAATCGCTGGATCAACTCCGGCGGCCTGGGCACCATGGGCTTCGGTTTCCCCGCAGCCATGGGCATCAAGCTGAACTTCCCGGAAACCGACGTCGCCTGCGTGACCGGTGAGGGCAGTATCCAGATGAACATCCAGGAGCTGTCCACCTGCCTGCAGTACGACCTGCCGGTGAAGATCATCAACCTCAACAACGGTGCGCTCGGCATGGTCCGCCAATGGCAGGACATGCAGTACAACAGCCGTTACTCGCACTCCTACATGGAATCGCTGCCTGACTTCGTCAAGCTGGCCGAGGCTTATGGCCACGTCGGCATTCGCGTGACCGATCCGAAGGATCTGAAGGCGAAGATGGAAGAAGCGTTCTCGCTGAAGAACCGCCTGGTGTTCCTCGATATCCAGGTCGATTCCAGCGAGCACGTCTACCCGATGCAGATTCGGGATGGCGCCATGCGCGACATGTGGCTGAGCAAGACGGAGCGGACCTGAACATGCGACACATCATTTCCCTGCTGCTTGAGAACGAGCCGGGCGCTCTGTCCCGCGTGGTCGGCCTCTTCTCCCAGCGCAACTACAACATCGAAAGCCTGACGGTTGCTCCGACCGAGGACCCGACCCTGTCGCGTCTGACCCTGACTACCATCGGCCACGATGAGGTGATCGAGCAGATCACCAAGAACCTCAACAAGCTGATCGAAGTGGTCAAGCTGGTAAACCTGTCGGAAAGCGCTCACATCGAGCGCGAGCTGATGTTGGTCAAGGTCAAGGCCACTGGTGCCCAGCGCGCCGAGGTCAAGCGCACCACCGACATCTTCCGCGGCCAGATCGTCGACGTGACTTCCAGCGTCTATACGATCCAGCTGGCGGGCACCAGTGACAAGCTGGACAGCTTCATCCAGGCAATCGGTACCAGTTCGATCCTGGAAACCGTACGCAGTGGCGTCACCGGGATTTCCCGTGGCGACAAAGTGCTGACTATCTGATCGCAGTCGTGAAAAACCCCGCCTGGTGCGGGGTTTTTTATTGCCCGGATTTTACTGGCGGCGATTCCAGAAGGCTGCGATCAGCGGGTCCTTGAGGCGTTTTTCCAGGGCGAACAGGCCGATGTCGTAGGCGGCCAATGGCGGCTGGATATCGTAGATGCGGATGCGTGCGGTCAGTGGGCTGTTGTCGAGCACGATCTGCGGAACCACGCCGATACCGAACCCCAGGCTCACCATGCTGACGATGGCCTCGTTGCCGCTCACCTGGGCATAGATGCGCGGCTTGATGCCGTGGCTTTTCAGCCAGCGGTCGGTCCGGGTTCGGGCCAGGCCTTCTTCCGAGAGAATCATCGGCACGTCCTTCCAGCTTTGCGCTGTGGGCTGTCTCCGTTGTTCTTCTGTGAGCAATTGAGGTGACTGTGGGCCGATGAAGCGCAGCTCCGAGCGGGTAATCGACTGGAAGTCGACGCCGGCTGGCAGGTTGTCGGGTCGGGCACCGATGGCAAGATCCTCCAACCCTTGTTGCACCCGCTCGACGGCCGTTGCGGGGTCACCGGTGTGCAGTTTCATTTCGATGCGGGGGTAGTCCTGGCGGAAGCTGCTCAGGATGTCGTAGAGAAAGCTGTAGCTCGCGGTCACCGAGCAATACAGGGAGAGTTCGCCGTGCAGGTCCAATTGGTTCTGCATGAGTCGTTGGCGGATGGCATGCCAGCCGCTCATGACCTCACTCGCGTATTCACGGAACTGCTGCCCCTCGCGGGTCAACTGGACCGAGCGACTGTCCCGCACGAACAGTGGTGCGCCGAGTTCGTCCTCGAGTTGCTTGATGCTGCGACTGAGCGCGGAGGGGCTGACATGCTGCTCGCGGCTGGTTTTGCCGAAGTGCAGGTTGTCTGCCAGGGAAAGAAAAAGCTTGAGGGAGTGGCTGTCCATGGACGTTTCAAATATCGGCACATTGCGTTGCGAATATATCATTTTACGCAATGTAGCAGATCGCTTAATGTGCCCTTGTCGCGGTGCATGCACCCCATCCATTTCGCTATAAAAGAGTCCGGAACATGAAAGTTTATTACGACAAAGACTGTGACCTCTCCATCATCCAGGGCAAGAAAGTTGCCATCATCGGTTACGGTTCCCAGGGCCACGCCCACGCGTGCAACCTGAAAGATTCCGGTGTGGACGTGACTGTTGGCCTGCGCGCCGGTTCTGCCACCGTTGCCAAGGCCGAGGCCCATGGCCTGACCGTCAAGAGCGTGCCGGAAGCCGTTGCCGCCGCTGACCTGGTCATGATCCTGACCCCCGACGAATTCCAGTCCAAGCTGTACAAGGAAGAAGTTGAGCCGAACCTGAAGAAGGGTGCCACCCTGGCCTTCGCCCACGGCTTCGCCATCCACTACAACCAGGTCGTACCTCGCGCTGACCTCGACGTGATCATGATCGCGCCGAAAGCTCCGGGCCACACCGTTCGCTCCGAGTTCGTGAAAGGCGGCGGTATCCCTGACCTGGTAGCTATTTACCAGGACGCTTCCGGCAACGCCAAGAACGTTGCCCTGTCCTACGCTTGCGGCGTGGGCGGTGGTCGTACCGGCATCATCGAAACCACCTTCAAGGACGAGACCGAAACCGACCTGTTCGGTGAGCAGGCTGTTCTCTGCGGTGGCTGCGTAGAGCTGGTGAAAGCTGGTTTCGAAACCCTGGTCGAAGCTGGCTACGCGCCGGAAATGGCCTACTTCGAGTGCCTGCACGAGCTGAAGCTGATCGTCGACCTGATGTACGAAGGCGGCATCGCCAACATGAACTACTCGATCTCCAACAACGCCGAGTACGGTGAGTACGTAACCGGTCCGGAGGTCATCAACGCCGAATCCCGTCAGGCCATGCGCAATGCTCTGAAGCGCATCCAGGACGGCGAATACGCCAAGATGTTCATCCAGGAAGGTGCTTCGAACTACGCTTCGATGACTGCCTACCGCCGCAACAACGCTGCTCACCCGATCGAGCAGGTTGGCGAGCGTCTGCGCGCGATGATGCCGTGGATCTCCGCCAACAAGATCGTCGACAAGACCAAGAACTAAGGTCTTTTCCGATCCCCAAAGAACGCGGCCTTGGCCGCGTTCTTTCGTTATGGCTGCACTGTTCTGGTATAAAGCCTGTTTGCCGGGCGGCGCGTTCAAACGGGTCGCCTACCACACCTCGAATTCGCTGCAAGGATGTTGTTCATGAGTGAACGCCCCGAAGAACCGCATCAGGCCCCCGAAGACGACAGCCTGCTGCCCATCGACGAGCATGTCGAGGAAGGTCAGGACGCTGAGGGCCGTAAAGTCCGGCATCGCGGTATTTACCTGCTGCCCAACCTGTTTACCACCGCAAACCTGTTCGCCGGCTTCTATGCCATCATCAATGCCATGAGCGGCAACTTCTCGGTGGCAGCTGCCACTATCTTCGTTGCCATGGTGCTGGACAGTCTCGATGGACGGGTTGCCCGCCTGACCAACACCCAAAGCGCCTTTGGTGCCGAGTACGACTCGTTGTCGGACATGGTCGCTTTCGGTGTCGCTCCTGCGTTGCTGGCGTTCGAATGGGCGCTGAGTGGTCTGGGTAGTGTCGGCCTCACCGTGGCCTTCATCTACGTTGCCGGTGCCGCCCTGCGTCTGGCTCGCTTCAATACCCAGATCGGCAAGGTGGACAAGCGTTTCTTCATCGGTCTCGCAAGCCCGGCAGCAGCAGGGGTGGTGGCTGGTACAGTCTGGGCGTTCAGCGATTTCGGCATCAAGGGTTCGAACATGTCGTTCATCGTGGCCCTGCTGGTTGCCCTTGCAGGCATGCTGATGGTGAGCAACATCAAGTTCTACAGCTTCAAGGACCTGGACCTGAAAGGTCGCGTACCCTTTGTGGCCATCCTGGTCGTCGTGCTGGCCTTTGCCGTTGTCTTCAGCGACCCGCCGCGCATTCTCCTGCTGATCTTCCTGGCTTACGCCGCGTCTGGCCCGGTGCAATACTTGCTCCAGCTGCGTCGTCGCAAGCAAGTCGAGTGATGTAATTTCTTCGCGGCTCCGCAGTCCATTGGGCATCCCAGCCCGAATTGCGGAGCCGCCATGCTGATCCAGATCCCACCTTCCTCCGCGTGCCGCGAGCACGAAATCACACCTGAATCCGTCTACCTCTCCCGACGCCAGTTGATGGCTGCTGCCGGCGGACTTGCCGCAATGGTTGCATTGCCCGGCCATTCCCAGGCCGCGTCGACCTACCCCGATGTCGAGTCAGTCCAAGGTCCGGCCTGGTTCAACGAAAAGCTGGCGGGTACCCATTGGCAGGCGGTTACACCGGGTGGCGAATCGATCACGCCCTTTCAGGATGCGACCCACTACAACAACTTCTACGAGTTCGGAACCAACAAGGGGGATCCGGCGCGCTACGCCGAGAAGATGCAGCTCGAGCCGTGGACGGTGCATATAGAGGGTGAAGTGGCTAAGCCAGGTACTTACTCGATAGAGGATCTCGTGAAACCTCATGGGCTTGAAGAGCGCATCTATCGGCTCCGGTGCGTGGAAGCCTGGTCCATGGTGATTCCATGGCTCGGCTTCCCCCTGTCGGATTTGCTGAAGCGAGTTGAACCTACCAGTAATGCCAAGTACGTCAGCTTCGAAACCCGGCTCGCACCTGATGAGATGGCCGGCGTACGCTCCGGCTTCTCCCTCATCGACTGGCCCTATGTGGAAGGATTGCGGCTGGACGAGGCAATGCATCCGCTGACCATTTTGGCCGTGGGAATGTATGGGCGCGTCCTGCCAAATCAGAACGGTGCGCCGCTTCGATTGGTGGTGCCCTGGAAGTACGGCTTCAAGAGTATCAAGTCGATCGTGCGAATCAGTCTGGTCAGCGAACAACCGTCGACAACATGGCAATCCATCGCCCCAGAGGAATATGGCTTCTATTCCAACGTCAATCCTGAGGTGGACCATCCGCGCTGGAGTCAGGCCCATGAGCGAAGACTTCCGAGTGGGTTGTTCAGTCCGAATATCGTGCCGACTCGCATGTTCAACGGCTATGACGAAGTGGCCAGCCTCTATACCGGGCTGGATCTGAGGAAGTACTACTGATGAGATTCAGGCTTTGGCGATTTTTCGTATTCCTGGTAGCGCCGATTCCGGTCGGGCTGTGGCTTTATCAGGCCTGGATATTTGCGCTGGGTCCTGACCCGGGCAAGGTGCTGGTCGACCGCCTGGGGTTGGCAGCTCTCTGGTTGCTGCTCATCACCTTGTCCATGACGCCGCTGCAGAAGCTGACCGGTTGGGGAGGGTGGATTGCAGTTCGCCGCCAGTTGGGGCTTTGGTGCTTCAGCTATGTGGTACTGCATATCACCGGCTACGCCGTCTTCCTGCTTGGCCTGGACATGCAGCAGCTCTTGGTCGATCTGGGCAAGCGCCCCTATATATTCGTGGGTGCCCTGGGGTTCAGTGGTTTACTGGCGCTCGCTGTGACTTCCAATCGCTTCAGCATCCGTCGGCTGGGCAAGCGTTGGAAGCAATTGCACAGGCTGGTTTACGCCATCCTGGCCATAGCATTGCTACATATGCTTTGGGTTGTCCGTGCCGATATGGCCGAGTGGGCTGGCTACGCGCTTGTCGGCGCTGCATTGATGTTGCTGAGGCTCCCACTGGTAGAGCGCTGGCTGCCCAGGGTATTTGCAACTTTCAGGCGAAATGACAAAAAGGTTTCAATTAAGTGTTGACGGGAGATTTTGCACCCCTATAATGCGCCCCACTTCCGGTGCAGTCGCCAAGCAAAACTCCTTGAAAATCAACGAGTTGAATGTTTGGAGAGCGCGTCGGAAGGTTCCGCTTCGTAAGGTTCGCCGCTGGCGAATGAGGCTGAACAGGAGGTGTTGACAGCGAGTTTGAACGCTGTAGAATGCGCCTCCCGCTGACGAGAAGAGTGAATCGGATCGGAAGCGCAAGCGGTTGAGTAGA